>NZ_JBIUBJ010000035.1:0-55163 GCF_044547985.1 Nonomuraea sp. NPDC052265
CAGCGCGTCAACTGCGCACGCTCGGCCTCGGACAGGACCAGCTCCGCCTTGCGCCGACCCGGCCGCGGCTCGTCCGCCAGGCCCGCCAGCCGGTCGGCTTGAGGCGATCAGGCCCCGGGCCGGCAGGTGAGCACTTGGCGTGCGGCCTCCTCCCCGTGGAGGCCGATTCGGCGGGGGTGTGGGATGTTCAGTTCCGCTTGGGCATCTGCTGGGTGGCGCAGTGGATGCCGCCGCCGCCTTCGCCGAGGGTGTCGACGGGCACCTGGACGACCTCGCGGCCGGGGTAGAGGTCTTCGACGATGGCGACCGCGTCTTTGTCGGCCTTCTTGTCGCCGAAGCGGGGAAGGATGACGCCGCCGTTGACCACGTAGTAGTTGACGTAGGTGGCCAGGAAGCCCTCGCCGCGGCGGCCGATGTCGACCGGTTCCGGCAGTTCGACCAGTTCGAGCCGCTTCCCGCGGGCGTCGACGGCCGTCTTCAGGACCGCGTGCGCCTGGTCGTAGGCTGCGGTCCAGACGTCGTCGGGGGCGTCCTCCGGCGGAGTGCTGACCACCACGACGCCGGGCTTGGAGAAGCGGGCCAGCGCGTCGATGTGGTAGTCGGTGATGTCCTTGCCCCTGACGCCCTTCACCCAGATGAAGGTGGTCGCGCCGACGGTCTCGGTCAGGGCGGCCTCGATGTCGGCCTTGGTCTTGCCCGGGTTGCGGTTGTCGTTGATCAGCGAGCTCTCGGTGGCCATGAGCGTGCCCACGCCGTCGACCTCGATCGAGCCGCCCTCGCCGACGATGGGCGCCTGGATCCGGGTGACCTTCTCCATGGCCAGGATCTCGCGGGCGACGCCGGAGTCACGGGAGTGCGCCTGTTTGCCGCCCCAGCCGTTGAAGTTGAGGTCGACTCCGGCGATCTTCTTGCCGTCCAGCACGAAGGTGGGGCCGATGTCGCGCATCCACAGGTCGTCGACCGGGATCGGGACCACCTCGACCTGGGAGCCGCAGGCGCGCTGCGCGGCCTTGACGTCACCGGGGTTGGCGAGCAGCACGACCGGTTCGAAGCCGGCGATGGCGCGGGCGATGCCGGCGATGTCGTCGCGCACGTCCGCGGTGTCGGACTTCCAGATCAGCTGGGTGGGCCACGACATGAACGTCCGCTCGTGCGGATGGGTCTCTTCGGGCATCAGCCACCCGGCCTTCGTGGCCTCCACGGCGGACGCGGCCTTCGCGCTCCGCGCCGGGGAGGTCGTCACCCCGGAGCCTGTCGAGGATGGCCCGCAGGCGCTCAGCGCGCCTCCGAAGGCCGCCAAGATCGCGGCTTGTAGTGTCTGACGTCGTGATATCCGCACAACCATCCCCCTGACTGAAAATTCCGTCAGGACGGAGCTTACCTGCCGGATCCGGGAATCGAGGACAGCAGAAGCCTGGTGTAGGGGTGTTGGGGTTCGTCCAGAACGCGCGAGGTCGGGCCTCGTTCCACGATCTCGCCGTTCCGCATGACGACCAGGTCGTCGGTGACCTGACTGACCACGCCGAGGTCGTGGGTGATGAACAGGAACGCCGTACCGGTCTGCTCGCGCAGGTCTGCGAGCAGGTTGAGGATCTGCGCCTGAACGCACACGTCGAGCGCGGCGACCGCCTCGTCCAGCACCAGCACCGAGGGCTCAAGGGCGAGCGCACGGGCGAGCGCGACCCGCTGGCGCTGCCCGCCCGACAGCCGGCGGGGCAGCGCATCTGCCTCCCGCTCGCCCAGACCGACCTGGTCGAGGAGCTCGGCGATCCGCCGGGCGTGGTCGATGTCCGGGAAGTGCAGCCTCAGGCTCTCACGCAGGACCGTCCTGGCGCTGAGCCGCGGATCCAGCGACAGGAACGGGTCCTGGAAGACGAGCTGCACCTCACGGGCCCGCCGCAACCGTTCGGCCCGGCCCCGGCGCCGCGCCGAACGGTCGTGACCGCCCACCATGACCCGCCCCATGTCGGGACGCTCCAGACCGAGGATGATCCGGGCCGTCGTGGTCTTGCCGGAACCCGACTCGCCCACGACGCCGAGCGAGCCGCCTTCGGCCAGGGTGAAGGCGACGTCCCTGACCGCCTGCACGTTCCCATAGGACTTGGACAGCCCCTCGACTTCAAGCATGCTCGGCTCCGGTGCGGCTGTGGTGACAAGCGACCTGGTCGATCAGTTCGGGCGCATCGGTGTGGCATTCGGCCGTCGCCAGCGGGCATCGCACTGCGAAGGCGCAGCCGGTGAGCGCGGTCCGCAGGTCGGGCGGCTGCCCGGGGATCGTGGCCAGCCGTTCCGCCTCCTTGCCGACCCTCGGCCGGGCGGCGAGCAGCGCGGCGGTGTAGGGGTGACGCGGCCGGGAGAACAGCGTGTCCGCCGGTCCGGTCTCGGCGATCCGGCCCGCGTACATGACGTAGACGCGGTCGGCGACGTCAGCGGCCAGGTCGAGGTCGTGCGTGACGAACAGCAGCCCGGTCCCGTACCGCCGGCGCAGCGACTGGAGCAGGGCCACGATCTCGGCCTGGGTGGTGACGTCCAGGGCGGTCGTGGGCTCGTCGCACAGCAGCAGCTTCGGGTCGCCCATGAGCGCTCCGGCGATCATGACCCGTTGCAGCATGCCGCCGGACAGCTCGTGCGGATACTGCCGCAGCACCCGCTGCTCCAGCCCGACCGCCTCGACGAGTTCGCGGGCGCGCGCACGCGCCCCCTTGCGGCCCTCGACCAGGAAGTCGCCGACCCTGCGCAGCGGGTTGATGCCCGCGCGCGGGTCCTGGAAGATCATGGCCACGGTACGGCTGCGCAGCTCGCGCAACCGGGCGGGCGACGCCGCGAGCACGTCCTCACCCGCCACCGCCACGGTGCCCTCGACGACCGCCCCGGACGGCAGCAGCCCGAGCGCGAGCCGCGAGGTCAGGCTCTTGCCCGACCCCGACTCGCCCACCAGCGCCACGCTCTCGCCCTCGGCCACGCTCAGCTCGACCCCGTCCAGCAGCGGCCGCGCCGTCTCCGGCAGCCGCATGCGCAGCCCGTCGATGCGCAGCACGCTCATGACGGCCTCCGGGACACTCGGTCGGCCCAGTGCTCGGCCACGACGTTGAAGGCGACCACCGTGAGCACGATCGCGGCGCAGGGCAGGATGGCCGAGAGCGGATGGCCCTGCAGCAGGGCCGACTGGCCGTCGTTGATCATCGATCCCCAGGTCGGAGTCAGCGGGGGCACGCCCAGCCCCAGGTAGGACAGGGCGGACAGGTCGAGCAGGGCGTAGCCGAAGTTGACCGACGACTGGGCCAGCACCACCGGGGCGATGTTGGGCAGCAGGTGACGCAGGCAGATGGTCAGGCCGGAGAACCCCTGCACTCGGTAGGCGGCCAGGTAGGGGCGTTGCCGCTCGGACAGCGTGAGATTGCGGGCCACCCGGCTCACGTAGGGCAGGTAGGCCAGGGACAGGGCGATGACGGGGGCCGTGACGCCTTCGCCGTACAGCGCGACGAAAAGGATCGCCACGAGCAGGGCCGGGAAGGCGAGCAGGAGTTCGGCGGCCCGTGACAGCAGCGTGTCGGGCCAGCCGCCGAGCCAGCCGGAGGCGACGCCGACCGCCACGCCGGCGACGGTGGAGAAGACGACGACGGCGACCGGGCCCAGCAACGACGTGCTGGTGCCGGCGATGAGCCGCGACAGGGTGTCACGGCCGGCGGTGTCGGCGCCGAGGAGGTGCTCGGGCGTCGGGCCGGCCAGGGCGGCGCCGAGGTCGGTGGCGTTGGGGTCGTGCGGCGCGAGCAGGGGGGCGGCGACCGCGACGATGAGCATCAGCACGACGAAGGCGAGACAGATCAGGTGGAGACCGGGCCGGGGGGCACGCAGGCCGCGCAGGACTCCGCTGACGGCGCTCATCCGGCATCGTTCCTGGCGCCGAGGCGGACCCGGGGGTCGACCAGCGGGTAGCAGAGGTCCACGATCAGGTTGGTCACCGTGAAGAGCGCGACCACCAGGAGCGTGATGGCCTGGACGACGGGGAAGTCCTTGACCTGCACCGAGCTTTCCAGCAGCGCGCCGAGCCCGCCCAGGCCGAAGGCCGCCTCGACCAGCACGGTGCTGATGACCAGGCCGGATATGGTCAGGCCGCTGACGGTGACGATGGGGCCGAGGGCGTTGCGCAGCACGTGGCGGCGGATCACCAGGCGTTCGGGCAGGCCACGGCCGCGGGCGACGGTGACGTGGTCGAGGGCGAGCTGGTCGCGCATGGCGCTGCGGGTGACTCGGGCGAGCCAGCCGGTCCAGTACAGGGCCAGTGCCAGCGACGGGAGCGTGAGGTGGTAGATCATGTCGGGCAGCCCGTCGCCGCTGCCGATGGTCGGGAACCAGCCGAGCTGGACGGACAAGACCCACAGCAGGCCGATGGCGGCGACGAACGACGGCGTGCCGAGCACGGCCGAGTCGGTGGCCCCGCCGCGCACGGCCGCCAACCTGCCCAGCCCGACGCCGAGCGCCACCACCAGCAGGGCGGCCATCGTGATGAGCAGCAGCGTGCTCGGCAGCCTGGCCTCGATCAGGTCGAGCACCGGGCCGCGATACTGGATCGACCGGCCCAGGTCGCCGGTCAGGAAGCCGCCGGCCCACTTGAGGTACTGAAGAAGGAAAGGGTCGTCCAGGTGGTACTGGGCCCTGATCGCGGCCAGGGCCTGCGGGCCGGCCGCGCGGCCGCCGAGCAGGAACGTCTCCGGGCGGCCCGGGGCCAGGTGCACCGCGCCGAACACCAGGACCGATGCGGCCGTCAGGGTCAGCGCCGCCTCCAGCAGGCGGCGCAGCAGGAAGCGGGCGATCATCCGGCGGCGCCCACGTCGGCGGCCCACGGGTAGTACATGTAGGCGATGGAGGTCGGCGCGCCGGTGATGCGCTTGCCGAGGTAAAGCGATGTGGGCCACTCGGCGACCGGGATCCACAGCACCTGTCCGGCCTCCGTGTCGCGCAGGCGGGCGGTCAGCGCGGCCCGCCTGGCCGGGTCGTATTCGGCGGTCGCCTGGTCGACCAGCTTGTCGTAGGCCGGATCCGTGTAGCCCGCGTAGTTCTCGAAGTCACCCGTCCTGAAGATCGAGTAGCTGGCCAGTGGATCGATGATCGACAGGTAATAGGTGCAGGGGAACAGGTCCACCGAGGCCCGCGCTTTCGGGTCGGAGAACAGCGCGGTGTAGGCGTCCGGCGCGATGGTCTTCAGCTCGACGTCCAGCCCGATCTCCGTGCCCGCGGCCTGTACGGCGGTGGCCAGCAGGGACACGTCGGTGCCGATGGGGCTGGTCGCGACGGTGATCTTCTTGCCGGTGGCGCCCGCCTGCCGGATGAGTTCCTTGGCCGCGGCCACGTCGCGCTCGGCGGCCGGTGGTTGGGCGGCCTGTTGCGGCCAGGCGTCACGGGGCGCCGGGACCGCGGCGATCGAGCCGACGCCCTGCAGCCCGGTCCTGATGAAGCCCTCGCGGTCCAGGGCCAGCGACAGCGCCCGCCGTACGCGCACGTCGCCGAGGGTGCCCTTCAGATTGGTGAAGGAGAGGTTGACAGTGGTCAGGCTCTTGCCGAAGTAGAGCGTGCCCTTGCCTCCCGTCCGGAGCCTGGCGTAGCTGTCGGGGGCGATGAGGTAGCCGCCGTCGACTTCGCCGGTCAGCATGGCGTTGGTCCTGGCGGCCGGGTCGGTGATGAACCGGAAGAGCACCTTGCCCGCCTTGGCCTTCTTGCCCCAGTAGCCGGGGAAGCGGTCGAGCTCGATCGACTCTCCCTTGCGCCACGGGCCGAGCCGGTACGGTCCGGTGCAGTCGACGCCGCCGTCCGGGTTGCCGTAGCCGGAGCCCTTGGCCCGGACCGCGCGCGGGTTGACGATCGTGCCCGCCGAGGTGGCCATCCACTGGTTGAACTGGGAGTCGGGGCGCTTCAGCCGTACGGTCACCTTCATCGGACCGCTCTTGTCGATCGAGGTGACCCGGTCGAAGGACTTGGCCCAGTACGAGCCCACGGCCGGATCCAGGTGGCGGCGCAGGCTGAAGACGACGTCGTCCGCGGTGACCTCGCCGCCGCCGTGGTAGGTCACGCCGGGTCGGATGCGGTAGACGAAGGTCTTGTCGTCCGGCTGCTTCACCTCTTCGGCCAGACCGGGTTCCAGGCCGAGCTGCGGGGTCCAGCGCATGAGACTCTCGCAGACGTTGGAGAGGATCATGTTCTGCGGGTAGTCGAAGGCGTAGACGTAGTCCAGCGTCGGCGGCTCGGCGTAGATCGACCAGGTGAAGGCGTCGATGTCGCCCTTGGCGGGCGGGGTCGAGGCCGACAGCGTGAAGAGCGAGCCGGGCGTGGGGGGTGTGGCGGCGGTCCCGCCGCAGGCCGCCGCGAGGAACACGACGGCCGTGAGCGCTGCGATCCGCATGGGCTTCTCCTTGTCAGTCCGGGTCGGACCGGTTCAGACCGGTTCAGACCGTGCGGGTCAGCGCGCCGTACAGCTCCGGCCGCCTGGTGCTGATCAGGCCGAACTCCAGCCAGTCGCGCCGCTGGTCCAGGTCGAGATCGGCGACGAGTACGGCGGGGCGGTCGCGAGGGGCGCGCAGCATGACCCGGCCGTAGGGGTCGGAGATGAACGACGAGCCGTAGAAGGTGATGGGCCCTTCGGTACCGACCCGGTTGGGCACGACCATGAACAGGGCGTTGGTCAGGCCGTTGGCGGAGATGGCGTGTTCCCAGATCGGCCGGGTGTCGAACGCGGGCAGCTCGGGCTCTGAGCCGATCGCGGTCGGGTGGACCAGCACCTGCGCGCCCTCCAGCGCGTAGGTCCTGGCCAGTTCGGGGAACCACTCGTCCCAGCAGGTGGGGAAGCCGAACCTGGCGCCGCTGATCTCGACCACGGGGAAGCCGGTGTCGCCGGGGCGGAAGCACAGGTCCTCGTGGTAGCCGGGGAAGCGCGGGATGTGCAGCTTGCGGGTACGGGCCAGCAGGGTGCCGTCCGGGGAGACGCAGATCGCGGTGTTGTAGCCGAGACCGCCGTCGGTGGCCCGTTCGTACAGGGAGGCGTGCACCGTGATGCCCAGATCGGCGGCCAGCTCGGTGGCGAGCCGCGTGGTGGGACCGTCCGGGAGGTCCTCCATGTAGCGGGCGGCGCCTTCGGCCTGGCGTTTGTCGATGGCGAAGTAGGGGCTCCTGGTCAGCTCCGGCAGGCAGACCACCTCCGCGCCGAGCCGTGCGGCTCGCCGTACGCCGACTCGCAGAGCGTCGTCGTGGGCGCGGTCGTCGGGCTGCCAGCGCATCTGGACCAGGCCGACACGCAGGAGGGTGCCGGGCCGGTCCTCGGCCCTGGCGGGTGAGCCGAGCGGGGATCCGAACGAGGTCAGTTCGACGTGGTTCACCGCGTGCTCCTCGCTGCCGGGATCTGCTGGGTGACGCAGTGGACGCCGCCGCCGCCGTAAGCGATGACCGGGGTCTTCACACCGGTCACGGTGCGGCCGGGGAAGGCTTCGGCGATGACGGCCAGCGCCTTCTCGTCGGCCTCGACCCCGGCGACGGGGACCACGACGCCGCCGTTGGCCACGTAGAAGTTCAGGTAGCCGACCTCGACCACCCGGCCCGCGACCTCGACGAACGCGCTCTGCGGCAGCTCGATCAGCTCGAACGGGCGGCCGGCGGTGTCGGTGGAGGACTCCAGCACGGCCTTGTTGGCGCGCATCCGGGCATAGTCGGGGTGCGTGGGATCGTCGGGGAGCTGGACGAGCACGGTGGCGGGAGCGGTGAACGCGGCGACGCCGTCGACATGGCCGTCGGTCTCGCGGTCGTCGAAGCCGCCGTACGGCAGCCAGATGACCTTGCTGACGCCCAGGCGGGCCTTGAGCTCGTCCTCGATCTCAGCCCTGGTCAGGCCGGGATTGCGGTTGGGGTGCAGCAGGCACTGCTCGGTGGTGATCAGCGTGCCCTCGCCGTCGACGGTGATCGCGCCGCCTTCGAGGATCATCGCGGACTCGATTCGGGCGACGCCGAGGCGTTCCAGCAGCAACGCGCTCACGCGGTCGTCGTGGTCCCACGGGTGGTGCTTGCCGCCCCAGGAGTTGAACCGGAAGTCGACGCCCGCGCGGGAGCCGTCCGGGCCCAGGACGAAGATCGGCCCGGAATCCCGCAGCCACGAATCGTCGATGGGCAGCTCGACCACCTCGACGCCGGGGCCACACAGCTCACGAGCCTGGACCGCCTGGCCGGGGAGCGCGACCATCGTCACCGGCTCGAACGCCGCGACGGCCCTGGCCACCGCGGCGTACTCCGCCCGGGCCGCGTCCAGGACGCCCTGCCACAGCTCCTCCCTGGTCGGCCAGGCCATCAAACAACCCTCGTGCTCGGCCCATTCGGCCGGCATGCGCATGGACACGAATCCTCCTGGAAGTCGTCAGTGGGGTCCCGCTATAATCGACCTGACTGAATTTTCAGTCAATAGCCTATGGGTGATCAAGGTAATGTGGGGTGCCATGTCGGACCGTCAGCAGCTGATCCTCGAAGCGGCCCTGCGGGTCATCGCCCGCGACGGCGTGCGCGGCCTGCGGGTGGAGAAACTGGCCACCGAGGCCAAAGTGTCGACCTCGCTGATCTACTACCACTTCGAGAGCCGCGCCGGCCTGATGCGACGCACCCTGGAGTTCGTCAGCCAGCGAGCGGGTCGCTACACCAGCCAGGCGCTGGAGCTGGGCGGGGACGCACGGGCCAGGATCGAGCTGCTGTTGTCGCTGGAGCTGCAAGACAGCCCTGCCGTCCGGGAGAACAGCTCCGCCTGGGGCGAGCTGCGGGCCACCGCCACGTTCGAGCCCGACCTGCGCGAGCCGCTGCAGGCCGCCACCCGCGAATGGGTCGACGACCTGGTCGCCCTGATCGGCGAAGCTCACGCCGCCGGGCTGGTCTCGGCCGAGGTGGTGCCGCTCGACGCGGCCGAACGGCTCACCTCACTGGTCGAGGGGCTGAGCGAGCGGTGGTTGAGCGGCACCATCACGCTGGAACGGGCGCAGCAGTTGCTGGCCGGGGCGATCGACGTCGAGTTCGACCGCCCCTAGCGAGGGTCAGGGCTGCGGCTCCTGCAGCGTCACGCAGTGCGCGCCGCCGCCGCCGTTGCCGTAGAGGTTGTCGAGGTTGAGCTGGACCACCGGACGGCCGAACGCGTTCGCGATCGCCGTCTTGGCCGCGGCGTCCTTCGCGGTGTCGCCGAACTGCACGGTGATGACGGCCTGGTTCGTCACCGTCCAGTTCATGTAGGAGCTGAGGAAGTCCTTGCGCTGACCGGAGGGGATGCGGGGCAGCGTGTCCGGGCCCTCGATGGTGAGCACCTGGAGCCTGCGCCCCTTCGCGTCGGTCGCGTTGACGAGGACGTCGCGGATGGCCAGCGCGTTCCGGGTCCAGACGTCAGGCCGCACGGCTCCCGCCAGCTGCACCATCACGACGCCCGGAGCGACGTAGCGGGCCGTGCCGTCGATGTGCCCGTCGGTCACGTCCTGGCCGGTGACCCCAGGCACCCAGATCATCTTGCCGGCGCCGAACCTGGCCAGCAGTTCGGCCTCGATCTGCGCCCGGGACTTGCCGGGATTGCGGTTGCTGTTGACCCAGCAGCTCTCGGTGGCGATCAGCGTGCCGTCGCCGTCGTACTCGATGCCGCCGCCCTCTCCCACCACCCCGGCCTTGGCGAACGGCAGGCCGAGGTGGGCGGACAGGTTCTGGGCGATCACGCGGTCGTTGTTGTAGGCCGAGGCGGGGATGCCGTAGAAGCTGGTCGCGTTCTCGCCCCAGGCGTTGAAGTTCAGGCCGAACGCGTCACGGCCGCCTGTCCCGTCCAGGCGGATCATCGGGCCCGTGTCGCGGATCCAGCAGTCGGAGACCGGCACCGAGCTGATCACGGTGACCGTGGAGCCGCACATCGAGCGTGCCTTGGAGGCGTTGGTGGAGCCGTTGGCGCACATGGTCACCGGCTCGTACTTGGCGATCTCCTTGGCCAGCCTGGCGATGTCCGCCTGGATCTTGGAGAGCAGGTTGCCCCAGATCGTCGTGCTGTGCGGCCAGGTCATCCAGGTGCGATTGTGCGGGTGTTCCTCGCCGGGCACGCGCCAGGTGGCGGCCTGGGCCGCGGCGGCGTCTCCGAGCACGTGGGCCGCGGTCAGTCCGGCGGCGGCCAGACCGGTGGTGGTCAGCAAGGTCCTTCGGCTCATGTTCACGGTCGTGCTTCCTCTCTGTGGGGGGTTAGCAGGCCTTCTTCCTGGACCAGGCGGCGTTCCGTGGCCAGGTCCAGGCTGCGAGCGAAGATGAGATAGAGGCCGCCGGAGACCGGCAGGCCCACCAGGAGGGAACAGTCGACGCCACCGGCCGCGGCGGCGATCGGGCCGGTGTACAGGCCGACGATCACCATGAAGGGGGCCATCGCGGCCAGCCCGATCAGGTAGGCCAGGTTGCCGCGCCATCCCCACCGGCCGTAGATGCCGCGAGGGTTGAAGATCTCGCGGACCACGTACTGGCCACGGCGGACGAAGAAGTAGTCGACCAGGTTGATCGCGGTCCACGGGATGAACAGGTAGGTCAGGATGACCACGACGTTGGCGTAGAACCAGTTGAACTGCTCGACGCCCACCAAGTTGGCGATCGAGCCCACCGCGATCAACATGACGGCGATGGTCATGGCCCTGATGGTCCGCGTGGGGCGCACCGGGCGGAAGGAGTCGACGATCGAGATCATCGTGAGGCTGCCGCCGTACTGGTTGATGGCCATGATGGACAGCAGGCCGACCAGCAGGGCGGCGACCGCCAGCACCCCGAAGCCGGGCACCAGGCGGTCGGCGGCCAGCTTCAGCGCGGCGACCGGCGTGGCGCCGGGCGGCGCGGCGGCCGAGACCACGGCGCCCAGGACGAACACCCAGATGCCGGAGATGGCGCTGGGCAGGTAGGTCCACCAGAAGGTGCTGCGGACGGGGATGTCGGGGCGCAGGTAGCGGGAGTAGTCGGATACGTAGGGCGCCCAGCCGAGCTGGAATCCGGCGACGAAGACGAAGACGAGCATGAAGGCCGTCAGGTCGAGGGGGCCCGGGGTCCAGGCTCCGTCCGGGAGCCCGCCGCCGAAGAGGGCGGCGCCGCTGACGAGCGCCATGATGACGACGAAGGGCCAGGTCAGCCACTTGTTGACGGCGTGGATCCAGCGGTAGCCGAACAGCGCGATCACGGTGGCGACGGCGGCCGACAGCGCGTAGCCGAGGCCGTTGGGGATGGCGAAGAGGGCGTTCATCGCGTCGCCCGACAGCAGGGCGTCGGAGGTGTTGTAGCCGATGTAGTTGACCAGGGCGAACACCCACACCGTCACGGCGGCGCCGATGTAGCCGAACTGGGGCCTGGACTGGACGAGCTGAGGCAGGCCGAGCTGCGGGCCCTGCGCGGAGTGGAAGGCCATGAAGAAGGTGCCGAACAGGGAACCCAGGACGGTCGCGACCACGGTCCACACGAGCGAGGCGCCCATGGACAGCGTGACGACGCCGGTGGCGAAGCCGGTGAGGTTGAGGCTGCCGACGAACCAGATGGCGCCCACGCTGGAGGTTCTGCCGTGCCGTTCGGTCAGGGGGACCCAGTCGATCGAGTGCCGCTCGATGGCCCGGCGATGCCGGCCCGCTCCTTCGCCGGCCGGTACGGACTCCTGCGCGTCCTGCGCCGCCTCGGTCATGACAGCCTCCTTGCCACGAGCCCGCGACAACGCGGGATTCGTCCGGACCACGAACGCATCCTGACTGAAAATTCAGTCCAATACAATGATGTTCTGACTGGAAATTCAGTCAGAACGAGGCGGAAGGATACCTTCTGCCGAGCTGGACGAAGTGCGTGGCCGGCCGTCCACCGCGGCACCGTGGACGGCGGCGGCCGGCTGAGCTCGGACGCCGCCGTCCAGAACACAAGAGAGCCGGCCAGGCGCGCCGTCAGCTGGTCGCCGAGGCGATCCGGTACGCGCGGATCACGGTCTGCTCGACGACGTTGCCGGACACGTCGATCGACTTGGCTCGCAACGACACGAACCTGTCACCATCCGGGTGGCGCAGCACCACCTCCGAGTGCCGGACCTGCGCCTTCGTCCAGGTGGCCCCGTCATCGTAGGAGACCTCCACGGACAGGTCCCGTGTGCGGCCCGCCGCGCTGCCGGGCAACGCATGCACGCTGACCGGGACGGTGAAGGCACGACCGGCCGGTGCGGTGTTCCGCGCGTCGAGCTCGGGAGCGAAGCGCACCACGGACACGGGCAACCGGGTGAGGGCGTCTGTGGTGTCGGAGCGGAACGTCCAAGCCGCGGACACGCGCGTGGACAGCGTCGCCGGAGCTCCCCGCTCCGCCTCGGCGACCAGCCGGTACGCCGCCCGCCCGGCAGGCACGGAGAAGCCTGCGATCAGGGACGGCGCCTCGCCGACGAGCACGCCGTCGCGGTAGAGAGCGGTGTGTTCGCCGGCCCTGGAGGGGGGCCAGCCCACATGAGCCCAAAACCCACATTGTGATGATCTTGAAGCGGAGAGTGGCAAGCGTTCACGCTGGTTGAAGTCGAATGCTGCCACGGATAATGCCCTATTATCTGGGGCATCGTTGATCGCGACCTGCGGCGACGGTTCCAGGCTGCTACGCGAAGCGGTCCTGTTATCTGTGGCAAGGGGGAAGCGGTGGCCACCGTCGCGCAGTTGCCCGCCGGGAAGGCGCTCACCGTCCGCGACGCCGCGGACGCCTTCCTCGACGCGCTCGGCAACCCGAACACGGTGCGGAACTACGCGATCGGGGTCGGCAAGACCGCCGAACGGGTCGGCGAGGGCCGGCCGCTCGGGCAGGTCGCGGACGACGAGATCGGCGAGGCCCTCGAAGCGCTGTGGGGCTCGACGGCGGTGAACACCTGGAATGCCCGCCGGGCGGCGGTGCTGTCCTGGCTCGCCTGGTGCGCCGAGCGCGGCTTCGACGGCCCGGAGGTGCCGGCCTGGGCCAAGCGCTTGACCCCGCCGGACTCCGAGACGCCGGCGCGCTCGAAGATGGCGATCGACCGGCTGATCGCCCGCCGCGAGGTGCACCTGCGAGAGAAGTGCTTCTACCGGATGCTGTACGAGACCGTGGCGCGGGCGGAGGAGATCCTGCCGCTGAACATCGAGGACCTGGACTTCGCTGGCCGCCGCGCGCTGGTGAAGGCCAAAGGCGCGCAGTCCAAGGCCCGCCGCCGCGGCCAGGTCCGCGAGGATTTCGTGCTGGAGCCCGTGTACTGGGACGCCGGCACCGCCCGGCTGCTGCCGCGGCTGCTGAAGAACCGTACCCGCGGCCCGGTGTTCGTCACTCACCGCCGCCCCGGGCCGGGCAAGGTCGTCTCGTCGCGGGACGTGTGCCCGGATTCCGGGCTGGCCCGGCTGTCGTACGGCCAGGCCCGCGCCCTGCTGGACGAGCACACCGCGCTGCACGGGGCGGGCACAGGCTGGGATCTGCACGAGTTCCGGCACTCCGGGCTGACCCACCTCGGGGAGCAGGGGGCGAGCCTGCTGATGTTGATGGCCAAGTCGCGGCACAAGAAGGCGGAGAACGTCCGCCGCTACTTCAAGCCGTCGCCGGACGCCATCGCCGAACTCACCAGCCTGCTCGCACCCGGCGACACACGCCGAGGCGGCGGCACGTGACCGAGTCGGCCGACCCGTCGATCCTGATCATCCCGACCGACCCGAAACCACCGAGCCCTGGAGCTGGCATGGCTGACATGATCGTGACCGACCCCGTCACCCGCGACGTTCTCGCGACCTTTGAAGGCGTGCGATCCCGGCTGTTCGGGCGCTTGGAGGGCCTGACCGACACCGAGTATCACTGGGAGCCGGTCAGCGACTGCATCAGCATCCGCCCCGGCGACGACGGTGTCTTCCGCGTCGCCACGCTATTTCCGGAATCGGGTCCGGAGGAACCGGACCCCGTCACGACAATCGCCTGGCGCATCTGGCACATCGGCAACCTCTGCCTGCGCGGCTACGTGATCTACTGCTTCGAGGACGTCCCCGAGCTCGGCGACCGCCACGAGTGGCCGGGCACCGCGAAAGAGGGCGTCCAGGCGCTCGCCGAGGACTGGGAGCACTTCATCTCCCGTATCGCAGCCCTCGGCGACAAGCGCCTGCTGGCGCCGATAGGTATAGGCCCCGGCGGTTGGGCCGATGAGACCTATCTGAAGCTCGCGCTGCACGCTCTGAAAGAGGTCACACATCACGGCGGCGAAATCGGCCTGCTGCGCGACCTGTACCTGCGCGAAGACGTCTGATTTCGGCGGTGAGCGACCTTGTCCGGCGGCCGTGTGCCGCCAGACAACGGCCGGGGTCGTCGGCTATCTCCTTCCTCCCGGTGACCTTCTTCCGGCGCATCAGCTCCAGCAGCGCCTTGAAGGCCTTCAGCACCGGTGCCCCTTCCGGGCTCGCGCCGAAGTCGACGACCTGGGTCAGCAGCGACAGGAACGGCCGCACCGTGAAAAAGCGGCCCACCAGCCGGCGCCAAGATCGGCGAGAGCGCCGTGCCTATGTTCAGCCTTGCCCCTGCCGCCCGAAACGCCTCACCACGATCCCCAGCGCTTGCCTCTGGCCTGCTTGCCGTCACGCCGCCTCGGCCAAGGCGGTGAAGTCGATCGCGGGTAGGTCGGGGTCGAAGTCGTCGGGGCGCAGGCGCAGTACGTCGGTGGCATACAGCCCGAACCGGCTGATGTGCGCGGTCAGATAGGGCGACAGCTGCGCGATGTCGGCGGCGGTGATCTCCTTGTCCTGCTCGGGCTGCCAGCCCTCGGCCAGCAGCTGACGCAGCACATCGGTCATGTCCAGCGCCGTGTGGAAGATCACGCAGTTGGCCAGCAACGAGTTGAATTTGATCATCTTCTCCTGCTCGGCTGGATCGTTGTCGGCGATGACGCCGTCGTTGCCGAAGCGCAGCCAGCCGGAGAAACCGTTGAACCCCTCGACCTTGTTGGTGACCGCGGTGATGCGCCGCCGCAGCGCGGGATCGGCCAGGAAACGAAGCAGCGCCACGGTGCGCACGCTACGCCCGACCTCGCGAAAGGCCCGGTAGATCTCGTTCTTGCGGGAGTGGGAGCCCAACCGGCGCAGCAGGGTGACGGAGTTGAGCCTGCCCTCGCGGATGGAGATCGCCACCCGCATGAGGTCGGGCCACATCTTCTTCACCAGGTCCCAGTCGATGATGTTGCGGTTCCCGCCCTCCCCGCGAAACAGGGAGTCGATGTGGTGGTAGGCGACCTGGTCGGTGTGCTGAAAGAAGGTCAGGCCCTTCCAGTTGCGGATACGCGGCATCAGATCGAACCCGAATAAGTGCGCCAACGTGAAGACAGGGAACGACTGACCTTGCGTGTCGGCATGCACGGTCTTGGGCTGAACCTCCGAGGCGTTGGCCAGCAGCCCGTCGATGATGTAGATCGCCTCCCACGCCCCGCACGGCACAAATCTGGAAAACAACGCAATGTAGTTGTCCGATACGTAGTGGTAAGCAATCCCGCCGAACCCTCCGTACCGGATCGAGGTCTCGGCGAGCAGGTTGTCGATGTAAGTGTCGACCTGGGTGCCGTCGGTGCCCACGCTGCTGCCATCGCCCCAAGCCTTGACCACGTCCAGCTGAGCGAAGGCGTTGACCACATCGGTGATCGCCTTGTTCAGCTTGGCCAGGGTGATGTGCCGGTTCTTGGCCAGCGAGATCTCGTGCGCGGTGATCCCCTCGATGTGCCGGGCCGCCTCGGCCGGGCCCATGTTCGACCCGCACGCGAACGTGGTCAGCACGTAGCGTTCCTGCGGCTTCTTCAGCTTGTTGTCGTGGCCGGAAGCAGGCCCGAAGTGCCGATGCCAGCCCAGCCAGTACGCGGTGCGCGAGACGATCTCGATCAGCGTGCGCTCGGGCATCCGCGCTTTGATCTCCGCCCCTAGCTTGGTCGCGGCCACGCTGGTACCGAGCCCGCCCAGCCGCTTGAGCGTCGGGGTGCCGTCCTTGGCAAACGTCAAGTCCTCGTTGTCGGCGTAGCCGGCATCCAGATGCTCGGCGGCCTGGCGGTGGCGCTGCTTCAGCTCCGCCACGAACTCGGCCGCGCTCTCCGGCAGCCCCGCCTCGGCGCAGTAGGCCGCCAGCAGGGGCCGGCACTCATCGAAGCTCAGCAGGTGCGAGCTCCAGTCGCCGTACTCCGCGGCCCCGTCCACCGCGATATCGCCGGTGCGCAGCTCCTCGGCCAGGTAGGCGAACACCATCGCCTCGAAGTGCCGTTTGACCAGCATGCCCGGCTGCTTGCGGTCAGAGATGGCACGCTGTCAGTTGGCCGAGGCAAACCCCAGATCCAGGCGACGGCCATCGGCGTCCCAGCCGGGGATGAAGTCGCGGGTCTTGCTCCAGTAGGTGAGAGCGTGCTGCAGCGCGTCCAGCACGCTGCGGTCGGCCGATGTCGCCTTGAACCTCAGCACCGCGGACAGAGCGAGCACGGTGGAGCGGTCGGCCTTGAAGAACTGCTGGATGAGCAGCTCGTGGTTGTCGTGCTGGTAGGCCGTCACCTCCTCGATGTCGGCCAGCTGCGCGGCCGCTCCACCGGCCCGCTCGACCACCTGGCGCACCGACCCCACCCCGGCGGCCTGCATCCGCACCGCCTTGACCAGCACCTCAACCGCAGCTCCGAGACCGGCCCGCTGCTCTCGGATAGGCGGTCTTGTCGATCGACGCCATCGGGGCACAACCTTCGTGCCCTGGATGACCTCCCCTCACCCACGGTGCTCTCCAGCACGGCAGGTCAACGACGGCCCGCGCACAGATTCAAGATCGACTCATGGCCTGTTCTGACCGTACCTCGGCTGGATCCGATGGCCGCCAACGGCGCGCGTAACCTCCTTGCAACTGGGCACGACACGGTTCCTGAATTGCCTTCTGGGCGATCCCGAGGACGTTCCTGCTGCGGTGGTCGACTACGTCGCCGAGCAGCTCGGCCCGCAGCCCGCGGACCTGAAGGGGTACGGCGAGAAGGCGCGTTGGGCACCGGCGCCGGCACCAGGGCCAGGGGAGCCCTGCGGCATCCAGCGAGGGCGCCGGTACGGCCCGCGAGATCTCTGTTCATGATGAGGTTGCCGTGGGGTCCAGGTCGCTCGCTTGGTCCCGGCCGTTGTGTTCTGCTGTGGATTCCGGGGCTTCGGGTCCGGGCCGGGTGTGTGACGTGCGGAGCAGGGTGACGATGAGGATGGCCGCGCCCGCCATCAGGACGACACTGACCACCGAGGCGATTCGCATCTCTCGGGCAAAGGCGTCGAATGCCACATCTCGCAAGGTTTCGGCGGTGCCCGCCGGGAGGGCCGCGGCGGTGTCGAGGGCGCCGCCGAGGGTGTCCCGCGCTGCCTCCAACTCCGTGGACGTGAGGACGTCAGGAGCCTTGGCGGCCAGCTCCGAACGGTAGACGGCAGTGCCGATGCTGCCCAGGATCGCGATGCCCAGCGCCCCGCCGAACTCGGCCGAGGTCTCGGCCAAGGCGGAGGCCGTCCCGGCCCGCTGTGGTGGCGCGGCGGACAGAATCACGTCGGTGACCACGGCAGCGACCCCGCCGATACCGGTCGCGACGACCGTCAGGCCGCTGACGAGGTAGACGACCCCCGAATCGGCCTGGATCAGCGTCAGCATGGCGTAGCCGGCGGCTGCCACGAGCAGCCCGGCGGCGATCACGTTGGGTTTGCCGATGCGGGGTGCGATCGCGGTGGCCAGCCCGATGCCCAGCGGCATCACGAGAAAGGTGGGCAAGGACCACAGGGCCGACTCCAACGGTCCCATGCCCAGGACGAGTTGCATGAACTGCCAGTTGAACAGGCTGAAGCCGACCAGTCCGAACGTCGCCAGCGCGTCGATGAGCAAGGGCACGTTGAACCGGCGTGTGCGGAACAGCGCAAGGTCGATCATCGGGTTCGCGGCCACGCGTTGACGATGGAGGAACGCGGCCCCCACGGCGAGTCCGGCGGCGCAGCATGCCAGGGAGCCCCACTCGAAGCCGTGCTCCGCCAGCCGTTTGACGCCGTAGATGACGCCGAGCACGGCCAGGATGGACAGGGCGGCGCCGAGCAGGTCGAAACGGCCCGGTCTGGGGTCACGGTATTCGGGGAGCAGCAGCGGGCCGAGGACCAGGAGCAGGACCATCACCGGCACGTTGATCAGAAAGACCGATCCCCACCAGAAGCGCTCCAGCAGCAGACCGCCGATGATCGGGCCCAGTACGGCGCCGCCCGCGAAGCCCGCCGTCCAGACGCCGACCGCCGTGGCCCGCTGTTTGGCGTCGTGAAACATGTTGCGGATCAGGGAAAGCGTGGACGGCGCCAGCGTGGATCCGGCGATGCCCAGGAGCGCGCGGGCCGCGATGAGCGTCCCGGAGCTGGTCGAGTAGGCCGCCAGGATGGAGGCGGCGCCGAAGGCTGCGGCGCCTGCGAGCAGCACCCGCCGTCGTCCGATCCGGTCACCGAGTGTGCCCATCGTGATGAGCAGGCCGGCGAGGAGGAAGCCGTAGGCGTCCATGATCCACAACAGTTCGGAGCTGCCCGGCTTGAGGTCGGCCATCAGGGACGGGAGCGCAACGAACATGACGGACATATCCATGGACGCCAGTACGCAGGGCAGCACCAGGACCGCGAGCCCGACCCACTGCCTGACTCCGGCCGTTCTGTCTTCTTCAGTCATGTCCTCGGTTCCTGAATCGTGTTGACCGCGTCGGGGCGGAATGCCTCGACGCGTACTTTGTACGCAATGGAGCGTACAGAATACGCATGCACGCCGACTCCATACAACACCATTTTGAACTGCCTGTTCGCTCGCGCCATGCATCTACATCCTCAATAGGCTAGGATTTCGACACAACCCTGACGGTGTGACGAAAAGGAGTGTGGTGATGTCGGTGCGACCGGCATGCGCGTCATGCGGACAGTCGCTGGAGCCCACCGACCGGGGACGGCCGAGGCTCTACTGCTCGCGCGCGTGCCAGGCAAGGGCGTACCGGGCGCGCAGAGCGGAAGCGCCAGCCGACGTCCCGGAGGACAATGACGGCGCATCGCATCTCACCGTGGAGCGCATCGTACGAGCCGGGATCGCCATCGCGGACGCGGAGGGGCTCGACGCGCTGTCGATGCGGCGGGTCGCCATGGACCTCGGCACCGGCGCCATGTCCTTGTACCGGCATGTGGCGTCCAAGGACGACCTGGTGACCCTGATGGTGGAGGCCGCGATGACCGACGTGCCCCTGCCCGACTCGGCGCCGCGGGACTGGCGTCACGGCCTCGAACGCGCCGCATACCGTGACTGGGACCTTTACCACCGCCATCCGTGGATCCTGCCGAGGGTCATGGTGACAACCCGCGCGCACTTCAGCCCGGCTCTCGCGGCGGACAGTGAAAGCGCCCTCTCCGCCTTCGACGACCTCGACCTCGAACCTGCCGAGGCTTTCCGGTACATGTTCATGTTCGCCTCGTACGTGCAAGGCGTGGCGCTGACCTACGTCAGCGATGTGGAGGCGGAACGGCAGTCGGGAATCGTCCCAACTCCGGGGACGAAAGCCTCGAACGAGGCAGAGAATCCGCTTTTCGCACCCGGAGCGTATCCCCGGCTCGCCCGCGCCATGCGCGCAGGCGCCACCCCCTGGGACCTCGACGCCCTGTTCGCCTCAGGTCTTGCCGGTGTGCTGGATGGCATCGCAGCCGATCTGGCGAGACGAGGCGTCGATTCGAGGCCTGACGAACATCGGAACGAGACGTCATGCTGAGCCGAGGCCACTGAGCTGCTTGACGTGACTTCTCGTTCCGATGTCTCCCGGCGGATGCGCCAACGCCTTGAGGCCGGGCATGGCGTGCATCGTGGGCGGAGAGCCTGTTCGGCTTTCGGGGAGGATGGGTGCGGACATCACCGCAGGCCCTGCTACCTGCGGTGTTCCGAGAGCCAGAGCCGACAGTGCTGCCTCCTGCCGGGTTCGCTGGGCTGCGGGAAGACAGCCCCAGTTGAGCTGGGCTAATTCTGTGTCGGCTTCTTTGCGGTGTCCTCCTCGGTCTTGGGCTTGTTGATCCAGGCGGGGCCGGGCAGGGCAGGTGGGGTGGGGGTACCCGCGCTGGCGAAGCGCCTGGGGTGCGTGGCTTGGGCGGCGGCGCGCTTGTCGCGGACGGCGGCGGCGCGCCCGTAGTGCACGTCGACCGGGTGGTGGTAGCCGATCCCGGAGTGGTAGTGGTTGTGGTTGTACCAGGTGTAGAAGTCCTGGCAGAAGGCGCGGGCGTCTTCGATCGAGCCGAACCGGCCGGGGAAGTCCGGGCAGTACTTGAGAGTCTTGAAGCTGGCCTCGACGTGCGGGTTGTCGTTGGAGGTCTTGGGCCGGGAGTGGGACTTGGCCACGCCCAGGTCGATGAGCAGTTCGGCGACGGTCTTGGATTTCATCGAGCTGCCGCGATCGGCGTGCAGAGTGAGAGTGCCCTCATCGATGTCGTGCTTGCGGGCGGTCTGCTCGATCAGCTGTTTGGCCAGGTCGGCGGATTCGCGGGAGGCGATCATCCAGCCGACGACGTAGCGGCTGTAGATGTCGATGATCGTGTAGAGCGAGTACCAGAGGCCCTTGTCCGGGCCGCGCAGCTTGGTGATGTCCCAGGCCCACACGCGGTTGGGGGCGTCGGCGAACAGTTCGGGGATGGTCTTGGCCGGGTGGGTGGCCTGCCGGCGTCGATCCCGGCCGACCTCGCCGTGCCGGCGCAGGATCCGATACATCGTCGATTGCGATGCCAGGTAGGTGCCCTCATCCAGCAGGCTGTAGTAGGCCGTGGCCGGGGAGGCGTCGGCGAAGCGCTCGTTCAGCACCGCGCGGACGTGGTCGCGCTCGGCCTTGGTCAGCGCGGATGGGTGCGGCTTGCGGGGCGTGACCGGGCGGGTGGGTGCCGGGCTCTGGCGGTTCTTGCGGTACCAGGTGGCCTGCGATACCCCGGAGGCGGTGCACGCGTTGCGGCGCCCGAGCAGCGGGGCCAGTTCGGTGGATCGCCTCGGCTTGCGCGGCCTGGATGACCTCGGTCACCGCTCCCCCCGATCCGGCGGTGTCTCGCTGCTGGTGGCGAGTTGATCCAGCAGCGCGAAGAGCTTTCCCTGCACCTCGATCACCTGGCGGGTCTTGCCGAGTTCGGCACGCAGCCGCTCGACCTCCGCCTGCAGCGCGTCGATCTTCTTGTCCCGCGGGTCGGCCTTCGGGCGGCCGACCGGGCGGGCCAGCGCTTGGGCGGCGCCGTGGTCCCGCGCGGTCCGCCAACTGGAGATCAACGAGGAGTACAGGCCCTCCCGGCGCAGCAGCGCGCCCTTGCCGGCCTTGTCGAGCCGGTCGTACTCCTCCAGGATCCGGGCCTTGTAGGCGGCGGTGTAGCGGCGGGCCGTAACCCGCTCGCGCACCTGTGGGTCAGGGATCTCGGGATCCTGTTCGCTTGCTCCCACGAAGGGATGTCTCCTTCCCCACCCTCAGCACAGAGTTTTGTACATGTTTGCTACCTCTGTCCATTTTGACAGGGAGGGAAGGGTGCGGGCGCTGCCCAAGTAGCCGCGTTCGCGTAGTTCGGCCAGGAGTTGATCGGTGCTGCGGCAGCCTTGTTCCCAGCGTTCTTGCAGATGGGGCAAATAGGCATCGAGGATGGTCCGGCGTGGTGCGCGCTCGTCGCTGATGAGGTCGCCGGCGCTGACGGCGGCGGAGTAGCGGCGCACGGTCTTGCGATCAAGCCGCAGTGCTCGGCTGATCTGGGTGGTAGTCATCCCCTGGGCGAGGGCCTGGTGGATGTCGGCGTGCCGTGCCCTGATCCGGGCTGCCGAGGCTCCTTCCTCGTGAGCCGACTCCAGCGTGAGGGAAGGTTCGGCGAACTCGGGCATGGCCGGTTCGCGTAGGTGCGCACGGTGCCGGGACACGGCCCGCTGGACCACGCCAGACAGGTTATGGAGCAGGTGCCAGCGGTCGGCGATCTGCACGGCCAGCGGGGCACCACGTTGTGCGCCTTCGGCATAGCAACCGGCCCGGTCCCGGCAGATCACCTCGACGCCGGGGTGCGTTTGCAGCCAGGCCGCAAACGAGTCCGCCGACCGATCGGGCAGCAGATCGACCACATGACCGCCCTCCACATCGACCAGCACCGTTCCGTAGGTGTGGCCCTTGTGCCAGGCGAACTCATCGACCCCCAGCACCCGCGGGGTCGCCAGCTGCGGGTCCGGCAGGCTCCGCAACAGCCGCAGCAGCGTAGAGCGGCCCACCGCACAGGCCAGGCGGGAGGTATGACGGGCACCGGGCCGGCCGCCCAAGGCCAGCGCCACCGTCCGCAGCATCGACAGCAGCCCTGCTGCGCGCCGGCTGTGCCTGCTGGTCAGACCGGGAACCTGCTCGGCGAAGGTCTTCTTGGCACAGGCGGGGTTGTCGCAGAAGAAGCGGCGCACCCGCACCTGGAGCAGCACCTCCTGCCCGGCCATCGGCAGATCCGACAGGTACCGCTCATAGCGGCTATGGATCCGCACCGACGGGCATGCGCAGGCGGGACATTCGGCTTTCGGCTCGGTTGTTGCTGCCTGCACCCGTAGGGTCGCTCCGGTCCGGTGCACCCGCTCGATACGAACGGCGGCAAGATGCGGGAACACGACCGCCAACAGCTCCATGATCGACACAGAGCAGCGTCCCGACACCGGCACCGGCTCGCATCCGGCTCAACATGATCGTGATCTCGAAACCCTGGTGGATCACGGCAAGTGGGCCAGACCCACACGCACTTGGCCGTTGACACCGAGCCGGGTTCCGGGTTGCCCTCCGTCTGGTGCTGCTACCTGCTACCGGCCTGTTCAGGGCATGTTTTGGGGTGCTAGCGGGGGTGCTTCCGGAAGCAGGGAAGGCCGCTGCCGGAAGCACCCGAACCTACGTGCGCGCACGCGCGTAGACCGGGCCGGAAAGTCCGGGAAACCCGGTGTCCCCGCGTCCAAAGGGCGGGAACGCTGTGTCTGTGGGTATGAGCTGCGTAGATGTGACTCATACACGGCTCACACCGGGCTCCGAGAGCGTCGGTCGCCCTGGACGACTTACGCCACGGCGGCCGGCAGCTGCCGGCGAGCGACCAAACTCCTCCCCGCGCCGCGCGCGTGGACCTGTCGGGAAAGTCCGGGAACCCCCGGTCCTGGCGGGGGAGCCGCGCACGGAGAGAGCCTCGCCCCCTAGAGCCTTCGATTCGGGACGCTCGACAGCCGACGTGCCGGGGCTCGGTCGTCAGCTGCTGTCGAGTCTGGCCGCTTGCATGGCGCCCAGCCGCCGCACGAACAGGGCGGTGACGATCGCCGTCGGTACGACCAGCATGTGCACGGCCACGCTGGCCCAGGTCGCCCACGTGAATTCGTACCTCAGGCCAAGGGTGTCCTCGTACGTCTCGGAGTCGTAGTCCTTGGTGAGGAGTGTCGTCCACTCGATCCAGAAGAGGGGCCAGGTCAGGAAAGTGACCAGCCACAGGGCCCACCATGTGTGCAGCAGACCGGCCGGGGCTGTCGTGCCGCTGCGTCCAGGGGGGCTGGAGGCGTGCCAGATGTCGTCGGCGATCTGCTTGGGCAGCCACAGGTTGGCGATCGGGATGAACCAGCCGAATACGGCCATGGAGGGGCGGTAGCGCAGCCGGCCGGGCGCGAGCCGTTCGGCGACGACTCGTACCCGGAAGAACCAGAGCAGCCAGCACGTGGTCAATCCCACGCCGGAGACGACCTGGGCCGCCAACATGATTTTGCCGACCATCTCAATTTCGTCGTTGCTCTCCACCGGGTGCCACCGTCTCGCGTCGTCGGCAAAATCGAGCTGGTACACCACTGTGCTCACGGAGATCAGGGTGAGGAGGGCAAGCAGCACAATGGCGGCGATCTGGTAGCCGGTGGCGGAGTGCAGGGGCTCACGGCCGCGCATATGGCGGCGTTCGTTGACCAGCAAGGGCTGGGGTGCCCCCGGCGGATTCGCGTGGCCGGACGGTGGTGGTGCCATCGTTTGGGGGCCGCCACCGTCGGTCGCGGTGGCCGGGTCGTGAAGAGCTGTCAGCGCCAGGGTCCGGCGGTCGGCGATGACCTGGGTGAGCGCCTCAGGCAGCCACCGCCCCTGGTCGGGCGAAGCGAGCATGGTGAGCCGGGTCAGCACCTGCTCCAGGCTGGGCCGGGCGGCGGGGTCCTTGGCCAGGCAGGCCGCCACCAGAGCGGCCAGGGGGGCGGGCACTCCCTGAAGATCGGGCTCGGCGTGCACCACGCGGAAGACGACCGCGTGGACGGGCCCCGTCCCGAAGGGGCTGCGGCCGGTCACGGTGAAGGCGAGCATGCAGCCGAGCGAGAACACGTCCGAGGGCGGCCCGACCTCCCGGCCCATGGCCTGTTCGGGGGACATGAACGCGGCGGTGCCCAGCACGGTGGAGGTCTGGGTGTGGCTGGTGGCGTCCAGGGCGCGGGCGATGCCGAAGTCGATCAGGCGAGGCCCGTCCTCAGCAAGGATGACGTTGCCGGGTTTGAGGTCGCGGTGCACCATCCCGCAGGCGTGCACGGCGGCGAGTCCTTCGGCCAGCCCGGCGCCGAGCACCGCGGCCGACTCCACAGGGAGCGGCCCGTGCTCGTCGACGGCTTGGTGCAGGGAGGGACCGGGGATGTAGGCGGTGGCCAGCCACGGCCGGACGGCGTCGGTGTCGGCGTCCACGACCTGGGCGGTGTAGAACCCGCCGACCTTGCGGGCGGCGTCCACCTCGGAAGCGAAGCGGCGCCGGAAGTCGCTGTTGCCGGCCAGCTCCGGGCGCACCACTTTGACGGCGACCAGGCGCCCGCCCGGAGAGCGGCCCAGGAACACCTCTCCCATCCCGCCCCCACCGAGCCTTGCGTGCAGCCGGTAGGAGCCGATGTGGACCGGGTCGCCGTCGCGTAGGGGGTCGGTCATGGTGACTCATTCTCGTCGAGATCATCGCCGGTCGGTGTCGATGATTCCAAAAGAGGTGTCAAACTGGCGACCTCGCGTAATCAAGTGTCGCGTGTTCGCGCCCTCCGAACCTGCAATGGTCACAGGGTGTAGTAGCCAGCGGATGAGCGAGGCCACGGGACGTCAGGCCGGACGGCGTCTGCTTCCTTCCGGTGTGAAGGTGAAGGTGTCCTTGAACGCTTCCCTGCCGAAGGGGACGGCCAAGAGGACGGGTTCGTCATAGATGGAGCGCCAAATCATCTCGGTTTCGTCGGGGGCCCCCGTTCCAGAGGTGAAAGAAGATGATCGGTTCCGTCACCTGTTCGGTCAGGTAGGCGAGTGTCTTGCCGAAGCAGGGGTTGGTGCCGCCGAGAAGAATGAAAGGTTGGCCGAACTCCTCTTGCACGTCGGTGAGGGTGCGGTCGTGGGCAGCCCAAGCGGTGAGTTTGCGGCGCAGGGACGCATGATCTTCGCTTGTCAGGGTTCTGTCGGCCTGTAGCCACCCGGCATCGTAGGCGAGCTCGGCGTAGATCGAGGCGACGCCGTCGTCGCAGGGATGAGGCAGGACGGTGGCGAGCGCTCCGGTCACGCCGAGGGAGTTGAAGGCGCCCCGCACTTCCAGGGACTGCAATGCCTGCGCCCACTCCGTCTCCTGGTGTTCGGCGTAGGCCAGGTGATCGAACAGGAGGCGCAGGGCTGTCTCGCCGCCGAACATGCCGGGCCGGCGAAGCGCCTGGTTGAGATGGTCTTGAGGTAGGTGCGAATCTCGGCCGCCGAGCGTGGCCCGGGAAGGGTCGTCATGATGCTCATTCCATGTCGCTGTGGTCAGGCGTGGGGGTGTTCGTCGACTGGGGCGTATCGGCTCCAGGGACTTCCGGCTTCGGTCGCGACGCGGCTGGTCTGTTCGTCGCTGTAGCCGAGCATCCGGGCGATCACCGCAGCCGGCGCCTGGAGGACGAGTTGGCGAAGCGCGGCGGTCCTGCCGCTGAGTATGGGGATCTGGTGATCGCGAAGGCGTCGTTCGATGGCGTCGGGCGTCATGGGCTGTCCGCCGCGGCGGCCGGGGAAGAGCCAGCGAGAGTTCTGGTTGGTGGCCGTGGTCAGGTTGAGACGCTGGTCAAGATGGCGAAGTAGCAACTCGGCGAACGGCTCTGGCAGTGGCGTCGGTGGATCGCCGAGGCAAAGGCTGACCTGGCCGTTGTGATGGCGGACGTCGTCAATGGTCAGGCGCAAGATCCGGGTCAGTGGCTGGGAGTAGAGCAGCACCAAGGTGGCCGCGACCCGGGTGAGCAGGGGGATCTCCTCGTCGGTGAGGAGGCGGCGGAGCACGGCCAGGCGCTGGTGCTGGCTGATGGGCGCGGGGTTGGTGGTGGACTGGTGCGGAAGGGGCATCCGGGACATGAGCTTGGCGCGCATGGCCCATCTCAAGAAGGCGTGCGTGCGCCGGCGGGCGGTGTAGGCGCCGGCATACCAGGCGTCGATGTCGGCCTGGCCGCAGTTCGGCAGTTCACGATCGCGCTCGCCCCGGGCGCCTCCACGGGCCAGCCGGTGTGCGCCCAGATCCACCGGCCGTCGGTGTGCAGCCGCGCCCACTCGGGCATGGCCACCATGGTCACGGTGCCGTCGGCCGCGCGCACCGGCACCGGCACCCGGGGGCCCGGCTGGTCGGGGTGTAGCCGGAGCGGTTCGGCCCGTACGGGGTCTCGCGCAGTACGTAGCCGTCGACAGCGGCCTGCGCCGACGCCCACCTGTCCCACTGCGGGCGAACGCCCTTGTCTGCGGCGTGCGCCCGCGCCTCGACCACCTCCGGGTCCGGCGTGGCCATGCGGACCGCCAGCGGCGCGCCTTCGGCCGCGAGCGCCCGCAGGCCGTCGAGGACCAGGCGCTCGTCCTCGGGCAGCGATGGTTATCTTGGGTTATTGGTGCCTTCTCGCAGGTCAGAGCGATGTGATCTTGTCGGGCACGTAAGGTACGTTGACCGGTGCTCACAGCACGCTGCGGGGGGCCGGGACCGCGGGGCGACTGGCGTTTTCGTGGCGCCTGCAGCTTGACGCCGTACCGGCCCCTCGGTGTAGCGAAGGAACCCCCGTGCCGTGCCGCAGGCGCTCTGAGGTTAGAGCAGATCGTCGCGGCATAATGAGGCAAAGTGACTTCCCCCCAAATCAGCGTCCGAGGACATACGGACTTCCGGCGGCTCTGGACAGGTCTGGCCATCAGCCAACTCGGATCGGCCGTCGGCATGGTGGCCCTGCCCGTTATCGCCGTCACCGTTGTCGGGGCCTCAACGTTCCAGGTCGCGCTGCTATCGGCGCTGACCGCGATCACCACCGCGCTGCTGGCGTTCCCTCTTGGCGGTCACGTCGAGTTCAGGCGCAAACGCCCGATCATGATCACGGCTGACCTCATCAGGTTCGCCTGCCTGGCGAGTGTTCCGATCGCGGCGTTCCTGGGCCTGTTGACCTTCGCGCAGCTGGGTGTGATCGCCGTGGTCAACGCCGCGTGCCAGATCGCGTTCGCCGCCGCCGCACAGGCCCACCTCAAGGCGCTAGTCTCAGCGCAACAGCTGATCGAAGCCAACAGCCGACTGGAGTCGACGCGCTGGCTCGGCATCTCGGCCGGTCCGTCGCTGGGCGGCGCTCTCATCGGCTTTCTTACCGCAGTCGGCTCCCTGGTCATCGACGCCCTGTCTTTCCTGGTCAGCGCCTTAACGGTCAGGACCCTGCGCACTCCGGAGCCGGCTCCGCCCGTGCGTGACGAGCACTCGTCGTGGCGTGCGGAGCTGTTTGCCGGATGGCGATTCGCCTGGGGGCATCCGACACTCCGGCCGATTCTGATCAGCTGGGTGGCCTTCGCCGGCGCCAGTTCGATGGCAGCCTCGGTGAGTGCCGTGTTCTATCTGCGCGACCTGCACTTCGACGCCTGGCAGTACGGGCTGCTGATGGGAGTGCCATCGCTGGGCGGGTTCTTCGGCGCCAGACTCGCGCCGAAATTGGTGGCCCGGCTGGGAGCCGTGCGCGCGCTGTGGTGGGCCAGCCTGCTGCGCGGCCCCTGGTACTTCCTTATTCCAGCGGCGTTCCCCGGCACGCTCGGACTGCTGATGTGCGGCTTCGGGTTCGGCATGGTCCTGCTGTTCGCCGGTGCGGCGAACTCCACCATGGCCGGCTATCGGCAGTTGCAGACCCCTGATCGTCTCATGGCTCGCGTGGCCACATTGTGGGCGTTCGCCACGACGGTCATCCAGCCCCTGTTCATCCTCCTCGGTGGCCTCATGGCGACCTGGACCGACACGCGCACGTCGCTCTTCACCGCCGCGGGCGTGATGTGCGCCGCCGTCATACTGTTGCCTCGCAGGTGAAGGCCCCTGAGCAGCAACCAATCGGCCAGTGGCGGTAGCGGGCCGACGCCAGCAGACCTATCGCCATCCGGCGGTCCGATACAGGTGAGCCGCCCTACGTGAAGACGCGGTCGACTCGACGTCGTCGATCACCAGGGCGGCCAGGATCGGCCGCCGCGCGTCACCGGACCAGGCGGACGCCTTTCGCGATCTTCCTCAGCTCACTCATGGCGTCGATCTCCTTGGCGTACTCGGGGCCGATGAACACCTTGACGGCCAAGTCCTTGCGGACCTTCCAGGTGACCGAGGGCGTGACCGGGCCGCCGGCGGCCCCCGAGTCGCCGTCCTTGGACAGCCGCGCCGACCTGCCGCCGAGGTCCACCGTCTCGGCCTGCGGCTCCGGCCGGAAGTCGTACAGCGCGTCCGCGGACGCGCCATGGGCCACGATCACCTGGACTGCGTAGTCGCCCTGCTGGAGGCCCGGCTTCCGGTAGCCGGTGGTGTAGCTCTTGCCGGGACCGACCACATCGTCCTTCGACCATTCGCCCCATTCGAGCCCGTCCGGCAGATAAGTGAGCCGGATGCCGCCGAACTCCCGCCCGTCGCCGAGGTCCCCCAGGGCCTGCGGCGTCGGCGCGGGCGGCAACTGGACGTGGAGCGTGACCGTACTGCCCCACGCGACGACCTTGCCGGCGGCCGGCTCCTGCGTGCCCACCAGGCCGTTGTCGCTCCGCATCCCGTCGAGCGCGGCCTTCAGCCCGGCGTCGTGGAGCGCCTGCGCCGCCTCGGTGGCACGCCGGCCCGTCACGTCGGGCACGGTCACGTCGTTGCGCATCACGACGCGGTTCTGGCCGATGCCGGCGGGTTCGCCGGGAATCAGCATCACCGGCACGGTCACGGCCACGGCCGCCGTGACGATCGCCGCCCCCGCCACGCGGAGCCTCGTCACGCGGGCGCGGTGCCCCCGGCGTACGGCGCTGCCCAGGCCGGGCCCGGCCTGAACCTCGGCGACGTGCGCCGCCATGGCGTCGGCGAGGTCGTCCTCGATCGTCATCTCGTCACTTCCCTTGCGACATCCATGTTCTGGCGGATCCTGGCGAGCCCACGCGCGGCCTGGCTCTTGACCGTTCCGACCGAGCAGCCGAGCAGGGCCGCGGTGGCCTGCTCGGACTGGTCCTCCCAGTAGCGCAGGACGAGCACGGCGCGCATCCTGGGCGGCAGCCTGCGCAGCTCGCCGATGAGCGTGTCGCGCAGGTCGAGGTCGGGAGAGTCGGCGGCGGTCTCGGGCGGCCGGGCGAACATGATCTCCTGGACGACCCTGCGCCGCCTCGCCCTGCTGATCGCCGCGTTCACGACGACCTTCCTCGCGTACGCCTCGGGGTTGTCCTGCCTGATCCGAGGCCAGTTCCGGTAGACCTTCTCCAGCGCGTGCTGGACCAGGTCCTCGGCGTCGCGCCGCGTCGCCCCGCACACCAGGATCGCGGTACGCAGCAACGAGGTGCTTCTCGTGGCGAGGAAGTCGTCGAAGGCAGCCTCGTCGTCATCTGTCATCAGTGAAGGTCCCCTTTCGCCCTCCCCAACGCGCGAGCCCGCCCGGAGGTTGAGTGCCTTCCCGAAGAGTCGTGGTCAGGCGACGACGCCGTCCGCGCAGGGACGCCAGCTCCGGCGGCGACAGGGACAGCAGGTCAGCCAGCACCTCGTCGGTGTGCTCGCCCAGCTCGGGGGCGGGCGACGGCGGGATCTGACGGCCGTCCAGGAGCAGCGGGCCACACGGCGCCAGGTGGGGGCCGACGCCCGGCTGGTCGAGCGGGGCCATCAGCGGCTCGCCCCGCAGCGCCGCGGCGGGGGTTGGTCAGCGCTGACGGGACCGCTGGCGTTCGGCTTCCGACAGCGCGGCGTCGAGCTCGTACAGGCACTGACGGTCCACGTCCGGAAGCTGCTGGAACTCGTCGCTGTTCAGGAACTCGGTCTGGATCTCGGGCTTGAGCTTGCGCAGCAGCGCCACGGCGACGCGATCCATGTTCTCTCACTGTCCACCTGCGGGCCTCCTCTGCTGTCCGCGGGCCGAGGCCCTTCCTCGGCCTGGCGTCTCGTGGGGTGTCCGGCTGGTCAGGCCCATGCCGCCCCGGAGCGGCCTACGCGTCCTTGGCGTCCGTGAGGGTCTTGTGGACGACGCCGACGGAGACCTTCACGCCGGCGGCGATGGCACGGATGGACTCCCCGCGCTCGCGGCGGGCGAGAATCGCGGCGCGCTTGTCGTCGTCGACCACCCGGGGGCGGCCGCCGACCCGGCCGCGGCGGCGGGCCGCCTCCAGGCCGTTCTTGGTCTTGCGGACGATGTCGCGGCGCCGGTCCTCCGACAGGGCCAGGGCCAGGTCGAGGATCAGGGAGCGCTCGGTGTGCTCGCCGGCCGCGATGCCCTCCAGCACCTTGACCGCGACGCCGCGCTGGAACAAGTCGTTGAGGACGATGAGCCCTTCCAGGAGGTTGCGGCCGAGCCGGTCGACCTCCTGGACGGTCAGCATGTCCCCGTCGCGCAGGTAGGAGAGCGCCTCCAGCAGTGCGGGCCGGTCGTCGGTGGCGAGCTTGCCGCTGATCTTCTCCTCGAACACCTTCAGGCAGATCGGGTCGAGGGCGTCGTGCTGGCGTTGGGTCTTCTGCTTGTCGGTGCTGACTCGGACCAGGCCGATGAGCGCCATGGGGGCCGCCTTCCGTTCATCAAACGTCGTGCGCGAAGAATCTGAAAAGTAACAGGTTCCGGCGGAAAATGAACGGCAAAATGAACGCCTGAACCGGACACGGCGCCCGACGACCCCCGTCCGGCGGGGCTTCCGGCGCGCGTTCGGCAAACGGTCGTTAGATGAACGCTCCGCACGACCCTGGAAGGCGCGGCAGATAGCGGTGGCAGGCAGCACTCACTACCACGCTATATCACTGCGTGTACTTGGTTGTGTACGTTCAGTGGCAGGCGTCGGGATTTGATCACATGGCGCGCAACCCGCCGCCTCATCTCTCACCCCGAGAAGGAGCCTCTGCATGAGCATGATCCAGACCGGCATCCTCGACCTGGAGTCGACCCACCCCGTGGCCACGACCGGCGGCGACACCTCCACCTTCACCCACGTGACGTTCCCGACCCCGTTCCCCGCCGGGTCACGCGTGATCGTCATCCCGTTCGTGCAAACCTTCAACGGCCCAGAGACCCCCGGCCTCAGGATCGCCGACGTGACCCCGCAAGGTTTCCGGATCCGCCTCAACGAGGTGCTCGCCGGCGCCGTCAAGAGCGACGGACTCCACGCCCGCGAGACCATCGGCTGGCTGGCCAGCACCGTCTGACTCCAGCCAGGCCCCATGCGAGGCCATGGGGACCGCGGAGCCAGTGCGTCAGCCGGGGGCGTCCTGCGACACGGGCGGCACCGGCGCGATGCGGCACTCCAGGCTGAAGTTCTAGATCTAGAGGCCGGCCCCTCTAGATCTAGAGGCTGCCTTGGAGCCGAAAATGCGCATTGACCAGGTCTCTAGGGCCTAGGACGTGTCTCGAAGTCGGGTGGTTAGTCTCCGTTGAAGAGTAGATATCTATGAGGCTTGCGTTCGATCAACTGACAGAGATCAATGATCTCTTCGGCCGCCTGCCGTTCATCCTCAGGCGCTGGACCCACAAGCTGTTGCAGCTCAGGCACTACTTTCCGCATCTGCGACCGGTTGAAAATGGTGTCGTCGTAGGGATCGACGTAGCCGAGCATCGGTAGCCCCAGGCCCAAGGCGCGGTCACAAAGCGCGTTGATCGCCGGGTGCAGCGATTGGCCCTCCACGTCGCCGGAGAAGGTCCACACCATCACGCTGATTCCCATGCACAGTCACACTAGAGACTCCCGCCATGCCCTCCCGGAGGCGGACTTTGAGACATGCCCTAGACCCGCTCAGGCAGGGGGTTCCACAAATCCGACCGCGGACGAGGAAGATCGCCGCGCGCGTCCAGCCGGAGTCACGGCGTCTCGGCGCCCTGCAGCAGGGCCTCCATCCTGGCCAGGATCTCGGGAGATGCCTCCCGACGGATTCCCTCGATGGCGACGGCTCGCTCGAAGGTGTGCGCTCCGGGGTGGTCAGCGAACAGCAGGCATTCGTCCGGCTCGTCAACGGGGCCGGTCTCGGCGGGGCAGTGCGGCAGGGTGACCAGCTTGCGCAGGGCGCGGTCCCAGCAGAGCCAGACGTCGTCGCCGCCGGCCCAGACCTGTGCCAGGGCCATGTGCGGGCCTGGATGCTGGGGCTCCAGTTCGCATACGTACACCGGGTCCCGGTTGTGGACTGCCGTCCGGTTCGCTGATGACTGGAGTCCGGCCCATTCAGCGTCGGTCAGCGCGTTGAAGTGGTCGCACGCGCCATCGTCCTCACCGCGCTCCATGCTGGCCGTCTAGAAGACGGCCGTTTTGGAGCAACATCGCCCCCTACGGTGAGGTGCGGTTGAACATGAACAACCGGCTGGCGCTCGGCGCGAGCACGCCACCGGCCGTAGGCAGCGATGATGACCCCGAACGTCCGCCCACCACGACCGACGAGGGACAGCCACGATGACCCGCCCCCACACCGGCGTCTACACCGAAGCGTTCCGCGAGCAGCACGGCACCTCCTTCACCGGCGCCCTGGCCGCCGCTGTGGCAGCGGCCAGGGCCGGCGACTTCACCCGGGCCGCCACCGCAGCCGCCCGCCTACGCGCTGAGGGCGGCCACCTGCAACACAGTGTCGTGTGTGACGCGCTGGCCGCCGGGCTGGACTGGTGGGCCCTGGGCGAAGTGCTGGCCATGCACCCCCAAACCGCGTTCGAGGCCTACGCCAACCTGCTGGAGGGCACCCGCACCCCGGCTCAGCAGCGCCCGGCGCTGGCGGTGGTGTGCACCGCCGGACTGGTGTGCGCCCACGACATGGGGGTCGAGGAACCGGCGGACAGCCGTTGGCGCTGAGAAGGATCAAGGCGCGCTTACGGATGAAAGATCCTCACTTGTAACGCGTCAATCACCCGCCAAGTTGGCGAATCTTTTCCAGCGGGTATGGGGCCTGCCTGCTTTGGCGCTGGAACGTGCGGTAGAAGTCGGACATCACAGCGGCGATCGGCGCGTGGCGGGCAATGATCGCCGCGGCCTCCTCCGGGATTCCTGTGGGGCGCTCGCCCTCCGCATAGGCACGTATCCGCTTGTAGCGGCCCTCCGCGTCCCCTCGCTGCAGTCCGTACAGAGCGGTGACCAGCCAGTCCACCCGATACTTGGCCGAATAGCAGCGGTCGTAGGTCTGATGCCGGCCGAAGAAGTTGGCCTCGTCCTGCGACAGCTTGAACCTGGAGGAGATCGCCAGGCCGTAGTCGGCGAAGTAGAGGCGCTGGCCATCGGTCAGGATGTTCTCGAAGTGCGCGTCGAAGTGCAGGAGCCCGCGGTTGTTCATGAACGAGATGCTGGCTGCCAGTTCCCTCTCCACCATGGCGCAGGCTCGGTTGGTGGCTTGGTCGCCTGCTTCGACCTCGGCGCTCAGCCACTGGTGCAGGTTCTGCGGGATGTACTCCAGGAAGAGCGCGACGCTCGCCGAGGACTGCTGAAAAGCCTGGATCCGGCGGCGTATCTGCGATCCGCCGCCCCAGTAGGCGACTGCCCGGTCGATGTCGGCCAGTTCTTCGGGCAGGGGCGTCGAGTCCGGCAGCACCCGCCAGTGGTACATCAGGGGGAAGCCCTCATGTTCGGCCGCGAGCACCCAGTTCGTCGTCATGGTGTGCACGGCGAGCTCCCTCCAGACCCCCAGCCCGGCCCGCCGATGGCGCCGACGCCGTAATGACAGAAGGCAGGCAGATCGAACAGATTCGCCGTGGACCGGACATGCTCCGGTTGCCTCTCCAGATCGGTGAGAGGCAACCGCTTCACGAAGACCGGCGTTCGGGCGATCTCCAGCAGTGCCGACTTCCCGCCGATGCCGGATCCGAGCGGCACAGCCGTGTCCACGAGTTCGCTCAGGGCGCGGTCACTGCATAAGGCCAGGGATGTGGAGACGGCACTATGGGCGGTAAGACGTGCAGCGCGCGACATGTCAGGACACTTCACTGCGGCTTCCACCTGAGTACCGACCTCAATTCTGCAATGGCCACGCAGTCGCGCCGCGCGCAACGGCGCGAGGCTCTGCGGTTTGGCCTCCGGAGCGGCCAGGTGCTGTCTTCCTACACGCACGTGTCCGACCAGCACTCCACCTTCGGCACGAAAATCATCGTGCCGAACGCCCGCGAGGCACACTTCGTGCTGGACGACTTCCTGGGCAATGCCACCGACCTACCGCTGTTCGAACACGCGACCGATACCCACGGTGTCACCTTAATCAACTTTGCCCTGTTCGACCTGGTGGGCAAGCTGCTCTCCCCGCGCATCCGCGACCTCGGCAAGATCACCCTGATCCGGGACGAGACGCCCACGGACACGGTCAAGCGCTACCCGCACGCCGGCCCCCTGCTGAGCACCCGCCGGAACGAAGACCTCATCACCGAGTGCTGGCCCACATCTCCCCGGCGCACAGCGAGAACGTCAACTTCTTCGGCGTGATCACCGTGGACGTGGAGGCGGAGCTGGCCAAGCTGGACGGCGGTGGCTGGAGACCGCTGCGCCCGGCGACCGCGGATGTGACGGTGACGTGACCCGCCGAGACAGGAGGGCCAATTCCCGAGTGCGAGGACACGCGCCCGTCGTCGATGCCGATCAGGATATTGGGCTGGCGCTGGACCGCGAGCGGATCCTCGGTCATGAAGCCCTGACAGTCTCGGCCTCATGCAGTTGGTAGAGGCCTGATGCCTACTCCCTTCGGTGTAATGCGTACAGCGAACGGTGCAAGGTCAAGTGACGTTCAACGGACGACGCGCTCCCGCTGCGCCCCGGCCTAGCGTTTCTCGTCGAGATAGCCGGATGACAACTGGAGGAATCGCCATGAGCAAGAAAGTGACCACTGCGATCGCCGGGCTGAGCCTGACGGCCGGTTTGCTGGGATTGGCCGGCGCGCCAGCTGGTGCCCAGGCCGGCACGGCCAGCGAGGCCACCGCTGCGATGGCCGCGCCGAAGCCGCCGAAGGGCGCCAGGGCGGTGGTTCAGGTCAGCCCCAATCCCACCACCAAGCGAGGCCAGGAGGTGACGATCACCGGTCACTGCGGCGGCGGCAAAGGGCTCAAGGCCGTGCTTGCCGGGCTCGACAGGGAGCACCCGGTGCTACAGAACATCCGCATCGTTGAGGACAACCCGAAGGGATTCGTGGCCAAGGCGGCCCTCGCGCCCAAGATCGGCAACGGCGTCGGTCCTGTTCTCGTCGACTGTGGCGGCGAGGCAGGCGTGACCCTTCTGGTCACCCACGTCTGATCCGAACCTGCCCACCCGGGCTGGTAAACAGATCCAGAGCTTCCGCAGTCCTTGAGCCCGCCGGTCCACGCGACTACGGAAGCCGAACATGCCGACGGCCTCGCCCATGTGACCACCTGGGCGACGCCGTCCGGTACGCCCCGGCCCGGCGTTACACCCGTCGCCCCTCGAGAAAGGGCCTGCGCATGGCCGAGCCGTCCCCACGACGCGAACCCGCTCATGTCCGACACTTTGCCCGGATCACCGATATTACGCTCGCTGCCCTCACTCTGGTCTTCTTCGTCGCCGTAGCCCTCGCCACCGGGGTGCATAACCCGTGGCAGGGCCCGATCCCTCTCGGTCTGCTTCTCGGAGCGCTCCTGCTGGTCAGACACCGCTGGCCGATGACCGTGCTGCTGCTGTCGATCGGCGGGATCTTCGTCTATCACCTCACCGGACATTGGTCTCCCGCCGGTTGGATCTGGCTGGCCGCGGTCGCCTACTTCACCGCCGCCACCACACCACGCGTGCGCTGGGTGACCGCCATCGGCCTGGCCCAACTGCTCTACTCCGCGGTCGACGCCCGCTGGATCCTGGACAGGAACCCGACCCTCTACCTGATCCACGTCGCGGGGGAAGGACTGCTCCTGGCGATCCTCATCGCCGCGGGCCTCACCTACGCCGCCGTGATGCGCTGGCGCGAGCGGCTGCGCGAAACCGACAGCCGTGCGCACGCTGCCGAAGAACGGCTGCGCGTCTCGCACGAGGTTCACGACGTCATCGCCCACACGCTGGCCGTCGTCGGCGTGCAGCTCAATGTCGCCGCCGACGCTCTGGAGGAGGACCCGGCAGCGGCCGCCGCCGCGCTACGCCTGGCGAAGGACGTCAGGTACCGGGCGATGACCGACCTCCGCTCCCTCATCACGATCTTGCGTGACAATCCCGGCGACACTGCACCCCAGGCGGATCTGGCCTCCTTGGACACTCTCATCGCCGACGCCCGCACGGCCGGACTCGAGGTGACCCTCGACGAGCACGGCGACCGCGCGGCCGTCCCCGCCATTCCCGCCATCGCCATTTACCGCGTCGTACAGGAGTCCCTCGCCAACACGCTCAAGCACGCGGGGGCGAGCAAGACCGAGGTGACGATCGTCTACCAGCCTCGCTCCATCACCGTCGAGATCACAGACAACGGCCGCAGCGTCCCAGGCGGCGCCGATGTCGCTGAAGGCCATGGTCTGGCCGGCATGCGCGAGCGGGTGAGCGCACTCGGGGGCACGCTCACCGCAGGACCTGTCCCCGGCGGCGGCTTCGCCGTGCGGGCCGACATCCCTGTGGCAGGCTCGACGGCATGACGATCAAGGTGCTCCTCGCCGACGACCAGGCACTCGTACGAGCCGGCTTCCGCAGCCTGCTGGCCCGCTCCCGGGACATCGCGGTCGTCGGCGAAGCCCAGGACGGCGACGAAGCCGTACGGCTGGCCGCGAGCACCCACCCTGATGTGATCCTCATGGACATCCGCATGCCGGGCACCGATGGGATCACCGCCACACGCCGCATCGTCACCAACCCGACCACTCTGGGCTGTCGCGTCATCATCCTCACCACGTTCGACACCGACGAACACGTCTTCGCCGCCCTACGCGCCGGAGCCAGCGGCTTCCTCACCAAAGAGGTCGAACCCGCCGAACTTCGCCGGGCGGTCGCCGCCGTCGCCGGCGGAGATGCGCTCCTATCGCCGGGCGTGACGCGGCGCGTCATCGAGCAGTTCGCCCACCGGCAGGACCTCACGCCCAGCGCTGGGCAGCGGCTGGCCGCCCTCACCTCCCGGGAACTGGAGACGGTCAAGCTTGTGGCGCTCGGACTCTCCAACAACGAGATCGCCGAGCGCCTCGTCATCAGTCCGCTCACTGCCAAGACCCACATCACCAGGGCCATCGCCAAGCTGAACGTGCGCGACAGGGTCCAGTTGGTCATCCTGGCCTACGAGAGCGGCCTGATACGGCCCGGCGCGTGACATCGCTGTGTGACACAGAATATGAATCATCTGTCACAGAGACTAGTTGCTGATCGTGTCCGCCCAGCTCGGCATCCGCCGCGCCGGGTGCGACTCGGTAACGTTATGTGTACGTCGGTGTAGGAGGTGCCGGCTTGTCCGTCGTCGCGTTTCTCGGCCAGCCCGACCCAGCCCCGGTCGGCCCGACGACCGCGACAGCGGTCGACCGCTTCCTCGACTCCATCACCGCGGCCACGACCCGCGCCGGCTACGCCGAGACTCTCAGGCGCCTGCTCGCCGTCACCGGCGTCCAGTTCCCGGCCGCCGCCCTCCAGCCCGAGCACTACGCCGCGGCGATGGAGCGTTGGACGGCGGCCACGGCCGCGACGTGGAACCGGCATCTCTCCGCGCTCACGTCCTTCACCACCTGGGCCCAGCGCCAGGAGATCCTCGCCACCAACCCGGCCCGGCGGCTGGAGCGCCGCAAGAGCGCCCGCCGCGGCGACCGCTCCATCCCTCGTGCCCGACTGGAGACGCTGTTCACCGACGATCCGCACGCCCTGCGCAAGCGCGTGCTCTGGCGGCTGCTGTATGAGACGGCCGCCCGCGCCGAGGAGATCCTCACCCTGAACATCGAAGACCTCGACCCCGAGTTCCGCCGTGCCCGCGTCACCTCCAAGGGCGGCGCGATCGAGTACGTGCACTGGGCCACCCCCACGGCCCGGCTGCTGCCCCGACTGCTGGCCGGCCGCACGAGCGGGCCGGTGTTCCTGGCCGACCGGCGCGCTCCCACCTCCGGCCCCAAAGTGCCGGCGGACGGCGACATGGACCCCACCAACGGCACTCGGCGCTACAACATCTCGCCCAGGCAGGGCGCAGCACGCCCGAGCTGCAAGCCAAGAGCCGCTACCAGCACCTGGCCAGCCTCGGCCACTACGTGCGACTCGGCGGAGAGACCTCCGCCCGCATCACCGCCGAAGCCGACCCCATCCAGCGTCGCCGCCCCCGCTGACCTCCACTCCACCAGCTGGCGCGCATGCGAATCAGCCGGCCTCCCGCACCAGCAGCACGTCATCAACGTCAGAGTCGGGCTCGACGCGATAGCCGGCCTTGAGCAGGTCGTCAGAGTACCGAGCGAGCTCCTGCGCGGACACCTCGGCGTCGTCGGCGCAAGCGACCTGGAAACGGCCTTCCGTCACCGCCGCCCTCGACGACGAACCCACCGTGGCGCTCGCTGAACTCCCGCCGTCAGTTTCCCCAGGACTACAACGAGGCCGAACAGGATCCCCGGACCACACGACGACCCTGCTGAGGCCACCAGTTAAGTTACTGATGGGTACCGCCAATGGCTGTCCGCAGGTTCCTCAACCCCGGACATGGACAGTGACTACGGCGTCGACCTCGACGACCTCGACCCCGCCCACAGCCTCACCACCGACCCCACCGTGGTACGGCTGCGCGAGGCCGCGAAACTCCTCGGTGAGGAGGTCTGGATCGCGGTGAAACTGCCTGGCGCCTACGAGGGCGACGACGACCTGCCCGAGGGAGCCGCGGCCCGGCGCTGGACCACCGTGGCGCTCTACCCCGACGAGCTGGGCTGGCTGCGCGCAGCTCTGGCCCTCAACGCCGCCCACGACGACGAAGACGACGAACTGGAGCTACTTGACTAGGGAATGAAGGCGACCTCGGGGAACCTCGGCGACGGGCCGTCCAGCAGGTGGCCCCTGCCACGCAGGTGCCGGTCGAAGAAGGCCAGCGGGTAGGCCCGCTGGACGGCCTCGCCGCGCGCGGGGGCGAGCGTGCCGATCTGTTCGGCGAGCTGGGCGGGCGTCCACTTCAGCAGTGGCGCCACCTGCGGGGCGATCATCTCCAGATCGCCGTAGGAGACGTGCTCGACCCCTTCGGTCGTGATGTTGAGCTTCCAGCCCTTCAGGTTCGACCAGAACGTGGCCAGGTCGAGTATGCGGGTGCGGACGGCCTTGGTGGCGGTCATCAGCATGTACGGCCGGTCCAGCCCGGCGGTGACGACCGGGCCCGCCACCGGGCCGTCCATGGCGAGCCCCGCCTTGATCCGCCGGTCCTCGAACATGGCCGACGCGACCGTCGGCCCGCCGGCCGAGTAGCCGAACATGCCAACCCGGTTCAGGTCGAGCAGACCGCGCAGCCCCGTGGGGAGCTTGCGGTGCTCGGCGTCGGGGTTGCCGCCGCGGTTGAGCACCGCCAACTGGTCCAGGACGAAGCGGGTGTCGGTGATGCGCTGCTCGTAGATCACTTTGCCGGTCTTGCCGCCGTCCTGAGCCGGGGGCACCACCCGGCCGTCGGGGAACTCCACCAGGCCGTCATAGGTGTGGTCGATCGTGGCCACCACGTATCCCCGGCTGGCCAGTTCCTCGACCACCGTAGTGTTGGCCGAGCGGAAGGAGTCGTTGCCCGGGGAGTACAGCACCACGGGCATCCGCCCTCCGCGCCGGTCGACAGGGGCGCCCTCGTGCCCGTGGGTCTTCGGCAGCAGGATGGCCCCCGGAGGCAGGCCCTCCTGGCGCAGGTACTCGGCCGCGGCCTTGGGCGGCAGCCAGGGCGCGACCGGGTACGCGGCGACCTTCCTGGCCGGGTAGGTCAGGCTGATCATCAGCTCGCGGTCGCGGCCGGCGCCCGCGAAAGGGTCCTTCCTTGCACGGTCGACCAGATGCAAGGACACCGTGCCGAGAGGGGAGGGCCCGGTCGGCGCCGGCAGGGTCAGCTGGGGCGGGGGAGCGGCCTGGCGCGGCGCCTGTGCCTGGCCCGGTGCCTGAGCCTGTGTTCTGGTCTGGGTCTTGGCCTGAACGGCGGTCGGTATGGCCAGCGACGCGACGGCCAGCAGGGCGGCGGTGCACACCACTCGAGGGGAGATCAAAACGCACTCCTTCAGATCTTTGGAAGTGGGAGTGCTCCGAAGCTAATGACCTGCTCCGGCCGAGATCGTCTACCCCCGGGCTCATTTCGCGCCTTCGGGCTACACCTTCCGGCTGATATCGGGTTCAGCGGACGGAGACCAGCCCGCTGCGGTAGGCGATGATCACCAGGTGCACGCGGTCGCGGGCGTTCAGCTTGGTCAGCAGGTGCCTGACATGGGTCTTGGCCGTACCCGGCCCGATGTGCAGCCGCTCGGCGATCTCGCCGTTGGACAGGCCCTCGGCGACCAACGTGAGCACCTCCCGCTCGCGTGTGGTGATGCCCTCCAACTGCTCAGGCCGGTCCCATCCGGCGAACTCCCTGATCAACCGCCGCGTCACGCTGGGGGAGAGCAGCGCGTCGCCCGCCGAGACGACCCTGATCGCCGTCAGCAGGTCCCTGGCGGGGGTGTCCTTGAGCAGGAACCCGCTGGCCCCGCCGCGCAGCGCCGCGTACACATAGTCGTCCAGGTCGAACGTGGTGAGGATGAGCACTTTCGTTTCACCGGACGAGGTGATCAGGCGGGTGGCCTCCAGGCCGTCCATGCCGGGCATCCGGATGTCCATGAGCACGACATCCGGCGCCTGCGCGCGGACCACCTTGACGGCCTCCAGCCCGGTGCCGGCCGCGCCGACGACGGTCAGGTCCCGGGCCGTGTTCACGATGCCGCACAACCCTGCCCGTACGAGGGTCTGGTCGTCGGCGACCACCACGCGGACGGTCATGCCGCGCGCTCGGGTACGGCGAGGGCGGAGGTCTGGGCGAGGTTCATGCAGGGTGCTCCGTGGAGGGGGTGGGGAGGGTGGCAGTGACACGGAAACCGCCTTCGGGCAGGGGCGTCGCGTGGAAGGTGCCGCCGCACAGGTGCGCGCGCTCACGCATGCCGATCAGGCCGTGTCCGAGGGACGGCCCGTCGGCCTTCCGGCAGCCGAGGCCGTCGTCGGCGACCTCGATGGACAGCTCGTCCGGGTCGTAGCACAGGGCCACCCTGGCGGAGCCGGTGGCGGCGTGCTTCACCACGTTGGTCAGCGCCTCCTGCACGATCCGGTACGCCGACAGGTCGATTCCGGGGGGCAGCGCGCGCGGCTCCCCGGTGACGGTGAGCTCCACCCGCACCCCCGCCCTGGCGGTCTGCTCCACGAGCGGGTCGAGATCGGCCAGCCCGGAGGCGGGCGCCAGCTCGGGTCCTTCGCTGCGCTCCTCCTCGCGGAGCACACCCAGCAGCCGCCGCATCTCGGCCAGGCTCTGGCGTCCCGTGGTCTCGATGGCCGTGAGCGCGGCCCGCGCCTCCTGCGGGTCGTCGTCGATCACCAGGGCGCCGAATCCCGCCTGTACGGTGACCACGCTCATGCCGTGCGCGACGACGTCGTGCAGTTCACGGGCGATGCGCATCCGCTCGTCGGTCACGCTCTGCTTGGCCAGCCTGGCCTGATTGCGCAGCAACTCCCCGAGGTGGCGGCGATGCATGCCCACGGCGTAGCCGACGGTCCAGACGGTGGTGAACAGCAGCACGGAGATCACCGGGGCACCACCTATGCGCGGGTAGCCGGGAATCCCGGTCGCCGCGGCGGCGGTCAGCGCCATCCCGAGTGCGACGAAGGCGGTGCGCGGGCGGCAGAGGGCCGCCACCGCGTACAGGGCGTAGGCCACGGACAGTATCCCCAAGATGATCGTCCTGGGCTCGACCAGCTCCGCCGCGACCAGTCCGGCCAAGGCGATCCCGAACGCGACGACCGGCCGCTGACGGCGCAGCGCGATCGGCAGCGCCGTCACGACGACACCCAGGGGGACGACCGTGAACCTCTCGGCCCCACGGACCTCGTTGGCCAGCAGCAGGAAGGCCGAGAAGGCGTAGCCGATCGCGGCGAGCCGATCCAGCGCCAGCCAGTGCCCCGGCCGGATTCGCCTGATCATTGGCGGATGTGGTTCGACATGCGGCGTGACGTGCACGGTCCAAGGGTCGCATGCTCAACTCCGACCGTCATATTCGTCATCTGGCCGCTCAGGAAAGCCGGCCGAGCGAAGGAGCTAAACAGGTCGCACCCGAGGGCGGGGCCAGACGACCGCCCCCAGCCAGCCCCTGACGTCCGCTTGTGGGGATAGCCGGAGCACGGCGCAAAGAGGTCGCCACAGAGCGTCCTTACCGACCAGGATGCACTGGTTGGGTGGTCCGGCCGTGTGTGACGACGTAGAACAGCGTCATGGACACCTTCAGTGTGGTCGTGGCCGCTTGTTCCAACCGCGACCTGAAGCCAGTGGAGTTCGATCGCCAAGCGGCGGTGATCAGACCGCTGATGAACTGGGATCCAGCCGCAGCGGCAGGGCGCGCACGGTTGAGCGCCTCGCATGCCGAGCACGTCAGCAGCGTCGTCAATACCCTGTTTGAGGCCGCACGGGTGTACGGCACCGTGGTCACGGTGCAGTTGGTGCCCGCAGAGCGGGCGGACAAGGCCGCAGCGTCCGGCTGACGCAGCTGACGGAGCATCTTCTACCAGCCGGCGGTCTGCGCCGGAGGGTAAGACCTCGGGGGTCGACGCATTCTCAGGACGACGGCTGGCCTCCGGCAGCTGTTATAGCTTTCCCTTCTCCCGTATTCCGGCCACCCCCTTGTTCCCCGCCGCCCGCTCAACTGCCCGATACACCGTCGAACGGGCCACTCCGAACAGCTCGGCCAGCTCGGCGCTGGTGTGCTCGCCCGCCTTGTGCAGCGCCACCAGATGCGCCTCCTGCCGTGCCTTCAGCTTCGGCTTCTTGCCGCGCAGGCGCCCCTTGGCCTTGGCGATCTTCATGCCCTCGCGGGTCCGCATCCGGGCCAGGTCCGCCTCGAACTCCGCGACCATCGCCAACACGCTGAACAACAGCTTGCCGATCGGGTCGGTCGGATCATGGATCGACCCGCCCAGGTTGAGCTTCACCTCGCGGGCGGTCAGTTCCCTGGCGATGTCATGGGCGTCGGCGACCGACCGGGCCAACCGATCCAGTTTCGTCACGACCAGCTCATCACCGGCTCGGCACGCCGCCAGGGCCTGCGCCAGCCCTGGCCGGGCGCGATTGGTGCCGGTCAATCCCTTGTCGACGTAGACCCGGTCGCCACCGACGCCGAGCTCTGCGAGGGCGTCCACTTGCGCGGTGAGGTCCTGCTCATCGGTGGACACCCGGGCGTAGCCGATCATGAGGCCAGTCATGGGCGTCACTGTAGCGTTTGCCCCCCGCTCACCGGGCACTTCATCGGGCGGGTCTTATGGGACATGCCGACCTGGGGCGCAACATCGCCGGCGGCTACCCGCGAAAGTGCCCGGTGAGCGATCTCCCAACGGAACACCACCGCCTCGAACCTTTCGGTTACCTCACCCTGGTGCGGCGATTCTTAACGGCCCCCCGGTCAAGGTGCCCAGGGCAGCCGTACCGCCTCGATCTCGGAGTCTTTCAGCAGTGCGTCGATAAGCGAGGCGGGCCCGGCCACCTTGGTGGCCCACAGGTCGTAGTCGGTGCAGATGACCCACGAGCGGTCCTCGGCCCAGAAGTTGGACGGGCTGAAGTCGACCTCGGGGTTGTCGTACAAGATCTCGGCATCGCCGAGGCGACCCGCACGCACCTGGAGGTTGTCGAAATCGGTGGCCCCGAGCATTAGCGGGCGGGCGTCCGCCGGCGGCGCGTCGCCGAACTCGGTGACCTTGGCGATGTAGGTCTCGGCCCGGGCGTCGTAGCGGAGCATGACGCCGCCGACCTCGATCGGCGCGCCATCGTCGGCACAGGCCCGGACCGGTCCCAGCAACTCCATCCGCATGCACAAAGGCTATGAGCACAAAGACGCGCACGTGCCGTTTGAAAGTGGCGCCATCCCGGCTAAAAGAGCGTTCTAAGACGCATGTAAGCGCCGGTGGACACCGTGGAGGACGTACGGAAGAAACGTCCGAAAGGCAGTGCAATGGCAGTCCACGAGAACGTGCAGCAGGTGCTCGACTGGTCGGTGGCCGAGGTCGGCATTCCCGGCATAGTCGCCGAGGTCAAGGACGGCGACCGCACCTGGTTCGGCACCGCTGGCGTGGCCGACATCAAAACCGGCTCCCCGCGCGTGCCGGGCGAGTACTTTCACGCCGGCAGCAGCGGCAAGGCTTTCACGTCCGCGACGCTTCTGGCCCTGGAGGCCGAGGCCAGCCTCAGCCTCGACGACACGGTCAACGCCCACCTGCCCGGCGTGCTGGACGTCAACGGCTACGACGGCGACAAGATCACCATCAGGCACCTGCTCAGCAACACCAGCGGCCTGTTCGCCACCGGCCTGGCCCCGGAGGTCAGCCACCGTTATGCCACCCGCTCCGGGTTCGACCGGCATCGCTTCGACACCTTCAGCACCGAGGAACTGCTGCGGGTGGCGGTGTCCCGGCCGCCGGTCGGTGCGCCCGGCGAACGCTTCGAGTACGCCAACGGCGGCTTCTACATCGCCGGCGCGATCATCGAGAAGATCACCGGCAACAGCTACGCCGACGAGGTCGACCGCCGGGTCGTCCAGCCGCTCGGCCTGACCCACACCCGCGTGCGCCCCACCACCGAGACCGGTTACCCCAGTCCGCACCCGCGAGGTTACTCCCAGCAGTTCCTCAAGGACGGCGCCGACCCGGCTGCGGTCACCCCGGAGAACTGGGAATCGCTGATGGAGGAGCCCGGCCTGCCGCCTCTGGACGTCACCGAGCTCAACTCCTCCCTGGGCTACGCGGCCGGCAACGTCGTCTCCACTACGACGGACATGATCCGCTTCTTCAACGCGATGACCACCGGCAGCCTGCTGCCGCCCGCACAGCACCGGCAGATGTGGGCCACGGTCTCCACCGAGGGCGGCTACTGGATGCCGTACGCCCGCTACGGCCTGGGCATGTTCGAGTTCGACGAGCAGGCGACCGGCGGCCGGACGCTGCGCGGCGTCGGCGGCAGCGTCTGGGGCTCCTATTTCTTCGCGGTCGGCACTCCCGATGGCCGGCACACCGTCGCCGTGCACACCAACACCGAGTGGAAGTCCTGGGACCCCATGTTCAAAGTCATCGAAGCGGAGTTCGGCGTTTCCATCGGTGCGTAAGCACGCCGTCCGCCACCGACCCGCGCTGAAAGTGAACCACCAATGGATACCTTTGACACACCGGAGCCGATCGTCGCCGCCTTGTCATTCACCGCGTCCGACATCCGCATCAGCGCGACCCAGCGCACCGACACCACCGTCGAGGTACGGCCGGCCGATCCGGCCGACGCCACCGACGTCGCAGCCGCCGAACGCGCCCGCGTCACCTTCGCAGGCGGCCGCCTGACGGTCAAGGACCGCTCGAGTATCCGATCCCTTCCCGGACGCGTCGCAGTGACGGTCGAACTGCCCAACGGCTCGGCGCTCGACATCAGCCTCCGCGACGGGCACCTGAACGGCCAGGGGCGCCTGGGCGAGGTACGGGCCCACGTCTCCCGTGGCCACATCCACCTCGCCCGCACCGGCGAGTCGCGCCTGAGCACCGACGACGGCGACATCACCGTGGCCATGTCCGGGGGCCCGGCTGCCCTCACCACCGCCCACGGCCAGATCAAGGTCGGCGAGAGCATCGGCGCCACCGTGATCGGCAACGGCGCCGGGAACGTCACGGTGGACCGGGCAGAAGACGGCCTGCGCGTGACCGTCGAGCAAGGCGCCGTCAAGGTCGGCGCGATGGCGCGCGGGCGCGCCGATCTGGACGTCGGCGCCGGGACGATCAACGTCGGGATCCCGAACGGCACCGCCGTACTGCTGGACGCCAGGACCGCGCTCGGCAGGGTCCACGACAACCTGGGCGACGACTCCGAGGTGTCCGACGGCAACACCGTCGAGCTCCACGCCCACGTCGCCCAGGGCGACATCCTGCTCCACCGTGTCACCGGCTGACTCACGTATTCCCCTTGCGCGAACACTCCACTTGAAGGAAGGCGATCTACCCATGACCAAGACCCTCCGCACCGCCGCCTGTCTGCTCGTCGCCGCAGTCGCCGTGACCGCGAACGCGTCGGCGGCGGTGGCCGACGACCACGCCGAAGTCCAGCAGGTACTCGACCAAGCCGTGGCTGACGGCATGCCGGGCGCCATGGCTGACGTCCGTGATGGCCGCGGGTCGTGGTTCGGTACGGCAGGCGTGGCCGACACCGACACCGGCCGCAAGCGCCGACAGCAGGAATACTTCCGGGCCGGCAGTACCACCAAGACGTTCGTCGCAGTCGTGGTGTTGAAGCTGGCGGCCGAGGGCCGGCTCAGCCTGGACGACACCGTGGACAAGTGGCTGCCCGGCGTGGTGAAGGGCAACGGCCATGACGGCAGCAAGATCACTATCAGGCAGCTGCTCAACCAGACCAGCGGCATCTTCCCCTACACCTCGGATGAGGGCCTGGCGAGCAAACAGTGGAGCACCGCCTTCCTCAAGGGCCGCTTCGACAGCTACCGTCCCGAGCAGCTGGTGAAGGTGGCCATGGCCAACCCGCCCTTCTTCGCGCCGGGCAAGGGCTGGGGCTACTCCAACACCAACTACACGCTCGCCGGGATGATCATCGAGAAGGTCACTGGCAGGTCCTACGCCGAAGAGATCACCCAGCGCATCATCCGCCCGCTCGGCCTGAGGAAAACGTACCTGCCGGGCGAAGAGCCTGAGCTGCGCAGGCCGCACGCACGGCACTACGTCAAGTTCCTGGTCGGCGAGGACACCACGACTCCCTACGACCTCACCGACATGAACGCCTCCTGGGCCGGGGCAGCCGGCAGCATCGTCTCGACCATGAGCGACCTGCACAGCTTCTATCGAGCAGTGCTGAGTGGCCGTTTGCTGCCGCCCGCGCAGCAAAAGGAGATGTTCACCACCATCTCCACCAAGGGCGTGCAGTGGATCGACAACACCGCCTACGGGCTCGGCGTCTTCTCCCAGAAGCTGTCCTGCGGCGTGACGATCTGGGGCAACGGTGGCAGGATCCACGGCTCCTGGACCTATGCGATGGGCACCCGAGACGGCAAGCACATGGTCGTCACCAACATCAACGGCGACTGGGGCAACCCGATCAACATCCTCACCAAGGAAATGGAAGCCGAGATGTGCCCGCCGAGATCACGATGACCGCTCAATAGCACCGGCTCATCCGGCCTCACGAGCACGAGGCCGGATGAGCTCGCGCACCGCATGCGGCTCGGCGGACATCTTCCCGGCCATGCCGAACCTGGAGAGCGCCGCCAGCAGCATCGCCAAGGCATCATCGGGCGTTGGCGTCAGCATCTCGATCATGACCGCACGCCACCGGGACTGCTGAACCGGCTCCGCGCAGACGCCCCGCCAGCGCCTCGGAGATCACGCGGCCAGCTCGACGTCGGTGAAGTCGACCTCTTTCAGCAGGGGGTCGAACGGATCCGGCCGATGGCGCAGTTCGTCGGTGGTGTACGCGCCGAAGCGGCTGATGTGGGCCCGCAGGTAGGGCGCGATCTGGCCGAGCTGGTCGGCGGTGATCTGCCAGCCCTCGGCAACCAGCTGCCGCACGATGTCGGAGATGTCCAGGGCGTTGTGGAAGACGACCAGGTTGGCCAGCAGCGTGTTGAACTTGATCAGTTTCTCCTGCTCTTCGGGGTCGTTGTCGGCCAGCACCCCGCCGAAGCCGAGCCACTTGGAAAATCCGTTGTAGGACTCGACCTTGTTGGTCGCCGCGGTGACGCGCGCCCGCAGCGCCGGGTCGGCCAGATACCGCAGCAGGGCGACGGTCCGTACGCTGCGGCCCACCTCACGGAAGGCCTTGTAAATACGGTTCTTGCGGGAGTCGGACCGCAGGCGCCGCATCAACGTGGCCGAGGACAGGCGGCCCTCGCTGATCGAGATCGCCACCTGCATCAGGTCGAACCCGAACAACGTGGCCAGGGCGAAGACCGGGAAGTTCTGGCCCTGGGTGTCGGCGTGCACGGTGGAGGGCTGGATGTCGGAGTCGTTGGCCAGCAGCCCTTCGATCAGGTGCACCGCCTCCCACACCCCGCAGAAGGCGGCCAGTTTCGGCTGGCAGTCTTCCCAGGGCAGCAGGTGGGCGCCCCAGTCGGCGTACTCGTTCGAGCCGAGCACGGCCACGTCGCCCTCGGATCGGCTGCACCTCTACCTGGAAAGCCCGAAGGTCGGGCCTGGGGCGACCGCCGTGGACCTGGGCCTGTCGGGTGCGCTCACCGCGTTGCTGACCGCTCTGCCCTCGCTCATCGACGGGCCTTATGGGACCCGGCCGGCCGGCGACGATCCGCACTGCGCACGCGTGGTCGACCTCACCCACTGGTAGATCAACCTGGGGTCCGGCCCACATGGGGTGCCACACTGGCGTCCTCGCGCGTCGGCGAGGCCGGAGTGGAGTCGGGTGCGGCGGGTGCAGTGGTGTCCTTGCCCGGCTGCTGGCGGGTGGGCAGGAGACCGCCGAGTCCACTGGCGGCGCTGGCTCCGAAGACGTTGCCGAGGCTGCCTGGCGTGTCGATGTTGGGCTGGGTCATGACTGCTGTTCCGCGGCGGCCAGGAGTTGCAGGATCTCGGCGCCGAGCTGGCGGTAGTCCTCAGCGACGGTGCCTGCGGTGGCTGCGATGCGCTGCTCAGGGGGCGCGCCTGAGCGGAGTGACGTCCACCAGGCGGGCTGGTTGGCGGCCTCGCTTTCCAGCTCGTGGGCGAGCTTGCCGAGCTCGCGCGCGTCGTTGGCCAACTTCTCCGAATGCCCCACGATCGCGGTCAGCACGGGTGAGAGCCGACGCCGAACGCGACCGCGACCCGGTCCCGGACGCTGCGGTGGATGGCGGTGGCCTGCCGGTTGGTGGCGAACAGGACCACGCCCAGGAGGGCGAGGGCCGCCCTGCCGCTCGGTGGCCTACCTGCGAGACCCACTGATGCAGCGCTCCATCACCGCGGCGTACTGCTCGGGCGTCAGCGCGGCGACCGGATGGTCCAGGCCGGCCACGGCGGTCAAGCGGGCGAGGGTCTCGGCGTAGCCGGCGGGTGGTGGCCGCCTGCACCGACGCCAGGAAACGCTCGACGGCGGCCGCGATCGGCGATCCGGTCGCCGGGCCGGCGGCCGGATCGGCCGGTGGGGAGGGCCGGGTGAGCGGGGAAGGCCACGACGGACACGGCGACCTCCGGACAGGCGATGTGACACATGATGTAGAGCCGAGTCGCCGTCGCTGCGGCGAACGCCGAGCTGGGCGGATGCGGCCCGATGGCCGTCTATGTGACAGATAATGCAAGTTCTGTGTCACACCGCACGGGGGCGGGGTATCGCTTGGGCTTCCTGGCGCAGGATGACGGTGGCCGAGTGCCCCGGCCTGGATAGTGGCCCTGTGGGTTTGCGCCGTCGTGGCCCCTATGGCGCGACTTCGGCAGCCAGTCGGCGAAGGTGCTCGGCGAGGCAGGCGGCGTCTTCGGGGCGCCATGATGCCGTGAGGCGGGCGAAGACTTCTGCCTGGAAGGCGTGCGCGCCGGTCAGGATGTCCGCTCCGGCGGGAGTGACCATCAGCATCGCGCGGCGGGCGTCCTGTTCGGAAGCTTCGCGGGTGACGTAGCCGTGCTTGACGGCCTCGCTGATCATGCGGCTGGCGCCGGAGCGGTCGAGGCCGAGTTCGTGGGCGACGTCGGTGACCGAGACCTCTCCTAGTCGCGCCGAGGCGGCGTCGATCGCCTCCAGGACGAGGATGTCCTGCACCTTGGCCATGTCACCAGTGAGTTCGACGGCCGCGGCCGTCACCCAGCGGCGGGACCAGAAGCGGACCAGTCGAAAGAGGGCGGGGCCCGCTCCAGCGAGATGGGCCCGCGTCGGGTCATCCACCTCGTGGCTGTGCTGTCTCTTGAGCTCGGGAAGCATGGACGCCCTCCAGATTTGCGTGCGTTTCGCAAGCAGTCTAGCGTGTGCGATATGCACACATCTAATCCCCCCGTCACCGCTGGGCTGTCACGAGCGACACAACTCGCCTTCGCCGCCCTGCTCGTGGGCATGCTGATGGCCCAGCTCGACACGAACATCGTGGTCGCCGCGCTGCCCGCCATCTCGGCCGACCTGGAAGCCGGCGGGGCCATCGCCGCGATCACCGCCGTCTACCTGCTCACCGTCACGGTCTCCACGCCCATCCACGGAAAGCTGGGAGACCTGCTGGGCCGGCGAGCCGTCTTCAACGGCACTCTCGTAGTCTTCGCCGTAGGTTCACTGGCCTGCGCGCTGGCACAGTCCATGCCCGTCTTGATCGCTGCGAGGGCTGTCCAGGGCATCGGCGGGGGCGGGCTGGTGGTCACCGCGATCAGCGCCCTGGCGCAGATGTTCACCCGCGAGGAACTGGTCAGACGCCAGGGCTATCTCACCGGCGTCTTCGCGTTCTCCTCGCTGGCCGGACCGCCGCTGGGCGGTCTGCTGGCCGCCGGGCCCGGCTGGCGCTGGATCTTCCTGGTCAATCTCCCGCTGTGCGCCGCGGCCGCGGCGCTGTCGCTGCGCGGGTTGCCCGGCCGGCCACAGGACCGTAGCCGCAGCTCGTTCGACACGCGGGGTGCCGTCCTCATCACCGTCATCGGCGGCAGCGTGGTCGCGCTCGGCTCTGTGCAGTCACTGGCCCGCAGCCTGTGGGGCACGGCGGCGGTGCTCGCCGTCGTGGCCGTCTGCGCACTGCTCTTCGTCAAGGCCGAGCGCCGCACGGCCGAGCCACTGATCCCGCCCGCCCTGTTCCGCGATCGCGCGGTGGCCCGCAGCATCGCCTCGACCGCCCTGGCCGGCATCGCGCTGTTCGGCACGTTCGCTTTCATCCCGCTGGCCATCACGGAGGGGACCGGCGCCGAAAGCGGGACGACGGGGCTGCTTCTGCTGGCGCTGACCACAGGCCAGCTAGCGGCCACCACCACGTTCTCCATCCTGGCCCGCCGCTACCCCGCCATGTGGTGCTGGGGCCGCATCGCGCTCACCCTGGGCATCGCTGGCATGACCGCTCTGGCCGTCCTCCCGGCCCTCCACGACGCGCCGCGCCTGGTCAGCATCCCGCTGGCGATCGTGGGCATGGCGCTGGCCGGCAGTGCCCTGGGCCTGTCCATGCAGGCCTACACTCTGATCGCCCAGGGACGCGCCCAGCCCCACCAGATCGGCTCCACCATGGGCGCCCTCACCTTCGCCCGGCAGCTCGGTGGCTCGCTCGGCGCCGCCGCCTTCGGCTGGCTCCTGCTCACCGCATCCGGCACTCGAACCGGCGTGATCATCGCCCTCGCCGCAGCCGCGATATGCCTGGTCGCCGCCCTGGCCGCCGCACCCCGCGCCAAGGACGACTCGGCCACCCGTACCTGAGCAGCACGGCGAAGCCCCGGCCCGCGAGGTGAGGTGTATGCATCTACTGCGACAGGCGAAAGCGGGTGCGGACATGGAAATGACAGCGGCCGAGGGGACACCGTTGCGCGGAGACCGGCCCAGCACCTACACCGCGGCGATAGAGGCATACCTCGTCTCCGCCGGAGTGAGGAGAGTCCTCCAAGCGCGTCTACCGGATCTCGCTGACCACCTGGGCATGGCTCGCCTGCGGCCAGCAGCCGCCCGTCAGCCGAGCCCGCCGCGGCGCCCAGCCACCCGATTCACCATTCGCCGCACTCGATGAAGCCAATGTCGCACTGCTCCTGGCCGACGCCTTCGCCGCCCGGGCCGCGCTCGTCGACCCCGACACCGCCAACCGGGAGCTGTCGATCCTCAAGGCCGCGATCGTGTGGTGGCAGGCCCGCGGCTGGCTGGGCGGTAACCCCATCGCCGGGATCGATCGGCGGCCGGCCCCACCAGACCGAACCCGGGCGCTGTCCCGCACCCAGATCGCCGCGCTGTTCATGGTCAAGGCCAGCGTCCGCGACAGAACCCTATGGCGGCTGCTGTACGAGACCTGCGCACGCGCCGAAGAGGTTCTCACCCTCAACCTCGAGGACCTCATCCTGGCCGACAAACGCGCCCGGGTCATCGCCAAGGGCGGCGCGACCGAATGGGTGCACTGGCAATCCGGCACCGCCCAGCTCTTGCCCCGGCTCATCACCGGCCGCACCCGCGGCCCGGTCTTCCTGACCGACCGCCGGGCACTCGCCCGAACCCCGTCCCTGGACATCTGCCCGGCCACCGGCCGGGCCCACCTGTCCTGCCGCCGCGCCGCCGAGCTCTTCGAGCAGCTCACCCGACCACTCGCCCATCCGGGCATCACCGACGCAGCGGAACTCGCGATGCGCGGCGGCTGGACTTTGCACCAGCTCCGACACAGCGCCCTCACCCATGAAGCCGAGGACGGCACAAACACCCCCGCCCTGCTCGCCCGTTCCCGGCACGCCTCCGTCCGCTCCCTGGAGCGATACGCCCGGCCCGGCGTCGACGCCGTCGCCGACCACGTCGCTCGCCGAGACCCCAGTAAAACGGCACATCGCCGCAGGTCAGAATCAACTTCGTTGGATTCACGGCCGTTGCTCAGCCGCCGAAAATGGCTTTACCCTCACGTAGCGTCAAGCCGTAGGGTCTCGGCCCTATGAGTGACAAGAAGATCCGGTCTCCGCTCAGAGCCTGCTGACAAAGGCTTAAGTGCTGGCGGGCATGGGCCCGTAGAGAGCTGGTCCGATCTTGTTGATGTAGCCCTGGTGGGACCACTGGGACAGCTGGACGCGGAAGCTGTTGATGTTCTCGATGCCGAGGATGGCGGCCAGTTCACTTCCTCTCCACGCTCGCCACGGCTGAGCGGCCAGGAGTTGCAGGACCTTGCCGCGCCGGTCGGGGCTGGTCAAGTCCGGAAGCGGTGGCGGGTCGCTCCAGCCGCTTGGGGACGGCGGGCCTGCCAGTTCGCGTGTCAGGCGGCGGGTCATCTGGTGCACGGTGGCCCACCAGATCATGGCCTCGTGATGGTCGGGCTTGCGTTCATAGATCCGCACCAGGCGGCGGTAGCGGATCAGCCAGGCAAACGTCCTTTCCACCACCCACCTGCGGGGCAGCACCACGAAGCCGCGCAGGTCGTCGCTGCGCTTGACGATCGTGACGGCCAGGCCGAGGACCTGCCGGGCCCAGACCTGCAGCCGTCCCGCGTAGCCGCCGTCGGCCCAGACCAGGGCGATGGTGGAGAACTTCTCGCGCAGCAGCGCCAGGACCGGATGCGCGCCGTCGCGGTCTTGCACTGACGCGGCGGTGACGATCACGCACAACAGCAGCCCGAGAGTGTCCACCACGACGTGCCGCTTCTGCCCCTTGATCTTCTTGCCCGCGTCATACCCGCAGGCCGCCGCGCCGACGGTCTCGGCCGCCCGGACCGTCTGAGAGCCTGCTGACTAAGGCTTAAGTCACGTTGGGCATGGGCCCGTAGAGAGCTGGTCCGATCTTGTTGATGTAGCCCTGGTGGGACCATTGGGACAGCTGGACGCGGAAGCTGTTGACGTTCTCGATGCCGAGGATGGCGGCCAGTTCGCGACCTCTCCAGGCCCGCCAGGGCTGGGCGGCCAGGAGTTGCAGCACCTTGCCGCGTCGATCGGGGCTGGACAACATCGGCAACGGCGGCGGGTCGTTCCAGCGGCTTGCTGCGGGTGGTAGTTCGTGATGTTCGGGCTTGCGTTCATAGACGCGTACCAGGCGGCGGTAGCGGACCAGCCAGGCGAACGTCCGCTCCACCACCCACCTGCGGGGAAGGACGACGAAGCCGCTCAGATCGTCGCTCCGCCGCACGATCGACACGGCCAGGGCCACGACCTGCCCGGACCAGGTGACCAGCCGACCGGCATAGCCGCCGTCGGCCCAGACCAGAGCGACAGTGGAGAACTTCTCGCGCAGCAGGGCCAGCACCCGGTGCGCGCCGTCACGGTCTTGCACCGACGCGGCGGTGACCATCACGCACAACAGCAGCCCGAGGGTGTCCACCACGACGTGCCGTTTCTGCCCCTTCACCTTCTTGCCCGCGTCATACCCGCAGGCCGCCGCGCCGACGGTCTCGGCCGCCCGGACCGTCTGGGAGTCCATGCACCCGGCGGTCGGCAGTTCGTCCCGTCCGGCCAGAACACGCAGCCGGCCGCGCAACCGGCCGGCCAGCCGTTCGGGCAGACCACGCCGCGACCAGCGCACGAAGAACGCATACACCGCTTCATGCGGCGGGAAGTCGACGGGCAGGGCCCGCCACTCGATTCCGTACCGGGTCACATAGCCGACCGCGTCCAGCACCGCGCGCAGGTCATGCACCATCGGCCGGCCCGCGACCGCGACCAACTCGGCCATCACGCCCCGCGCCTCAGGCTCCAGCACCCGCCACTCGGCATCGGTCAGATCCGACGGGTATGCCGGTTTGCGATCTCGACATGCGCATCCCGGTGAGCCGCAACCGCTGGCGTTCACGGCCCCGGGCGTGTAGACAGACAACCACGGGCTCCTGGCCGCTGAGCTGCTTAGACACCACCTCAGCTACCGGGAGTCCGCTCCCGTTCACCGGCCAACAGCCCAGCCATGACCACATCCCGGCACTCTCCTGACCCGAGCCCGGCACCAAATCCCTTTGTCAGCAGGCTCTGAGAGTCGAGGCACCCGGCTGTCGGCAGCTCGCCCCGTCCGGCCAGGACCCGCAACCGGCCGCGCAACCGTGAGGCCAGCCGTTCGGGCAGA
>NZ_JBIUBJ010000036.1:0-54341 GCF_044547985.1 Nonomuraea sp. NPDC052265
GCCCAGAACCCGCTCCCGCAGACACTTAGCGCTTAACCTGCAAAAACAGGATCACGCGAAGATCGATTCATACACCACGTCCGTGGACGTGACCCGGAGCGCACACCAGGGCTGCGGCCAGGGGAATGAGGGCGAGGATGCGCTTCATGACGCCGAAGCCTGACACGAAAAGATCACACCCGGGTATCCGGACCGTTCCACCGATATCCGGGGTTGCCGCCTCTTTCACAGGTCAGGTGGCCGTGGTCTTGTCTGGCACGTAAGTGGCGACCCTCGACCTCATCACCGCTGCGTAATGGGGCCAGGCGCGAGCAGGCCCCAGGTGACCAACGTGCCTGACAACCCCAGATAACGTGTCAGGCACGTTCGCCGACGACCCTGTGCCTTACATTGCCTGACATCCTCTCGACACCCCATATAACCAGCGGATCGCTCGAGACCTGGGTGTCCGGCGTCCTCTGTCGGAGGCGGCTGTCCCGTCTCGTTGATCATGAGGCATGGCAGGAGTCCTGACCTGCGGTGCCTCAGATTGGATGAGACGCATCGAGTCGAAGCTGTCTCGGTTCTCCGTTCCGGAAGAGTGTGTTCACAGCTGCTTGGCCCTGGTCAGCTCTCCCAGATAGGCGTCCAGCGGTTGGACGTGGTCAGCAAGAGGTTGGATGCCGTCCCACCAGCAGATCGCGCTGATCTCCTCGTTGGGGGTGAAGTCCAGGCGCGCGCTGGTGCGCGTGGTGTAGAGGGCCGCGTACTCGACGCGCCGCTCGGGGCCAAGCAGGAAGCGCGCGTGTCCGGCGAACACGAGGTCGGCGACGTTCAGGCCGGTCTCTTCCCGCAGCTCTCGCACAGCCGCCATGCGTGGTGTCTCGCCCGGGTCGATCATGCCACCAGGCAGCTCCCAGCACCGACGCCCGCGGTTGAAGACCAGCAGTAGCTCTTCACCGCGCCACACCGCCACCAGCGCCAGCGGCATGGGACCGTCGTCGAAGCGAGCCACCTCTGCGACCGGGTAAAACGCGGTCAGAAGGTTCCCGGCTTGGTCGACGGCGAGAACGTCACCCATCTGTGATCCTCCATCTGCAGGCGAGGCGAGCCCGGATGAGCAGGACCCCCAGAGCGCTGGCTGCCTCGAACCGGTGAGACGAATGCAGGATGCCTCATGATCGGTGAGACTGCCTCGGTTCCGATGAGACGGGACAGCGGCCCCAGCGAAAGATCAGAGGTTGTTCGACACCCACTGTAGATCCCGTGACAGCAGCTCAGTGGATAAGCCGAATTATCCGCTGAGTCGAGCTAGGGTCTCAGTGGATAACGTCGCCTCCGCGCGCGTGAACGCCGCGGCGAAACTCAGCGGATAATAGGGAGCGGGTCAGCGATGGCGGATCCAGACCGGCACCGGACTGGGCAACCCGAGGTGGACGCGCTCCTCGACCGGGCCGACGCCGCGCATCAAGCGGTGAACGAGACCGTGACGATCAACCAAGCCGAGAGCATCGTCTCCCGCGTCCGGGTGGCCGACCTCGTCGCCGAGCACGAGGCGCTGCACGAGCGGTACGAGCAGGCGGAATCCGAGCTGGCCGCCGCGACAGCCACTGGCGATCCGGCCCGGATCGCCAGTGCCCGCCAAGCTCACGATGCGGCTAGCGCCATCTGTGACCGTGTCGGCCGCGCCTTGCGCCGCGAGATGGCGAGGCTGGCAGAGGCGGGGTTTGAGCGCAACGGCGCGCTGCTGGCCCAGGTGCGCACCGCCTGGAGCGCCGAAGACGCCGCCCACGCCGCCCTCGCCGGCCGATCGCAGGGGTTGCCGCCGCTTCTGGATGGGGTCGACGCCGCTCCCAACGGCGAAGGGCACGGGCCGGAAGCGAGCGGCCGGTGAACGCCAAGGTCGTCGCACTGCACCCCGGTGCCGGCGACCTCGCGGGCCGGGCGCTGACCGCTCTGCACCACCACCTCGATCGGTGCAAGTTGTCGGCCAACACAGTCAAGGCCTACAAGCGGCAGGCCGCCGCCTACGTGAGGTGGCTGGCCGGCCCCGGCGCCGGGCACGACGACGCCTTCGCCGATATCGTCGGCGCCGAGGCCGCGGTCACCGCCTGGCGCCGGAGCCGAATCGAGGAGCGGGCCGCGCCCAACACCGTCAACCAGGGGATCGCCGCGCTCACCCTCATGTACGCCCAGATGGGGCTGCGCATCGACGTCAAACGGGCCACCGTCCCCAAGCCCGGCGAGCCCGACGCCCTCACCAGCGCCGAGCAGGGCGCCGTCGAACGCGCCGCCGCCCGCCGCGGCGCCCGCGACGCGGCGATCATCGCGGTCCTGCTGTATGCCGGAGCCCGTGAGGAGGAGTGCGCGCGGCTGGAGGCCGACGACATCGCGATCACCGCCCGCACCGGCACGATCCGCCTGCACGGCAAGGGCGACCAGGTCCGCACCCTCCCGATCCCACCGGCCGCCCGGGGCCGCCTCTCCGCCTGGCTCGACACCCGCGGCCGCCAGCCCGGCCCGCTGTGGACCGGCCAGCGCGGAGCCCTGACCATCTCCGGGATCGTCCAGGTCGTCCTGGCCGTCGGCGACGACGCCAAACTCCCCGGTTTGCGCCCCCACCGGCTCCGCCACACCTACGCCACCCGGCTGCGCGAAGGCGGTGCCGATGTCGCCCAGGTCCAGGCCTTGCTCGGCCACGCCTCCCTCGACACCTCGGCCCGGTACTTCCGTGCGGGCACCGCCGAGCAGGCCGCCGTCGTCGACCGCGTCTTCACGTAGGGCGGCTCACCTGTATCGGACCGCCGGATGGCGATAGGTCTGCTGGCGTCGGCCCGCTACCGCCACTGGCCGATTGGTTGCTGCTCAGGGGCCGTGCTGGATCGGCCGTTGGAAGCCTGCGCGCCCAGGCCACTCGGGCACGGTGGGGACGCGGTCGTGGCCGGTGGCGACGACGGCGTGCCGGCTGCGGTAGTGGCCGTCGTTCGTCGTGATCTGCCAGCCGTCGGCCACGGGGTCGATCCGGCGGGCCTGAACACCGCAACGTACGTGGAGTCGCGTGTGCCGGGTGAAGCGTTCGAGGTAGTCGATGTAGTCGTCCCGGGCGACCCACCGGCCGGCGCGTCTGGGGATGGGCAGACCGGGCAGGTCGGAGAGCCAGCGGATGGTGTTCAGGCGCAGATCTTGGTGGCGGTGACGCCAGGAGGTGCCCACCGCGTCGCCCTGCTCGAGGATGACCGGGTCGATCCGGCGCCGCCGCAGTGCGGCCGCGGCCGCCAACCCGGCCGGACCGGCTCCGATGATGGTGACGGTGGGGGTCACGACGCTCGCCCGGAGCCTGGTGCGGTGAGCCTGGTTCGGGCGAGCAGGGCGAAGCCGGCCGTGTACAGGCCGGCGCCGATCACTTCGAGGATCTGGACGAACGGCGAACGCGGGCCGGCCGCGAAGATGAGCAGGCCGCCGAGCCAGTAGATGAGCGCGCCGATACCGAGCAACAGCGCGCACCAGCGGGCTCCACCGCGGACGAGGGACGTGGCGAGGATGGCGTACCCGGCGGGGAAGAGCACCAGCCCGGGCAGCACGAACAACGCCCCACTAGGGCTGAGATCGGCTGACGTGTGGACCAGTTCGGGCGCGAATCGGGCGGTGACCGGGTTGTGGGAGCCGTCGTAGACGATGAGCGCGAGCCAGGCGAGGACACCGGCCAGCGCGGCGTGGTGCGCCGACAGGCGGCGAACGGGGGTCAGCCTCGCCAGGGCGACTGCTTGCAGGGCCAGGCCGATGGCCTGAACGGCGTGGGTGATGCCGTATCGGTCAACGGCGACAGCCATGCCGTGGCCGTCGCGGGCCGGGTGCAGGATCGTGCCGAGCAGGAACAGGACGGCTCCAGCGATGGCGGTCGTCGTGGTGGCCGCGGAGCTGCGGGTGTTCAACGGTGTGGCCTTTCCGCCGGGTGGGCGACCGGTGTCGCCAAGGGGTTCGGGCGCAGCAGGGCAAGGGTGAGAAGGCAGCCGAGGAAGGCGAGGGCTGCCGCGGCGGCGAAGCCGGTTCGCAGTCCGGCCAGGTAGCCGGCCGTGCAGGTAGCCGACAAATGAGGCCAGGACAAGGGCCGCGGGTGTGTCCGGCACGGGCGCCGGCCCACGCGATAGGGCGGTATCAGGGGGCTAGAGCCCGCATAAGCCCGAACCCGCATTGGAAGTGTGGGGCGGGAGCCGATGTAACCCGCCCCGCCGGTTCTCAGGCGCGTCCGGCGCGCGAGCGCCAGAGCAGCCACACGAAGTACGGCGTGCCGAGCAGCGCGGTGACCAGCCCGGCCGGCACCTGGGCGGGCGCGATGACGGTACGGCCCAGCGTGTCGGCGAGGCTGACCAGCACCGCCCCGAGCACCGCCGCGGCGGGCAGCAGCCGGACGTGCCTGCCGCCGACGAGCGCGCGGGCGGCGTGCGGGGCGACCAGCCCGACGAACCCCACCACGCCGACGGCCGAGACCGCGGTGGAGGTGAGAAGCACGGCGCCGCCCAGCGCGAGCAGCCGTACGGGTTCGAGTGGCACTCCGAGCACCCGGGGCGTGTCCTCGTCCAGCGCGAGCAGGTCGAGGTCGCGCCGCAGCCACAGCGCGAGCGGCAGGAAGAGCGCGAGCGCCACGGCGACCGGCAGGAGCTGCGCGGGGACCCGCCCGTAGGTGGAACCGGAGAGCCAGGTGAGCGCCTTGGCGGTGTTCCACGGGTCGGACTTGACGATGATCAGCACGGTGACCGCGTTGAACAGCGCGTGCGCGCCGATGCCCATGAGCACGAGCCGGTCGGAGCTGAGCCCGCCGCGCCAGGCCAGCAGGTAGACCAGGGCGAAGGCGGCCAGCGCGCCGAGCCCGGCCGCGCCGGACACCGCGGCGATCCCGGCCATGGGCACGAGGGTGAGCGTCGCGACGGCCGCCGCGCCGGCGCCCGCGGTGACGCCGAGCACGCCCGGCTCGGCCAGCGGATTGCGGGAGACGGCCTGGAAGGCCGCGCCGGAGACGGCGAGCGCCGCACCGGCCAGGACCGCCGCAGCGACGCGCGGCCAGCGCTGGTCGAGCACGTACGTCAGGGCCTTGCCGGTCCTGCCCCGCAGCCAGTCGGCGACGTCGCCGAGCAGCAGCCAGGTGTCGCCGCCGAGCAGGCCCAGCACGACCGCGCCGATCAGCAGCGCCGTACCGGATAGCAGGATCACGGCGAAGGCGGCGCGGCCGGGGTCGGCGGTGCGGACGGTCGGCGGCTGCCTGGCCGGGCCGGCGTCGCGGTGCCGGCGGGCCAGCCACATGAGCACGCCCGCGCCCAGCATCGCGGTCACCACGCCCGGCGGCACGTCCACCCCGGCCCGCGCGCCGAGCACGAATCGCAGCGCGATGTCGGAGGCGAGCAGGATGACCACGCCGGCCAGCGCCGAGAGCGGCACCAGGGCACGGTGCCGGCTCAGCTCGGGCAGCCGCCGGGCCAGCAGGCGGACGATGACCGGCGCGCACAGGCCGACGAAGCCGATGGGCCCGGCGACGGTGACCGCCGCGGCCGAGAGCATGACGGCGAGCACGATGACGGTCAACCGCAGCCGCCGGACGTTGACGCCCAGCACCACAGCGGTGTCGTCGCCCAGGCCGACGATGTCGAGGCGGGTGCCGAGGGCGACGGCCGCCCCGATCGCCACCACGACGACCGGGGCCATCTGGGTGACGCCACCGAGGTCGCTCTGCACGAGCGAGCCGCTGCCCCAGGCGAACAGGCCGGTGTTCTCCTCCTGGAAGAGGATCATGAGCAGGGTGGTCGTCGACTGCAGGGCCAGCGCGGTCGCGGAGCCGGCCAGGATCAGCCGGGTGGTGCCGGTCCGGCCGCCCGCCGACAGGGCGAGCACCAGGGCGGCGGCGGCCAGGCCGCCGAGGAAGGACAGGCCGCCGGACAGGAAGGCAGGCAGGCTCAGGCCGAAGGTGGCGGCCAGCACGACCGCCAGGTAGGCGCCGTTGCTGACGGCGAGGGTGTCGGGCGAGGCCAGCGGGTTGCGGGCGACCGACTGCAGCAGCGCGCCCGCCGCGCCGAGCGCGAGGCCGACGCTGACCGCCGCCAGCAGACGCGGCAGCCGGGAGGCGACCAGCACGTTCATCGCCTGGTCGTCGAGGGCGAAGAGGTCGGTGTCGGAGGTGCCTTGCGTCAGGTGGAGCGCCGCGAGGGCCGTGATGACGGCCAGGGTCACGAGGAAGGCCCCCGCGACGCCGAGCCTGCGCAGCGGCGTCGCGGGGGCCTCGACTGCGGTGATCACCCGGCGTAGGCCTTCACCAGGGCTTCGGCGTACTGCCGGCACGACAGTGGGCCGCCGAAGGTCCAGATGCCGTCGGGCAGTTTGGTGATCCGGTTCTGCTTGACGAAGCTCAGCGACTTCCACAGGGCGTTGCCGTCCAGGTCGGCGAAGACGTCGACGCCGTCGGAGGCGTTGTAGAAGAAGCGGAGGTTCTCGTCCTTGACCGCGGTCATGCCCTCGACGTCGGTGCTGCCGAGGCCCCACTGCTTGTCGACCTCGCCGGTCCAGGCGTTGGCGAGGCCGAGCCGCTCGGCCACGTCGGAGACCAGGGCGCCCTTGCCGAACGGGCGGATGGAGATCTTGCTGCCGTCCTTCCAGCCGTCGGCCATCATGAACTTCTGCCCGGCCGAGCCGGAGGCGGCGATCTTGGCCTTGCCGTCGGCCAGCGCGGCGTCGAAGTCGGCCATCACCTTGGTCGCCTCCTTCGTCCTGCCGACGGCGGTGGCGAGCGTGGTGAGGTCGTCGCTCAAGCGGGTGAGGTTCGCGGCGGCGTCGCTGCCCTTGGCGACGATGACCGGGGCGATCTTCTCCAACTGGCCGATGAGGCCGGAGTCGTCGGACTCCATGACGACGAGGTCCGGCTGGAGGGCGGCGATGGAGTCGACGCTGGGCTCCTGGCGGGTGCCGACGTCCTTGACGGAGGGGGCGAGCGGGGCCGCGGTGACCCACGTGCCGTACCCCTTGACGTCGGCCGCGCCGACCGGCTGGACCCCGAGGGCGACCAGCATCTCGATCTCGCCCCATTCCAGGCCGACGACGCGGGTCGCGGGCCTGTCGAGGGTGACCTGCTCGCCTCGGGCGTCGGTCACGGTGATCGGGGCGGCGGCACTGGCCGACGGCTCCTGGGCCGTGGGAGCCGCGGGGGCCTCGGTGGTGCCGCAGGCGGTCAGCAGCAGCATGGCGGCCATGACCGCCGGGAGGGAACGCATGGGATCTTTCAGCCTTTCGTCGCCAGGTGGCGGCCCAGCGGCCTGGTGCGGACCAGTCCGGTGAGGGAATCGATCGTGACCTCGACGCGGATGCCGTAGGCCTCGGTGAGCAGGTCCTCGGTGAGCACCTCGTGCGGCGCGCCGTCGGCGCGGACCCGGCCGCCCTGGATGAGCACGACCCGGTCCGCGATCTCGGCGGCCTGGTTGAGGTCATGCAGGACGACGCCGACGGCCACGCCGTGCCGGTCGGCGAGGTCGCGCACGAGTTCGAGCAGCTCGACCTGGTAGCGCAGGTCGAGGAAGGTGGTGGGCTCGTCGAGCAGCAGCACGCCGGCGTCCTGGGCCAGGCAGGTGGCCAGCCACACGCGCTGCATCTCGCCGCCGGACAGCTCGTCGACGGCGCGTCCCGCCATGGCGCTCACGCCGGTCAGCTCCATGGCGTGCTCGATCGCCGCCGGTCCGCCGGGGTCGCCCGCGCGCCAGCGGCCTCGGTGGGGGTGGCGGCCGTAGCCGACCACGTCCTTGACGCGCACGCCGGTCGGGGTGGGACGGCTCTGCGCCAGCAGCGTCACCCGGCGGGCGAAGTCGCGGGCGGACAGGGCCAGGGCATCGGCGCCGCCGGCCAGCCGGATCTCGCCGGAGTCGGGGCGGTGCAGCCGGGCCAGGGCGCGCAGCAGGGTGGACTTGCCGCTGCCGTTCGGTCCGACCAGGGCGGTGACGGCGCCGGTGGCCAGGCTGATGCGGGCGCCGTCGACGACGGGGCGGCCCGCGTAGCCCAGGCACAGGTCGGTGCCGGTGAGCGCGTGGCCGGAGCAGCCTGGGAGCAGGGTGTCGGTCATGGCGGGCTCACGCGTCCTCGGAGCGGCCCTGGCGCCAGTACCCCATGAAGGCCACGGCCTTGCGGTCCATGCCGCGTTCCGAGACCAGGTGGCGGCGCAGGCGCTTGATCACGGCCGCCTCGCCGGCCAGCCAGGCGTAGCAGGGGCCGTCGCCGTCCTCGGGGATCTCCCAGAGGATCTCGGCGTCGACGTCGACCTCCTCGGGCTCGACGCCTGCCGCGCCTGCGGGGAGCAGCCTGGCGGCGGCCTCCACCACGGCGGGTTCCAGGCGGGCGCCCCAGGGGGCGTCGCCGCGGGCGAGCCAGGTGACTTTCACACCCGACCCGGTGACGGCCGGGAGAACGTCCTCCTCGTACGGCACCTCCAGCAGGGCCTCGCCGGTGACATGGGCGGGCAGGCGCTCCAGGATGCCGACGATCGCCGGGACGGCGGTCTCGTCACCGGCGAGCAGCACGGTGCCGAAGCCGGCGGGCGGCCGGAACTCCAGGCCGCCGTGGAAGCCGTCGTGGAGGCCGTTCGGGCCGAAGAGGGCCGCCTGCGAGCCGGGCCCCGCGCCGGCGACCCAGCGGGCGGCCGGTCCGGCGGGTCCGGCGGAGTCGTCGTGCAGGACGACGTCGATGTCGACCTCGCCGGCCTCGGGACGGACCGCGCGGACGGTGTAGGTGCGCAGCGGGTTGCGCCCGTCGCCCTGGGCGTACCACTGCTTGAACCAGCCGGCGCCGCGCGGGAAGCGCGTCACGCCCGCGCCGGGGACCGGCAGGACCAGCTTGATGCGCTGGTCGTACCCGTTGTCCGCGAACTCGTGCAGGTCATCCCCTGTGAAGGTCACGCGGAGAAACGACGGGCTCAGCCGCCGCAGCCCTCGAACCTGGACATCGAAGGCACGAAAAGGGTCAACCACCACAGAGCTCCTTAGTTAGGTTAGGCTAACCTACATTGAATCCTCTGATCGGGAAACCCGCTGATCCGGGCTGCGGGCGGTGTCGATGCGTGAGATCGCCGCCGAGGCCGGGGTCTCGCTGCGCGCCGTCCAGTACTACTCGAACAAGCAGGCCCTGCTCGAGCCACCGCGCCCGCCTGGAGCGACTGTTCGACGCCCCCACCGGCGGAACCGGGTGATCTTCTGTGCAGGTCAGCCGGAGCGGAGTGCCTTGGTGATCCGGGTGCGTACGGAGTGCAGGGCTTGCCGGAGCTCGGCCGGTTCGATGTCTGTGATGTCGGCGTCGAAGGTGAGGAGCAGTCCCGCCAGTCCCGGCCATGACCATGCGCCGAGGGTGAGCCGGCACGTGGTCTCGGTGTCGTACGCGACCGTCGAGCCACCGGGGGCGAACCGGGCGACGGTGGAGGCGGGCAGGGCGAGGACGGCTGAGCCGCGGCATGGCCATTCGGCGGCGGCGTCTCCGCGGTCGTGCGCGGTCATGACGAAGACGACGGGATCGCCGTGCGGGATGTCGCGCCGGTCGAAGGGGGTGTGCGTGGGCATGTGCGGTCGGATGCGGTCCACGCGCATCGCGCGCCATCGGCGGGCGTCCGGGTCGAAGGCGACCAGATACCAGCGTGCGGCCCAGACCACCAGGTCGTGCGGCTCCAGCGTGAGCGTGACGGGTTCGCCCTCGCCGGTGTAGTCCACGCGAACGAGGTGCCGCCGGTTGATCGCGCTGCCCACGGCGCGGACGAGCTCGGCGTCGATCGGCGGCGCCGGAAACTCCCAGTAGTTGCGGGCCGAGGAGACGGTGAACGCCTCGGCGTGCAGGCGGCTGCGCGCGGGCATCGCCCGGTGCAGCGTGGCGAGGGCACGGGCCGCGTTCTCCCGGATGCCGGACAGGACCGTCGGCGCGGTCTGGAGCGCGACGGCCGTGGCGACGGCCTGGTCTTCGTCGAAGACGACCGGCGGCAGGCGGGTGGCCCGGCCGAGCCGATACCCGCCACCCACCCCGCGGACGGCCTCGATCTCGTAGCCGAGGTCCCGCAGCGTGCCGATGTCACGACGCACGGTTCGCACCGACGTCCCGAGCCGGGTGGCGAGCTCTTCGGCGGTCAGGGTCGCACCGATCCCGAAGATCGACAGCAGCTTGAGCGTCCGCGCGGAGGTGGCAGCCATGATTCTGCGATCCTCTCACCGTTAGCGGCCACTCGATGGCAACTATCCCGGCGATGGTGGCCGGCATGACCGGTTCACCGAGCCCGCGAACGGGCACCCGCACCACCGAGGCATCGCCGACGCACATCGCCGGTTCCGGCGCGACCATGGCGCTGTCGGTGGTGCTCTTCGCTTCCTTCATGGACCTTCTCGACGCGACGATCGTCACCGTCGCGGCCCCGGCGATGGCCCGAGATCTGGGCGCCGGCGATGCCCAGATCCAGTGGACGATCGCCGCCTACACGCTCACCCTCGGCGCGGGCCTGATCACCGGCGGACGGCTCGGTGACCAGTACGGCCGCAAGCGGCTGTTCCTGATCGGACTGGCCGGGTTCATGGTCACCTCGGCACTGTGCGCGCTGGCCGCCGATCCCGGGATGCTCATCGGCATGCGGGCCGGGCAGGGACTGACCGCCGGAATCATGGTCCCGCAGGTGTTCGGGATCATCCGGGCGTCGTTCGCTCCAGGCGAGCGCGCCAAGGCGTTCGGCGCCTACGGAGCCGTCCAGGGCCTGGCCTCGGTCGCCGGCCCGCTGCTGGGCGGGCTGCTCGTCGACATCGACCTGTTCGGCCTGGGCTGGCGCACGATCTTCTGGGTCAACGTGCCCGTCTCGATCCTGGCGCTCGTCCTCGGCGCGAAGGTCCTGCCGGAGTCCCGCTCGGCCTCCACCGCGCGACCGGACCTCCCGGGCGCGCTCCTCGCGGCCACGGGCATCCTTCTCCTGCTCCTGCCGATCATCCAGACCGGGACATGGGGGTGGACCTGGGCGAGTTACGCCCTCCTGGCAGCCGGAATCATCGTGCTCGCGATCTTCCTCGCCCACGAGCGCCGCCTCACCGGACGCGGTGACGAACCTGTCCTCGACCCGGCCCTGCTGAGAATCCGCGCCTTCGCGGTCGGCCTGAGCGCTTCGGTGCTCTTCTTCGGCGGCATCGGGTCGTACTTCCTCACCCTCTCGGTCTACCTCCAGAACGGGACCGGCCGATCCGCCTGGGAGACCGGCCTGGTGATCCTCCCGTACGCGCTCGGCTCGATCGTCACCTCCGGCCTCGGCGTCGCTCTCGCCGCCAAGGCGGGCAGAACGCTCCTGGTCGCCGGCTCGCTCACCATCGCGGCCTCTCACCTCATCCTGTGGTCCGTCGTCAAGGACGGCACCGATCCCGGATACTGGCTGCTCGCCCTGGCGCTGTCCGTCGGTGGCCTGGGGCTCGGTCTCGCCGCACCCGTTCTCGTCAACGTCGTCCTCGCGGGCGTCCCCGGACGTGACGCGGGCGCCGCCGGTGGGGTGCTCTCGACCGTCAACCAGATCGGCGGCGCCGTCGGCATCGCCGCGCTCGGGACGATCTTCTTCACCTCCGTCACCGGTTCGGCCACCGGAGCACCGGCGCTGCCCGACTACGGTCACGCGCTCGGCATCGTCCTGATCGTCTCCGCCGCGCTCTACCTGATCACGGCGCTGGTGCTGCTCGCACTTCCGAAGGCCGCGGCCGAGCACGCCGAGTAGAGGACCGGTGCCGGCCCGCGTCACGAGCACCCGACCGGTCAGTGGCCGCCGTCGGCGGCGCGGCTCACGGGAGAAGGCCGCGAGCACCGCTTGGGCGAGGTCCCGTCCGGCCACCTCGGCGCCGCCCGTCGAGCTGGTCGTCAGCAGTCCGCCGGCTGCCGTACCGGCGCCGGTGACCGCGAGGAACCTGCGCCGCGTCAATCGTGAATCCCGTCCCCAGCCGCGCGAACACGGGCACGAGCTGGATCGCGGGCTCGGTCAGGTTGTGGCTGCCCGCTGACCGGCCCGTGTGTCCGTCACCGTCTGGTCCGACCGTCACCTCGGGCAGTCGCGGGGGTCGACGCTCGTTCGTGCCCCGACGACGGTGATCCGGGCTGGACTGTCAGGCAACGCTGCGGCCGTGCACACCATCTGCCGTACGGCCAGGGGCGACAGGTCACCGCCCGGAACGGACGGGTTCAGCGCCACGCGACCGCGCACCTTGACGGTCACCGAGAACGGGCCGGCGTCCGGCGGGACCTCGGTGGTGAGCCCGCGCGCCCGTTCCTCCGCGGTGGGTCCGGCCGCCAGCAGCGCGAGCCTCTCCGTCCGGAACATCGGACGGGCGCTCGGCCGGGTCACGGCGCTGAGCCGGCCGTCCTTCACCAGGTAGAGGGTGATCGTCGTGGTCACCGCGACGGAACCCCTCGGCGGCTCGCCGACGGAGATCACCTCGCTGGGGCGCACGCCGCAGCCGGTCACGGCGACGACCGCCACGAGGCCCGCGGCGAGCCCGCGGCGGGCGAGCCCGGCCCTCACGCGGAGGCTCCGTCCGGATCGGGAACCCTGCGTGGCAGGCGCAGCGTGAAGAGGGCGCCGCCGTCCGGGGCGTTGGTGACGGTGAGGTCGCCTCGGTGCAGGCGCGCGTTCTCCAGCGCGATGGCCAGGCCCAGGCCGCTGCCCTCGGACCTGGTCCTGGCCGCGCTGGCCTTGTAGAACCGGTCGAAGGCGTGCGGCAGCACCGTTTCGTCCAGCCCAGGTCCGTGGTCGCGGACTTCGAGAGTGATCCAGTGGGGGTCGGCGGAGAGGCGCACCGACACCGGCGGCTCGCCGTGCCGCAGGGCGTTGCCGACCAGGTTCGCGAGGATGACGTCCACGCGGCGCGGGTCCAGCCTCGCCGTCACCGAGGGGGGAAGCTCGGTGCGTACGGACTCCGACCAGCCCCGGACGCGCAGGGTCGCGGGCACCAGCTCGGCCGCGTCGACCTCGTTCAGCGCCAGGGCCGCGCCGCCGGAGTCGAACCTGCTGATCTCGATCAGGTCGTTCACCAGCGCGGTGAGGTTGAGCGTCTCCTGGCTGACCAGCTTGGCGGCCCTGCCGGCGGGCTCGGGCAGCTCGGCCGCCTCGTCGTCGAGAATCTCGGCGACCGCGGCCAGCGCGGCCAGCGGGGTGCGCAGCTCGTGGGACACGTCGGCCACGAACCGGCGGGCGTCGGCCTCCATCTCACGCAGCTGCGTGACGTGCCGTTCCAGCTCCGTGGCGGTGTCGTTGAAGGTACGCGCCACGTCGGCCAGCTCGTCGGAGCCGCGGACCGCGATCCTGGTCCGCAGCTCGCCCTCGCCCAGCAGGCGGGCCGCCCGGCCGAGCTCGCGCACCGGGCGCAGCACGCTGCGGCTGGCCAGCAGCGCCACGACGACCGCGAACGCCATGGCCGCCCCGCCGATGAGCCAGGCGCGCGTGGCGAGCCGGTCGATGCTGCGCTGTTCGGAAACCAGGCTGCGCGCGGTGTAGACCTCGATGCCGGACAGCCACCACCGGTCCTTCTCGACGATCACCAGCGGCGCGCCGATGATCAGGAAGGGCCTGCCCTCCCGCACCACCCGTTGCCACGCGATCTGGCCTCCGGCCACTCTCCGCCGCAGGTCCGCTGAAATGGCCTCGGGATCCAGGGACGGCCCGTTCCCCTCCGGCCTCCCTCTCCCCGGCGGCGGGTTCCCCGGCGCGTTCGGCGGTGGGCCGGACGGCGGGCCGGCCTGCGCGTACGCCTCGCGGTAGATGGCGACCGCGCTGCTGTTCCTCTCGGCCACGGTGGCGGCGATCCTGCCGAGCTCGGTCCGGTCCGGAGCCGGCGTCCGCAACGGGAAGAGCGACTCCAGGCGTCCCTTCGTCGCCTGGAGCGCGGCATCCTGGGCCCGCTGCAGGATCTCGTTGCGGGCCAGGACGTAGAGCCCGCCGGCCACCGCCGCCGTGGTGACCACACACAGCAGCGCGAACGCGAACAACAGCCGGGCGCGCAGCCCCAGGCTCGGCCCAGGCGTCACCGGCGGCTCACACCGGCCCGAACCGGTAACCGAACCCCCGCACCGTCTGCACGTAGACGGGGGACGCCGAGTCGTCCTCGATCTTCGCGCGCAGCCGCTGCACACATGCGTCCACCAGCCGCGAGTCACCGAAATACCCGTGCTCCCACACCGAGTCCAGCAGTTGCTGGCGGCTGTGCACCCGGCCCGGCGTGCCGGAGAGCTCCAGCAGCAGGCGCAGCTCGGCCGGGGTGAGCCTGACCGGCGCGCCGCGCTTGGTGATCACCAGCCCGGCGCGATCGATGGTCAGATCCCCGTGCCGCTCCAGTTCCGCCTGGTCGCGGCCGATCCGCCGGAGCACGGCGCGGATGCGCGCTTCGAGCACTCTGGGCTGCACCGGTTTGACCACGTAGTCGTCGGCGCCCGCCTCCAGTCCGGCCACCACGTCGATGTCGTCGCCGCGCGCGGTCAGCATGATGATCGGTATCTCCCCGATGGCCCGGATGCGGCGGCAGACCTCGAACCCGTTCATGCCGGGCAACATGAGATCGAGCACGACGACGTCGGGAACGTCCGCCCGCAGCCGGTCCAGCCCCTCCTCGCCGGACTCCACGGCGCCCACCCGATGCCCGTGCCGGGTCAGGGCCAGCTCAAGGCCCTCCCGCACGGCCGGGTCGTCCTCGATCAACAGCACGCGCGACACGCCGCCGACTACCACAGCACGCTCCGTAACCTCGTTCGCCGCTCAACTCCGTCCACTGTCGACCGGCCATGTCCCCGCTTCGTCCGCGCAATGTCATGGTTGTGTCACGGTCGGGCCGGCGTGGTGGCCGTCGACAAACGGTGACATTCGGCAGACGACGCAGGCATATTCGGCGCCAATCGTAGTTCGTCATGAACGAACCACGCACCATCCCAGCTCGTCCCCGGGATCGGCTGTTCGCCGTGGTGACGCTGGTGCTCGCGGTGCTCCTGCTGCCCGTGGCGCTCGTACGCCGGCCCGGCCGGGCCCGCGAACTGGCCTGCCGGTGGGCCTTACGGATGCGGTTTCCCGCCGAGGACCTCACCGGGCTCACCGACGGCGCCCTGGCGGCGTTCACCGCGGCGCGCACCGAGGCGCTCTGGCGGCACGGCCAGCTCCTCGGCCTCACCTCGGGGTACCGCGATCCCGTGGTCCAGCTCCGGATGTTCGAGGAGGAGGTGCGCCGCACCGGCTCCCCGGCCCTGGCGCGCATGCTCGTTCTGCCGCCGACGGAGTCCAACCACGTCAAGGGCATCGCCCTGGACGTGCGTCCCCACGAAGGCGCGCGCTGGCTGGAGGAACACGGCGCCCGCCACGACCTCTACCGCATGTTCGACAACGAGTGGTGGCACTTCGAGCACCACCCGGAGTACGGCGGCACGCCACCGCGACGACGGCCCCACCCCGGCGTGGGCTACGCGAGCGACAACGGGAACCGGAGGTGACCCAGGTGCGCGGTCACGGACCTGGCCTCCCGCCTCGGGGCGGCGGCTGATGGCGTGGGTCAACGACATCACCCACCGACGCCGGACTCGATCCCATGGCCAAGGCGATCGGCCTCGGCACGCCATAAAACTTCCAGTTGCTGGAAATTTCTAGTACAGGTACATTTGCCCGCATGCAGGAGTCGCGGCGGGAGCGTAAGAAGCGGGAGACCCGGCAGCGCATCGTGTCGGCGGCCATAGCCCTGTTCGAGGAACAGGGCTATGAGCAGACCACCGTGACGCAGATCGCCGCGGCGGCGGACGTCGATCCCAAGACGTTCTTCAACTACTTCCGCACCAAGGACGAAGTGCTCTTCGTCGACATGGAGCGGGACTTCGACGTGCTGGTCGGGGCCATCGCGGACCGCCGCCCCGAGGAGGGCCCTGGCGAGGTGCTGGCCAGGGCGGTCGAGCGGTACGCCGCCCACCGCCGGCCCAAGATCCCCGCCAAGGAGGCCGCGGAGCTGTCCGGCGTGACCCGGCTGGCCCTGACCACGCCGGCGCTCCAGGCCAGGGGGCTCTACCTGATGCTCGACCTACAGCAGCGCGTCGCGGGCGAGCTGCTGAAGGCGTTCCCCGGTCTCGATCCGATCACCGCGGCCGCGATGACCGGGGCCCTGATGGGCGCCGTCCAGCAGGCGGGCCTGGCCAGCGTCCAGCTCGGCCGGTCCCAGGAGGAGTTGTGGGAGGCCGGCCGGCACGGCGTCGAGATCGCCATGCGCGGCCTGCGTTCGGTGCCGCCCACCTCCAACCTTTGACGCATCACCGCAGAAAGGAGCGACGATCATGGGGGAAAGCATCCGGCGGCTCGCCCGCGACATGCGGCGCGCCGTACGGGAAGGCCCGGAGGCGATCGCGCGGCGGCGGCGGGCCCGCCTGGCCGAGCTGGTGGCCCATGCCCGCGCTCACTCGCCCTTCTACCGCGAGCTCTACCACGACCTGCCGGAAGGGGCCGACGACCCGGAGCTGCTCCCGGTCACCGACAAGAAGACGCTGACGGCCCGCTTCGACGACTGGGTCACCGACCGCGAGGTGACCCGTGAGCGGGTCGAGGCGTTCGAGGCCGATCCCGATCTGGTGGGCCACCGGTTCCTCGGCCGTTACCTGGTCACCACGACCACCGGCACCAGCGGGCAACGCGGCCTGTTCGTGCAGGACGACCGGTGCCTGGCCGTGCACACCGCCACCGGGTTGCGCACCGGCGCCGGGCTGTCGGCCCGCGACGTCCTGCGCACCCTCGCCCGCGGCGGCCGTACCGCCATCGTCACGGCGCCCCGGGGCCACTTCGCCACCCTCGCCGGGCCGGCGCGGGCGGCCCTGGAACGGCCGCGGCTCGGCCGGTTGATGCGGGTCATCCCGACCGACCAGTCGATGGAGGGGATGGTCGACGAGCTCAACCGGTTCGATCCGGCCGGCGTCGCCGGTTTCGTCGGGCTGCTCACTCTGCTGGCAGGAGAGCAGGAGGCCGGCCGGTTGCACATCCGCCCGGCGCTCGTCATCCCCGGCGGCGAGACGCTGAGCCCGCAGACCCGGGAACGCCTGGCCGTCGCGTTCGGGGCGAAGGTCCGCGCCGCCTACGCCTGTGGCGAGTGCGGCTTCCTCACCGCCGGCTGCCGGGAGGGCTGGTACCACGTCAACAGCGACTGGGTCGTCCTGGAGCCGGTCGACGCCGACCACCGGCCGGTGCCGCCCGGGCGGCTCTCGCACACCGTCCTGATCAGCAACCTCGCCAACCGGGTCCAGCCGATCCTGCGCTACGACCTCGGCGACAGCGTCCTGGTGCGTCCCGACCCCTGCCCGTGCGGCAACCCGCTCCCGGCCGTCCAGGTGCAGGGGCGCGCGGCCGACCTGCTCACCTTTCCCACCGGGCGCGGGGAGCTCGTCGGCATCTCGCCCATGTCCTTCAGCACCGCGCTGGCCGTTCCGGGCATGGAACAGTTCCAGCTCGTCCAGACCGCGCCCACCGTCCTGCGGGTACGCCTGCGGGCCGCGGGCGGCGCCGACGCGGACCGTGTCTGGCAGGCCGCCCGCGACCGGGCCGTCCACCTGCTCACCGAGCACAAGGCCGGTCACGTGACGATCGAGCGCGCCGAGGAGCCGCCGGAGCAGTCGGCCGGCGGGAAGTACCGCAAGATCATCCCGCTGCCGCGGCCCTGACGAGCCCTGACCTCCGCAGGGGACGGGCGGGTCAGATCCAGCCCTTGCGGGCCGCGTACGGGGCGAGCTGGAAGCGGGTGACGGTCCCGGCGCGCTGGTTGAGCTGCTCCAGGTTGCGGGACAGGGTGCGGCGACTGACGCCCGGCAGTTGCGCGATGGTGTCGTCGGTGACCCCGGTCCCGAGCAGCTCCAGGATCCGTACGTGCATCGGCCGCAACGCGGTCGGTACCCGGTCGCTCAGATGCATCGGGAACGCCGAGCGCCACGAGGTCTCGAAGAGCCCGGCCAGCGCCGACAGCAGGCTGGAGGGACGTACCACCAGCAGCGAGTCGTTGACCTCCGCCTCGACGAGGTCGTCGGTGGCCTGCGGGCGCACCGAACGCCGGTAGTACCGGTAGGCGTTGACCGCCGCGGTGTGCGCCTGCTGAAGTTCCGCCGACCTGGCGTGGGACAGGTGGTCCAGCGCGATGATGGGTTCCACCGGCGTGGCCTCCGACCGTCCGGGGTCGCCGGCGGCGGCCAGGCCCAGGTCGACCAGGCGGCCGAGGGAGCACTCGGCCTCGCCGAGCTTCCAGCCCAGATGCTCGGCCAGGTCCGCGGCGGTGGTCCGGCCGGTGTGCAGCATGGCCAGGTAGACCTCGGCCTCCTGTGGTGCCAGCCCGAGGCGGCGCAGGTGCGCGAGCAGGTCGTCGTCGCTCATGAGGATCCCTTCACGTCCAATTTGACGTGGCCGGGCAAATCCTGTCATGCGGGGGTTCGATCACGCAGGACCCACTTCCGCGCGCGGACGACCGTGCCCATTCCGGCCACTGGCGACGGGTCGACACCACCCGGCGCCGGACGGGAGTACACCGGACACGACACGCCCCCCACTCCCTCCCGGAGGTGTCATGCACTCCCGCATCGCCGTCCCGGCCCGCGTGCCCGCTCTGGTGCTCCTGGCCGCGCTCACGCTCACGACGCCGCCGTGCCCGCCACCGCAGCCGCCACAGCCACCGCCGCGGCCGTCCCGCAGTTCGACCACGTGGTCATCGTCATGTTCGAGAACAAGAACTACTCGACCATCAAGGGCGGCTCCTCCGCCCCCTACCTCAACTCCCTGGCCTCGCAGGGAACGCTGTTCACCAACTCCTTCGGCGTCACCCACCCCAGCCAGCCGAACTACATCGCGCTGTTCTCCGGTTCCCAGCAGGGCGTCACCAACGACGACTGCCCCAAAACGCTGGGCGGCGGCAACCTCGGCTCCTCCCTCGCCTTCGGGCTCGCCTGGACGAACTGGGGAAGCACCGCGGCGACCGGGGCCGCGGCGGTCGCCGCCGCCATGGCCGCCACCGCCACGGCCGCCCTCCTGACGGGCCGCGCGCGGGCGGGGGCGGCGGCGTGACCGGCCGGGGTCTCCGCCTGGCGGCCGGGCTCGCCGGGCTCGCCGTCCCGGCGGCCATCTCCATCGTGATCGCGCGAGCCGCCGGGTCGTCCGCGGGGGCGGCGAACTCTCGCTGGCCCCGGGGCCGCGGCTGGTGGCGCGCAGCACCGCCGACGACAGCGCCGGCCGGCTGGTCTCCGTCCCGGCCGACGACCCCGACGGTGCGCGCACGGTCTCGCCCGTGTCGTGCACGAGGTCGTACGCCTCCGGCGGCACGGGGTTGTGCCTGCGCCTCGACCCCGGGCTGACGGCGATATGTCCACCGCCGGGCACCGCTACCTGGTGCTCGGCGACCTCGACAGCCACCGCCTGCGGGCCCTGATGGACAACGTCGAGTGCCCCTCGCTCTCCCCCGACGGCACCCGGATCGCCCTCAAGTCCGCGCTCGGCGGCGATCCGGCCCGTGGCTGGCGCCTGTCGGTGCTGGACCTGGACACCCGCCGGGTCACCCCGCTCGCCGAGACCCGCAGCGTGGACGACCAGGCCGCCTGGATCGACCAGCGGACCGTCGCCTACGCCCTCCCCCGGGGACGGGAGCACGCCGACGTCTGGACCGTCCCCGCCGACGGCATCGGCACCCCGCGGATTCTCATCCCCGACGCCGCGTCCCCGTCGCCCTCGCTGGCGGCGTCATCGGCCCGGAGGCCCAGTGATCAGCGCGTTCGACCTCTTCAGCATCGGCATCGGCCCCTCCAGCTCGCACACCGTGGGGCCGATGCGCGCCGCCCGCCTCTTCGCCACCGGCCTGGCCTACTCGTGGCCTGCGTACGCCGGGGCTGCCAGACCGAGGGCGTCCTGCCCGGCGGCCTGGGGGTGCGGCGCCGGGCCCCCGGCCTGTGGCGAAGGCTGGAGCGGGAGTCCCACGGCGACGACCCGCTGCACGTCATGGACCGGGTCGTGCTGCATGCCCTGGCCGTCAACGAGGAGAACGCGTCCATCTCGGGCGCCGAGGTCGGCTGCCAGGGCGAGGTCGGCTCGGCGTGCGCCATGGCCGCCGCCGGGCCGGCCGAGGCGATGGGCGGCACCGCGGGCCAGGCCGAGAACGCCGCCGAGATCGCGCTCGAACACCATCTCGGCCCCTACGCGCATGGCCGCCGAGCACGGCCTCGTGCTGTCGTGGATCTCAGCTCTTCATTTGTGAGCAATGCTCATGTATGGTCGCCGACACTATGAGGAACCGCTGGTTGTCGCCGATCGCCGTCGTGGTGCTGGCCGCCGTCATCGCGCTGGGGGCGGCGTTCGACCCGTCAGGGCTGGCCGCGCCGTACACCTGGACCGGCGCCGATCTGCTGCCCGTCGCCGGGCTCTGGCAGGTGGCCGCGCCGGCCGTCTACGTGCCGTTGCTGCTGGCGGGGGTCGGAGTGCTGGCGTGGACGGTCGCGCGCGGACGTGCCCCGCTGCGGACGGCGCTGCTGGTCTGGGGCGCGGTGGTGTGGTCGGCGATGGCGGCGAAGCTGGTGATGTCGCTGGTGATGACCTTCGGTGATGTGGTCTACCTGGCGTGGTCGACCGGCTTCACCGGCGTCAAGGCGGCGATCTTCGGCCTGCCGGTGCTGGTAGCCGCCTGGCTCGCCCAGCTCCTGCACCGCCACGTCGCCCCACCTCCTGCGGCCTCGGCCTCCTCGCCGTCCACGGGTCCGGATGCCGGACCCGCCGCGGCCTCGGGAACGCTCTTCCCGCGGGCCTCCGGGCCGGGATGGGCGGCGGCGGGAGTGGCCGTGGTCCTGGCCGCGTCGGTCGGCGGGGTGTGGTGGGGCGGCTCCCCCGTCGGGTACGCCATCGGCGACTCCCCGCTGGCCCCGGCGCCCGAGGCGGGACCGCTGGGCTGCCTGGCCGCCGTGACTCTGCTGGGCGTGCTGACGTGGGCACTGAACCGCCGGCTCGGCACCACCACCTCACCGCGGGCGGTCCTGGCCGGGCTCTCCGCGCTGGGGGCGGCCGCGACGCTGGGCCTGGTCCAGGTGGCCATCGGGATCCCCGGCGATCTGGCGGGCGGCGACATGTTCTGGGCGCCGGCGATCATGCTTCGCCTCGCCCCCGCGCTCTCCTTCGGCGCCCTCCTCGCCCTCGGAACGGCGGCGTTCGTCGCCCTCCTCCCCGCCATCCGGCCGGCGCGAAGAACCAGCCTTCTCCCGCCGCGTAAGGGCGTCGCCTTTTCCGTACCGGTCCGGATGGCGGTCGTCGTGGCCGCGGCGGCGCTCGCCCTGCCGCTCCTGCAACCCGGCGCCACCACCGCGCCGCCACCGCGCACCAAGGGGCTGGGACTCTCGGCCGACCGCAGGATCATCGACGCCGACGGCAACGAGGTGCTGCTGCGCGGCGTGAACGTCAACCAGCTCGAAGACTACTTCCAGAAGCGTCCGGACAAGGCGGTGACGCGACCACTCACCGAGGCCGACTTCGCCGGCATGGAGCAGATGGGCTTCAACGTCATCCGCCTCGCTCTGTCCTGGTCGGCACTGGAACCCCGGCCCGGCCACTACGACCCGGCCTACCTCGCCAGGATCTCCTGGGCCGTCGAGACCGCGGCCCGGCACGGCATGCGCACGGTCATCGACATGCACCAGGACGCATGGGGCAAAGGCGTCAACGCCGCCCCCGGAACCACCTGCCGGAACGGTTCCCCGATGCACGGCTGGGACGGCGCCCCGACCTGGGCCGACCGCTTCGACGGCGCCCCCAGGTGCGAATTCACCGGACGCGACATCTCACCGGCCGTCGCCCGCGCCTTCACCAACTTCTACCAGGACAGGGACGGCATCCAGACCCGCCTGGTCGCCGCCTGGGGCATGCTGGCGGAGCGGTTCGCGAACGAGCCGATGGTCGCCGGATACGACCTGCTGAACGAGCCGGGCTTCGGCGAGGCCCCGCCGATCACCTCCGGCGTCCTGCTCGGCCGCTACTACGACCGGGCGATCAAGGCCATCAGGGCGGGCGAGAGGCGCGGCTTTCCGCACCTGGTCTTCTTCGAGCCGTCCGTGCTCTGGTCGGGTCTCGGCTTCGAGGTCTCGGTGCCCAAGGACTTCACCGACGACCGGCTGCTCGTCTTCGCTCCCCACCTCTACAACGAGTCGATCACCATCGACCAGGGCACCGGCGTCACCGTCACGAGCATCGAGCGCGGCTTCGACCTGGCGAGCCGCGCGGCGGAGTACTACGGCGCCGGGCTCTGGTCGGGAGAGTGGGGCTGGTTCGGCGACCCCGCCTCGGCCCCGATCACGAGATACACCGACCAGGAGGATCGGCACCGCATCGGTGGCGCGTTCTGGGTCTGGAAGCAGTCCTGCGGCGACGCCCACGCCGAAGCCGACTCCAGGACCGGCGGCAACCTCATGATCGAGGACTGTCTCACCGGGAAGGACCTGCCCCCGCCCGCCGAATACGTCACCGAGCTCTCGCGCCCCTACCCCCGCTCCGCCCCCGGCCGTCTAACCGGCCTGACGTCGGACCGGGCGAGCCTCACGGCCCGGGGCGAAGGCAACGGGTGCGGCCTCGACGTCTGGTTCCCGGGCGACACCCGGCCGGCCGTCCGTGGCACCGGACTCAAGGACGTCGCCGCCCAACGGGCACCGGGCGGCTGGCGCATCACCGGCTGCACCACGGGCCCCTACAACCTGACCGCCCAGGCCCCTGCCGGGGCCCGCAGGACATGACCGTCGTTCGCATGGATGAGCCACAGTGGAGGGGTGAACGTCCTCCTGGTTCAGCCCCCCATCTGGTCCCCCGACGGCCACGCCAACTTCGACGCCATCGAGGAGCTGGCCGGACGGGAGCCGGTGCGCGGCGACGTGCTGCTCCTGCCCGAGCCGGCCGGATCCTCCTTGTCACGCGCCCTCGACGTGGGCGTGGTGGACGGGGACATGACGGGCGGTGCAGCTCGGCAGGCTGCCCGGCCGCCGAACACCAGCAGCCCAGCGCCGCTGAGCCCTCAGGTGGACAACGGCGAGAGGCTCGGCGACGGTCCGTGAAAGCACCAAGGCACTTCCGGCAGGAAGGCGCGGCCATCGCTTCGTCGCCCGAGGGCAGAGAGCGAGAAGTGGCTTGCCACCAGCCTGACGGGATGGGATGGGATCTTGGCGAGCTTGCGCGAAGTACGACGTACCGGGCGCACAGGTCGCGTGCTGGCCAACGGAGAGATCCGGGACGAGGCTGCGGGCGTGTTGGGTCTTCGCACCCAGGTCGAGGCCACGACCGACTCGGTGTTCAAGATCGGCTCGATCACCAAGATCTGGACGGCAACGCTGATCCAGCAACTGGTCGACGACGGCGTGCTGGATCTCGACCGTCCCGTTCGCGACTACCTGCCCGGCTTCCGGCTGAGCGACCCAGGGGCCACCGCGTCCCTGACCGCCCGCCACCTGCTCACCCACACCGGTGGTATCGACGGCAACCACTTCACCGACACCGGCCGCAACGACGACGCGATCGAGAAGTTCGTCGCCACCCTCGCCGAGGCGGACCAGCTCCTCCCGCCCGACACCGTCTTCTCCTACTCCAACAGCGGGTACGTGGTGCTCGGCAGGCTGGTGGAGGTGTTGCGCGACAAGCCCTTCCACGACGTGCTCCGTGACCGCCTGGTGACACCACTGGGCCTGCGCACCGCCGCTGCCGACCCCTACGAGGCGATCCTGCACCGTGCCGCGGTCGGCCATGTCAGGACCGGCGGAGAGGTCGTTCCATCGGCGGGTGTGGCGGTGGCCGTGCTGACCAACAGCACGGGCGGTGAGCCACTGGCCTACGAGATCTTCGATGCGGCGCTCAGGGACCTTGCCGGCGTCGAGACGGCACCCCTGCCTGTGCCGCCCTTGAACCCGACCGGAATCGACGTGGACCGCATGTGCGGCACCTACCGCTCCACCCTGTACGACATCACCCTCACCAGCGAGCACGACCGCGCGTTCCTCACCTACCGCCCCCGCAATGAAATCGCCGAATCCTTCCTCGGTGGGGCCGAGAATCGCGTCGAGGTCGTCCGCCTCAACGACAACTCGGTCATCACCGCGGAACCGAAGTCCAATGGCCACCAGGTCCTGTCCCTCGTCGGCTCCGACCGGCACGGCCGCGCCCGATTCCTGCACAACGGTGCCGCCGCGTACCGGATCGCTTGACGGTCACTTCGACGTCCGCCTTGCCGCAGCCCCGAGAGCGCACCCGGGGTCGAGACTCGCCGACACACCACGCCCGGAGCTCAGGCGGTCCCGGTGATCGGCTGCCGCCTGCTTCACTGCGCGAGGCTGACGTGCGGCAGGCAGGTGCGGCTCCGACGCCGCGCCTGCCTGCCGGTGAGGTCATGCCGCCTCGTCACCGCTTCGCCGGTCACGAGGTCTTCGACATTCCGTTGCTTCTTGTAGATGTCCGGCCGAGGCGCCTCAGCAGCAGCCGCCGCAGCCGCCCCCGCAGCCCTGGGGCGGGCAGGGAGCCGCTGGGCGGGCGCAGACGACGACCTCGTCGGTGACGGGGCCGTCGGTCTCGTTGGCGGTGGCGGTGGCGGTGTTGGTCAGCGGGCCGGGCTGGGTGACCTTGGCCAGGAGGGTGAGGGTGTGGGTGGTGCCGAGATCCATCGCGCCGACGTCCCACAGGCCGGTGGCCGGGTCGTAGCTGCCGGCCGTGGGAGTGGCGGAGATGAAGGTCAGCCCCTCGGGGAGCTGGTCGACGACCGTGACGCCGGTGGCGTCGTTGGGCCCGTTGTTGGTGACGGCCACGTGGTAGGTGACCGCCTCGCCGACGGCGGCCGTGGCACGGTCGGCGGCCTTGACGACGGCGAGTTCGACCACGCGCTTCACCGGCGTGGTGGTGGCGTTGGAGGAGGAGGTGAGGTGGTCGGGCGCGTTGCCGAGGGTGTTGTCGTAGGTGGCACCGGCCTGGTTCTCGATCTCGCGGCCGGCGCCGGCACGTTCGACGCGGACACGGAACTCCACCGTGGTTCCGTTGGGCGCGTCCGCGGTCGAGGCCAGGCTGCCGCCCTGCTGGGCGGTGGCGCCCTGGCCCAGGTGGAAGACGACACGGCCGGCGCCGGCGTCGACGTACGCCTGGTCGTCACCGGCCGCGTCGCTCCTGCCGCCGCTGTCGGGGCCGTCGATGACGTGCAGGGAGCCGGGGACGTAGCTGGTGCCGGCCGGGATGTCGTCGGTCAGGACGAGGTTGTCGGCCGGGGCGCCGCCCTCGTTCCTGGCGTTCACCCGGTAGGTGATGACGTCGCCGACCTCGACCTCGCCCTCGGGGATCGCGGCCTTGGTGAGCACGACGCAGGGGGCGGTGCCGAAGATGATGCCGTCCAGGAAGTTGCCGATCGCCGGGTTGCCCCCGGCCGCGGAGATGGACCTGAAGGCGAACCTGGTGACGGTCTGGCCGGCTGGGACGACGTATTCGCCGGTGTAGTGCCCCCAGGCGGTGTTGCCGTCGGTCATGCGCGCCTGTTCCACCGGGGCGTTCGGGGGGCCGATCTGCAGGGCCATGGTGTCGGCGCCCTGGCGGCCGCGGTGTGAGAGTTTCCAGTAAAGCTTGGTGCCGGGCGCGGTGGCGAGGTCCTGGTACAGGGTGGAGACCATGTTGGCGTTGAGCTCGGCGAACTGCTGGCCGTCGTCGGACGGGACGTTCAGGAAGCCGGTGTGCCAGAGTTCGATCTGGCCGTCGGAGGCGGTGGTGCGCCAGCCGGGCACCGCGCGGGGGTCGTTGTGGGAGGCGTCGGGCCGTATCTCGTAGTTGGTGACGACGGGTGCTTCGAAGCTGCCGTTGACCAGGGCGATGCGTTGTCCGCAACCGCCGGGCAGGGGGTTTTGGGGAACGGCCACAAGGTGTCCTTCCGTCGAGGTGGTGGGGAGCCGGCCGGCGTTCGTGGGTGCCGTCCGGGGTCCGCGCAGTGGGCTGCCGCGGGTGCGAGGGCGCAGAGCGGACCACAGACGGGCGGCCCGGGATGGCTTGTCGGCGTGCACGAGCGAATGGCCTCGCGTGGTAGGCGGGCGGGGGCGTCGGGTCGCGGTGCGGTTGGGGTGCTTGACGGGTTCGACGGCCGGTGCTGATTACGGCAGAGGGGGAAGTGCTTTGCGTAGCCGACTACGTACTGAACGTAGTTGAAGCTGGTCAGGGCGCTGCACTAGCTGCACGGTGAGAGCCGCATGGCCGGCGGGCGCGGATCCAAGCCAAAGGGGGCGGGGCCCATGGCCCCGCCCCCTCCGTGTGCGGCTTCTTCCGCTACGGCTCACGCCTTACCGACGGTGCGCCCTGGCGGCGTTCCTGGATGCGGCGTTGCCGGTCATGGGCAGGCAGGACGGCGTCTGGAAGACCACACCGTCGAGGAAGTTGCCGAATGTCGACCTTCCGCCTGCCGCCGAGACCGACTCGAAGGCGAAGCGGGTGACGGTCTGTCCGGCGGGGACGACGTAGGTGCCGGTGTAGTGGCCCCAGGCGGTGTTGCCGTCGGAGATGTCAGGAGAGCCGGCCCCGTCCGGGTTCTGGGGGGTGGGGGCGCCTGGAGTGCCGATGAGCACCCGCATCACGTCCGTGCCCAGGCGGCCCCGGTGGTAGAGCGACCAGGTCATCACGGTGCCGGGGACGGTGGGGACGTCCTGGTAGAGCGTGGAGACCTCGTTGGCGTTCAGTTCGGCGAACTGCTGGCCGTCGGCGGCAGGGACGCCGCTGGCGCTGTTCCAGAACTCCAGCTTGCGGTCGGAGGCGGTGGTGCGCCAGCCGACGGCGGGGTTGGTGGAGGCGTCGGGGATGTTCCAGTCGTAGCGGGCGACGGCGGGCGTCTCGAAGCTGCCGTTGACCAGGTTGATGGGCTCGCGGGTGCACTCGACGGTGACGGTGACCGTGGCGGTGCTGGTGCCGCAGGCGGTCTCGATGGTGTACGTGAAGCTGTCGGTGCCGGCGCGGTCCTTGTCCGGGGTGTAGATCACTCTGTCGCCCGAGATGGTCACCTTGCCGTAGGCGGGCTGGGTGACGGCGCTGATCGTCGGTGATGTGCCGGTGTCGTTGGCCAGGACGGGCACGGTGACGGGCGTGTTGTCGGTGGTGGAGGCGGTGTCGTCGGCGGCGTTGGTGGGCGAGATGGAGTTCCCGCTGACGATCTGGATGGGCGGGGCCGCGGCGTTGTTGCCGAGCTGGCCCGGGAGCGCGATGACGCTGCTGATGCCGCTCGGCCGGATGGTCATGCTGCGCCCGACGGTTCCGGGGTTGACCCGGAAGGTGATGACCGTCGGCCCGGGGTCGGTCTTGCCGCCCGGCGACCGGACGGTCAGGGTGTTGCCGCCGAGGGATCCGTTCTGCACCGGCCCGACGACGGTGGCGTTGGCCACCAGGGATGACACGTCCCAGGTGGTGGTGTAGGAGCTGACCACCAGCGGCCACTGCGCCGTCTGGTGCCGCAGGGTGAGGGTGAACGTGCTGCCCGGCGCGATCTGACCGCCCCACAGGCTGGGCGAGGTGGTGACCGAGATGGTGCCGCTGCCCAGCCGCCAGCCGAGCGCGTTCTTCCAGTAGTACTCGACGGGGTAGTTGGCCTGGCCGTGCCGGACGCATGGGGTGCCGGCGGCCTGGTGGACGGTTCTGTGTGCGGGGGTGTGGGCATCGGCCTGCGCCGGGGAGGTCGCGGCGAGCAGAGGGAGCAGGAGGGCTCCGGTGATGGTGGCCGTCGCCATGGCCTTGGCTCGGGAGGCGAGGCGGCGTCGGAGACGCGGTGTGGGGTTCAACTTGCCATCCTCACTAAAAGTAGTTGTCAAATAACTATCTGTAATTGGTAGAGGAAGACAAGAGGCTCCGCCCTGTCGCCTCAGGCGGACGGCGCGCACCCTATCCGAACAGTGACTCTTTGTATTCATCTGAATACCGCCGCGACCTCACCGTCACCGCCAACGCGATGCACTCGCGTGACGACGCCACCACCGACCAGGCCATCAACCACCGCATGACAGCCGAATTCAGCACCCCCTGAGGCACCCATGCCCGCCCTCGTCCCGTGCCGCCCGCCGGGTTCTGCGCAAGTCCTCCGGGGTGACGGCCACGATTGGTGCGGCGGCCGAGTTCATCGATAAGGTGCCTGGTCACGACCGCACCCCGTTCGATGGTGGCGCCTCCACGGCCGCCCGGGCTGATCTCTGCCTGCCCAGGGCCTCGGATGCGGGGGCGATCCTCACGGCGGGGCAGCCGGGCCCCGGCCGGCGGGTCAGGAGGAACGAGTGGCACAGATCATCGCCGAGGTCTCACGGACGTTCAACGAGTTTCTGCTCTTGCCCAACCGCACGCGCACCGACTGCTCGGCCGCGACGGTTGACCTGCGCACGCCCTTGGCGCGACACGTCGTGGGCGAGGCGTCGGCGATCGAGCTGCAGTCCCCGTTCACGTCCGCGATCATGCAGGCCGTCGGCACACCCGATCTCGCGATCGCGCTCGCGCGCGACGGTGGTCTCAGCTTCCTGCACCACAACCAGCCCATCGCGGACCAGGCCGCGGCGGTCCGCAAGGTGAAGAACTTCAAGGCCGGGTTCGTCACCAGCGACACCAACGTCCGCCCCGACAACAGCCTGAGCGTCCTGGTCGACGTCATGCGCCACACCGGTCACAGCACCGCAGCGGTCACCCACGACGGGACCGCCACCGGCCGGCTGCTCGGCCTGGTGACCTCCCGGGACTTCCATCCCCAGCGTCATGATCTGGACGGACCGGTCAGCGGCCGGATGACCTCCATCGCCGACCTGGCCCATGCCGGGCCCGACATCACGCTCTCGGAGGCCAACGCGCGGCTGTGGGACGAACGGCTGGACTGCCTCCCGGTGCTGGACGCCGAGGGTCACCTGCAGCATCTGGTGTTCCGTTCCGACTACGCGGACAACAAGCGTTTCCCGAACCAGCTCGTGGACGCCGCCAAGCGACTGCGTGTGGGCGCGGGCATCAACACCCACGACTATCGAGAGCGCGTCCCGGCCCTGCTGGAGGCGGGCGTGGACGCGTTGTGCTTCGACTCCTCCGACGGCTACAGCGACTGGCAGGCGCAGGCTCTGTCCTGGGTGAAGAAGCACTATCCGGAGGTCCCGGTCGGCGGCGGCAACGTGGTCGACGGCGAGGCGTTCACCTTTCTCGCCGAGGCGGGAGCGGACTTCGTCAAGGTCGGCGTGGGCGGCGGCTCCATCTGCATCACCCGTGACCAGAAGGGCATCGGCCGCGGCCAGGCCAGCGCCGTGCTGGACGTCGCGGCGGCCCGGGACGCCTTCCGCGAACGCACCGGCGAGTACGTGCCGATCTGCTCCGACGGCGGGCTGGTGCACGACTACCACGTGGCCCTGGCGCTGGCGATGGGGGCCGACTTCGTCATGATGGGGCGTTACTTCGCACGCTTCGACCAGGCGGCCGGCGCGAAGCTGCCCACCCGTGACGGCTTCGTGAAGGAGTACTGGGGTGAGGGCGCGAACCGGGCCCGCAACTGGCAGCGCTACGGCCAGGGAGGCCAGGGGCTGGTCTTCGAGGAAGGCGTGGACGGTTACGTCCCCTACGCCGGTGACCTCGGCGAAGGGCTCGCCCTGACCGTCGCCAAGCTCAGAACCACGATGGTCTCCTGCGGTTCCACCACGCTGCCGGAATTCCGGTCCACGGCCCGGCTGACCCTCGTTTCGGACCAGAGCTTCCAGGAGAGCCACGCCAGCGTCACCCTGCGGGACACGCCGGTGACGGTCTCCTGACGAGGGCTCGTGAACGGGGCATTTGGGTTCAGTGGCGGAGGTGTTCGTAACCTCCGCCCTGGAGCCGCTGCCACAGCGGCGTCTCGCTGGAGAGTCGCGTGCCGGGAGGCCTCGCTCGACAAGGATCTGAACGGCAGGCGTCTCGACGCGTGATCCGGCCTCTTCGCCCCCACCTGCGCGGGAATTGGGCGTGACCGATTCCCGCAATCCAACCCGTGACAAAAGGGCTGACAGCCGCTTGAATGGCGCTCGAACATGAAGAGTCACATCGGGCTGGTGGGCCGGAGCGCGGAGCTGGAGCGGGTCGGGCGGCTGCCCGCCGGAGCGCGGGCCGTGGTGGAGGCGGCGGCGGTGCTGCAGGTGCCGGTGCCCGTGCCGGTGCTGGTCGCGATCTGCGGCCTGGAACGCGCCGACGCGCTGGCCTGGCTGGAGGAGGCACTGCGCTCAGGGCTGCTGAGCGAGCACACCGCGCTCCCGCGCGGCGCTTCCGACGGCTCGGCGCGCACGGCGGGTGTGGGGTTCCGGCACATGCTGGCCCTGCAGGCGGTGTACGAGAGCATCGCGCTGCCGCGGCGTCAGGTGCTGCACGGACGGCCTGTTACGCGGGTCATTACGAGGTGAGCCGCCGCCTGCTGGACGCCGCGCTGCGCGGTGGGCTGAAGATCGACAGCAGCCGGCGGCTGGAGTACCTCATCCGTTCCTCCCTGGCGGTGCTGCGCTATTTCCGCGGAGAGTGGACGGGGCTCGGCGACGAGACCGGAACGCCCGCTACCCGCACGCGGGGCCGCTGCCGGCCGATCGGTGGAACGAGGACCTGATCATGGAGTGCTATCCGGACCTACTGCGGATGGCCCGATCGCTCAAGTTCGGGGAGGCGACCGCCTCCCTGATCGTCGGGAAGTGGTCAGCGGCCTCCCGGCAGAACACCCTGGCGGCGGCGTTGAAGGAGTGGGGTCGGATGCGGCGGACCATCCACGCTGCCCGCTACCTGTCCGCCCCGGTCTACCGCCGCAAGATTTCCCGCCAGCTCAACAAGGGCGAGAGCCTGCACGCCCTGCGCCGCGACCTGCACTACGCCCAGCAGGGCACCCTCGTCCGGCCCCACTTCCAGGACCAGACCGAGCAGGCCTGGTGCCTCACCCTCCTCACCAACGCCGTGATCACCTGGACTACCGAGTACTACGGCAAGGCGATCGGTGAGCTCCGCACCCAGGCCGCGACGTCCCCGACGAACTGCTGTCGTTGGCCGTCCTCTCGTTCCTCGACCCCGGACCTACGTCACGCAGAATTCGTTGCTCTCGGTCCTGCATGATCCACGGCTTGCCCTCTACTGGACGCCTTGCAGAAGGCGGTGAAGGTCATGCGCCAGGCCGTCCCGTCACCGTGATGAGGCGATAGTCGGTTTCAGATGCGGGGCCGAAGGGTGCGCCGGACGGCGACGCCACCCAACGCGAGAGCGGGGATGAGCAGGATTCCCGCCTCGGTCCATTGGAACCACCAGAACCTGTCCTCGGGGTGAAATTCGGCCACCTGTCGAAAGCCGTGGCTGAAGGAGCACTTGGCATACTTCTTGGTCGTCGCATCCGTCCCGCAGGGGCCGGCGAGCGCGAGATCTCTGTCCTGAGCGGTGTACTTCGCGCCGCTTCCGTCGATCCAGTAGCTCGTCACGTGCAGGGAGCCTTCCGGTTCGAGTTCGTCGATGACCTCGGCCTGCACGGCTCGTTCCGGCGGCGCGTAGGAGGACGGCGCCCTGAGGAGTCCGAAGAATGCCAACGCGCACACCGCCAGGGTCACCGCCATCGCCGGCAGGGTCCGCCGGAACAGCGCGCCCGTGCCCACGCCGAGCACGAACGCGGCCAGCCACCACGCCGCCGGCATGATGCCGACGAGACGGAACCATGTCAAGTCGAAGCGGTCGACGTTGTAGGGAGGGACGTCGAAGGCTGCCAGCCACGGTTCCACGATGCCGGCCAGCGCCAGCCCGCCGAGCGTGACCGCGGCACCGAGCCCGACGATTTTGGCCGCCAACCAGCGCCGCCGCGTCACCGACTGGGTCCAGGTCAGCTGGTGCGTGCCCTGCTCGAACTCCCGGGCCAGCAGCGGAGCACCCCAGAAGGCGCCGATCATCGCCGGGGCCAGCAGCGGAAGCCATCCGAGGAGTTCACCCACCGAGTACATGCGCTCGTTCATCTCCACGCGGTAAGCGCTGCACGCGGGCGTGTCCGCCACGCAGTCGGCCGCCGGAGCGTTCTGGGCGGCGAAGTCGGCCGTGCCCAGACCGCTGATGAGCAGAACCGCGCCGAGGACGGCCAGCAGCGCCGTGGTGACGAGCACCTGCATGCGATGCTGCCGCCAGGTAAGCCACAACACTTCCAGGTCTCCCTAGTGGTCGGAAATGGTCAAGGTCGGACGAGGCAGGGACGTGGTGTCGGGGCGGCGCAGGTAGGCCAGCACCAGCTCCTCCAGGCTCACACCGGACGCACTCCATCGCGGGTCGTGCAACGGCGTTCCCGGGCCGGTGCGGACCAGCAGGTCGGCCTGCCGTCCGCTGCGGCTGTCGCTGATCACCGGCATCCGGGCCGCCACCCCGTCGGCCAGTTCGGCCGGACCGGACAGCATCCGGTGGGTGGCGAGCAACTCGTCGACCTCGCCGCTGATCTGGACCTGGCCGCGGTTGAGCACCACCAGCCAGTCGCAGGCGTTGGTCAGGTCCGACACCACATGGGAGGACAGCACGACGGTCATCTGCGTCTCGGCCACCGCCGCCATCAGGGAGCGCATGACGTCGTGCCTGGCCACCGGGTCGAGGTTGGCCAGCGGCTCGTCCATGACCAGCAGCTCCGGCCGCTTGGCCACGGCGATGGTCAGCGCGACCTGCGCCTGCTGACCTCCGGAAAGCTTGCCGACCTTGCGGTTCAGCGGGATGTCCAGCTCCGCCAGCCGTTGCCGGGCGAGGGCGTCGTCCCACCGCGGATTGAGATGGTGTCCGAAGCGGAGCATCTCAGCGACGGTGAAGCCGTCGTAGAGGGGTTTGTCCTGGGCCAGGAACGCCACCCGTGCGAGGGCGGCTGCCCGCTGGCCGACCGGTTCTCCGAAGACCCGCACGCTGCCGCGGGTGGGGGCGATCAGCCCGGCGACCAGGTGCAGGAACGTGGATTTGCCCGCGCCGTTCGGTCCGACGAGCGCGATGACCCGGCCGGCGGGGACGGACATCGTGCAGTCGCGTAACGCCCACGTGCCCCGATACCGCTTGGCGAGCCTCACGGCTTCCAGAGCCGTCGGGCTCTGTGCGGGGGCGGTGAGCTCACCGGATCCGCCGCCGAACATCCCCACTGTCCGATCCGCCGTCATGCGATCCCCTCCTGGGGGAAGTCAGCGAGCACCGAGGCGAACAGCGCCTCCATGTCTCCTTGGTCGAGCCCCGCTTCACGGCAGCCGCGCACCCACCGGGCGAGGTCGCGGCGGAACCGGGTGTGATCGACCGTGGATCCGCCGCCCAGGGACCGCTGCACAAACGTGCCCAACCCGGGCCGGCCCACGACGAGGCCCTCGTGTTCCAGTTCGCGGTAGGCCTTGGCCACGGTGTTCGGATTGATCGCGAGGTCGCTGACGACCTCTTTGATCGTCGGCAGCCGATCACCTGGCATGAGCACACCGAGCCGCAAGGCGTGTTTGACCTGATGCACCAGCTGCAGGTAGGTCGTCACTCCAGAGCTCGGGTCGAGGCGAAGCTTGATCACCACAATACCCTTTTCCTATTGGAATAGTAAAAGGGTATTAGCGTCCCACGATCTTCGTCAACTCGGCCTCCTGGCCGCTCGTGCGGGTCGTCGTCGCCTCTTTCCCCAGCCGGGGCCGAATCTGGGGCCTGGCATGGTCGACGTTCCCCAGCCCCGAATGAGCGCCGTATCCGCCGCCGATTCCGGTACTGCCGACGACGTCACCCGCGACGCCGATGAGGTTGAACATCACCCCTGTCCGCGATGCGACGTCCAGCCCGGATCGCCCTGCCGGTCACGGTCCGGCGCCGTCGCCGGCACCTACCACACCGGCCGCTTCGCCAAGGTTCCACGGCTGGCCAAACGGCTGCGCGTTCAAACTCCCGCCGACCGCAGACCAGGCCAGCCGTGGCGGCCCGGCACACCGCCGCCCGCCCCCATCGACCCCGACCGGTCCTCGGCCGACATCCGCATCGGCTACGCGCGCTGCTCCTCCCTGACCCAGGAGCTCCAGTCCCAACTGGACGCCCTGACCGCGCACGGCATCGGCCGCGACAAGATCTTCAGCGAGAAGGTCTCCACCCGCCTCAAAGTCCGCCCCGCGTTCGAGAAGGCCCTGGCCACCGCCCGGCAGATCAAGGCCCATGCTCCGCACTGCCGCGTCATCCTCACCGTGTACGAGATGAAGCGGCTCGGCCGAGACGCCGGCGAGCTCACCGCTCTGGCCGACCACCTCACCGCGCACGGCCTGGTCCTGGAAATGCTCGCCGGCCCCCTCGCCGGAATCTACGACCCGGCCGGGCCCGGCCGCACGCTCTTCGCGTTCTTCGCCGCCATGGCCGAGACCGAGCGAGAAGCGATCCGCGAGGCGACGCTGGAAGGACTGGACGCCGGCCCGCAAGGGCAACCACGGCGGCCGTCCCACCGTCATCACCGACGACATGATCCACACCGTCCTACGGCGCCGCGCGGCCGGCGAACCCGTCGAAAAGATCCGCAAGGACCTGATCATCCCCACCGGCAAGCGCAAAGGTCACAACCCCTCCCTCGCCAGCATCTACCGCGCCCTCGCAGAACACGAGAAGGCCCAGCGCCACCCCGACGCTGTCGAACAGGCCCGCGCCGAGTACGCCGCCTTCCACAAAGGGCTCCAACCTCGCTCACCCGCGGATCAGCCGTCAGCACCAACAACCACGAAGAAGTCCTTCCACCTCGGCGTAGAACACCACGTCACTGCAGGTCAGAGGCGGGTTCGTTGGATTCTGCTCCATTGCTACTGGGACCCCCTTCCGGTCAGCTGTTCAGTACGGACTGCACCAGCGCGGCGTACGCTCGCTGGCCCGCGGGGTTGGGGTGGTAGGAGGCTCCGTCGGTGGTGATGTCGATCGCCCGCACGTACGGGTCGTCGTCGCAGATCGCGTGGCCGGTGAAGGCCGGCACCGGGTCGATGAAGGAGATGTCGACCCCCTGCTGGCGCAGGCGGGTGATGACGGCCGTGCTGACGGCGTTCATCCTGTCGGTCATGTCGTTGAGCCACAGGGCGTCGAGCTGGCCGATGCGGAGCGAGCTGATGCAGGTCAGCGGCGCCTCGTTCTGCACGTTGAACAGGTGCGGGTAGCCCAGGACGATGACGCGGGCGTTCGGCGCCTTCTGGTGGATCTTGGTGAAGGTGTCGGTGAGCGGGCCGTCGAGCGCCGCGATGGCCCGTTCGGTGCTGTCGTCGCGGCAGTTGAGGCCGACGGTGCAGCGGCTGATGACGTCGGAGAAGCCGGCGTCGTTGCCGCCGATCGTCAGGGTCACCAGATCGGTGTCGGCGTCCAGGTAACCCTGGTCGATCTGCGGCGGCTCGCCGTTGGCGTACGCGTCGCCCGCGACGTGCTTGGTCTGGGCGCCCGAGCAGGCCAGCAGGGCGAAGCCGGTGGTGCCGTTGCCGGTGCGCGCCTCGCTCTCGATGGTGGCGGACGAGCCGGGCCATTTGATCATCCGCGCGTAGGCGTCGGCCTTGGACCGGTGGCAGGTCGAGCCGCGGGTGCCGAGGGTGAAGTTGCTTATCTCGTCGTACGGCTCGTTGCCCTGCCCGGCCGAGTAGGAGTCGCCGAGGCCCACATAGTCGACCTTGGGCTTGCTCGTCGGGATGAAGGCCATGGCGTCGAAGGCGATGTCCCAGTCCCAGTTGCGGCCCTCCTCGCGCCTGGTCAGGTTGCTGAGCGACACGCCGGCGCCCGAGTTGAGGTGGAACACGCCGAGGTCGACCCAGGTGTTCTTCTGCCAGTACTGGCCCACGACCCGGTGCTGGGTGGGGGCGTTGCCGCCCGGATCGATGACGTAGTCGGCGAGCTGGGTGTGCGCGCCGATCTCCGGGATGTGCACCTTGATGCGCGTCCACCCGGTCATGGAGCTCGGCGGTCGCCAGATGCCGGTGACGCCGAACTTGAGCTGGCCGGCGTTGGTGGCGTCCCTCGTGTGGGTGAACCAGAAGTGGTCGCCGAAGCCGCCGCCGAGCTGGTGGAAGTCGACTCTGGAGACGTACGGCGCCGGCTCGGTCTCGTTGAAGTACAGCGTGAACGAGCCGTAGTTGCCCCAGGTCCTGCTGCAGCCCGAGCGCACGATCGGGACCGAGGACGGCACGTCGTCCACGACGTAGGCGTTGGACGGGATGCCGCTGAGCGAGCAGTTGGGCGCGTAGTGGGTGCCGTCGGGTTGCTCGGGATAGGAGGTGTCGAATCGCAGCAGCTCGTGGCCGCACACGCCGCTGCCGCACATCCGATACCACGTCGGGGTGTGCCACCAGCACTTCAGGTCGTACTGGCCGGAGGCGTCCTTGTGCTTGCACGGCGCGGCCGCGTCGCCCAGGTCGCAGTCGTTCTTGCCCGGCTCGCAGAAGGACGAGACGAGAGGCTTGGCGGCGTTGCGGTCATCGATGCTGACCCACCAGGCGGGACGGAAACCGGGGCCGTCAGGCGTGGAGATGGAGTAGGCGGCGAAGCCGATGACCTTCTCCTCGTACGGCCACAGCTGCGGCTCCGCGGGGTCGTGCGGGTTGCTGTTGAAGAAGTGGCGGTTGGCCGGGTAGACGGGGTTGGCGGGGTTGTTGGCCCAGCCCACCCCCCACGGCGAGCCGTCGTGCTGGTCGGGGTGGAAGCCCGAGTTGTAGGCCCAGATGGCGAAGATCCAGTTCTCCAGCCACGCCGAGTCTCCGTTGCTGTGGATCAGGCCGGCGTTGCGCGTCTGGTTCCACTTGTCCTGCAGGATGCGCAGGCCGACGGCCATGTTCGTGGCGTAGTCGACGGCGATCTCCCGCTGCTGCCAGGCGGGCAGCGCGACCTCGCAGAAGTTCTCGTCCGGCTTGCAGGGACGCTCGTGGCCCTGTTTGCGCATGCCGTCGGTGATCTGGGTGATGCCGTACCCGCAGTCGCTCTTGTCCCAGTTGATCACCCAGTCGTCGGAGGGGTCGTCGTTGTAGAGCTCACGGCCGTAGTAGTTGCCGATCAGCGGGTTGCCGGTGCTTCCCGGCAGCACGTGGCCCGTGGCCTGCCAGAGGTTCGTCTCCTGCGACATGATGCCGAGGAACACCTGTACCGGGACCCGGCCGCCGCCCGCCAGGGAGAGCGGCGGGAACTCGCCCTGCGGCCGCCACTGTGTCAGGCCCGACTGCTTCCATCCGGTCGGGCGCAGCATCGTCAGGTTGCCGACCACCGCCTGGTCCGCCGCCCACTCCACCTGGCGCGGCGTCGGCTGGTACACCTGCGTGTACGGATCGTTGCGCGGCACGGAACAGTAGGCGCCGGTGTCGACGGTGCCGGTCATCGACGTGGCGGCCGTCACCGCCACGGGACCGGTGTCGGCGGCGGCGTCGGTGCCGGGCACGCCGTCCGAGGTCCGCACCGTGAAGCCGGTCTCCCCGCCGGTGGTCGTGATCTTGGTCTTCAGGTGGACGACCTGGGGCTCGTCGGGGCGCTGCGACGTCATCGACCGCACCCATTCCGCGGACGGCTCCCGGCCCGACCCCATCGAGGGCCGCTTCTGCGGCAGGACGGCCAGCCGCCCGTGCGAGGAGAGCCTGGCCGTGGCGGGGACGTCCACGCGGGTCACCGGGGCGGGCAGCGGCCGCGCGGTCGTGAGGCTCCCGGTGAGGAACACCTTCCCGCCCGTGCCCGCGCTCACGTCGACCTCGGTGAGCGGCCCCGAGGCCAGTTCCGCCGCCTCGCCCCCGGCGACGGGCACGCGGCGCACGCGGGCGACGTCTCCCTGGTGTTCCATGAACACCACGCCGCCGCCGGCGTCGGCGGCCAGCCTGAACGGCACCGACGCCGCCCTGGCGAGGTCGCGCGGCTTCCCGCGCGCGGGAAGCAACCGCAGGCTGCTGCCGGCGGCGGCCACGATGCCGCCGTTCACGGGGATGGCGGACGTGATCTGCCCGGCCTGCTCGACGGGCGCGGCCAGCCGTCCTGAGGCCGCGTCGAGCACGGACAGCCGGGTGCGCGCCGGTGGGCCGCCCGGCTGGTCCCCTCCCCTGGCCTGCGTGATCACGCTGCGCTCTCCCCGGCCGCAGCCGGGGTTGAAGTAGGCGAGGGAGGAGTGGATCGGCAGCTTGGTGACCTTCCCGGTGGGCACGTCGATGAGCGCGGTGAAGGCCCCGCGGTCGAACAGGTCCGCCTGGTTGGTGAAGGCACGCGGCGCGTACACGGCCACCGCCTTCTTGCCGGAGGCGGTGAAGCAGACGTTGCCGATCCAGCGGTCGGTCTCGAAGCCGGGCTCGCTCAGCGTCGCCAGTGTGCGCCAGGTGTAGCCGGTGCGTTCCTCGGCCGTCAGCAGGTGGAAGCCGGTCGCGTCGCCCTCGGTGGTCCAGGCGAGGTCCGGCGAGGTACGCCAGTCCGCGGCCAGCACGCGGTCCCGCTCGGCCGGGGCCACCGACGAGGAAGGTTCCTGCGGCGGCGGGGTGTCAGCAGGAGCGGCCGCGCCCGCCGGAACGGTCAGCCCGGCCGTGAACAGCACGGCGGCCGCGCCGATGCCGAGCGCTCTGATCGTGGATCTGTTCATGACGGGCTCCAGGGGGTTGCGGAACGGCAGAGCTTGGGAGGGGATCACCTGGTGCCGAAGTAGGCGTAGACGTCCACCGAGATCTTGGCCGCGGAGGTGCCGGTGTTCCTCAGCACGACCGTGCCGTCCGGGCGGAGCGCGGCCGTGGCGAAGCCGACCGTGTTCCTGCCCGCCGTGTACGCGACCGTCCGCACGCCGGTGGCGCTGCCGGAGGGGACGACCTCGACCGTGCCGTTCGCCGTCCCGGTGGCGGTGACCGCGACGCCGACGGCCGTGACACCCGCCGAGGGGACGTCGCCGCCGGAGGGACGCAGCACGTACGTGCCGCCGGCGGCGACCGTCACGCCGTCGCCGACCCGGACCGGGGCGATCGCCTTGACGAGGGAGGCGCGTTCGGCGGCGGTGTAGTAGCCGCTCACCTCGACCGAGACCTCGGCCGCGCCGCCGCCCAGATTGTGCAGATTGATCTTCCCTTCGGCGCCGGGCCTGACGATGGTGAAGAACTGCACGGGGGTGTTGGCGGGGTAGTCCACGTTGGCGTCGGCCGGGAAGGCGTCCCCTGCGGGATAGACCCGGATCGTGCCGGTGGAGGCGCTCTTCACCAGCACCGTCAGGGCGACGCTCTGCGGGGAGGGCAGGCCGGGCGTCGTCAGCTCGAGATTCCCCAGCGCCGGGACCGGCACCCGGTCGGCGATCCGCGACGGCGCCACCGGGTGGTAGGTGCCGCCGACGTCGGACGCGGCGTGGTCGAGGGTGTAGCCGTGCACGTCGAGGTAGACGCGGACGGCCTGGCCGCTGCGGTTCTCCAGCTTGAGCGCGCCGTCCTCGCCGACCTTCGCCACGACCATGGTCGAGGCGTAGCGGGTGGCGTCGTAGAAGAGCACGTCACCCTTCGGTTCCTGCTCGTCGGACGGATAGACGGCCAGCGAGCCGGTGTTGAAGAAGTCGCCCTTGGCGGCGATGTTGACCGCGACGGCGGCGATGCCGTCCGCGGGGAGCCCGGCGACGCCCGCGACGGGGACGGTCATCGTCGAGTTCGCGCTGATCTGGACGTTGCCGAGGACGCGGGTGCGGGTCTGGAAGAGCTGGTGCGGGCCGGGGCGGGCCGCGGAGCCGAGAGCGGCCTCGTCGAGCTGGATGCGGGGGGTGGTGCCGCCGCCGTAGGCGATGGGCCTGCCGGTGTCCTTCAGCGCCGCCTCGATCTCGGCCGGCGTGGCGTCGGGACGCGCCTGGCGCAGTACCGCCAGGGCTCCGGCGACGTGCGGGGCGGCCATCGACGTGCCGCTCTTGGACTGCCACCGGCCGCCCGGCACCGACGAGACGATGTCCGTCCCGGGGGCGAACACGTCCAGCAGCGGGCCGCGATTGCTGAAGGAGGACACCTCGTCCTGGTCGGTGGTGCTGCCCACCGCGACGGCGGAGGAGACGCAGGCCGGGGCGCTGACGGCATCGGTGTAGCCGTTGTTGCCCGCGGCCACCACCGTGAGTGCCCCGGCGGCGAGCAGCCGGTCGATCGCGGGTTTGCGCGGATCGTCGTCGCACGGGGAGGTGTACCTGCCGCTGCCCAGGCTGAGGTTGACCGCGGCCACGGGGACGCCCTCATCGATCAGGTCCAGGACCTTCTCCATCCCCGCGAGCTGGGCGCTGACGAAGCTCAACAGGCACGGCGGCCCGGCGCTCCCGCAGTAGGAGAAGGAGTCGAACCTGCTGTAGACCTGAACGGCGACGAGGTCGGCCCCCGGAGCGACCCCGCCCGCCGCGTCGCCGGTCTCCTGCCCGGCGACGATCCCGGCCACGTGCGTGCCGTGGGCGCAGTCGAGGTACGCGCACGGCCCGCTGTCGGCGTCCGCCGCTCCGGGCCCCTCCTGCTGGTCGGCGCCGTCCGGGCACAGGCTGGAGGCTCCGTAGGCGGTGTCACTGGGTGAGAAGCACGCCTCGGCCACGACGCGCCCGCCGAGGAACGGGTGGTGAACCGCGACACCCGAGTCCAGGACGGCCACCGCGCTGCCCTCGCCGGTCAGCCCCGCCTCCCGGGTACGGTCCGCGCCGATGAGGGGCACGCTCTCGGCGAGGGTGGGCGGGACCGGCACGTCCTCCGACACGCTGACCACGCCCGGCTGGGCCGCCAGCCGGTCCACCTCCGTGCGGCCGGCGCGCAAGGTGAGCACCGGTAATCGCGACAGCGTCTGGATCACCCGTCCGGGGCCGGCCGCGGCGGCCGCGGTGGACAGGCCGGCGCGGTCCCGCGTCACCACGTTCACGCGGACCTCGCCGCCCGCGGACAGCTTCGCCGCCAGCCGGGGATCCACGCGGGGGCCGGACGCCGCCGCCGAGGCTGCCTGCGACGGCTCAGGCGGCGCCGCGACGAGGGCCGCCATGAGGGCCGTCATGAGGGCGGCCGCGGTGATGAGGCGGCGGACCAGGCGTTGCTTCATGTGAACTCCGCTCGACGAAGGACGTGCCTCGGCAGGATCACTGGCCCGCCAGTACCGCCTTGGCACGCCGCACCCAGGTGGTGAAGACGGACAGCGACTCGGTCAGCGCCTGACGCTGGTCCCGCACCATGATCTCTTCGTAGGCGCGCTTCGCCGCGCGGTACGTCGGCAGCAGGCCGGCGCCGTCCGCGCAGGCGGCATCGTCGGCCGCGACCTGCTTCTCCGCCTGTGTGGCGGCCACACCGGGCTCCCGGCCGGCCCAGCGCAGGTCGGCGCGGGCGCTCATCGGGCTGTCGTAGGCGTACCCCTTGGCCGTCATGCAGGTCACCCACTGGTTCAGGGCCTGTGCGACGGCGGTGTGCTCCAGGGCGAGGAAGCTCGCGTCGTCGGCCAGCAGCCGGGGATCGGCGGCCAGCGCGCGGTCCTGGCCCAGGACGCCGGCCTCGCCGCTGGTCGCGCAGCCGCCCTGGGGGATGGACTCCCCCGGCCCGGTCGTGGCGGCGGTGCCGTCGTAGGCCTGCATCTCCTCCGCCGTGGGCGCACGCTGGTCGGCGGGCTCCGAGGCGGCGGCCGCCACGGCCGGGTCGAGCGCGGGCCTCGGGTATCCGGACCGGGAGGCCGCCGTCGCGTCGAGGGGTTCGATCAGATCCGCCTCGACGTAGTCCTCGGGGCTCCAGTTCCGTACGACGCCCGCCGTCCAGGCGGAGAAGCCGAGCGACTGCATGCACGTGGCGGTCGCGGCGTCCTTGGCCAGGTCGATGGTGTGGATGTCGGCCATGGACGTCATGTACGGATCGAGCGGCATCGCCAGACCCGGATCCGACGGGACGGCGGTGAGCGCCGGCTCCGGGATCGGGGACGGCTCCGGCCCGAGCGTCCCCGTGGGCCCGGGAACCGGCAGGACCTCGCCCGTGGTGGGCAGGGGGTCGGGGTCGAGGGTCGGGGAGGCGGCCGAGCTGTACGCCGCCGGCTGGAGGTTGAACGCGGCGACCCCCATGGTCAACAGGACGGCCCCGGCGGCCAGCAGCGGTGGTGTGCTCTTTCTCATTTGCCGTTCCTCCTCCAGAAGCACTCGCCCTTGCCGATCCATTTGCCCTCGGTGCAGTATTCGCGCGAGTAGAGAATGACGTTGGAGTAATGGAAGGGCTGCAGCACGCCCAGAGTGTCGTGCCAGATGTCGCCCCGGCAGCCCTGCCAGTTGTACCAAATGAGGAATCGGCGGTTATAGATGCGGCTGTAGACGCTGCGGCCCTTCCACTGCTGCTGGACCCCGCCCCACCAGCTCCATTGCGTGACCGGGCACGCGGCGCCGTTGTAGTTGGGGGTGAAGGCAGAGTTCCAGCGGTCCATCGACTTACCGCTGTTCACGTTGCGGACGCGGTAATAGCCGGCGCTGGTCTTGGTGTCCTTCCACAGCTGGTTCTTGGCGCCGTTGTAGGGCCAGACGGAGACGATGCCGCCGTTGGCCTTCGACTTCTTGTAGACCTCCAAATACTGGCGCGTGTATTCGTTCTGCCAGCGGTATGTGCCGTCCGCGTGCGCGGCGGCCGGGAGGACGGCCGCCACGGTCGCGACCGCGGCGGCGACCGTCACCGCGGCCCGCGTGGCCGTGTGGACGGTGGGACGAGTACCTCTCATCGTGTGGATCTCCCTTCTGTGCGGAAGGTTGGGGGGCCGGCCGGCACGGCGCTCACCGCCGGGCCTGCACGGGGGCGTACCGGTCAGCGGCTGTTCACGACCCCTGGACGTGCCACCATCTCGTGCACCTCCAGCTGCTGCCGCCCTTCACGCAGGCCCTGAAGTAGCGGCCGGTCACGTCGTTGACCCCACCCGTGGTCCCGCTGTTCGCGCCGCTGGGGATCGTCTTGTGACAGGCGTGGTAGGAGGAGCCGCCGGTGTCGGACCAGTCGAGCGACACCTTGTCCCCCGACCGCAGGCCGCTGCCCCAGGCCCACCAGATGCTGGAGTTCCACGTACCGCTGTAGAGGCCCGCCCCGCCGCGGGAGGTCCCGGCCGCGTACTCCAGCCGGGTCCTGTCGCCCTTGGCGGGGTAGTAGGCGTACGGGTCGTAGTTGGGCCCGCAGGAGTAGTTGATCAGTCCCGCCGCGTGGACCTCCTCCGAGATGATCACGTCGCCGTCGTCGGTCGCCGGCTCGCGGGACGGGGTCGGCGACGGCTGGGGCGAGTGGGCCAGCGCGGGCGGCGTGGTGAGAAGAGCGGCGGCGGCCACGCCGAGTACCAGGGCGGAAGCGACTCGTACTGCTTTCACGTGTTGTCACCTTTCGGAAGGCTGGATGCCGCGCCTCGACGTCCGAGCGCGGGCGTGACACCCATCGCCACGGGTGGAGGACGGGCACGTTCGCCCGGATCTGCCTGACGGTCGATCGAGGAGCCGCTTCGAGGCGGGGCCAGGCCGGTGAGGCGGGGGGCCGTCCCGCCGTACGCGATGCGGCGGGCCGGTCGTTCGTGCGCCAATGTATCCACGGGCAGTCTTGACTGTCGTCAATCAGCGGGTGGACGTGCGACTCCACCCACCGCAGTAGCCCCTGCCGCCGTGTCAACCAGCGTCGTATTCCTCCTCGGCGTTGCTCCGAGCAGGCACGCTCATCCGGAGGCCGGCGAGCTTCCGGACGGTTACCAAGGGCGCCGGCTTTCGGTCCCGTTCACCCGGCCGGCCGAGCGCCTCCCGCCACACCGTGCCCGGCGTGCCCACCCGCGCCGGGCTCATGGCGCTGCGGGCGTCGATCGTCCGGCGTCAGTGTCGTCGGGCGGGGCCGCCTCGTCCGCGGATTCGGGGGCGGGGGCCAGTCGCAGGCCGCCGGACGGGGCCTTCTCGCCGGGGAAGACCCACTTGCACAGCGCCCGGAAAAGGATGACGCACCAGTGAGCCACCCCGCGATCGACCGCAGTACCTGACCAGCGCTCAGGCGTATGAACGCAGCAACACCCGCAGTGCCCTCGGCGCCGAATCGGATGAAACCTTCGGCAGCTGGAGCATCAGGTCACTTCCGGTTCCGGTGGACGATCTCCCTGTCGCCCTTGCCTGGATACGCCATGATCAGCAGCCGCTGCCCACTCTGCGCCTCGCCCTTCCCGGGGGAACCAGGCGTAGTGCACGCGGATGCGGTAGTGCCCCTTGCGCCCGTTGAGGGCGAGGTTGGGCAGTTCGGTGCCGCTGAGGCTGTCATAGAGCACGATCTGGCCGCCCGGGCTGTGGTGGCCGACCTCGACCACCTTGTCCCAGCCCTTGGTCTCGACGGGCGGCCGGCGGGTGTAGGTCTCCAGGGTGACGCAAAGGTCGAAGTCGGGGTGGGTCATGACGGCCAGGATGCCGCGCGCGGAGGAGACCAGCCCGTTGCCGGGTTCCATGTCCGGCTCGGTCTCCTCCTCTCCTTCCCCCTCGTACGTCTGCAGCACCCCGTAGTCGGTCCACTGCGGCTCCTTCATCCGGGTCGCCCGGGCCGGCTTGGTGCGCGGGCGGTGGCGCGGCGTGGCGTCGCACATGGCCTGAGAGTCGGCCTGCATCGCCGCGATCTCCTGGTCCTGCTTGGCCTTCGCGGCCTGGACGACGGTGGTGGCGCTGGGACAGATCTCCCACGGCTCGGGCATGTCGCAGCCCGTGACGGGGCCGCGGGCCATGTCCGCTGCGGGCAGCAGGCACAGGGCCACGGCCGAGGCGAGCCCCGCCAGGAGGACGTGGTGGCGGACGCGGTGAGCGGGCGGGGCAGCGTACAGAAAGAGCAGGATGAGGCCCGAGACGGTGAGCGCGAGGGCGTACCAGAGCGGGGAGATGCCGGGAGACAGGAGCTGGGCGCCCTCGTAGGGGACGACGGCGCCCCGCTCGACGTAGAGGCTTTCGGGGTAAAGCCACAGCTCCCCGAAGAAGGTGGAGTGCTCCGAAGTGAACGCGCTCACGGCGCCGGCCCCGCCCAGCACGGCCACCACCTGGCGCGCGCCTGCACAGGCTCCGCCCGGGGCGCGGAGCGTGCCCAGGTCGTGTGCGGACCGCGCCCACCAGACCAGCGAGAAGACCGAAACCGCGGCGCGAGCCGCCATCGATTTCCTGAGCGGTCCGCAGCGTGAGCACTTGCGGGCCTGCAACGCGCCGCGCTGCGTACGCTACTTCGTCAAGAGCCACGGGCGGCAGGAGTGGTGCAAGCCGTCATGCGGTAACCGCGCCCGGGCCGCACGCCACTACCAGCGTCACAACGCCACGACCGCCCGAGGGCTGCCCGGGTCCTGAGCACCTCGGGATCCCCCCCGGATCAACCGGGCGATTCGGCGGTGTCTCCCAACCGAGCGGCACAGCGTCGATCAGGAAAGGTCGGGGGTCACGTTCACGGACGTGGTGCATGAATCGATCTTCGCGTGATCCTATTCAGCTTGCGGCCGACCGCGTTGTGTCTGCGTTCCTGATGGTCAGGGGTGCGATGATGCCTGCGGCGACGAAGAGCAGCGCCAGGACGCCCCAGGTCCAACCGCCCGCCAGTTGGAGCATGCCGGTGATCAAGATGGGGCCAAGAACGTAGCGGCTGACCGAGCGGCCCATGCCAAACGCCGCCAGGTACTCGCCTCTCTGGTCATCTGGAGAGAAGGCGTACGACAACGTCCAGGCCGCGGGAACAGCGATCAACTCCGCTGCGGTGAGCATCACCAGCGCAGCACAGAACAGTGCAAGGGGTATCGACTGGGCCGCATACCAAAACAACAGACACGCAGCAGCAGCGAATGCCGCAGCGACGGGCTGACATCGCCGGGCAGCTCTGAGGCTGGTGATGTGGCGTGCTATGAGAGCTTGAAAGACGAGCGCGAGGACTGTGTTGATGGCGTACAGCGCCCCCAGTAAGCCGTCCGGCAATGTGGTCGCCTGGGCGAGCCACAGCGGAAAGGCGAGATTGAGGATCGGTTGCCAAAGCTGCAGTACGCCATCCACGCAAGCCAGCGAGAGTAGCCGCAGGTCACGTAGCACGCCCAAGCCTCGCCGGACGGGGGCGGGCTCTTCGGTTCTAACCGGTTGGGGCAGGGTGGCGAAGGCCGCAGCGACCAAAAGATAAGCTGCCGCGTTGGCCAGGATGATGGTCCGGAAGAGACCGGTGCCGGCCAGCAGTCCGCCGAGTGGACCGCCAATGCTGATCGCCAGATTGATCACCGTCCGATACGAGGCCAGGACCCTTACCCGGCTGTTTCCTTCGACGATCTCTGCTACGTACGCCTGGGTCAGTGCAGTCGCGATCTGGTCGGCGACCGTGATGATCGTGACGACTACGAGGTACCCCCACCAATCTCCGACAAGGGCGTAAGCGGCGGTTCCGGCAGCGCGTAGGGCATGCACCAGCACCAGCGCCCGCCGGACACCGTAGCGGTCGGCCGCCCGACCCAGCGGTATCGCGGCGGCTATGGCCGCGGTGCCCGCGATGCTCATGCCCAGCCCGACTTGGCCTGCGGCGAGCCCAACGACGCCGGTGAAGTAGATGGCCGAGAAGGCCAAGAAGAGCCCCGAGCCAAGGAAGTCCACGAAGCTGCCGCCGAGCAGCCGCCGCACCGCTCGACGCTCGTCACGACCAGTATCTTGTGTCATAGTCGCACTATTTTGCACCCTAGGGCAGCATTGCGCCATGACTGATCCCGCCGAGGCCGTAGGCCACACCCTTGCCGCAAACCTGCGCGCCGCACGTCAAGACCGAGGCTGGCGGCTGGAAGAGCTGGCCACACGGTCCGGCGTCAGCCGCGGCATGCTCCAGCAAATCGAGACCATGCGCACCAACCCCAGCATCGCGACGCTCGCTCGGATCAGCGCCACGCTCGGTGTTTCGATCGGCGAGCTGGTGGAGCCCCCGGAGGAGCTTGGCCGCGTTTCCCGTGCCGCCGACGCCGTGGTTCGCTCTGAAGGCCGCACCAGGCTCCTGATCAACGACAGCCAGCCGCCTTTCACCGAGCTTTGGGAGTTCCGGCTGCCTGCCGGCGACAAGATCTCCACGCCCGCGCATCCGCCCGGCACCCGGGAACTGTTGCAGCTGCACTCGGGCAGCGTCGCGGTCACCGTCGGCGGGGCACTGTTTCAACTCGCCGCGGGAGACGCGCTCCGTATGCGAGGCGACCGCCCGCACGCCTACAGCAGCCAAGGCCCAGAGCCGGCCCACTTCACGATGGTCGTTGTCTATGCCGGCGCCCGAGACCCTCGCTACGCGAGCCTTGTCCCCGGCTGATTCAACGGTCTGTCGTGAGGCACCACCCTACGGCGCTCGATCCGTCCCGACGACCTGCAAAGTGCTGGCGGGTCACTCTCCACGATGACCGACCTGTCGGCCAACGATCGTTTGCCGACAGGCATCGCACGCGTCCAATGAACCCGGACATTCTGGGACTCCGGGTCCAAGCCCGCAGGTGGCGAAACTGGTCTACAAGCGGGTCTCGACCGACCAGCAGTCGACCGCCCGGCAGCACCTCGTCCTGGACGAGGCCGGGATCGAGGACCCCGGCCGTCCCGGGCACCTCCAGCCGCCTCCGCCCGCTCCAACGCCCGAAGTTCCGCGCGCTCCTCACCCACGCCCGACCGGGCGACATCGTGCACATCTCCGAGATGTTCCGCCTCGTACGCGGCACCGGCCACATCCTCGACGTCCTCCGTGCCGACCGCCTCGCCCTGCGCATCCACGACGGCGCGTTCTCCGCGATGGACCTCGCCGCCCGCCACCCGCGCGCCGGAGAGCTGCCGTCCCCTCGCCCGCTGCCGGCCCTTCGACGGCGGGCGACCGGCGGCCCTGGACGCCCACGGGGTGGAGATGGCCCGCGCCCTGCACGAGATGAGGGGCGAGGACGGCAAGCGCCGCTACACCGTCCAGCAGATCGCCGACCGGCTCGGCGTCAGCCGCGCCACGATTTATCGCCACCTCGATCCCGACAACCCGGTCTCGGCGTAAGAGGGCCATGGTGCTGCCCCCGATCACCTACTACGGCGGCAAGGCCGAGCTGGCCGACGAGATCGCCGTCATGCTCCCCGCGCACACGCACTACGTGGAACCGTTCGCCGGATCCTTGTCCGTACTGCTGGCCAAGCAGCCGTCCCGGCTGGAGACAGTCAACGACCTGGACCGCGTCCCACGGGCGCGCGGTCCCGGACAGTTAGAGATCACGCGGCCGGCCGGACGTCCTTCGCGGAGCGGGCGACCTCGGCGCGGTGGTAGCGGATGCGGTGCCCGCAGGGTTCGGTTGATCGCCACCTTAGGAGTCGAGCACAGCGGCGATGGCTTCGATCTCCACGAGTTGATCTTCATAACCCAGCACTGTGACGCCCATCAATGTGCTGGGAACATCGTGATCACCGAAGAAGGCCCGGACTACCGCCCAGGCGGCCCCCAGGTCCTGCTGCCTGCTGGACGCCACGAGAACCCTGGTGCTGATGATGTCATGCAGGGATGCACCGGAGTCCGTCAGGGCGGTCTGCATGTTTTCGAGGGCCTTCGCTGCCTGACCTGCGTAGTCTCCAACCGCCGCCGTGGATCCATCCTCGTTCAGCGGGCAGGCCCCGGCAAGGAAGATCAGGCGAGATCCGGTGGGTGCCGTGGCCGCGTAGGCGTACTCGGCGACGTCGGACAACGAGGACGAGCGGATCAACGTAACTGCACGGCCCATAGTCGTTTCCCTTCGAATGAGGCCAGAATGTGGCCACCATGTCAAAGGATCTTTCGTTACGCCACAGGTTATCGGGCCTGGGGGCCGTGCCGCTGAGCTTGTTGTTCAGCCAGTTCGGCGGGGTTTGATGCCCGCGCCGCCAGCGAGGAGGCGAACTCCTGTTGCAGCGCCGGGGACTCCCCCTGGAACGCCGTCCGCAGGCCGGTGATGGTCAAGGTGCTCTCCAGATGGGCGATTGCGTTCTGCCCTGGCGGCCCTCGTGGCTTCCCTCGTGGGCCGCTCATTCCGTCATCGTCCCAGTGTCCGCGGGGAGCGATGAAGCGTGCGCGTGCACCCACCAGGCGAGCGGGAGTGCGATCAGTACCACCGCCTGGATCGCGAGCAACGCCGGGACGATGCCCCAACGGTCTGCCACCAGGCCGGCTCCCAGGGCGACGAGCGCGTAGAGCACGCTGCCGAGCAGCGACGCGAGCGAACCCATCGTCGCGCGTTCCCGGTCGGTGAACTCGCGTTGCAGCAACGTCTGCTGGGCGATTGTCGACATGCCGTAGGCCGGTGACCCAAGCAGCACGGGCGAAAACACCGTCGGCTTGACCAGCGCCACGAGGTTCGCCACGTTGTCGAACAGCTCACCGAACAGGAGGGTGCGGGCCGCGCCCACGCGGCCGATCACCCGACCACTGACGCGGAAGCCCAGGAAGGCCACGCCATGGCAGAAGGTGCGCCACAGGCCCAGCGCCCAGAGCGGCCACAGCCCCGCCACGAAGACAGGCGACAACTGGGCCGCGCTTTCGCTGCTGTAGCGAAGCGCCGACACCAGAGTCATCCGGCGGAGCACCGGATTACGGCGGATGCCACGCAGGGCCGATCCGAGATGCACCAGGACGTTCGCTTCCAGCGGGCCGTGCACCCGCGGTTCCCTGACCCGCAGAGCGACGAGCAGGCACAACACCTGCGGCACGACCGACAGCGCGACCACCGCACGCGGCGACCACGCGCCGGCGACCACGCCACCTATGGTTGCCGCCAGTGCGAGCGCGATCTGGAACATCGAGTTCACCCGGCCCGAGTGCCGGGGGAACTCCTGCTCCCGGCCGGCTTCGAGCAGCGTGTCGTAGAGCAGGGACTCGTTGTTGCCGCTCCACAGTGAGGTCGCCAGTCCCTCCAGCACGACAGCTGCCAGGAGGACGCCGTAGCCCGGAGCGCCGGCGTACCCGAGATGGGCGGCCACCATGACGACGGCACCGGCGATCATCGTGCCTCGTCGGCCGAGACGGTCGGAGAGCACCCCGGTAGGCACTTCGAACGCTGCCGAAGACAGCATCTTCACCGCCAGGAGGCTGGCGGCAGCGGTGTACGAGCCGGTGACTTGCGCGAAGTAGATGACCATGATCGGCCCGTACATGCGGAAGTCGCCGAAGAAGTTGAACCAGCTCAGTAGGCGGACAGTCTGATCGGCAGAGTTCGGAGCCGACCTCGACCGTTGGGACCTCCTGCGGAAAAGGGCAGCGATCAGGATACGTACACGGAGCAGTGCGGAATGACGAGCGGACACAGCAGAACTCCCGGAAAGGCGAACGGAGACGCCAAACAGCGCCAAGGGCCGGTGACACGCGTCACCTCGCCCCGGCGACCGGGAAGTGTGCTGACTTCGCTGCTACACGCGCGGCGTTACAAGCCTGCGACTGCGGTCGCCAAGGGGCGAACGGAAGCTCCGGTCATCGTTGTGGGCATCAGTGCTCCTCAATTCCCCAGGCGGACGGAATTCCGCAACAGGTTCAACTCTAGCGACCGAAGGACTACGTCTCCAGGAAACGATCACCTCTCATGCGGAAGCGATCACGACAACCCATGGGTGAACACGGCAGTCGTTGACAGCCCGCCCGGTCCGGCCCGGTCGATGAACCTGCTCATCGCCCGTGTCATGGTCCCCCGCTCGGACGGCCCTGTCGAGGAACCGGTGGTGGCGCTGGTCGAACTGGTCGGCGACCTCGACTCCACGGCCTCCGACGAGGTCGGCCACCTCGCCACCTGCGCCGACGGGCAGGCCCGCAGCCGCCGGCACGGTCCCGGAGGACCGGCCCGTTGGCGGCGTACCTGGCCGACGGGCCGCTCACCATCGCCTGATCCCGGGCGTCCTCGGCCCCGGACCACGACCCGCCGTCCCTGCTCCCCGGAGCAGGGACGGCGGGCCCCGGCACGCTCCGACCGTTGCGTCACTGGATTGCTGCGGCGGCGCGTTCTCTGGCCGCCAGGACCACCGTGAGGGCGGTGTCGAGGTGAGCCGGGTCGATGCCCGCGAAGGCGACATCCGTGACCTCGCGCGCATGTGCGTACAGGGCCGCGAAGTGGTCGGTGCCGGCTTCGGTCAGTTCCGCCGTGGCGGGGTGGCTGTCGCGGCGGTATGTGATGTGACCTGCCGCCGCGGCGCGATCGAGTACCTGTACGGTCTCCGGCTCGGCCAGATCCAGACGGCGGTCGAGTTCCTTCACGACGTCGTCGACCGGCAAGGGAGCGGCTGCCTCCTTGAGCAGGGTCAGAAGCATCCATGTGGGGAAGTCCGAGTCGAAGTCGGCGAGGGCGCGGCGGTGCAGTTTGCCGATCAGGCGTGCGGTTTCGCCGAACGCGCGGCCAAGGCTGGGGCGCGGACCGGGGCTCACGATCATCCGATTCTCCTTGCGACGTGCGGGTTGGTGACATCCCCCATCTTGTTGGTGTCACCAACGATGGTGGCACCAACAATACATACGTTTGGTGGTGGCACCAACAATCGATTAGCCTGGCGACGTGGACAGCACGACGAACCCGACACCGGCCCGGCTGCGCGCCCTCCCAAGCTGGGTGATCAATCAGACGGCGATCGCGGCCAACCGGGTGACCGACCGAGCGCTGGCCGGAACGACTTCCCGACGCCAGTTCGCGATGCTGGCGGCCCTCGACGAGTTCGGTCCGTCCAGCCAAGCCGATCTGTGCCGATGCACCGGGATCGATCGCAGCGACGTGGTGACGGGAGTCAGCGCACTGGTCGGTCGAGGGTTTGTGCAACAGCGTCCCGACCCGGCCGACGGCCGGCGCAACATCGTCACGCTCACTCCTGCGGGAAAACAGCACCTGGAGAGGCTCAGCGTGCTCATCACCGAGGCTCAGGAGGAGCTCCTGCACGCCCTCTCCCCAGCGGAGTCACAAATGATCGTCGACCTGCTCAAGCGCGTCCTCGACAGTTGCTGACGCTCACGTAGTCCGTCTGGGGGAAAGCGTCCAGGCCGATGAGAACCGGGCACCGCTCCCGGGCCGCGGTAGAGGACCACGCGAGCCATCTGGAGGTGGGAGCCGGCTTGGCAGGCGTCTGGTGCCGGCCTGGCTGCGGATCAGGGGCGTCGGCCGTGACGATGCCGGCCTACAGGCCGGTGAAGACCGTAGACGCTGTACCACTTGAAGTCGCCGTTCGGCCACGATGGCCCCCAACCAGGCTCCGTCCCTCATGCACTGGCTCGACCACCCGGTCGGGACACGGCGGAACTGCGGCTCGCGCCCGACCTGGCCGCGCTGGTGGTCTGCCGCCGTTTCGACGACACACCCGCGACCGGCGTCGGTCCTGCGGTCACCTGCGCTCGGCCGGCGGGATGTCGTCCGCCAGGACCAGGCCGCCGGTGGGCAGGTCGCGGCGACGGCCCAGCGTGACCAGCAGAATCATGCCGCTCGCCACGAAGACGGCCATCATCGTCCACAGCGCCGTCCGCACGCCGAACAGCTCCGCCAGCGTGCCGGCCAGCAGGGCGCCGAGCGGGATGGCACCGTAGTTGACCACCTGGATGCTGGTGGTCACCCGGCCCATCAGCTCCCCGGGCACGTAGCCTTGGACGAATCCGGAGAACACCACGTTCCCCGCCACGATGCCCCCGATGATCACGATGCTGCCGAGTATGAACAACGCGATACCCAGCTCTCGGTCGGCCAGCGGGATCAACAGCCCGAACGGTGCCAGTCCGACCTTGGCCACCAGTACCGCCCTGGCGCTGCCCAATCTGGCGGCCAGCGGTCTGGCCAGTGCCGCGCCGGTGATCCCGCCCAGGCTGGTGGCGGCCATCAGGACGCCGATCTGTCCCGGGGCGAACCCGATGTCGGTGACCAGGAAGACCACGATCAGCGATTGGTAGCCGGTCAGAGCCAGGTTGGCGGCGCAACCGTACAGGGTGTTGCCGCGCAGGAGCCGGTCGCGGCTGACCAGGCGCAGGCCCTCGCGGATCTGGCTGCGCAGCCGCCGTCGTGGCCCGCGCGTCCCGGTCTCCGCATGTCTGATCCGCATGAGGCAGATGGCGGAGACGGCGAAACTGGCCGCGTCCACGAGCAGGCCGCCCAGGGCCGAGAACACCTGGGCGAGCAGCCCGGCGACGCCGGGGCCGGCCAGGTTCGCCGCCTGCTCGCTGCCCTGGAGCTTGGCGTTGGCCTCCAGCAGGTCGGAGGTGTCCACGAGGGTGGGCAGGTAGGCGCGGTAGGCGGTGGCGAAGAACACCTTGGCCGTCCCGGCCGCCAGCGCCACGACGATCAGGTGGCCTACCGTCAGTACGCCGAGCGCCGCCGCCGACGGGATGCTGAGGAAGGCGGCCAGCGACGCCCAGTCGGCCGCCAGCATCACCCGGCGTCGCGAGAGCCGGTCCACCCAGACGCCCGCGGGCAGGCCGATGAGCAGCCACGGCAGCCAGGCGGCGGCGGCCAGCAGGCTGACCGCGAGCGGGGAGGCGTCCAGGACGGTCACCGCGGCCAAGGGCAGCGCGACGGACGTGACGGAACTGCCCAGGCTGCTGGCGCTCTCGCCGATCCACAGCAGCCGGAAGTCGCGTTGCGACAGCAACCCGAGACGTACGCGCAGGCCCGGCCGGCGCCGACGGTCGCCCGCGTCCTGTCCAGCGGGAGGGAGGCCGGTGGCGGGACGGGAGGCGGCGGCATGCTCGCCGGACCGGGTGCTCATGGGCGGGCGGGTACGGCGCGGGCGAAGGTGAACACGGTGGTGCGGTCGCGGCCGTCATCGGGCACGTTCCGGTCGGACCACCTGGTGATCACCTCTGTGATCTCGGCCCCGAACTGGGCCAGTTCCTCGTCGGTCACCCGCAGCCACCCCTCGGCGGAGAACGGGCCGAGCGGCCATTGGGCCTGCACGTCCTGCGGCTGGTCGGCCCAGCGTCGGATGTGACCGGTCTGGCGGTCGAGGTTGAGCGAGTCGGCGGCGCGCGCGATCGCCTCACCTGACGCGTCGCCGTCGAAGTCGGCCGAGGACCAGGACAAAGTGGGCATGGTGCGGCGCCACCAGCGTTCGCGACGGTCCCGGGCGAGCTCAGGGGCCTCCTCGATGAGACCAGCGGCGGCCAGGGCGCGCAGATGGTGGCTGATGTTGCCGACGGCCTCCCCGGTCTGCTCCGAGAGCACGCTGGCAGTACTGGGGCCGTCGAGCTTGAGCAGGTCGAGCAGGCGGCGGCGGACGGGGTGCGTCATGGCGGCGAGCACCCGTGAATCCCTGATCGACCGCTGGAATTCGGACATGCCGGAAAGCTATATGCACAAGAGCTGTTGTGCAACAGCTCTTGTGCAAGTCGCGTGAGGGAGATTGACCGCGCGCTGGCAGCGCGCTCGGGTCGCGGAGGAGGCCGCCGTGGACAGGCGGCTCAATGCCGGCCCCTCGATGCCGCCCTCCACCCCGGCTGCGGCGGAGGCGAACTACGTGAGCGAGGGCATGGTCGGCTTCTACATCGCCAACCCCTTCAAGATC
>NZ_JBIUBJ010000037.1:0-52643 GCF_044547985.1 Nonomuraea sp. NPDC052265
AAACCCACAGCCCCTACGACCAGGCAACCGCCTGGTCGCACCGATCAAACGACCTCGCTGCTTGACAACAAACGTCCAGGGATGTCTGACCCGGCGCACTCGTCCTAGAGTCGGCGGCACACCCCTCAGGAGGTCAGGCATGTCCAGCATTCCCTCCCTGCTGCGCGACCGGATCGCGGCCACCCCCGACGCCGAGGCCTATCGGGTGCCGTCGGGCGACGCGTGGACATCCGTGTCGTGGCGCGAGGTCGGCGAGCGGGTCCGCGGGCTGGCGCTGGGGCTGTCCGGGCTCGGCGCCGGGCCCGGCAGGCGCGTGTCGATCCTCTGCTCGACCAGGCTCGAATGGATCCTCGCGGACCTGGCCGTGCTCTCCACGGGCGCGGCCACCACCACGATCTACCCGTCGAACACGGCCGCCGAGTGCGCCTTCGTCATCACCGACTCCGGCAGCACGATCGTCATCGCCGAGAACGACGAGCAGGTGGCCAAGCTCAGGTCCGTGCGGAAGGAACTGCCCGACGTCACCCGCGTGGTCGTGGTCGACGGCTCGGCGAGCGACGACGGCTGGGTGGTCACCCTCGACTCGGTCGGCCGCGGCGAGGGCGACTACGACGCCCTGGTGGACGCCATCGCCCAGGACGACCTGGCCACGCTCATCTACACCTCCGGCACCACCGGACGTCCCAAGGGCGTCGAGCTCACCCACGACAACTGGTTGTTCGCCGCCGGCTCGGTCCGCGAGATCGACCTCCTCTCCCCCGGCGACCTGCACTTCCTGTGGCTGCCGCTGTCCCACTCCTTCGGCAAGCTGCTGGAGGTCGTGATGATCGACATCGGCGTGCCCACCGCGATCGACGGCCGCCTCGACCGCATCGCCGACAACCTCGGCGCGCTGCGCCCGACCGTGATGGCCGCCGCGCCGCGCATCTTCGAGAAGATCCACAACACGGTCGTCGCCACCGTGCGCCGCGAGGGCGGGATCAAGCTGCGCATCTTCGAGTGGGCGCGGGAGACCGGCATCAGGGTCAGCAGGGCGCGGCAGCGCGAGGCGGCCGTCCCGCTCACCACCCGGGTCGAGCACGCGCTGGCCGACCGGCTGGTCTTCGCCAAGCTGCGGGCGCGCTTCGGCGGCCGGATCCGCTTGTTCATCTCCGGGGCCGCGCCGCTGTCGCGGGACGTGGCCGAGTTCTTCGACGGCGCCGGCCTGACCATCCTGGAGGGGTACGGCCTGACCGAGTCGTCGGCGGGCAGCTTCCTCAACCGTCCCGAGTCGGTGCGGTTCGGCACGGTCGGCCCGCCGCTGCCCGGCACCGAGGTCCGCATCGCGGACGACGGCGAGATCCTCATCGGCGGGCGCGGCGTGATGCGCGGCTACCACGGCCTGCCGCGGGAGACGTCCGAGGCGCTGGAGGACGGCTGGCTGCGCACCGGCGACATCGGCGAGCTGGACCAGGCCGGGCGGCTGATGATCACCGACCGCAAGAAGGAGCTGATCAAGACCTCGGGCGGCAAGTACGTCGCGCCCACCTACCTGGAGGGCCGCATCAAGGCCGCCTGCCCGTTCGCCTCGCACGTGTTCGTGCACGGCGACCGCCGCAACTACGTGACGGCGCTCGTCACCCTCGACATGGACGTCGTGCGCCCGTGGGCCGAGGCCGAGTCCCTGCCGGTCGACCCCGCGGCGCTGTGCGGGCACCCGCGCATGCGCGAGGAGGTCGACCGGGCGATCAGGCAGGTCAACGCCGACCAGGCCAGTTACGCCACGGTCAAGAAGTTCGCCATCCTGGCCGACGACTTCACCGTGGAGACGGGCGAGCTGACGGCCAGCCTGAAGATCAGGCGCAAGGCCGTCGTGGAACGCCACGCCGAAACCCTCGACGGCTTCTACGACGACTGACGACGGCGACCGACGACCGCGACCGACGACCGCGCCTGACGACCGCGCCTGACGACGGCGGGCTCCTCGGCCCGCCGTCTCACTTGGCCGACTCCGGGGCCCGCGCCGTCTCACGCCTGGCCGGAGGGCTCGCGGAACTGCTCGATCAGCGCCGTGTAACCCTCGCCGCCGTGGCCCGCCGCGACGGCCTGCCCGGCCAGGGCCCTGATGAAGCGCGGCAGCCGGGCGTCCACGCCGTGCGACTCGCTCTCGCGGACGAGGTGGTCCATGGCGGCCACGTGGGTGTCGATGGTCGAGTCGGTGGCCGGGTGCGCGCCCTCGTCGATCTGCCGCGCGTAGTCGGCCAGCCAGCCGGCCACGGTCTCGACGCCGTTCCGCGCCACCGGGGCGAACGCCGACGCCTCCACCCCGGCGGCCCCGAGCAGCGCGGCGCCCTGGAGGAAGCCGTTCAGGATGTTCCACATCAGGCTCAGCACGCCGACGTCGTAGAGCGCCGACAGGCCGTGGTCCGTCCCGAGGTACGTCGTCGCGCCGCCGAGGCCGCGCAGGGCCGGTTCGTGCAGGTCGAAGGCCGACCGCGGGCCGCTGTAGAGGAGGGCGGCGTCCGGGGTGCCGATGGCGGCGGGGGTGGCCATGATCGCGCCGTCGAGGTAGGCGCCGCCGTGCCCGGCCACCCAGCCGGCTGTGTCGCGGGCCTCCGCGGAGGTGCCCGAGGTGAGGTTGACCAGCACCCGGCCGTCCAGGACGTCGCCCAGCGGGTCGAGGACCTCGCGCACGGCGTCGTACCCGGTCAGGCAGACGACCACGAGCGGGGCGGCGGCCACGGCCTCCCTGGCCGAACCGGCCCGGACGGCCCCGAGCCCGGCCACCCGGTCGGCCCTGGCCGCGGTACGGTTCCACACGGTCGTCGGCCGGCCGTCGCGCAGGAACGCTCCGGCCAGCGCCTCCCCCATCAGGCCCAGGCCCACGACGGTCACGGGGGTGCGGGGATCCTTCGTCATCACAGTCGCTCTCCCAAAAGAGGTGGTTCGGTGGCTATGGGAGAATCGTCAACGTTCAGACCGATATGAAGGTCAAGGGGGACGGCCGTGCTGATCGGGGACCTGAGCCGGCGGACCGGGGTCCGCCCGCACCAACTGCGCTATTACGAGGCCCAGGGCCTGCTGGAGCCCGGCCGCCGCGCCAGCGGCTACCGCGAGTACGACGACGAGGCCGTGCTGACCGTCGCCCAGATCAGGAAGCTGCTCGACGCCGGGCTGTCGACCGGGGAGATCGCGTACCTGCTGCCCTGTGTCACGGGCCCCGACCCCGATCTCGCCCCCTGCCCCGAGCTGCTGGACACCCTGCGCGCCCGGCTGCGCGGCCTCGACGAGCAGATCGGCACGCTCTCCCGCTCCCGCCGCGCCCTGCGCGGCTACCTGGAGACCGCCGAACGGCGCGCGCCGGCCGAGCGGCCGGGCCCCGAGGGGACCGGGCCGGCCTGATCGCGCGCCGGGACGGCGGTCAGCAGGACAGGTTGCCGCCGGGGGCGACGCCGAGGATCCGGGTGAAGCGCTGGTAGGCGTCGACCCGGCTCCGCACCTGGCCGGGGTTGCCACCGTCGCACTCCAGGCTGCCGTTGATGCTGCGGATGGTCTCGCCGAACCCGCGGCCGTTGACCATGGCGGCGTGCGGGGTCATGGTGCCGGGGCCGTTCTGGGTCGTCCAGTACCACAGTGCGGTCTTCCAGGCCACGGACGCGTTCCGTTCCACCTGCCAGCGCCGCCGTTGTAGACCGTCGCGGCGTTCCATGCCGTCGCGCAGGCCGCCGCCCCGGCCGGCGAGGCCGGCACGACGACCGAGAGGACGCCCGCCACCAGCAGCGCGGCGGCGGACAGCGTCAGGCTCCGTCGCACCCGATCACTTCCTTTCCCGGAATTTCTTAAGAAAGTTTCCTAAAAGTTAGCGCGATGGCGGCACGCCGTCAGGCACCCGGCAAGGCCCGAAGTCAAGCCCCGAGTCAGAGGATGCGCCTGGCCCCCGGCAACGACCGGACCGCGTACGCCAGCCCCCAGCACAGCGGCAGCGACACCGCCAGCACCAGGGCGAACTTGACGACCGCCGCCGCGTGCAGCCCCCGCACCGCCCAGGCCACGGCGACCAGCACCAGCGGATGGATGACGTAGACCGCGTAGGCGTGCTCGGACAGGAACCTGCCGCGCGCCCCCTGCCCGGCGAACCGCTCCCTGAACAGCACCGTCAGCCCGACGATCATGCCGACGGCGACCACGGACTCCCACAGCGCCATGGCCGCCGACGCCACCAGGCCCGTGGTGAGGCTCGACACCGGCAGCAGCACCAGGCTCGCCAGGCCCGTGGCGGCGAACCCGGCGCGCGCCGCCCGCCTGGGCAGCGCCTCGAACCAGCCGCGCCGGAAGGCGACCACGCCGGCCGCGAACATCGCCGCGTACTGCGGCAGGAAGTAGGGCGTGGGCAGCCCCAGCACCGGCACGTACGTGCCCTGCGGCACCGGGACCCGCCACAGGACCGTGACCGCCGCCAGCCCCAGGGTGAACAGCACGACGCCCCTGAGGCTCGGCGCCCCGGCCCCCTGCCCGCCGGACCTGCCCGCGCGCCGCCACCACGCGTAGATCAGGGCGAAGACGATCAGCACCTCGACGAACCACATCGGGCCCGGGTCCCACGAGACGACGTACCACTTCCAGAACGGCATGCCGTGGTCCCCGAGCGTCACCAGCGGACGCAGCAGCAGGACGAAGACCAGCAGCGGCACCCCGAGCCTGGCCAGCCGGTCGCGGACGAACGCCCGCCCGCCCTTGCGGTCGTGGGAGCCGGGGGTGAAGAAGCCCGAGATGAGGAAGAAGAACCCCATGAAGAACGCCTGGTTGAAGACCACCAGGAGGTCGAGCGCCACCCCGGAGGGGTCGGTGGCCGGTTCGTTGTAGTACCAGATCGGGATGTTGCCGTACGTGACGGCGACGTGATGGGCGACGACCAGCGCGGTCAGCAGCACGCGCAGGTTGTCGATCGCGAGGAGCCTGGTCCCCGTCTCGGTCTTCATCGCCTGCATGCCCTCTCGAACAGGTCGGCCAGCTCCGCGGCGTGCGCGTCGAGGTCGTGGTCGGGGTTCGCCACCCAGTAGGCGAACATGTTGTCGATGGCGGAGGAGTGGGTGATGGCCATGACGCGCCGGTCGAAGTCGCGGAACTCGCCGGTGGTCTGGCCGTAGGCGTAGATCTGCTCCATCGCCTGGTAGAGCTCCTCGTTGGCCTTGACGCCGTAGCGCGGCCGGCCGTCGGCGGTGCGGAGGTTGTAGAAGATCTCGCCGAGGGCCTTGAGCCGCGTGCGGTGCTCGCGCATGTGCTCGGCGACCGCGAGGATGTGCGTCCGCAACATCGCGGTGGGGCCTTCGACGCCCTCGATCCGCGCCATGACGTGTGCGGCGATCTCGCCGTAGACGCTGTTGACCACCTCCTCCATCAGCTCTTCCTTGCCGGTGAAGTGGTAGGAGATGACCCCCTTGCTGATGCCCGCGTGCTGGGCGATGCGCGCCAGCGACGCCTGGGCGAAGCCGACGTCGGCGATCACCTCCACGGCCGAGGCGATGATCTGCGCCCGCCTGGCCTCCTCGATGAACGAGCGCGCCTTCTGGCCGCTCGGCTGATTTTCTGACCGCATGGCCAAAACCTAGCACACGCGGCCAGAAACGCGGCGCGGCCGGGCTTCAGGAGAGGGGGACGGGCCAGATGAGATGCGGACGCGCCCTCAGGACAGGCGGACCGGCTCTCAGGACGAGCGGACCGGGTCTCAGGACAGGCGGCCCCGGTAGACCTCTCTGGCCTGGTCCAGCAGGGCGACGTGGTCGGCGAGCTGGCCGGGGTCGGTCAGGCGGGCGTGCGACCTGATCAGCTCCTCCAGCAGGTCCAGCCATTCCAGGCACCAGCGCACGTCGTCCCGCCGGGCGACCCGGCGGCCGGCCACGTCCACGTGGACGGGGCTGGTCAGGGCGTAGCCGGTGCCGGTCATGGTGCGCGGGTGCGGGTCGCACACGACCTCGGCCACCACGTACGTCGGCTCGTCCACGCGCAGGTCGGCCGTCACGGTCAGCCGCTCGTCGCCGTCCGGGCGACGATCGTCGGCCAGGAGCCGTTCCGCGCCCGCGCGCACGCCCTCGGCCGTACGGATGCGCACCGCGGCCACCTCCGGGCCGATCGCGGTGGCGGTGACGCGGACGTGGTCGCCGGGGCGGACGTCGATGACGTGGCCGGGGCCGTGCCCGTCCACCGTCAGCTCCAGCCAGGGGCCGGTGGTGGCGAACGTGCGGCCCGCCCGTACCGCGTCGGCGAACGAGCGGGCGGTCAGCTCGCCCTCCACCCGGGCGTAGACGCGGGCCCAGCCGGGCGGGTTGGACTGGTTGTCCGAACGCGTGAAGGAGATCATCGAGTCGGTCCCGGCGGTGACGGCGAGCCGGTTGCCCGCGCCGATCAGCCGCCGGTAGACGGCCGCCGTGGACGCGATCGAGGCGTGGGTGAGCACGTCGAGGCTGTCCACCAGGCCGAGCGCGGCGTCGGCGACCAGCTCGCGGGCGGCGCAGTTGCGCGGCACCTGGGACACGACGGCCCTGGGCGGATCGCCGTCGGCGAGCGGCGTGGCGAAGGGATGGCTGTAGCCGAGCACCGCGCCGAGGCCGCGCAGCTCCCGCAGCCCCTCGGCGTTCGGCGGCCAGTCGGCGTCCCCGGCGAACCCGGTGTGGAAGCGTCCCGGCGCGCGCTCCGGGGCGAAGGCGTAGACGTGGCCGAGCAGGTCGTTGCGGTACTCGACGCCCATCCGGGCCAAATGGGTGGCGTCGGACCAGGGCAGGTCCTCCCCCGCCCAGTGGTCGAGGGCCTCCCGGTCGTAGACGCGCGGCCCGGAGACGTTCCCGGCGAGCAGGTTGAGCACGTGCAGGTCCTCGCCGTGCTGGGCGGCGGCCGCGTCGGCGGGCAGGCCCACCAGGTCGCCGGCCCAGTTGAGGTGGACGTGCATGTCGCCGCCGTACCAGCCGCGGGCGGCGGCGTCGTAGAGCCGTTGCGGGGAGAGCCGGACCACGCGTTCCTCGCCCGGGTCCAGGGTGGCCTCCACCGCGGACTCGGCGTACTCCATGCCCCGGGTGACGGTGATCGTCAGCGGCTCGGCCGGGACGTCGAGGGTGAGGCCGTCGCCGTGGAAGTACGGCCTGCCGTGGTAGTCGTGGCGGCTCGGGACGCCCGGCGGGTACCAGCCGCGGCCGTCCGCGGAGGCGACGCTCCACCGGCACGGCTGCCCCGCCACCAGGGTGAGCCGGGCGGCGGGGACCTGGCGGAGCAGGGGATCGAGCCGGACGCGCTGCCCGTCGGCCACGATCACGCTGCCTGCGTCGACCTCGGCCAGCCAGGCGCCGTGGGGGGCCAGCTCGCGGTGGGCGTCGTCCACGGTGACCGGGCAGGGGGCGTCGCGGGCGGAGTCGACGAGCAGGAAGATCTTCTCCTCACCCCGCCCGGGGGGCGGCGGAACGTGGGGGTCCGCGGCGGCCGGCGCGGGCCGGGCGCCGCCGGTCGCGGCGGCGGCCTGTGCGGGGTGGGCGCCGCCGGGCGCGGGCGGGACCGGCAGTTCGCCCACCCAGCGCGGGCCCGTGCCGGAGGACGGCCCGCCGGGGGTCAGGACCGTTCTCGGCGCCCCCCGCAGCTCGATCCGGTCCGGGCCGATCCGCAGCGCGGCCAGGTGCGGCGGCAGCTCGCCGCCCAGGGTGTCGCGCAGCACCCGGTCGTAGTCCGGCTCGGCGAGGTGGGCGGCGAGCCGGTCGATCGGCTGCCCCTGGTGCAGGCGGGCGGCCTCCTCGAAGGCCAGGCGCCAGAACGTACCGAACAACGAGGGCGGCAGCACCCTGCGCCTGGCGAAGAACTTCACGTAGTGGATCTCCGGCTCGCCCCAGGTGATGCCGTGCTCGGCCAGCAGCCGACCGTACTCCTCCAGGGCCCCCGCGACCGTTTCGGGCAGCATCGGTTCCGCACACATCTGCGCTTCTCCCCACGTCGGTTGCGCGACATCGTGACATGTCACGCCCGAGCCGTCGGATCGGCGATGACGCTGCGGATACGGATATTTCTCCCCCGGACGCAAGTCTGTTCCTCCGGGGCGCAGACCTCCCGGCGACCACCCCCCTGGGGGTCAGGGCCGCCTGAACACCGACAGCAGGCGGTCGGCGGCGAGCGCCGGGGTCAGCTCCCCCGCCAGCACCTCCCGCTCGACCTCCGCCCTGATCGCCGCCACCTCGGGGTCGTGGCGCAGCTCGGCGAGCAGGCGGTCGCGGACCAGCGTCCAGGTCCACTGGACCTGCTGGCGGCGGCGCTTGGCGGCCAGGTCGAGCGAGTCCTGATGGGCCAGGATCCGCCGCCACAGCCCCTCCAGACCGTCCCCGGTGAGCCCGCTGCAGGTCAGGACGGGCGGTGGTCCGGAATCCGAGCGCAACATGCGCAGCGCCCCCGCCAGTTCCCTGGCCGCCTTCCTGGCCGCGAGCTCGTGCTCGCCGTCGGCCTTGTTGACCGCGATCACGTCGGCCAGCTCCAGCACGCCCTTCTTGATCCCCTGGAGCTGGTCCCCGGTACGGGCCAGCGTGAGCAGCAGGAACGTGTCCACCATGTCGGCCACGGCGGTCTCCGACTGCCCGACGCCGACGGTCTCGACCAGCACCACGTCGAACCCGGCGGCCTCCACCACGACCATGGCCTCCCTGGTCGCCTGCGTCACGCCGCCGAGCGTGCCGGAGGTCGGCGACGGGCGGATGAACGCGGCGGGGTCGGCCGACAGCCGGGCCATCCGGGTCTTGTCACCGAGGATGCTGCCGCCCGTCCTGGTCGAGGAGGGGTCGACGGCCAGCACGGCCACCCGGTGCCCCTGGCCGGTGAGGTACGTGCCGAGCGCGTCGATGAACGTGGACTTCCCCACGCCGGGCACGCCCGAGACGCCGATCCGGCGGGCCCGGCCGGACAGCGGGGTGAGCTCGACGAGCAGCCGCTGGGCCAGCGCCATGTGGTCGGGCCTGGTCGACTCGACCAGGGTGATCGCGCGGGCGATCCACGTACGGGAGCCTGCACGTACGCCTTGGGCGTAGTCCTCCAGCGAGCGCACCCGGTTCACCCCTTTCTTCTGGTTTGATCAGCCTAACTTCTGACAAGTCTCGACATTTGCCAGTAAGGTGCTGGAGTTCTGATCACAGCCGTCACAGGAGTCACTCCCCTCATGCCCAACGTCGAACCCCTCCGCGAGGGCGACCCGGCAGCGGTGGGACCCTACCGGCTGGCCGGGCGGCTCGGCGCGGGCGGCCACGGTGTCGTCTACCTGGCGCGCGGGCGCGACGGCGGTCCGGTGGCCGTCAAGGTGCTCGCCGAGGGCGTCGCCGCGGGTGAGCCGTTCGCCAGGGAGATCGCCGCCGCGCGTGCCTTGGAGCCGTCCTGCGTCGCGCGGGTGCTCGACGCCTCGGCCAGGGGGCGGCCGTACATCGTGACCGAGTACGTGGACGGGCGCTCGCTGCAGGAGACCGGCGCGCTGCGCGGCGGGGACGGCCTGCGGCGGCTGGCCGTGGCGACCGCCACGGCGCTGGCCGGCGCGCACCGGGCCGGTGTCGCGCACCGCGACTTCAAGCCGGCCAACGTGCTGCTCGGGGCGGACGGGCCGCAGGTGACCGACTTCGGCGTCTCCGCGGCGTTCGGGACGGGGGTGAGCGCGACCGGCAGCATCACGGGCACGCCCGCGTACATGGCGCCGGAGCAGCTCTCGGGGCAGGAGGCGGGGGCGCCGGCGGACGTGTTCGCGTGGGCGTCGGTGATCGTGTTCGCGGCGACGGGGATGCCGCCGTTCGGCGACGACTCGCTGCCGGCTGTGATCAACCGCATCCTGCACGACGAGCCCCGCACCGGCGACCTGCCGCAGCCGCTGCTCGGCGTGGTCCTCGCCTGCCTCGCCAAGGACCCCGCCCGCCGCCCGGCCATGGCCGACGTCCTCCGCCACCTGATCGGCGCCCCGCCGGCCGCCGCGTCGGGGACCACCGGGCTGCGACTGGTCGCGGGCGCACCGCCCCTTTCCCCCGGGGAACCGCCGCGGACGGAAAGCTCGGCCCAGCGGGGCCCCGCGCCCATGACCGGGCCGGACCCCCAAACGCCCGCGCCCAACGTCAGGCCCGACCCGCAGGCGCCCGCGCCCAAGGTCAGGCCCGACCCGCAGGCGCCCGCGCCCAAGGTCAGGGTGCGGCGGCGGGTGAAGACGGCGATGGTGGCCGGGGTCTCCGGGGTGACCGTGCTGGTGCTGGCGGGCGCGATCGTGTGGCTGACGCCCTCGACGCCCACGCCCAAGGCCACCCACGTGGCGGACGTGACCAGCGCCCCCACCCCGGCCTCCGCCCCCACCCCCACACGGCGTCCCCGGCACACCCGTACGCCCGGACCCGGGCCGGGGTCGGAGAGCACGCCCAGCACGACGCCCGCCCCCGACCGCCTCACCCTGGCCTCACTGCGCCCGTCCGGCGGCACCAGGAACGGCGACTGCTGGGACGGCGCGGTACGGCTCCAGGCCACGGTGACCAGGTCCGGCGCCCCCGTCACCCTCCGGTACGCCTGGATCGTCGACGGCACGGTCACCGCCCGCTCCTCGGCCACGGTCGCCGAGACCGGCCCCCGGCACCTGACCTCGCCGACCGCCGTGACGGGCTCGGGCGCCCACAGCGTCACGCTCCGGATCACCGCGCCCGTCGCCCGCCAGCGCACCATCGCCGTCACCGTCTGCGACGACGCCCCTCTCGGACGCCCGCCGACCCCCTGACGAGCACCGCCCCCTCGACACCCACCGAAACTACGAAACCCGCCGAAACTACGACACCCGTCGCAATCAGGGCGCCGGAGGGCTAGTGACGGTCGCCGAGGGTCTGGAGGAGGTCGAGGGCGGCGTCGGCGATCACCGTTCCCGGCGGGAAGATGGCGGCGGCGCCGGCGGCGCGGAGCTCGTCGTGGTCGCCCGGCGGGATGACGCCGCCCACCACGATCATGATGTCCTCGGCGTCGAGTTCGGCCAGGGCGTGCCGGAGCGCGGGCACCAGGGTGAGGTGCCCGGCCGCCAGCGACGAGACGCCCACGATGTGCACGTCGGCCTCGACCGCCTGCCTTGCCACCTCTTCCGGCGTCTGGAACAGCGGGCCGACGTCGACGTCGAAGCCGAGGTCGGCGAAGGCGGTGGCGATCACCTTCTGGCCCCGGTCGTGGCCGTCCTGGCCCATCTTGGCGACCAGGATGCGCGGGCGGCGGCCCTCGTGCCGCTCGAAGTCGGCGCAGGCCCGGCGCACGCGCTCGATGGCCTCGGCCGGCCCGGACTCGTCGCGGTACACACCGGAGATGGTACGCACCTGCTCGGCGTGGCGGCCGAACACCCGCTCCAGAGCGTCGGAGATCTCGCCGACGGTGGCCTTGGCGCGGGCGGCGTCGACGGCCAGCTTGAGCAGGTTGGCGTCGAGGCCGGGCGCGGGGTTGTCGGCGGCCTTGGTGAGCGCGTCGAGCGCGCGCTGCACGGCCTCGCCGTCGCGTTCGGCCCTGAGCCGGGCCAGCTTGTCGAGCTGCTGGGCGCGTACGGCGCTGTTGTCGACCTTGAGCACCTCGATGGGCTCGTCGTCGGCGGCGCGGTACTTGTTGACCCCGATGACCGGCTGGCGGCCGGAGTCGATGCGGGCCTGGGTACGGGCCGCGGCCTCCTCGATGCGGAGCTTGGGCAGGCCCGCCTCGATGGCCCTGGCCATGCCGCCGGCCGCCTCGACCTCCTCGATGTGGGCCCAGGCGCGCTCGGCGAGGTCGTGGGTGAGGCGCTCGACGTAGTAGGAGCCGCCCCAGGGGTCGATCACCTGGGTGGTGCCCGACTCCTGCTGGAGGAGGAGCTGGGTGTTGCGGGCGATACGGGCGGAGAAGTCGGTGGGCAGCGCGAGCGCCTCGTCGAGGGCGTTGGTGTGCAGCGACTGGGTGTGGCCCTGGGTGGCGGCCATGGCCTCGACGCAGGTGCGGGCGACGTTGTTGAAGACGTCCTGGGCGGTGAGCGACCAGCCGGAGGTCTGGCTGTGCGTACGCAGGCTCAGCGACTTGGGGTTGGCCGCCCCGAACCGCGACACCAGCCTGGCCCACAACAACCGGGCGGCACGCAGCTTGGCGACCTCCATGAAGAAGTTCATGCCGATGCACCAGAAGAACGACAGCCGGGGGGCGAACCGGTCGACGTCCATCCCGGCGGCGATCCCGGCGCGCAGGTACTCGACGCCGTCGGCGAGGGTGTAGGCGAGTTCGAGGTCGCAGGTCGCCCCGGCTTCCTGGATGTGATAGCCAGAAATGCTGATCGAGTTGAATTTCGGCATCTTCTCGCTCGCATAAGCGAAAATATCCGAAATTATGCGCATCGAGGGGGCCGGCGGGTAGATGTACGTGTTGCGGACCATGAACTCCTTGAGGATGTCGTTCTGGATGGTCCCGGCCAGCTCCTCCGGCGCGACGCCCTGCTCCTCGGCCGCCACGATGTACATCGCGAGCACGGGCAGCACCGCGCCGTTCATGGTCATCGACACCGACATGCGGTCGAGCGGGATGCCGTCGAAGAGCTGCCGCATGTCGTAGATGGAGTCGATCGCCACCCCCGCCATGCCGACGTCGCCGGCCACGCGCGGATGGTCGGAGTCGTAGCCCCGGTGCGTGGCCAGGTCGAAGGCGACCGACAGGCCCTTCTGCCCGGCCGCCAGGTTGCGCCGGTAGAAGGCGTTGGAGTCCTCGGCGGTGGAGAAGCCCGCGTACTGGCGGATCGTCCAGGGCTGGTTGACGTACATGGTGGGGTAGGGCCCGCGCAGGTACGGGGCCGCGCCGGGGTAGGTGCGCAGGAAGTCGAGCCCGTCGAGGTCGGCCGCCGTGTAGAGCGGCTTGACCGCGATGCCCTCGGGCGTCTCCCACGCCTCCCCTTCAGGGCCGGGCCCCGCGCCGGAACCGGCCGCCGGGCCGAGCGGGACGCCGGAGAAGTCGGGGATCATCGCAGCACCTCCAGGTCCTCGAACGTCTGACGGAGCACGGCGAGCGCGTCGCACCCCGCGTAGAGGCAGGCGTCCACGCCCTCGTAGTCACCCTTCCCCGCCAGCCAGACGCGTCTCGCCCCCGCGTGCCGCAGCGCGGTGGCCACGGCGCGGGCGTGCTGGGCGTACAGCTTGTCGGTGGAGCACAGGCAGGCCACGGTGGCGCCGCTCACGGCGAAGGCGGTGGCGATCTGCTCGGGGTCGGCGCCCGGCCCGGCGGTCTCGGTGGCCAGGCCGCCGGAGTGGAAGAGGTTGGCGGCGAACGAGGCCCGCGCGGTGTGCGCGGCGACCGGCCCGATGGTGGCCAGGAACACCTTGGGACGCTCGGGCAGGGCGTCGGCGACGTCGCGCAACGCCTCGAACTCCTGGGCGTAGCGCGCCACGGGCCGCGCGGCGGGAGCGGGGGGCCGGCTCAGCGGCTTCTCGCCGGGGTCGGGGAACTCGCTGACGCCGGTGATCGGGAAGCGGCGGTGGGCGATGTCGTCGTCGCGGCGGGCGCGGGTGGCCGCGACGCGCCGGTCGATCAGCTCGCCGGCGGCCTCCACGCCTCCGGCGGTCTCGATCTCCTGGAACCACGCCCAGGCCCGCTCGGCCAGGTCGGCGGTGCGGCGCTCGACGTACCAGGAGCCGCCGGCGGGGTCGGTCACCCGTCCGATCCCCGACTCCTCCAGCAGCAGCGACTGCGTGTTGCGGGCGATGCGCCGGGAGAAGGCGTCGGGCAGGCCGAGCGCGGCGTCGAACGGCTGCACGGTGACCGCCTCCGCCCCGCCGACGCCCGCCGCGAAGCAGGCCAGGGTGGTGCGCAACATGTTCACCCAGGGGTCGCGGGCGGTCATCATGGCGGCGCTGGTGACGGCGTGCTGGCGCTGCCCGCCGTGTTCGGCGGCGCCGCACACCTCGGCCACCCTGGCCCACAACCGGCGCGCCGCCCGCAGCTTGGCGATGGTGGCGAACTGGTCGGCGGTGGCGGCGTACCGGAAGTCTATCTGGCCTAGCGCTTGCTCAACGGTAAGGCCGGCGCCGGTCAGCGTCCGCAGCTCGGCCACGCCGCGCGCGATCGAGCAGCCCAGTTCCTCGGCGTCGGCGGCGCCCACGTCGTGGTACGGCGTGGCGTCGACCATGACCGCCCGCAACCCCGGGAACGCGGCGCAACGCCCGGCCAGCCCGGCCGCCTCGCCGCCGCTCGCGCCCAGGTTCCCGCTGAGCGTGACGCCCCGCTCGGCGGCCAGGCCGAACAGCACCTCGGCGGCCTCCCGCGTCCGCTCCCCCGCCTCCAGGACGATCGGGGCCAGGTCGAGGTAGACGTCCTTCAGGACGGCGGGCAGCGCGTCCACCGGGATCGCGTCGTCGCCGACGACCAGCCAGAGCGAGGTGACGCCGTTCTCCAGGTCGGCCAGGACCGCCTCGGGGTCGGCCACCGCGTGCCGCTGCCGGACGTCCCAGCCGGGCACCGCCCGCGCCCCCCGCGTGAACGGCGGAGCGCCCGGCATCCCGGGATCGCCCGGCAGGTCGCCCGCGTCGTAGAGCGGCGCGACCGTCACGCCGTCGTAGGTCGGGCTGGACAGCGCCTCGTCGGGCGAGCCCGCCTCGACCCCCGACCTGCGCAGGACCTCGACCGCCAGCCTCCGCCAGTCGTCACGATCGGTGGGAGGAAACCCCGCTGCCAGTTCCATGCAACGGATAGTAGGCGCTGCCGGGCGGCCGCAGTAATCCGGGGGTTACCCGTCGGCGGGCGGCGCCTCCCAGGCCAGCTTCCACGTGAGCGGGCCCACGATCCCGTCGTCCTCGACGCCCTGCTCACGCTGGAACCTGCGGCACGCGTCGCGGGACCGGCCGCCGTACGCGCCGTCGACGGTCAGGTCCCAGCCGCGCTTCTTCATCTGGCGCTGCCAGGTGCGCACGTCCTCGCCCTCCATGACCGGCGGGTACTTCAGCAGCCGGCCGGGGAAGGGCGGCGTGGCCGGCGGCGGGGTGGTGGTGCCGCCGCCCGGACGGGGCGCGCCGCGCTTGATCCAGGCGTACAGGGGGTCGCCGGGGCAGTCGGTGGAGTAGCCGTCGCGGTGGCCCTTGATCTCCTTGCCGGCGCCGCCCTCGTCGCGCACGTACTGGACGGCGTCGAGGATCGCCTCCAGCATCGCGTCGGGCGGCTGCACCAGCCCGGCGTTGCCGACCAGCCCGAGCACGGCGTAGTGACCGGCGTTGAGCCCGGGACCGTTGGCGGCGGGCAGATGATGCAGCCCCCGCCCCTCGAACACCTTCCGGTGCGCACAGGCGACGAACGAATAGCCGATGTCTATCCAGCCGTTCCCGTCCATGTGGTACGCCTGGATCGATCGCACGAGGGACACGCAGCCGGCGTGGTCGGACACGATGGCGGGTTCGACCCTGCCGCCGGTGTAGTGGACCTTGACGCCCTTGGTCGAATCGAGCTGGGTGTAGGCGCCGCGGGGCGCGCGGGCCTGCCAGTCGCGCCGTAACACCAGATCTATGTCCACGGATGCTCTCCGAGAGTAGATATCGGGACGACCGAGCGTAACGCCAGCGAGGTGAACAGGTCCGGGGATCGCGCTATTTCACGGCCTGATCACCCGCCGTTCGGTCACGATCGCGGTGATCAGATCGTGCGGCGTCATGTCGAACGCGGGGTTCAGCGCCTGAGTGCCCTCGGGCGCGACGCGTACACCTCGCCCTTGGCCGGCAGGTACGGCCCCGCCGAGTCGGCCACGAGCCGGTGCGGCGCGCCCATCCTGGCCAGTTCCCAGGTGGTGAGCCGGGCGCCCTGGAGCAGCGGGCGGGGCTCCAGGGCGAGCACCTCGGCCAGGCGGCCGCGTTCGTGCAGGGTCTGGATCACGCCGAGGGCGGTGCCGCGTTCGACGGCGGCCAGGCCGCCGGTGTTGCAGACGGTCATGATCCGCAGCCGGTCGCCCTCCAGCAGGCCGGCGCCGCGCTCGCTCATGGCCAGGCAGGCGGCGATGTCGTCGTCGCGGACGCGGAGCGCGGCGGCCACGCCGAGCGCGGGGGCGCCGCGCACGGCCAGCCGCCGGATCGCCGCGACGAGCTCGGCCACGGTCTCGACGCGCAGCCGCACGCACCGGTCGGGCAGCAGCGTCTGGTCCACGAGCTCGACGGCGTCGCCGGCCCAGTCAATGGTCCTCACGCCGCACACCGTAGCCCACGGCCCGGGGCCCGGTCCGGCCCCGGGATCAGCGTTCGGCCAGGACGATCACGGAGTCCTGCCGGCCGAGGACGACGGTGTCGCTCTTGGCGGGGTTCAGCACGATGCCATAGTGCGGCGGGACGTTCCTGGAGACGTTGTCGCGGTAGCCGATCGCGGTCTCGCCCCTGCGCCGGGCCGCCTCGACGATGGTGGCGAAGGTGACCTCGGTGCCGGTCGTCACGTACGAGGCGGCGGGCCTGGGGTAGATCTCCGAGCCGTGCGAGTCGAACAGGTAGCCGAAGACGTCGGCCAGGTGCCGGTTCTCGGCGAGCTGGGCCAGCAGGAGGCCGATGACGGTGTCGCTGATGACGATGTCGTCGGCCTCGGTGACCTCGGCGAGGGCCCGGTTGCCCTCGTCGTGCATCTCGCTGACGATCGAGTAGTGCTCGCCGAGCGTGCTCTGCATGTCGCGGAGCTGGAGCAGGGTCATGAGCGTGCGGGTGTCGGCGTGGTGGGGCTTGAAGCGGTCGTCGGAGAGCACGATGACGTGCTGGTAGAGGCCGATGCCGAGGGATTCGAGGGCGTACCGGTCGGTGGTGTCGCAGTCCTTGACGTTCACGGTGAGGGTGCGCAGCCCGGTCAGGCCGGTGCCGGCCTTGGGGTGGTCGGCGGCGATGTCCAGGACGGAGCCCGGGGAGACGTAGCCGTCCAGGTAGCGCACGATCTGCTCGGCGCGGCCGTTCCAGTTCAGGAGCAGCGTGCGTTCGGGCTCTTGCTGCGTGGCGCCGGTGGCGGTGACGGCCCGCTCGTCCACGGGGGGCTCGCCGGTGGCGAGCTTGATGTGGGAGTCGTCGTGGGCGATGACGACGACCTGGTCCTTGACGGTGATGACGGTGTCCACAGGCGGGTTGAGCACAACGCCGGCCGGCCCGCGTAAGCCGATGACGGCGGCGGTCTCGTAGGCGTGCAGCGCCTGGCCGTAGGTGGCGCCGACGAGCTCCTCGTCGGCGCGCAGGTAGATCTCGCCGCCGTCGAAGTTGAGCAGGTCCATGCAGACGACGGACATGCCGGACTGGCGGGAGGACTGGACGATCAGCCGGGAGGCGGTGTCGTCGGAGTCGACCAGGTGCACGTCCTCGCCGCCGGCCAGCCGGGCGGCGGCGAGGTTGCGGGCGGAGGCCAGGGCGGCGACCACGGGCGGGTGGGAGCCGGCGCGCTTGGCCAGGGCCAGCAGGATCTTGATGACGTGCGCGTCGGGGTCCTCGCCCTCGGGTGAGAGCACGACGACGGACCTGGCGTCGGTGAGGTTCATCAGGCCGAGGTCGCGCGGCTCGGTGGGACGGCCGGTGCGGCAGACCAGGCGGGTCCTGCCGAGGTCGCCGACGTGCTCGCGGATGTCCTCCTCCATGGCCAGCTTGTCGCGGTCGGCCAGGATGGCGATGACCGAGTTCTTCTGGCTGGCGTGCGCCTTGACGAGCTCGGTGACGATCGTGAACACCTGGTCCGACCAGCCGAGCACCACCGTGTGGCCGGACTCGACGATGCGTGAACGGCCCCTGCGCAGGCGGTCCACCTTCTGCTTGAGGCCGTTGGACAGCAGGCCGACGAGCATGCTGACGATGAAGATGCCGCCGAGCGATCCGGCGAACATCACGGTCATGTAGCCGAACGAGCCCTTGTCGCTGGCGACCTTGCTGGGGGTGAGGGCGTGCATGAGGGCGACCCACAACACCTGCCCCGCGCCGCTGACGCCGTCCGGCTCGTCGGGCGCGAGCCAGAGCGTGAACGCGGCCACCACGAGGATGAGCGCGACCGACACCACCGCGAGCCAGCCGATGAGCGACGCCGTTCCCCTGGACATGGTGTTGTCGAACCAGTACCGCGCCCGTTCGCGGACCGTGACCCTCGACACTTCCCCGATACCTCCGTGTAAGGAGTGATTTAGACCGACGACACAAGGTACCGGGCGATCTTGGCTTCCGCATGGCGAGCGGTAACGTAGCCGCCATGGTGACCCCCCTCACAGCGGACGATCCGGCATCTCTGGGCGATTTCCGCCTTTCCGGACGTCTGGGCGAGGGCGGGCAGGGCGTGGTCTACCTGGCCCACTCCGCCTCCGGGGAGCCGGTCGCGGTCAAGCTGCTCAACGCGGGCGACCAGGAGACGCGGGCCAGGCTGGCGCGCGAGCTCGACGCGCTGGAGTCGATCGCCTCCTTCTGCACGGCCCGGGTGCTCGACGTCTCGACGCGGGGCTCGCGGCCGTACGTGGTGAGCGAGTTCGTGGACGGGCCCTCGCTGGCCGAGCGCGTGGCCGAGCGCGGCCCGCTGCGCGGCGGCGAGCTGGAACGCCTGGCGGTCGGCACGGCCACCGCGCTGGCGGCCATCCACGCGGCCGGGGTCGTCCATCGCGACTTCAAGCCGTCCAACGTGCTGCTCGGGCCGGACGGGCCGCGGGTGGTGGACTTCGGCATCGCCAGGGCCGAGGGGGCGGCGACGCACACCTCGGGGCTGATCGGCACGCCCGCGTACCTGTCGCCCGAGCAGATCGCGGGCTCGCCCGCCTCGGGGGCCTCCGACGTGTTCGCGTGGGCGGCGACGATGGTCCACGCGGCCACGGGGGTCAGCCCGTTCGGGGCGGACACCGTGCCGGCGGTGCTGCACCGGGTGCTGCACGCCGAGCCGGACCTGTCGCCGTTGCCGTCCCGGCTGCGCGGGGTGATCGCCGCCGCCCTGGCCAAGGACCCGGCCCGGCGCCCGACGGCCGGCGCCCTGATGATCGCCCTGGTCGCCCCCGGCACATCTCCCGTCCCCCCACCCGGCCCCGCGCCGGGCACGCCTCCCGGATCCCCACCCGGCCCCGGCCCGGCCGCGGGGCCTCAGCGTCTTGATCCGGTCGTGGCCGACACGCGCGAGAGTCGGGCGGGCCGAAGCGGGGGGCGCGGCGTCCTCGTCGGGGCCGGGGCGGTCCTGGTGGCCCTGGCCGTGGTCGGCGGCGTGGTCCTGCTGACCACCCGTACGCCCGGCTCGACCGCCACCCGGTCCACCCCGCCGCCGTCCGCGACCGCGGCCACGTCCACCCCGCCGTCCGCGACCGCCTCTCCCGGAACGCCCGCCGCCACCGCCCGTACGGCCACGGCGCGGCCCCCCGGCGGGACCGGGGATCCGAAGATCCCCGCGGCCTTCGCCGGCACCTGGTCGGGCCACACCGACACCACCAACCCGCTCGACCCCGACGGCGCCGACAACACGGTCGAACTGAAGGCCGGCCGGTCGCAGGCGGCCTGGAAGGAGCAGGACTCCCAGGTCGACTGCACCGCCACGATCACGCTGACCGAGGTGCGCCCGGACCGGCTGACTTTCTCCCTCGGCACGACCACGGGCGGCTGCATCCCGGGTACTGTCTGGCTGGAGCTTAAAGGCGACACTCTCACCTACACCTGGCGAGACGTGCCCGGCCTGGGAATGGTCACCCAGACCGGCGATCTCGGCAAGAAGTGACCGAACCGCTCGCATAACCCTTCGACATCCGAGCCCACGAAGGAGATCCTTTACCTATGTCTGTGATCAGGGAGGTGCCGTTCCCCAGCCCGGACTCCTCGTCCGAGCTGCCGATGAACATCTGGATCGACGACGCCGACTCGGCGATCGACGTCATCGACGCCCTGGCGTTGTCGCCGTTCGCGACCGGCGTCCAACCCTGGTCCAGGCTGGCCAACCTGGAGCGCGTGCGCCCGGACGCCCGGCTGCAGCCCGCCGAGGGGCGGGTGCTGCGCACCGCGCAGGTGGAGGACGGTTCGGAGTCGCGGCTCATCTGCGGCGAGGGGTGGACGCTGCGGGTCATCCGGCACCGCAACCGCACCGCCATGGTGAGCGTGACGGCCGTGAGCGAGGAACTGGCCACCTCGGTGCTGAAGGAGAGCATCGACGGCGCCGAGGAGCCGATGCCCGACGCCGACCACGTCGAGATGGGCTTCTGGTGGCGCGGCTCCCACGGCGGCAACCGGTCGGAGAAGCCGATCACCGCCCAGCCGTGGGACGAGATCGGGACGAACTACTCGGCGCAGGTGCGCCCGGCGCTCGGCCGCCTGATGGCGACCACGCCCGCCGACGTCAACGGCCGGCTCGTCCTGTTGCACGGCCAGCCCGGCACCGGCAAGACCACGCTGCTGCGCACGCTGGCCAAGCAGTGGCACGACTGGTGCCAGGTCGACTGTGTGCTCGACCCGGAGCGGCTGTTCAACGACCCGGGCTACCTGATGGAGGTGGCGGTCGGCTACGACACCGACGACGACACCCAGCGGTGGCGGCTGCTGGTGCTGGAGGACTGCGACGAACTGATCAGCTCGGGCGCCAAGGCCCAGGCCGGGCAGGGGCTCTCGCGGCTGCTCAATCTCACCGACGGCCTGCTCGGCCAGGGCCGCGACGTGCTGGTGGCCATCACCACGAACGAAGACCTGACCCGCCTGCACCCGGCGGTGATCCGTCCGGGCCGCTGCCTGGCCCAGATCGAGGTCGGCCCGCTGACCAGGGACGAGGCCGTCGCCTGGCTCGGCTCGTCGCAGGGCGTCGGCGCCTCGGGGGCCACCCTCGCGGAGCTGTACGCCCTGCGCGCGGGCCGCGCGATCAGTTCGGCGGGCCCCGACGAGTCCACCGGTCTCTACCTGTGACCGAGCCCGCCGGGGGCGTCAGGCACGCCCCCGGCGTCCCGCGCGCCGGGGAGCACGTCCGGGCTGGTACGTAAACCAACCGATGTGCGACACCCGGTGTGAAACCACAATATGGCTGGTGCTCACCGTCGATCTGGCGCGCGTCGCCTTCACCCGTCTCGCCGTGCCCGGAGGCACGTGGACCAGCGAGGAACACCGGGTCGGCTTCGCGGCCACCCAGCTCGTCCCCTCGTGGACCGCGCGCACCCCGCCGGGCGCCTGGGTCGAGGTGGAGCTGCGGGCCAGGACCGGGGCAGGCACGCTGACCAAGTGGTACGTCATGGGCCGCTGGTCCGAGCACGGGCCGCGCACCTCGGTGCCCGGCCAGGGTGACGAGGACGGCGACGTGGCCGTGGACACGTTCGTGGCCAGGCGGCCGGTCGTGGCGTTCCAGACGAGGGTCACCGCGCGCGGCGAGGGCGCGCGGATGACCTCTCTCGGCGTGCTGGCCTCGGCCCTGCCGCAGCGTCCGGTCGCGGTGAGCACGCCCGGGCCGGCCGGGCACGTCGAGCTGGACGTGCCCGGCCGTTCCCAGTACGCGCACGCCGGGCACCACCCGCGCTGGGACGGCGGCGGCGCGAACTGGTGCAGCCCCGCCTCGGTGGCGATGGTCCTGGCCTTCTGGGGCCGCGGCCCCGAGCCCGGCGAGCTGGACTGGGTGGGCGCGGACGACCCCGCCCCGGCGGTGGACCACGCGGCCATGGGCACCTACGACGACGGCTACCAGGGCACCGGGAACTGGCCGTTCAACGTGGCCTACGCGGGGCGTTACGGGCTGACCGGCTTCGTGACCAGGCTGCTGTCGGCGGCCGAGCTGGAGTCGTTCGTCCTGGCGGGGATCCCGGTGATCGCCTCGCTGTCGTTCAAGGCCCACGAGCTGCCCGGCTCCGGCTACTCCACGAACGGCCACATCCTCGTCGTCACCGGCTTCACCGCCGGGGGCGACGTCGTCGTGAACGACCCCGCCGCGCCCGCGAACGGCGAGGTTCGCCGGGTATACCCGCGGGCGGCGTTCGAGAACGTGTGGCTGAGGAGCTCGGGCAGCGGCGGCATCGTGTACGTCCTCCACCCGCCCGGGCACCCCCTGCCTCCCTGTACCAACGGCAATTGGTGATTTTTCATGAGCATTCGACCGATCGATGTGGCGCGTACCGACGGCGGCCCCCAGTGGGTGGAGGCCGTGGCCACGCCCGAAGGCGTGGAGGTGTGGTGGGACGAGCCGCGCCCGCACGAGGGCGGCAGGCGCTGCGTGGTGCGCCGCCTGCCCGACGGCTCCCGCGCCGACGTGCTGCCTCCCGGCTGGAACGCCCGCAACCGCCTGATCGAGTACGGCGGCCGCTCCTGGCGCCCGCTGCCGGGCGGCGGCCTGGTCTTCACCAATTGGTCCGACCAGCGGCTCCACCGCCTGGACGCCCCCGGCTCCCCGGATGAGACCGCCCAGCCGGTCGCGCTCACCCCCGAGGGCCCGGCACGGTACGGCGACCTCTACCTCCCGCCCGGCCGCGACGAGGTGTGGGCGGTCCGGGAGACCGACGACGTGCGGGACCTGGTCGCGGTCCCCCTGGACGGCGGCCCGGTCAGGGTCGTCGCCCGGACCCACCACTTCCTCATGAACCCCCGCCTCTCCCCCGACGGCGCCCGGATCGCCTGGATCGGCTGGAACCACCCCGACATGCCCTGGGACGGCACCGAGCTGTGCGTGGCCTCCCTGTCCCCGGACGGAGTCGCGGGCCCCCACCAGGTCGTGGCCGGCGGCCCCGAGGAGTCGGTGGCCCAGGCCGAGTGGCGCGACGCGGACTCCCTGTACGCCGTCACCGACCCGACCGGCTGGTGGAACGTGCACGTCGTGCACCTCGACGGCTCGCCCTCGCGCAACCTCACCCCGATGGAGCTGGAGTTCGGCGCGGCGGCCTGGAAGCCGGGCCTGACCTGCCTGGCCCCGGCGGGCGAGCACCTGGTCGTCGTGTACGGCACCGCCGACCACCGCCGCCTGGGCGTGCTCGACCCGGCGACGGGCGGCCTGCGGGAGATCGGCGGGGAGGAGCACACGTACTGGGCCTCGACGGTGTCGGCGGCCGGGGGCAGGGCGGCGGCGGTGGGGGCGACGCCGTACACGCCGCTGGAGGTCACGCTGGTCGATCTGGCCACCGGCGGGCACGAGGTCGTCTCGGCCCCCAAGCCCCTGCCCGACCGCGCGCTGCTGCCCACGCCGGAGGCGGTGACGATCGAGGGCGTGCACGCCCATCTCTACCCGCCGGCCGGGGTCGCGGGCCCGGCGCCGTACGCGATCTTCGTGCACGGCGGCCCGACCGGGAACACGCCGGTCGTGCTGGACCTGGAGATCGCCTACTTCACCAGCAGAGGCATCGGCGTGGCCGTGGTGAACTACGGCGGCTCGACCGGCTACGGCCGGGCCTACCGCGAGCGGCTGCGGCACCGGTGGGGCGTGGTGGACGTCCAGGACTGCGCCAAGGTGGCCCGCGGGCTGGTGCAGCTCGGCCGGGCGGACGCGGCCAGGATCGCGATCCGGGGCGGCAGCGCCGGCGGCTGGACGACGGTGGCCGCGCTGGTGCACAGCGACGTGTTCGCGGGGGGCGTCGCGCACTACGCGATCACCGACCCGGAGAGCTGGGCGGCCGAGACGCACGACTTCGAGTCGCGCTACCTCGACGGCCTGGTGGGCCCGCTGCCCGAGACGCGGCAGCGGTACACCGACCGCTCGCCGCTCCTGAACGCGGCCCGGGCATCGGGCCCATGCCTCATGTTGCACGGTCTGGAGGACGCGATCGTGGACGTGAGCCAGGCTGAGCGATTCACCGCCGAACTGGACAAGCACGGCAAACAGTGGGCTCTGCTCACCTTCGCCGGCGAGCAGCACGGCTGGCGCAGGGAAGAGACCATCGTGGCGGCGCTGGAGGCCGAGCTGGCCTTCTACGGGCTGATCTTCGACCTGGAGACGCCCGGCGTGCCGCCGCTGACGTTGAAGGGGAGAGCGTGAAGAGCGTCGCCGAGATCTGCTCGGACCTGATCAGGTTCGACACCACCAACCCGGGCTCGGGCGAGCGCCCGGCGGCCGAGTACGTGGCCACGCTGCTGGCCGACGCGGGGCTGGAGCCGGTGGTGTTCGAGTCGGCGCCCCGGCGCACCACCGTCGTGGCCAGGATCGACGGCGACTCCCCCGACGCGCTGCTCGTCCACGGTCACCTGGACGTGGTGCCCGCCGACCCCGCCGAGTGGCGGATGCACCCGTTCTCCGGCGAGATCACCGACGGCTGCGTGTACGGCCGGGGCGCGGTGGACATGAAGGGCTCGTGCGCGATGACCCTCGCGGCCGTGCTCGGCATGGCGGCGGGCGGCGTGCGGCCGAAGCGGGACCTGGTGCTGGCCTTCCTGGCCGATGAGGAGGCGACCGGCGACTACGGCTCCCGGCACGCGGTGACCGAGCACCGGCACCTGTTCGACGGCGTCACCGAGGCCATCAGCGAGTCGGGCGGCTTCAGCGTCGACTCCGGCGGGCGGCGCGTCTACCCGATCGCCGTCGGCGAGCGCGGCACCGCGTGGATGAAGGTGACCGCCCACGGCGTGGCGGGCCACGGCTCGCGGCCCGCCGTGGACAACCCCGTCGCCACGCTGGCCCACGCCCTGTCGCGGGTGGCCGCCCACCAGTGGCCGGTACGCCTGACGCCGTCGGTCGCCGCGCTCCTGGAGAGCCTGTCGGAGATCACCGGGCAGCCGATCGACCTGGACCGGCTGGACGCCGAGGCCGACCGGCTGGGCGCGCTCGGCGAGCTGTTCCACGGCCAGATCCGCAACTCGGCGAACCCGACGATGCTGGAGGCCGGGTACAAGGTCAACGTGGTGCCCTCGACGGCCTCGGCGCACGTGGACGGCCGGTACCTGCCGGGCCTGCGGGAGGAGTTCCTCGCGACGATCGACGAGCTGCTCGGGCCGAAGATCACCCGCGAGTTCGTGAACCTGGAGGAGGCGCCCGCCGCGCCGTACCCGTCGGCGTTCTTCGACGAGCTGGCGGGGGCGCTGGTGGCCGAGGACCCGCAGGCGCGGCCGGTGCCGTACGTGATGAGCGGCGGCACCGACGCCAAGTCCTTCGCCACCATCGGCATCCAGGGGTACGGCTTCGCCCCGCTCATGCTCCGGCCCGACCTGGACTACTTCGGCATGTTCCACGGCAAGGACGAGCGGGTGCCGGTGGAGGGCCTGGAGTTCGGCACCCGCGTACTGACCCGCCTGCTCACCTGACCGCCCCGACGCGCGTCCCGGGGGCGCGCGTCCGTGGGGTGCGCCTTCGTGGGGACGGTCATGACGCCGGGCCGAACCAGGCGGCGAGCGCGTCTCCGAGGCCGCTTCCCGGCCTGCCCGCCCAGGCCACGTAGCCGTCGGGCCGGATGAGCAGAGCACCGCCACCGGCCGGGCGCGCGCCGGACGGGGGTCCCCCTGCCTCGGGGCCGCCGGCCCGAGGTGTGGCGGCCACGGCCAGGCGTACGCGGTCGCGGTGGCCGGCCAGCGCGACCGCCAGTTCGGCCGTGTCCGCGCCGCCGGACAGGTCGAGCAGCAACCCCCGCCCGTCCCGCAGCGACTCCGCGACCGGCCGCCCCGTCCCGTCCGCCGCAGGGGTCTCGCTCCCCCACCCGCCGCCACCCACCGCCCCAGCAACCCGAGGGCCGGAAGTGTGGAGACCGGGAGCGCGGGGACCCGAAGCGGGTGGGGTGGCGGTCAGGGGTGGGGTGAAGCGGCCGACGCGGGGGTCGGGCGAGGCGGGCGCGTAGTCGACGTCGGTGCCCTCGACCATGCCGGTGAAGTGCCGCTTGGCGTCCGGCAGCGCCATCACCTCCGACAGCACCTCCCGAAGCGCGTCCACCTGGGCCCCCGGACGCATCGCCGCCACCTGGGCGCGGGTGTTGCGCAGCACGCGGGCCGCCACCGGGTGACGCTCGTCGGTGTAGGTGTCGAGCAGGCTCTCCGGAGCCGCGCCCCGGGCCACCAGCGCCAGCTTCCACCCCAGGTTGACGGCGTCCTGCAGCCCCAGGTTGAGCCCCTGGCCGCCGATCGGCGAGTGCACGTGGGCGGCGTCCCCCGCCAGCAGGACGCGTCCCCTGCGGTAGGTGTCGGCGTGCCGGGTGTTGTCGCTGTAGCGGATGCCCGCCTCCAGCCGCGCGACGCCGACGTCCTCCCCCGTCACCCGGCGCAGGCTGCCCGCCAGCTCCTCGGCCGTCACCGGCGCGTCCCTGTCGAAGGACCTGCCGCCGGGCTCGTCGCCGGACCCGTCGGCGGATCCCTCGCCGGACCCGTCGGAGAATCCGCCGCCGGGCCCGCCGCCGAACTCGATGGTGGCGATCTCCCCGGGCACCAGGGACAGGTTCACCAGCCCGGCCGGGCAACGCAGGGACGAGGTGACCGACCCGGGCCCGGTCAGCGTGGCCACGGCCGTCCTGCCGGTCATGGTCGCGGGCGTGCCGGAGAAGGCGAACCCGGACCGCTTGCGCACCAGGCTCCGCCCGCCGTCGCAGCCCACCAGGTAGGCGGCCTCGACGCGCTCGCCGTCCGCCAGCGTGGCCACCGCGCGGACGGCGTCCTGGGTGACGTCCACGACGGCGCGGCCCTGCCGGACCGGTACGCCGAGCGCGGCGGCCCGCGCGGCCAGGACTGCCTCGATCCGGTGCTGCTTGAGCATGGCGTACTCGGCCCCGCCGTGCTCCTCCAGCAGCGGCAGGCCGGCGAAGTGACCGCGCATCATGCCCTTCCTGAGCAGCTCGGTCATCATGCCGACCAGGTCGGAGCGGTCCGGGCCCGGACCGGTGGCCAGCTCGTCGAACAGCCTCCACTGCGCCTCGGTCAGCGGCTCCACCAGCCCGCGCAGCTCCAGCGAGTGCAGGGTGCGCGCGTTGAGCGAGCGCAGGCCGAGGCTGCGGGTCACGCGTTCCTCGCCGGTGGCCGCCTCCAGGACCAGCGGCTCGGCCCCGCCCAGCTTGAGCTCGCAGGCCAGCAGCAGCCCGACCGGCCCGCCGCCCACGATGATCACGTCGGTCATCCCCGGCTCCTTACTTACACCGTATGCTTACGTCGTAAGTCGAGCACGTCCACCGTAAGCTCTGTCAAGCACGAAGGGAGAGCCGATGGCACGGCGCGAGCCGCTGAACCGGGAGAAAGTCCTCGACGCGGCCCTGGAGCTGGCGGACGCGGAGGGCCTGGACGGCCTGTCCATGCGGCGGCTGGCCAAGGCGCTCGGCGTGGAGGCGATGTCGCTCTACAACCACGTCTCGAACAAGGCCGACCTGGTCGACGGCATCGTGGAGCGGGTGTTCCACCAGGTGGAGCCGCCAGACCCGGGGCTGCCCTGGCAGGAGCAGCTACGCGTCACGGCGCGCAACATGCACCAGGCGTTCAGCCGCCATCCCGTGGTCCCGCTGGCACTGGCGACCGACCGGTCCAACCCCACCTCGCCGCACGCGCTGAGGACCTTCGACGGCCTGGTCGGCACGCTGTACGCGGCGGGCTTCGACGACCTGGGCGCCTGGCGGGCGCTGACCGCCGTGAACGCCCTGGTGTTCGGCACCCTGCTGCTGTCCACCGGCGGCTTCGGCGGCGACCCCGGGCGGCACGCCGGCGAGGAGCAGGTGGGCGTCTACGTCCGCGCCCTCGACCCGGAACGCCTGCCGCACTTCGCCAGGCTGCTGCGCTGGACGCGCGGCGGCGTCGACCCGGCCGCCGACTTCGAGCAGGCTCTGGACCTGCTGATCGACGGGCTCACGAAGGCAGCCGCCAATTAGTGGAACAAATCATTCCGTTCTGATATTGTGGAGGCACGACGAAAGGAGCTCCACATGAGCGACGACATCAGCGGCTGGGCCGTTCTGGACGCCTCGCACGAGGCGCTGCGCAAGGCCGTCGGCGGCATCCCGGCCGACGGCTGGGACCTGCCGACCCCCTGCTCGGCGTGGAACGTCACCAAGGTCTTCAAGCACGCGGTCGGCGACCAGATCGGCTTCGCCGCCACGCTCACGGGCGAGGACGGGCCGGCGTTCAACCCGTTCGACCCGCCCGCCGAGCCGGGCGCGGACCCGTCGGCCGAGCTTGAGGACGCCCTGACGCGCTCGGCCAGGGCGTGGGCCGCGGTCGACCGCGACGCCGCCGAGGTGGCGACGCCGGTGCCGCCGAACAAGATGTCGCCGTGGATGGGCTCGACGGCCTGCGCGCTCGACGCGGCCGTGCACGCCTGGGACATCGCCGTGGCCACGGGGCAGCCCTCGCCGCTGACGCCCGAGATGGCCGGGCCGCTGCTGGAGGTCGCCAAGCAGATCGCCGACCCGCTGCGCCCGTGGGGCGCCTACGCCGAGGCCCTGCCGGACGACGCCTCCGGCGACGAGGTCGCCGCCCTGCTGCGCTACCTCGGCCGCGACCCGCGCTGGGCCCCGGCCGCCTGATCCCCCGCCCGCGCCCCGCCACCCGGCGGGGCGGGGCCGGACTCAGGAGAACTTGGTCTTCGGACGCTCCTCGCGCTCGCCGTCGATGAAGATGTCCAGCTTCTCGTTGTAGAAGGCGATCAGCCCGGCCACGCGCTCGCTCTCGGGCAGCGGCGTGCGGTAGGACCAGGCCAGATCCTTCTTCCCGTTGACCGACCAGTACTCCGCCGTCCCCTTGTACGGGCAGTGCGTGGCGGTGTCGGTGTGCTCCAGCAGGTCGAGCCGTACGTCGGTCTTCGGCAGGTAGTAGCGGGCGGGCAGGCCCGTCTCGAACAGGATGCGGGCGTTGCGCGAGTCGGCCACGGTGACCCCGTCGACCTCCACCCGGATGTGCCGCGAGCTGGGCAGGATGTCCACCCGCGTGTACGGGTCGCGCGCGTGCACGTAGACCTCCTCGTCCTCCTCGAACCAGGCGTCCATGGCGTCCCAGTCGAAGCGCACGTGCCCGCGGATCTCCTCCAGCGGCGAGTCGTCGTGGACCAGCGCCGCCTCGGGAGCCTCCGCGGTGCCCGAGGTGACCGTGTGGACGGCCGCGTCGCCCCTGCTCGGGGAGTGCCTGAACGTGCCGGTCGGCTTGAGCGCCGCCTCCTCGACGTCCTGGAGGGGGAAGTAGTACGTGGGGTAGAAGGGGCCTTCCCACACCAGCAGGGCCCGGGTCGTGTCGGCGATCAGCCGGCCGCCCAGATAGGTCCGCACGCGCTTGGCCGACCGCTCGACGCGGACCCGGCCCCGGTTCGTGGCATCCATGTTCGCGCCAACCCCCGTGGCGGCGGGGCTATTCCGGCCCTCAGACCCCGAACAGCGCCAGCGTCGCCCACGTGGTGAGCGTGCCGGTGAACGCGCCCGCCGCGACCTGCGCCCACGTGTGATGGGCGAGGCGGACCCTGGCCCAGCACACCAGCCCCACCACGGCCGCGCCGGCGAGCGCGACCGGCAGGACGGGCAGCACGTGCGCCAGCACCACCACCGTGCCCGCCGAGACGGCGGCGTGGAAGGAGATCTTCCAGCGGGTGGTGATCGGCACGGTCACCGCCAGGGCGACCAGCATCGCGGTCACGGTGGCGACCAGCAGCCGCGGCGCGCCCAGCACGACGAGCAGCGCGAGCGCGACCAGCACGGCGGCCACGGCGGCCAGCAGCGGGCCGGTGCGGCGGGCGCGGTCGACGATGTGGTGGGAGTCGAGCCGCCCCGAACGCACGCCGAGCGCGATCACCGCCGCCGGCACGCCGCCGCAGAACGCCGAGGCCACCAGCCCCCAGGCGGCCCCGGTCCAGCCCTGGGCGAGCAGGCCCACGGCGGGCGGCATGACGATCACCAGCACTTGCGGTGCCAGCAGGTTCGTCACCCGCTTCGCCACCAGGTCGGCCATCATGGCATGAAAGATTACGCGATCATGGCCCCTGCCCGTTTCAGCGACGCCCAGCGCTCTCGGAGACCGGGAGGACCGGGGCGCCTCAGCCCTTGCCGGCGGCGTTCACGATGCGGGTCGTGGAGCGGTCGGGGATGGCCGCCATCTCCCAGCACTCCGCGCCCAGGATGGCCGCCGCCGTGGCCCGCGCGCCCGCGTGCGGGTCGCCCGCCGTGTGGGCCAGCGCCCCGGGCCGCATCGGCGCGAGCAGGTCGATGTAGTCCTCGGGGCCGTGGGCCTCGGGCGGCCCGGTCACCACGAAGACGCCGGACACGCAGCGCAGCGCGGCCAGCACCTCGGCCCGCTCCGCCGCCGGGTTGAACGGCCGGCTGGGCCCCTTCCACGCCCGCACGCGCGGGTCGTCCTCCACGCCGACCACCAGGGGCAGCCCGCGGGCGGCCACGGCGCCCAGGTAGCGCACGTGGCCCACGTGCAGGATGTCGAAGACGCCGGTCACGACCGCCGCCCCGGGCCCGTCGTACGGCTCCACCCAGACGGCCTCCAGGCTGCTCACGCGACCTCCTCCGACGGCCGGGCGAGTAGGCTGCTGTGCACGCTTTGCTCCCCACGGGCCTAGACGACTCGTCGATCGCAGCGTACTCGGTCGCCGCGCCCGGTCGTGCAGGCGACCTTGGGAAAGAGCATTCCTACCTTTTCGCGATAATCTTCGGGCCCCCTCTCGGGCGTCTCATGACGTCACCTGATTCGGGGGAGGTCGCCGTGGCGTCTTCGGACTCTCAGCATGCCGACGGGGGTGAATCGCCCGGGTTCCGCGACCTCGCGGTCCGGCTCCCGGGGGTTCCGTCCCAGGTCTCGCGGGCCAGGGGGCTCGTGACGGCCGCGCTCGGCCGCGATCATCCGCTCCATGACGACGTGGTCCTGCTCACCAGCGAGCTGGCCACGAACGCCATCCTGCACACCAGGTCCGGGGACGGCGGCTCGTTCACGGTGTCGGTGCTCAGCTCGGACACGACCGTCCGGGTGTGCGTCGCCGACGCCGGCGCGGACTGCCCGCCCTGCGTGTGCCGGACGGCTCCCCAGGCGACCAGCGGCCGGGGGCTGCCGCTGATCGAGGCGCTCAGCCACCGCTGGGGATTCGTCCGCGAGGACGGCTCGACGACGGTGTGGTTCGAGCTGACGCAGGCACGCGTGCCCGCCGGGATGCCCCTCTGAGGGGGCCGGGGCGCCCGGCGTCAGAGGTCGAGCCGGCACAACCCCTCGGCCAGCGCCTTGGTGGTCAGCCGGGTACGGCTGTCGCATCCCAGCTTGGCGAAGATGTGCTCCAGGTGGGTGGTCACCGTCCGCACGCTCAGCACCAGGCAGGCCGCGATCTGCGGGTTGGAGTCGCCGGCCGCTACCCGGGTGAGCACGTCGACCTCGCGGCCGGTCAGTTCGTAGGGCAGCGGGCAGGGCCGTTCGGCGGCGACCGCGCCCTGCAACGACCCCTGGTAGCCGACGCCGGCCCGCAGCAGCCGCACCTCGTGCCAGCGTCCGCCGCCGTCGAGCCACAGGCCGCGCCGGCTCAGCTCGCGCGAGTCGATGAACGCCCGCGCGAAGGCCGCCATGGCGGGGTCGTCCCACAGCTCGCGGGAGACCTCGTGGCCGGGCACCGCGCGGCGCTCGCCGCGCCGGTCGAAGGCGACCGCGCGGAAGTCGGACGGCAGCCCGGCGGGGTCGATCACGCACCGGGTGAGGTCGGTGACGTGCGCGAGCATCGGGCTCACGGCGGCGACCAGGGCGGTGGTGAGCAGCGGGAAGGCGTTCCTGGCGGCCAGGTGCAGCAGGCCGGTGTAGCGGCCGCCGTCGGCGAGGAACAGCGGCGTGGTCAGCCCGGCCCGCCAGCCGTAGGGGGCCAGGTGGCGGCGGAAGTAGCGTTCGGTGCCCGGCTGCGGCATGGGCACCGGACGCCGTCCGGCGATGGCCTCGCGGCAGGCGTCGAGCGCGGCGTACTCCTCGGCGGCGTCGCGGTCGATGCGCCGGTGGCCGTCGGAGACGACGCTGTGGTGACGCCCGGTGGCCGGGTCGAAGGCGACGAACTCGTAGGCGTCGAGCGGGACCACGTGGCGCAGCGCCGCCATCGCCGCGTGCGCGCCGCCACCACCCGCGACCTGGTAGCCGACCTCGGCGAACGCCTGCAACTGGCGGACGCTCAAGGTGATCTCAGCCACGGCTCTTTTATATCATTTGCCATTCCTTGACCGTCTGCTGAAGATTTTCTTCACGGCCGCCCGCGGTGCTACAGTCTCCGGCATGCAGCGCGCTCTCGTCACGACGACGCCGGACACGATCCCGGCGCGCTGATTCCACGCATCCCGGGCGGACGCCCGGGAGCTGGTCGTTCGCCCTTCACGCAAAGGACGATCATGAACGACCACCGCAGGCTCGGCCGCGAGCTGGAGATCTTCGGCACCGACCCGCTGATCGGCTCCGGCCTCCCCTACTGGCTGCCCGCCGGGGCCGCCGTGCGCAAGGCCGTGGAGGACTACGTCCACGAGCTCGAACGCCGCCACGGCTACGTGCACGTCAACTCCCCCGTGCTCGGCAAACGCGAGCTGTACGAGCGTTCGGGCCACTGGGCGCACTACGCCGAGGACATGTTCCCGCCCATGAACGTGGGCGGCGAGGAATTCGTGCTGCGTCCCAGCCTGTGCCCGCACCACGCGCTGATCTACCGCTCGCGCGGGCGCAGCCACCGCGACCTGCCGCTGCGCGTGGCCGAGCTCGGCGGCATGTACCGCTCGGAGCTGTCGGGCGTGCTCGGCGGCCTGACCCGGGTGCGCGCCATCCAGCTCAATGACGGTCACGTGTTCTGCGCGCCGGAGCAGGCCGCGGCCGAGGTGTCGGCCGCGCTGGACCTGATCGAGGCCGCGCACGCCCAGCTCGGCATCGAGGCCGCCCGCTACCGTCTCTCGCTGCGCGGCGACGGCGACAAGTTCGTGGACGACCCCGCGATGTGGGCCCGCTCGGAGGCGATCCTGCGTGACGTGCTCAGGGAGCGCGGCCGCGCCTACGACGAGGAACGCGGCGAGGGCGCCTTCTACGGCCCGAAGATCGACATCCAGATCGCCGACCCGGCGGGCCGGGAGAGCACCCTGTCGACCGTCCAGGTGGACCTGTACCAGCCCGAGCGCTTCGACCTGGCCTACGCGGGCGGGCGGCGTCCCGTCATGGTGCACCGCAGCGTGGTCGGCGGGCTCGAACGCCTGGTCGCGCACCTGATCGAGGTGCACGGCGGCGCATTCCCCGCGTGGCTGGCGCCCGTGCAGGCGGTCGTGCTGCCGCTGTCGGACGCCGAGCTGCCGGCCGCGGAGGACGTGCTGCGGCGGGCCGTGGCCGCCGGGCTGCGGGCCGAGCTGGCCCCGGCGGACCGGGGCACCCTGGGGGCCAGGATCAGGGCGCACCGGCTGGTGCCGTACCAGCTCGTGGTGGGGCCGCGCGAGGTGGCCGGTGGCGTGCCGGCCGTCCGGTTGCGGGACGGGAGCCAGGCGGGCCCGGTGCCGGTCGAGAGACTGGCCGAGGACTGCCGGCCGCGTTTCTGAGCCCCGCCGCTCAGAGCCAGTCCTTCTTCTTGAAGACCACGTACAGCGCCACGGACGCCACCGCCACCAGCACCGACGAGACCCAGAAGCCCGAGATGTCCCCGGCCCCGGGGTAGGGCACGTTCTGGCCGTAGAAGCCGGTGATGGCGGTGGGCACCGCGATGATGGCGGCCCAGCTCGTCACCCGCTTCATGATCTCGTTGAGGCGGAAGCCCTGCTGGGCCAGGCGGGTCTCCCGGACGTTGGCGAGCATGTCGCGGATCGCCTCCACCCACTCGGCGACGCGCTGGACGTGGTCGTAGACGTCCTCGTAGTAGGGGGCCATCACCGGGTCGGCCACGAGCTCCTGGTCGCGGCGGAGCAGGGTGCCGAGCACCTCCCGCATCGGCATCGAGATCTTGCGCAGCCTGGCGGTGTTCTTGCGCAGCACGTACATGGCGCGCTGGAGTTGCCTGCCGTCGCGCGGCGCGTCGTCGAACAGCGTCTCCTCCATGGCCTCGGCCTGCGCGTCGAGGTCCTGGACGAGGTCGAACTGGCTGTCCACGACGTGGTCGAGCAGGCCGTGCAGCAGGAAGGAGACGCCGTGCGAGGCCAGGCGGGAGGCCGCGTCCCAGCGCCTGATCACCTCGTCGATGTCGAAGCGGTCGTTCTCGCGGACGGTCACCAGGGCGTTGCGGGTGACGAAGACGTTCACCTCGACGGGGACGAGCCGGTCCTCGTCGAGGTGGATGCCGTACACGGTGATGAACAGGTGGTTGTCGTAGACGTCCACCTTGGGGCGCTGGTGGTCGCTGAGCACGTCCTCGACGGCCAGCTCGTGCAGGCCGAGCTCCTCGCCGATCAGGTTGAGCTGGTCGGGGGTGGGCGAGCACAGATCGAACCAGATGGTGGCCTCGGGGTCGCCGACGTGGTCGGAGACCTCCTCGACGGGGAAGCCCTCCTTTTCGAGGACGCCGTTCCTGTACAGACGCGTGCGCATCAGGTGAGTCTGGCAAATCGCCGGGCATCGCGCACGGCCGCTCCCCCGGGATCGTTGTTGAAGTAGACGTGGACGTCCCGCCAGCCGGCCTCGTCCACCCTCCTCGCCCAGCTCCTCAGCGCCGCGTCGCCGTAGGAGGGCCAGGGGGCGGCCAGGCCCTCGTGCAGGCGCACGTACCCCCAGTCGGCGGTGCGCCACAGCGGCGTCAGCGGCCGGCCGAGCCGGTCGGCCCAGCACAGCGCGGCCCCCCGGGCGAGCAGCACGTCGCGCACCTCGCCGGTCCACCAGGAGTCGTGCCGCGGCTCCACCGCCACCCGCACGCCGCCGGGGAAGCAGCCCAGGCAGCGGTCGAGCAGGGCGGGGGCGGCCCGCAGCGTGGGCGGCAGCTGCAGCAGGACCGGGCCCAGCTTCTCCTTGAGCTCCCCCGCGGCCCGCATCAGCCGGGCGACCGGCTCCTCGGGCTCGGCCAGCCGCTTGATGTGGGTGAGGTACCGGCTGGCCTTGACGGCCATCACGAACCCGTCGGGCGTGCGCGCCCGCCAGGCGGCGAACGTCTCCGGCGACGGCAGGCGGTAGAAGGCGTTGTTGCTCTCCACCGTGGGGAACTCGGCCGCGTACGTCTCCAGCCACAGCCGCTGCGGCACCCCCTGCGGATACAACACGCCGCGCCAGTCCTTGTACTGCCATCCGGAGGTGCCCACCAGCGTCGCCACACCCGGCTCCTACCCCGGGCCCGGTGCGTTACTGTCGCAGTCCCGGAAGCCGAGGAGGATCTTTCACGCGATGGGCGCCGATCATTTCCACGGCCACGGCCACTCCCACGGCACGCCCGCCGCGCCGCCGTCGCGCCGGGCGGTCGTGGCGAGCCTGGCCGTGCTGGTGCCGCTGGCCCTGGCGACGCTGGCCTGCCTGGTGTGGCTCTGGCCCGCCGCGCGGGAGGCGCCCGCCGGTCAGGACGGCCAGGAGGGGCAGGCGGTCGAGCGGGTCGAGGGCACGGTCATCTCGGTCACGCTCAGGCGCTGCCCGGCCGTCCAGGAGGGGATGCCCGCGCCCGACCCGGCCACCTGCGGCAACGCCACCGTGAGGGTCGGCTCGGGGCCCGGCCTCGGCCGCGACGTCACCCTGCGGCTGCCGGGCGGGCCGGGGGCGCAGCGGTTCACGGCGGGCGACGACGTGCTGCTGCTGCGGGCCGCCGACGGGGAGTACCAGCTCTCCGACCACGACAGGTCCACGACGTTGTGGCTGCTGGGGGGCGCGTTCGCGCTGGCGGTGATCGCGTTCGGACGGTGGCGCGGGGTGACGGCGCTGGTGGGACTGGCGGTGACGTTCGGGCTGCTGCTGACGTTCGTCATCCCGGCCGTCCTGGCGGGCGAGCCGCCGATGCTGGTCGCCATCGTCGGCTCGGCCGCGATCATGCTGACCGTGCTCTACCTCACCCACGGCTTCTCCCTGACCACGTCGATGGCCGTGCTCGGCACGCTGGCCAGCCTCACGCTCACCGGGCTGCTGTCGTACGGGGCACTCGGCCTGGCCCGGCTCAACGGCGTCACCGACGACAGCGCGCTGACCCTGGGCATGAGCCTGTCGATCGACACCCAGGGCCTGCTGCTGGCCAGCATCATCATCGGGGCGCTGGGCGTGCTCGACGACGTCACCGTCACCCAGGCGGTGACGGTGGGCGAGCTGGCCGCGGCCAACCCCTCCTACGGCTTCGCCCGCCTGTACCGGGCCGCGGGACGCGTCGGCCGGGCCCACATCGCCTCGGTGATCAACACGATCATCCTGGCGTACGCGGGGGCGTCGCTGCCGCTGCTGCTGCTGTTCAGCATCGGCGCGCAGCCGCTCGGCGACGTGCTGACCACGCCGGTCGTGGCCCAGGAGATCGTCCGCAGCGTCGTGGGCACGCTCGGGCTCATCGCCGCCGTGCCCATCACGACCGCGCTGTCGGCCCTGGTCGCCGCCCGCGGGGCGCGGCACGAGGAGATGCCGGCCGCCGAGCCGTTCACCAGGCCCGTACGCGCCGAGGGCCCGCTCACCCGGCCCGCCCGGCACCGCCGCTGAACGCGGTCAGCCGACCTCGGCGCTGCCGTCCACGCGCAGCTTGCGGCGGGCGCGTTCGTAGAAGGTCGTGCCGACGCGGACCACCTTGGCAGCCCCCGGCCAGGCCGTGACCGTGACGGTGTCGCCGGGGCACAGGTGGCCGACGACCCGGCCGTCCACCTCGACGGCGAGCCTGCCGCTGGTGGGCAGCACCTCCAGCGTCACCTCCTCGTCGGCGGGCAGCACCAGGGCCCGGTTGAAGGAGGAGTGGGCGGCGGCGGGCACCACGAGGATCGCCTCCACCCGGGGCGAGACGATCGGCCCGCCGGCCGAGAAGCTGTAGGCGGTGGAGCCGGTGGAGGTGGCCACGATCACGGCGTCGGCGGACAGGCTCACGAACGGGCTGCCCGACGGGGTGACCGACACGGCGGCCAGCCCCTCGCCGGGGATGCGCACCAGCGCGATGTCGTTGAACGCCGTCACCTCGACCCCGGCGACCACGCTCTTGATGGCCATCCGGGGCTCGATCGTGTACTCGTGGCGGTCGATGGCCGACAGCGTGCCGGCCAGCTCGTCGACGTCGATCTCGGCCAGGAATCCGAGCTTGCCCAGGTTCACCCCCAGGATGGGCGTGGGCCGGCCGGCCAGCAGCCGCATGGTGCGCAGCATCGTGCCGTCGCCGCCGAGCCCCACCAGCAGGTCGGCCCGCTCGACGAGGGCGACCGCGTCGACCGGGACGGCGCTGCAGTCGATGCGCCCGACCTCCTCGGGCAGCCCGAGAACGGTGGCCCCCTTCTCCGCGGCCCAGCGCAGGATGGTGTCGATCGCCTTCTTGGAGTCGCGCTGGGGATGCAGCACCAGCCCGACCGTCCCGACCATGCCCATGCGACCAGCCTAAACGGTGACGTTCCAGGACATCGGAGGCGGGCCCTGAGGACCCGGCGGCTCCGCTAACGTCGGAGGCATGCGGCTTCATGTGGGATGTGCGATGTGGACGCACACACCGTGGAACGGACGTTTCCTGCCCCATCCGCTCCCGCCGGGAGAGCGCCTGCGCGCCTACGCCACCTGGTGCGACGCGGTCGAGGGCAACACCACGTTCTACGCCACCCCCGCCCGTGCCACGGTGGAGTCGTGGGCCCGGCAGATCGGCCCCGACTTCCGCTTCGTGGTCAAGCTGCCCAAGTCCATCACCCACCACCACCGGCTGACCGGCGCCGAGCAGGACCTCCACGCCTTCCTCGACGCCATCGAGCCGCTGGGGCCGCGCGCGCACGCCCTGTGGGTGCAGTTACCGCCCGCCTTCGGGCCCGCCGACCTCGGCACGCTGGCCGCCTTCCTGCACCGTCTCCCCCGCTCCCGCCGCTACGCCGTGGAGGTGCGCCACCGCGCCTTCTTCGAGGACGCCCGCCAGGCCGCGCAGCTCGAACGGGTCCTGGCCGCGGCCGGCGCCGAGTGGGTGCCGTTCGACACGGTGACGCTGTTCCGCAGCCCGCCCACCAGCGACGCCGAGCGTGACGCGTGGACGAAGAAGCCGCGCGTGCCGCGCCGCACCCGCGCGCTCACCGGCCATCCGATCGTCCGCTACCTGGGCCGCGACTCCGTCGAGGCCACGGTGGAGGGCTGGCGGGAGTGGGTGGCCACGGTCGCCGGGTGGCTGCGCGAGGGCCGCTCCCCCACCGTGTTCATCCACACGCCCGACAACGCCGACGCGCCGATGCTCGCCCGCCGCTTCCACGACGAGGTCCGCGCCCGGGTGCCCGAGTTGCGGCCGCTGCCCGAGCCGATGCCCGCCGAGCCCCCGACGCTGTTCTGACCGGCCCCCGGGTTCGTGGGCGCGCTCACGCCCCGCCCGGCCGGTCGCGCAGCGTGTAGCGGATCGGCAGGTGCTTGAGCCCGCCCACGAACGTGGTGGCCACCCAGGCGGGCTCGCCGTCGAACTCGACGCTCTCCAGCCGCGGCAGCAGCTCGGCGAACAGGGCCCGGATCTCCATGCGGGCGAGCGCGGCCCCGAGGCAGTAGTGGACGCCCGAGCCGAAGGCCAGGTGGCGGTTGGGGTCGCGGCCGGCGTCGAACCGGGACGGCTCGGCGAACACCTCCTCGTCCCGGTTGGCCGACGGGTACGACAGCAGCACCGACTCGCCCCGCCTGACCGGCGTGCCGCGTACGTCCGTGTCGGCGGCGGCGGTGCGCATGAACTCCTTGACCGGGCTCACCCACCGGATCATCTCCTCGGCCGCCGGCGGCAGCAGCCCGGGGTCCCGGCGCAGCCGCCGCAGCTCGCCGGGGTGCCGGATGAGCGCCTCCAGGCCGCCGGCGATGGTGGAGCTGGTGGTGTCGTGCCCGGCGGTGGCGATGATCACGTAGTAGGAGGCGGCGTCGAGGTCGCTCAGCGGGCGGCCGTCCACGCGGGCGTTGGCGATCTCCGAGGCGAGGTCGCCGGTGGGCCTGGCCCGGCGGGCGGCGGTCAGCTCGCGGAAGTAGGCCAGCAGGTCGGCCAGCACGGCGGTGTGGTCCGAGGCGGTGCCGCCGCGCCGGTTGTCGCTGTCGTCCTGGCCGAACAGCTCCTGGGTGAGCCGCAGCATGCGCGGGAAGTCCGACTCCGGCAGGCCCAGCAGCGACAGGATGACGTAGAGCGGGTAGTGCACGGCGACCTGCCGGGCGAAGTCGCAGGAGCCGCCGTGGGCGGCCATCCGGTCGACGTAGCGGCGGGCCAGGTCGCGTACGCGTACCTCCAGGGCGCGCATGGCCCGGGGCCTGAACCAGTCGGTGGCGATGGCGCGCACGACGCGGTGCTCGGGGTCGTCCATGTGGACGAGCGTCTTCAGGCCGGTTCCGCGCGCCCGCTGCTCGGCCAGGCGCGCGTCGATCTCCGCGCTGCGCAGCACGGGACGCGGGGCGCTCAGCCACAGGGCGTTGTTCCGCTCGATCTCCAGCAGGTCGGCGTGCCGGGTGACGGCCCAGAAGGGGTTGTAGCCGGGCACCTCCACGCGGTGCACGGGGGACTCGCGGCGCAGCAGCGCCAGGGCCTCGTGCAGCCGGGTCTCGTCGGCGTACGCGGCGGGCGTGGCGAACACGTGCCCGGCCTCCTCCACGGACATGGTCGCGGTCACGGGCGGGCCCTCCTCTCGATGCGGGGTAGTGCGGCCAGGAGAGCCATTCCCCCGGGGCGAGTGCGCCATTCGGCCCTCCTGCCGCGCCCGGCAGGGCAGGATCGGACGCAGCGTTTCCGCAGTCGAGTGCAGCAGTGGAGTGGAGTGGACATGACGGCTACCGCCGAGTCGTTACGGCAGACCTCCGGCGGCACGACCGCCCGCCTGATGGGCGTCGAGGAGGAGTACCTGATCGTCGATCCGGCCACCCGCGCGGTGGTGCCGGGGGCGGCGGCCGTCGTCGAGCGCGCCGCGACCGGCCTGGGCGACCGGGTCTGCACGGAGATCACGCAGTTCCAGGTGGAGGCCAAGACGGCGCCCTGCGCGAGCCGGGCCGAGCTGGACGGCGAGCTGCGGCGGATGCGCGAGGTCGTGGCCGCCGCCGCGCGCGCCGAGGGCCTGGCCGTGGTCGCCTCCGGCACGCCGGTGATCGGCGACGTCGTCCCGCCGCCGATCACCGAGCACGCCCGGTACGGCGTCGGCATCGACAACTACCGGGCCCTGCACGACGAGCAGGCCATCTGCGCCGGTCACGTGCACATCCACGTGCCGGACCGGGAGCAGGCCGTGCTGGTCTGCAACCACCTGCGCCCGTGGCTGCCGGTGCTGCTCGCGCTCATGGCCAACTCGCCCTTCTGGGCCGGTCGCGACACCGGTTACGCGGGGTGGCGGGTGCTGGCCTGGGGCAAGTGGCCGGTGGCCGGGCCGCCGCCGTACTTCCGGTCGCTGGAGCACTTCGAGCGCACGGTCGCGGCGCTGACCGCCAGCGGCGCGCTGGTCGACCCCGGGACGCTCTTCTGGGACGTGCGCCCGTCGGCCCGGCTGCCCACGGTGGAGGTGCGGGTGACCGACGTGCCCGCCTCCACGCGGGAGTCGGTGTTCCTCGCGCTGGTGGTGCGGGCGCTGGTCACGGTGTCGCTGCGCAGGGTGGAGGACGGCGACCCGGGCCCCGAGGTGCCCGGCGAGCTGCTGCGCGTGGCCTACTGGCGGGCCGCCAGGGACGGGCTCGGCGGGTCCGGCGTCGATCCGTTCACGGGCGCGGCGCGGCCGGTCGCCGAGCTGGTGGCGGAGCTGCTCGAGCACGCCGGGCCCGCGCTGGCCGCCTCCGGCGACCTGGAGGCGGCCCGGCAGGGGTGGCGGCTGCTGCGCGAGGGCGGCGGCGGCGCCGACCGCCAGCGGGCCGCGCACGCCCGGCGCGGGGCGCTCGCCGACGTGGTCGACGACCTCGTGGCCCGCTTCTCCTCCGAACGCTGAAACCGGGCGGCTCCTACGGCTGAAGCCGGGCGGCCAGGAACGCGCGCAGCGGCTCGGCGTGGCGGGCCGGGTCGCGCCAGCGGGCCTGGAGGTCCTCCAGGAGGTGCTGCTCGGCGACCGGCTCGCCGTGCCGCCAGGCCCGGACGACGGGATGCAGGAAGGCGCATTCGTCGGCCCGCTCGGGCGTGGGGTGGCGCTGGATGGCGAACACGTCGGCGCGGTCGCGCGGCCCCCAGCGCAGGGTCAGCGTGAGGCACAGCCCGGCGTCGGCGAAGCGCTCGCGGGCGTAGTCCTCCGGCAGGTCCTCGTAGTGGCGCACGACGCCGCCGGGGCCGAGCACGTACGCGTCGGCCAGGTACTCGAACTGGGTCCACAGCGCCGAGCTGTGGTTGACCCGGTCGAGCATCGACCCGGTCAGCGCGTCGGCGTCGGCGGGCAGCTCGCGGACGGGCAGCGGCCTGCCCTCGTAACGTTCGAGGAGCAGGGCGGTCAGGGAGCGCAGGTTGTAGCGGAAGCCGTCGATGAACGCCGAGGAGGCTCGTTTGAAGTCGCGGGCCTGCATGAGGGTGCCGGCGAAGTACAGGCCCTCGACGTCGGCCGACTGGAAGTCGGGGCGGATCGCCGGCATCCGCCCGCTGGGTGTCAGCGCGGGACGGCAGGAGTCGCCGAACAGGCCGGTGTCCATGGTGAAGCCGGTGCAGCGCAGGACGGCGTCGTAGTCGAGCAGCGCCTGCTCGCCGTCGGCCAGCGTGTAGGTGATCGCGGCCCTGATCGCGCCGTTCTCGCGCCAGAGGCGGTCCACGGTGCATTCCAGGACGCCGTGCAGGGTCTTGAACCAGTAGCTGTCCAGGAAGGCGCCGTACTGGCCGCGGACGTGGCCGGGGTGCTTGCTCGTCCAGGCCAGCCGTACGGGGCTGGGGCTGGCCAGGTGGATGACGGCGGCGTGCGGGAGCAGCGCCTGCGCGGTCTCGAAGGCCGAGTTGCCCTTGCCGATGACCAGGACGCGCCGGTCGGTGAAGTCCTCGCCGTTGACGGGGACGTCCTCGTAGCCGGTGGCCAGCTCGATGCCCGGGATGTCGGGGACGTGGGGGCCGCCCCACCCGGTCGCGACGATCAGGCAGTCGGCGCGGTGGACCTGCTCGCCGGCGTGGACGACGAAGCCCTCGCCGTCCTTGTCCACGCGCTCGACGGCCGTCGAGTACCGCACCCGCAGCCCGTGGACGCGCTGGAAGTCGGCGAGGTAGCGGACCAGGTCGTCGGCGTGCGGGAAGTACTCCTGGGAGTACTGCGGGAACATCAGGTCGGGCTCGTCGTTGAGCAGGGAGTTCCAGTCCCAGCGGAGCTGGATCTCCCGGTCCTTCTCGCCGGTGTGCACCTTGTTCAGCGAGATGAGCCGCCGGTGGCGCGGGTAGCGGCGGAAGAAGCCGCCGGGCGCGTCCTCGCGTTCCAGGGTGAGGTAGTCGGCCCCGGCGCGCTGCAGGAAGTAGCTGAGCTGCAGCCCGCCGGGCCCCGCACCGATGATCAGGAACCGGTGGTGTTCCTCGGCCATCAGCCCTGCTGTCCCGCCGCCGGTGGGACGGTCGTGTAGCCGTACGCGAGGATGCGCTGGGCGGCCAGCTCGTACCCGGCGGGGTCGTCGGGGGCGTGGGTGCCCAGGCCGTCGACGTACCGGTTGAACATGCAGAACGCGGCCGCGATCAGCACGGTGTGGTGCAGCTCCTGGTCGGTGGCCCCCTCCGCCCTGGCCGCGGCCACCAGCTTGTCGGTGACGTTCCTGCCGCTCTGCTGCACGGCGGCGGCGATGGCGAGCAGGGCGCGGAGCCTGGGCGAGACGGGAGCCGTGTCGGGGTCGGCGCGGACCTGGTCGACCAGCGTCATCCCTTCGGTGAGCTGGGCGGCGGCGAACGCGGCGTGGGAGGCCGTGCAGAACCGGCACTCGTTGAGCCCCGACACGTAGGCCGCGATCAGTTCCCGTTCGCCACGACTCAGCGTGCTGTCACCACGCAGAAGAACCTCGGCCAGCGCGTTCATCGGCGCGGCCGTCTCCGGGCTGAACTGGAAAAGTCCGCGGATCCCTGGCTCGTCGGAATCGAGGGCGATATGGGGCATCCAAGCTCCCATCGATGCGGTTTTCTCCTAGTCTGCACACTCCTGCAAATTGCGCAAGATCTCCTTTAATCCGCCTCCTTCTTGTCTCCTGCAACTGACGCGCGTAATGTCACGGACGCCACCTAAACCCCGTTTGTGACTGGGCGGTCGTCATGGATGAGCATCCCCACATCACCGTTGCCAGCAATACCTACGACGCCATTGCCAAGGGCGACCTGGAGGACCTTCGCCGGCTGCTCGCCGACGACGTGATCTTCCATGTCCCCGGTCGCGGCCCGATGGCCCGCGACTACTCCGGCAAGGAAGCCGTGCTCGGCTACCTGGCCGAGCTGCTGCAGTCCACCACCGGCACGTTGCGCCTGGAGCCGGAGTCCTATCTCGTCGGCGGCGACCAGGTCGCCGCGGTCCTGCGCATCCGCGGCGAGCGCGAAGGCCGTTCGCTCAACGACCGCGGCATGCAGTTGTTCAGGATCACCGACGGGAAGATCAGCGAGCGCTGGAGCTTCCCGCTCGACCCCTATTCGGTGGACGAGTTCTTCGGCTGACCGCACGACGCCCGACGGCGCGGGACGGGGCCGCTCAGCCGGCCTCGTCCAGCGCCTCGTCGTTCCACACCTTCACGTATCCGCTGGTCAGGCGGGCCCTGTCGGCGTAGTGGCCGGGGTCGTCGGTGGCCAGCGTGGCCAGGCCGTCCACGTACCGGTTGTACATGCAGAAGGCCGCCGCGATCAGCACCGTGTCGTGGATCTCCAGGTCCGTGGCGCCCTCGGCCCTGGCCGCGCGCACGTGCTCGTCGCCGACCTCCCGCCCGCTCCGCTGGACCGCCCCGGCGATGGCCAGCAGGGCCTTGAGCTTGCCGGAAAGGGGGGCCGCCGCCGGATCGGCGCAGGTCTCGTCGACCAGCGTCATGCCGTCCGGCACCCGTACGGCGGCGAAGGCGGCGTGGGTGTGGAAGCAGAACCGGCACCGGTTCAGCGACGACACGTACGCGGCGATCAGCTCGCGCTCGCCGCGGGTCAGCGGGCTGTCCCCGCACAGCAGCACCTCGGAGAGCAGGGTCAGCGGTTCGGCCGCCTCGGGCCGGTAGCGGAACAACCCCCGGATCCCGGGCTCGTCGGATATCAGCTGGATATGCGGACGAGTCCCGCCCGCGTGATTAACGAATTCACGCCGCTCGGCGTCGCGCGAGACGGATCGTAATGCTGAATTTCCCATTCGGCCCTCCAACGTCCGTTTGCCTGCCTATGGCATCCAGTGTGCGGGTTCACCGCGCGCAGATTCCGCCGGGGGACGACCAGGAAGTTGCGTGCCGCTGACCACTTGATGCCAGCCGCGCCGATGGAATTGCCGCCAGGAATCCGGCCCGGGGCCGGTCCGGCGCGCCGACAGAGCCTCCGACCAGCGATAACAGTCTGTGGCGATATCCTGGCGAACAGTAGCTGGCGGACAATCCGGGGGCGGGCATGAAGATCGGCATCATCGGCGCGGGGAACATCGGCGGCACGCTCACCCGGCGCCTCACCGAGCTGGGGCACGAGGTGGCGGTGGCCAACTCGCGGGGTCCCCAGACCCTGGCCGGCCTGGCCTCCGAGACCGGCGCGACGCCGGTGACCGTCGAGGAGGCGCCCCAGGGGGCCGACCTGGTCGTGGTCACGATCCCCCAGGGCAAGGTGCCCGAGCTGCCCGACGACCTGTTCGGCGACGTCACCGGCGGCCTGACCGTCGTGGACACCGGCAACTACTACCCCCAGCGCGACGGCAGGATCGACGAGATCGAGGCCGGGATGCCGGAGAGCCGGTGGGTGGAGCAGCAGCTCGGCCATCCGGTGGTGAAGGCGTTCAACAACATCTTCGCCGACCACCTCGGCCACGGCGGCCGTCCCTCCGGCACCCCCGGACGCATCGCCCTGCCCGTGGCCGCCGACGACGAGCGCGGCAAGAAGATCGTGATGGGCCTGGTGGACGCGCTCGGCTTCGATCCGGTCGACGCCGGCGGGCTCGACGAGTCGTGGCGGCAGCAGCCGGGCAGCCCCGTCTACACCACCGACAAGGACGCCGAAGGCGTCAGGGAGGCCCTGTCCCAGGCCAGTCAGGAACGCACCCCGGAGTGGCGCGCCTGACCAGGGCCGGCGCGGCTCAGATCCGGCTGGTGCGCAGGAGCATCATGGCGATGTCGTCGGCGCGGTGCTCGACGGCCGCCGCTCCGATCATGGTCTCGGCCAGGTCGGTGAGCGGCTGATCCGGCGACGGGGCGAACCCGGCGGCCAGACCGCCGATGGCCTCGCCGAGGTCGCGTCCGGGGACCTCGATGAGCCCGTCGGTGTAGAGGGCGAGCACCGAGCCGGGCGGCAGGGCGAGCTGGGTGGTGGCGTACTCGGTGCCCGGTTCGATGCCGAGCAGCAGCCCGGGGTCGGGCTCCACCACCTCGGCGGGCTCCCCGGGCCGGCGCAGCAGCGCCGGCAGGTGGCCCGCGCTGGCCACGCAGGCCGTCCCGCGGCCCAGGTCGATGCTGATGTACAGACAGCTCGTGAACCGGTCCGGGGCCAGCTCGTTGAGCAGGCGGTTGGTGTGCCCGAGCACCTCCCCGGGGTTGGCGCCCGCGGACGCGTGGGCGTGGATGGCCGTCCGCACCTGGCCCATCAGCGCGGCGGCGGTGACGTCGTGCCCCTGGACGTCGCCGATGACGGCGGCGGCCACCGTCTCCTCCAGCCGGATGAGATCGTAGAAGTCGCCGCCGATGTCCATGCCGGGCGTGGCGGGCAGGTAGCGGGCGACCACCTCCAGCCCGGGGATTCCGGGCAGGGTGCGCGGCAGCAGGCTCGACTGCAGGGACTGCGCGAACTGGTGCTTGACGTCGTAGAGGCGGGCGCGCTCGAACGCCTGGGCGATGAGCCCCCCGAGGGCCGTCAGGCTGGCCCGCTCGTCGGCGGTGAAGCGGTGGGGACGGTCGTAGGCCAGGATGCACATGCCCGCCCTACGCCCGCCGACGGTCAGCGGCAGGAACGCCCAGGCCGACATGTCGTCCGACCTGATCGCGTCCGGGTACGTCCCGCGCAGCTCGGCCCAGGTGCCGAAGAAGGCCGGCGCGCCGGCGGCCAGCGGGTGGTCGGGCGACAGGTGCATGAGGGGCTGGCCGTCGTACTCCTCGATCGCCTGCTCGCTGTACCCGCGGGAGGCGGCCACCTGCATGCGCCCGCCCCTTGAGGTGAGGATGGCCAGGGCCTGCACGTGGTAGGCGGGCATCACGTGGTCGGCGACCAGGTTGATCACCTCCTGGGCGGTGACGGCCCGCGCCAGGGTGGTGGCCAGGTGCAGCATCTCGTGCAGCGCGACCAGGCGCGGCGGCCGGTCGGCGGCGGCGAGCTGGTCGGGCATGACGGGACGCGGGTCGCGGGCCATCGTGCTCGGCGTGACGCGCACGGTGACGCCGGCCAGGCCCGGATAGAGGTGGAAGGCCAGCCACTGGCCGCCGGGGTTGCGGGTGGTGAAGTAGGTGACCTCCTGGCTGACCACCGCGGCGCGGTAGCGGTCCTCGTAGGCGAGCTCGCCCAGCCACGCCAGGACGTCCCAGGGCCGCCTGCCGATCAGCTCGTCGGCGTCGGCCTGGAGCAGCTCCTCGGCCGGGGCGGTGAGCAGGACGAGCCGGCCCTCGACGTCGAGCATGCAGTAGCCCTCGGGCAGCCGGTTGAGGCAGGTCAGCAGGAAGTCGTCGCCGCCGGGCGGCTCCCTGGTCAGCACGCGCGGCTGGTGACCCGGCGGCACCGGCCGGTTCGCCCGCGGGACGATCTCGGCCAGGTCCGCGCAGGTGGCGGTCAGGACGTCGAGGTGCTGCCTGGTGGGCCGGCCGGCCGGGGCGGGCGGCCAGAGCAGCAGCACGGCCCCTCGTACCTCGCCGTCGCGGTCGATCAGGGGCGCGACGGCCAGCGCGAACCCGTACGGGAAGGCGAGCGCCACGAGCGGGAACTCGCGGGCCATGGCCTCACGGTCGGGCACCCACACCAGCCGACGCTGCCGCACCGCCAGCGCGACCGGCGACTGGTCGGTCGTCCTGATCAGGACCCACGAGCGCGAGAAGGGCTCGGGGAGCCCCGACTCGGCCTCCATCATCAGCACGCGCCCGTCCTCTGCCAGGACGAAGAGCACGCACACGTGCGCCTGCGTGCTGATGGCCGCGCCGAGCAGCAGACTGTCCACATGCGCGTCACGGGCCCGGTCCGCGTGCGCGTGACGAGCCGGGCCCGCGTGCGCGTCACGAGCCAGACCATCGGTGCCGCCACCGCCGCCACCGCCGCCGCCACCGCGGCCGCTGTCGGCGTTCGACGGGCCGGGAGGGGGCGGCGGCGCGTGGGGGATATCTCCCATGAAATCAGGCTATGCAAGCGCTGTGTCCGGATATATGCACTCTCCGTAAGGGATGGGTAAAGTGTTCAAAGGCTCCGTCAGGCCAGCGGGCCGAGGTACGTCCCACCCGAGACGTCGATGGTCTGGCCGGTCACCCACCGCGCCGCCGGACCGGCCAGGAACCCGACCACGTCGGCGACGTCCTCGGGCTCGCCGAGCCGGCCGAGCGCGGTGATGGACTCCAGCCCGGCCACCACCTCGGGGATGGAGGTGTAGCCCGCGGTCATGTCGGTCCGTACGGCGCCGGGGGCGACCGTGTTCACGGTGATCCCGCGCCGGCCCAGCTCGTTGGCGAGCGTCGGGGCCATCGCCTCCAGGGCCGCCTTGCTGATCGTGTAGCCGATCTGCGTGGTGACGGCGAACCGGCTGGCCGTCGAACCCATGTTGACGATGCGTCCGCCGTCGTTGAGCAGCGGCAGGGCGCGCTGGATCACGAAGAACGGGGTGGTGACGTTGATGGTCATCACCCGTTCGAACTCGTCCGGGGTCAGGTGGGCGATCGGGGTTGCCGAGGCGATGCCCGCGTTGTTGACCAGGATGTCCAGCCCACGCCCGCCCAGCCCGACCGCCAGCCCCTCGAACAGCCTGTCCACCACCCCCTGGACACCCGACCCGCCCAGGAAACCCTCGGCGCCCCTTACGTCCTCGGCGCCGTTCGCGCCTTCGACGCCGTTCGCGCCCTCCGCGTTCTTTGTGCCGAAGCGGGCGCGGATGGCGAATGCCTGGCCGCCGGCGTCCTCGATCTGGGCCACGGTCCGCTTGGCCGCCTCGTCGTCGCCCCCGTAGTGCACGGCCACCAGCGCGCCCTCGGCGGCCAGCCGCAGCGCCACCGCCCGGCCGATGCCCCGAGAACCGCCCGTCACCAGCGCGGTCTTACCGGTCAGCATGCCCATTGTTCGCTCCCCACCTGTGTGGCCTGTGTTCCGCGGTCGCGGAGACAGGTCAACAGTGGCGGGGGCGACTCACCGCGTCCTCACCGCCGGCTCACCGCCCTTTTGGGCGGATCACCGCGGCTAGCTGACCGCGGGCGAGGAGTCGCCGCCCTGCCAGGGACGCAGATGAGTGGCCATGGGCAGGCGCATACGCAGCCGCAGCCTGCTGCCTCCTTGCGGATGGTCGATGCCGACCTCGTCGCACAGCCGGTGGATCAGCCACAGCCCGAGCCGCCGTCCCGAGGCCGAGGGACGCGTGAGGCGGGCGTCGGCCAGATGCTCGGCCCGCAGGCGTCCGGCGGTGTCGCAGACCTCGACCGTGAGGACGGCGGCGTCGGTGTACGCCGTCACCGTGCCATGGCCGCCGCCGTGCTCCAGGACGTTCGCGGCGGCCTCGTTGACGGCGAGCACCAGGTGGTCGAGCCGCGCGCCGGACAGCCCCGCGTGACGGGCGTAGACGCGGACCAGATCACGGGTGAGCGCGAGATTGTTGGTGATGGTGCACCGCAGGTGGAAGGGTGCGTGCATGGCTTGCCCCTACCGTGTACGGGGGTTACGGCGGCGTAAAGCGCCCGATCGAGGGCAGAGAGTAAGGCGACCGAGTAAACGAGCCGAGCCGGGCGCGCCGCGGGCGCACCCGTCCAGCTCACCGGCGGCCCACGCCGCGGTGACCTGGCCGGTGCCTGGCGGAAAGAGTCGATCGCCCGACATCTGCTTCTCCCTCTGCCCGATGTGCCGACGCTGAATGGACGCGCGGCGCGCCGGGCGCTCTTGTTTTCGGCGATCTGTCAGGGGCGCCCGTCCCCTCCCTTGATCCGGGACGTGGCGCGGCTCGGCTCTGCCCTGAGACGACCGCATTTAGGTGTGATTTCGATGACCGACCAAACCGGCGACCCTGCCGACGTGCTGCCCATGGTGCACCCCTTCGGCCTGCGCGTGCGCGGCGAGATCGACCACCAAGGACGGCCCGCACTGGCCCGAGCGCTGGCGTGGGCGTTACGCATCGGCGAGACCGACATCCATCTGGACCTGTCCGAGCTTACCTTCATCGACGCCGGCGGGCTGCGGCTGATCATCAGCACGGCCACCGACCTGCCGCCGCCGCGACGGCTGGTGCTGCAGAACGCCTCGTCCACGGTGCGCGAGCTGCTGGTGCTGCTCGGCTGGCGGCTGGGGCCCGACCATCAGCTGTATCAAATGATCAACGAATCTCATCCCCACGGCCCCGACCCGGCCCCCTCACCACCGTCCTAGCCTGACACTCCCGCCGCGGCCCGGCGCCCTCGCACCAGCCCCTGACGGGCCGGCTTGGTGACCTGGCGCTCCGGCCTGGCCCGGCAGCCGTCCTTGCTCGGGAGCTCGGCGCTTGTCGCGGCTCGGCGACCGCCGACGTCCTCGGCGGTCAGGACGGCCAGCCGCGCGGCTTGGCCCAGACCGCGGCCTCGGCCTGGACGTCCTCCGGCGGGAACAGACGCGACAGCCGGGTGATGTCCAGCAGGCGCGCCAGCGGCCCGTGCACCCCGACCAGACGGACCGTGCCGCCGCGCCGCTCGGCCTGCCGCTGGCCGACGATGAGGGCCCAGAGGCCGCACGAGTCGCAGAAGGCCAGGTCGGTGACATCGATCACGACCTTCGGACGGTCCGCCTCCAGGAGTTCCGCGAGGGTACGGGCCAGGGGCATCCGGGTCACGCGGTCGAGCTCGCCGTCGAGGTGCACGACATGGCAGCCCGGCAGACGTTGGACGTTGATCGCTAACTCTGTCATAAGGGGGATCCAGAGCTCGGCGCCACCACTGTCCGCATCCGGCACATCGGCGGCGACATCGGACATCGCCCGTTCCTACCCCTCAGCGGCGGTCTTGCGCCTCGGCACGTCCCAGGTAAGCACGATGTGGCCCACCCGCCACAACCGCGCCCCTTCCTGGGCCGATGGCCGGCATGCGAGCCCGCCCCACGCCTCACCAGCCCACACGCCAACGACCAGAGCCCCGACGTCGCCGGGAGAAGCCCGCGAAGGCCCCTTTCCACCCGATCCGAGCCGCCCACCCGCCCGCGCGCGACCACGTCCAAGCCCGTCACCGCCGCGCCCCACGCCGGTCCGATCGCGCCGCGCGCCGCCGATCCAGCCGGAGAAGCACTCGTCACGGCCGTCCCGGCCGTATAGTGAGTTGGGTGACTGACTCAACGAGGACACGGGCCCGGGGGGCCGACAAGCGGCGCAGGCTGATGGCCGCCGCCGCCCGCGTCCTGCACGAGCAGGGCGTCGAGCGGACGACCATCGCCGACATCGCCGAAGCCGCCGGCGTGCCCGTGGGGAACGTGTACTACTACTTCAAGACCAAGGACGAACTGGTCCTGGCCGCACTGTCCGAGCACGCCGGCCACCTGGCCGGGCTCACCACCGAACTCGACCGGTTCCCCGATCCGCGCGCCCGCCTCAAGGCCATGGTGGACGCCTGGGTGAGCCAGCGCGACATCGCCGCCCGGTACGGCTGCCCCACCGGCACACTCGCCGCCGAGCTCGACAAACGCGCCGAGGGCGGCCTCGACGTCGAGGCGGGCCGGGTCATGCGGCTGCTCCTGGACTGGTCGGAGCGCCAGTTCCGCGCCCTCGGCCTGCCGGACGCCGACGATCTCGCGCTCACCTTCGTCGGCGCGTACCAGGGGATGTCGCTCCTGGCGAACGCCTTGCGCGACCCCGAGATCATGACCCGCCAGGGCACCCGCCTGACCCACTGGCTCGACTCCCTTGCCACCGACGCGTCCCACCAGGAGCCCTGACGTAGAGGATGTCGAGGTCGGCGCCGCGCCAAGGGACGCGCTGAGGACGATCGCCGACCCTCTGGTCCCGCCGCAGGTACGCATGCTCATGAGAGCGGAGCACAGGAACCTGGCCAGCTTCGCGCTGCGGCTCAGGCGATGTCTACCGGCTCCTGTTCGTACTGGCCCTCGGGGCGGCGTCCGCCACCCGGCGGCATGTCGTGACCGCGGAGGAGTTGCGCATCCGCCACGACGCGTACTTCGACCTGCGCGTCCCGTGCGAGCTCATCGCCTCGGTCAAGGTGAGCCGCAACTTCAACGCGTTCCTGAACCAGGTACGACCACGAGCACGCGTGCCCGGCGGGCTCTCCCCGCCCGACCGCACATCGCCCTTCACCCAAAGCCCGCCCCCATCCGGCACGCATGACCTCCTGTCCCGGCCCACCCCGGTCGGGCGCCCTGACCTCTTGGCCCGGCCCGCCCCTCTCCCCCGTCCGGCCCCCGCGTGGCTTCCCACGCGAGCCCGCCTCCTTCCTGTTCGAGATCCGTGGAGCGTTCCCGGCAAAGAGGGTGGCTGGTGCGGCGTGTCGGGGAAGGGTGCGGGGCGGGGGCCGCTGATCCTTGCTGAAGGCGGGACAAAGAGGGTGGTCATGGACTTCGCGCGGATCGTGGAGACGATCGGCCAGGCTGTCGATCTCACGGGCGTGGCGATCATCGTGCTGGGCGCGCTGACCGCCACCGTGTCCTTCGTGCTGCGACTCCGCGAGGGACGGGCTCCGCACGACGTCTACCGCGCCTACCGGCAGGGCCTCGGGCGGGCGATCCTGCTGGGGCTCGAATTCCTGGTGGCCGGGGACATCATCCGTACCGTGGCGGTGTCGCCGACCTTCGTGAGCGTCGGCGTGCTCGCGCTCATCGTGCTCGTACGGACCTTCCTCAGCTTCTCGCTGGAGGTCGAGCTGGAGAACCGCCTGCCCTGGCAGGCGGGGCGCGGCGCCGACACCCCCGGCTGACCCACACCGACCCCCGGACGCAGCCGGCCACTCCAACACGGCAGGCCGCCCGAGGACGTGAGGTCGCCCCGGACGGCCTGACCGGACGGGATCACTTCAGGACGCAGGGCCGTCCGTTGCGGTCCACCCCGCTGGACTCGGTCAGGTTCACCGCCGAGCCACGCGCCACGGTCGCCCCCGCGCCCGGGCTGCTGAACAGCACGGTCCCGCGGACGTCCACACAGGTGTTGTCGAACGTGACCGCCCCCACGGTCAGGCCCGCCCCCGCGATGGAGTTCCGCGCGCCGCCGTCGTCGAAGCCCTGCACGTTCGGCACGGTGGTGAGGCCGCACTGCAGCCGGAACAACTCCCACGACCGCGCCTGGGTGGCGTCGCTGTGGATCACGTCGGTCGTACGGCCCCCGCCGCCCACCGCCGTCAGGTAGTTCCCGGTGTTGAACGTCTGGAACGTACAGGTGGTCGGGGTGGCGATGGGCGGCGCCGCCCACGCGGGCCCGCTCAGCCCCGCCATCCCCGCGGCGGCCAGCGCCAGCCCCGCCACCGTGCCGAACGCGCGTCTCAGGTTCATGCGTCTCTCCCTGCTCCCGGCTCCTCGGTCGGAGTCCTCGCCCTGGGGGCGTTCCAGGGATCTGGATCAAAGGTTGTGGAGCGGTGACGGAGCGCTACCCGGCCGGCGACGGTACTGGTGATCGCGATCCTGTAACAGGCTGTGCGTGAAGG
>NZ_JBIUBJ010000038.1:0-47923 GCF_044547985.1 Nonomuraea sp. NPDC052265
AGGCATATCCGCCCGCGTCACCAGCCTCCGCTCCGTTGACCTGCACTTTCAGCTCGGGACGGACTCCAGAACCCCCGAATTGCGCGGAACGCAGGTCAGGAGGCCGAACACGCCCCTCACCAACCGGTAGACAAGCGACAACGCCGCCTTGCGATATTCCTAGATCATTTTATTGGTCAGACTGCTTGACGGAGGGCGGGTGTCGTTTGTGTACGAGCCCTACGCCCCTCGCGGAGCAGCGGCGGCTGCAGGAGGCGGGCGGAGCCGCGGCGGTAGAGCGTGGCGGGGCGGCCCGTTTCTGCGGACCGTCGTTCCCCTGTCGCCTCCAGGAACCGGTCGGCGCGCGTGATCCGGGCCAGTGGCATGCGATCACCGCATGGCTGAACCCGTCCGGCATTGATGGAGGCAGAGCCCTCGAACTGGTTCACTGAGAGCGCTTGGTCTTTACTGCGGAGCGATAGCGCACAGGTAACGGTACAAATCGTTGGCGATTGCCTTGGCGAGGTCTACGGGGACGGCATTACCGATTTGACGTGCTATTTGGATCTTGCTGCCGACCCACTTGTAGTCGAGTGGGAACCCCTGAAGGCGGGCGGCTTCCAAGTGAGTGATCGGGCGGTGAGCCTTGGGGTGGAGGTAGCGGCCTTTCTCGGGCTTGTAGAACTCGGTGCGGATCGTTACCGAGGGCCGATCCCACCAGAGTCGGCCCATGACGTCGCCGGAGCCGCTCCGGTGGTTGATCCAGTTTGGGGTGGACAGCTCTTCCGGCAGCCAGTGGCGGTTTCCGCCCTCAGGAATCGCCTCGTAGCGCTTGAGCGAGCGTTCCGTTGGATTGCGTCCGATGTGGAGGTCGGTGGTGCTGAAGGTGCCAGGCAGCGTCTTGTCGAGGATGCTGCAGGTCCGGTCGGGGAGTTCGGTGGTTTGGGTCTCCAGGGGGGTTGTGCTGAAGACCTCGCCGGATGAGATCCAGTCCTTGAGTGGTTCGAAGAGTGTGCCCTCGTCACCCTTGCTGTTCGGCTTCCGGTGGGTCGGCCGAGGATGCTTAAGAGGCTCGCCCGAAGGGTGGGAAGCGACGAGGTCTTTATGCGTAGCCAGGACGATCACGCGCCGCCGGGTCTGCGGGACGCCATAGTCCGCTGCGTTGAGGAGCTTTGTCTTCAGCTCGTAGTCCCGTAGTTCGCCATCCCGGGTGGAGGCGGTGAGCAGCTCAAATTCTCGTGACCGCAGGAACCGATCGACGTTCTCGATGACGAAAATCTTGGGCTGGAGGGCACGGACCACTCGAACATACTCCTTCCAGAGCTTGTTCCGGGGGTCGTTCGGGTCCTCTTTGCCCAGGCCGGAAAAGCCCTGGCAGGGCGGGCCTCCGAGAATTACGTCGACAGTGGAACCCACGTCCTTGGGGTCCCACTTGGCAATGTCACCGGCGTGGATGTGGTCGGTTCCGCCAGCTTCCTCGGCGAAGTTTGCCGCGTAGGTCGAGGCGGCCGCGACGTCCAACTCCACCGCACCGACCGTGCGGAAGGCGCCCGGCTTGAACGAGTGAAATCCCTGGGTCAGACCCCCGCACCCCGCGAAGAGGTCAACGATGTTTATGGGGCTGTTGGTGCGGGCGGTCATGAGGGTCACCTTACCGAGGTTGGAGGGCCAGCGCTGCCACGAGTTGGCGGCCCACGGCTTCGGCGAGTGGGGGCGGGAACGCCTGGGCGACTTGTTTGTAGCGCGCGGTCTTGCCTCCGGTGACGATCCAATCGTCCGGCAAACCCTGCAGCTTCATCACCTGCTCAACGGTCAGCTTGGGCACCCCGTCCCGGCCGAGCTCCGGGTCGAGGACGAAGTCCTGGTCAGGGACGTCATTGCCAAGGCTGTGGGCGTTTACGGCCAGTTCCATCCACTGGCGTTTGGTCCGGGTGGGCCCGAGGTCGGCGCCGCCGTGGTTCTTCGACCCGCCCACGATCGTCGGTGCGACGCGGTTGGCCAACAACGCCCAAGCATCGGCGAAGGGCCATCCTTTGCTGGCCATCGAGTCACGGAGCACCTCGCCGACCGTCGCACCGGCCTGGTGAGTTGGTGACGGCCACACGAAACGCGTGAAGTCGTCCGGGCGCATGGCGACCAACAAACAGCTCCGCCTGGTCTGTGGCACGCCGAAGTGTTGGGCGTCCAGGATGTTCCATTCCCAGGAATAACCGAGGTGCTTCAGCTCGGCCTCGACCTCCTCGCGGACCTGTACGAACTTCGGCGAGAGCAGCGATGGCGTCGTCTCAAGCAGTATCGCGCGAGGCTGTAGCTCTATCGCGAGATAGACGGCCGCGGACAGCAGGTCCCGTTTGTCCTTGATCCCCTCCTGCTTGCCGGCGATGGAGTAAGGACTGGATGGCACGCCGCCGGACAAGAGATCGACGGTTGAGATCCGATAGTCGGCTCCGACGAAGTCCTTGAAGTCCATCTCCATGACGTTCCAGCCCGGCCGGTTTGCGCGCAACGTTCGACAGGCGTGGGGTTCATTGTCGATCGCGACAACGGGATCGAATCCCGCTCGCTCCAGCCCGAGCGCTTGCCCACCGACCCCGGCGCCGATCTCCAGGCTGGTGAACCGTCCGCCCATGGGAAGGCCTCCTTGATCCAGATTCGCCGAGCATATGTGATCTCGCCCCCAATGCAAACGCCCCGAAGCTATTCCGGCAATTCCCTTGCGCTTGGACTTTCGGCGAAGAGTTGCGTGAAGAGCGTGGCCAGGGCGTCCACCGAGGTGGAGCGCGCCCGCCCATCCGAGGGACCGATCGGCATGGAGTCATAAGGCACCAGCACGCCCGTCAACTCCTCGATCCAGTCGCGATACGCGTCCACGTCCCGGGGGTTGTCCGGTGCACGTGCCTCATAGGACAGCGTGCTACCCGCCGTGTTCACCGCTTGGGCAAGCGCGTTGACCTGCCGCCCGGTACGGACCACGCCGGTGGTGAGCAGACGAATGATCGCCTGGGCGGTGGGCCGGTGGAGGATGATGTCGAGCCTCAACACCGTGTTCAACACATCCTGATTACCGCAGGCCACCACGACCGGCCCGTAATCCGGTCCATCCCGGAACAGCTCGGCCGCCCACCACAACCGAGCAAACGCCTGCGAATAGAACGGCCCGGAAAATCGGGTACGGGACACTGTGGGAGGATTCCCGCGACTCAAGTGCCGCCAGTAGACATAATCCGGCGCCAATCGTACGGCCAGGTAATTCCAGATCCGGGAATCCGAAGCTTCACGACGGGTCAATCGCAACGTCGCATGCAGAACCGGAGCGAGCCAGGCGTCGGCCGAGGTCCGCTCCGCTGGCGTGAAGCGCTTCATCGCCTCGTCGAAAAGTTGTCGTACCGGCTCGGCCTCCCACCGGGCCGGCTGCGACATCTGGTCGACGGCGGCGAACGGCAGCGGCTCGGTGTTCTCCAGCACACCGGTGGTGAGGAATCTCGCGGCGGCCTCGTCGGGCAACAAACTGAGCATCGTGTTCACTCTTCCTCCGGCCCCGTCGATTGCAGCGATCGAATGAATCCGCCCAGGCTCCGCGGCATTCGCGCCTGTTTGGCCGCGGCATGCAAAACTCGCGTCTGGATCCCGCCCGCCCCCCGGTTGACGATCTCCCGGAGCGCATCGTCCAGCGAATGATCGGGAAAGAGATCGGGGAGCATGCGACGGAGCACCAGACCACGCCAACCTTCCGGCCACCCCTGGCCGTCGACATGGTGAGCCGCTTCGTTGAAGAGCGCGGTCCACATGTCCACCGCGATCTGCGCCGCCAGCGCCTCTCGCATGGGCCGATCCGCGGCTTTGGGACTTTCGAGTAGGGCACGCAGCCCATCGAATCCACTGTTCAGGTTGAGTATGGCCGCCTCGTCGGTCGTGGTGACCGCCCAGGGATCACTCTTGCACCAGTCAAGCTGGGGGTCGCCGCCGAAGTTGAGCCAACGTGTCTCGATGGACTGCCGCTGCGTCGCCACACGAGCCTGGAGATCGACGATCCATGGCTGTGCGACCGTCGCGATCACCCGACCGGGCACATCGTCCACCGTTGCCACGAGCTGACCGGATACCCGGACCTGGCCGAAATGATCGTCACGATGGAGCTCCACCTCGCCGGCCCACTCGCCGGGCTGCCCCATCATGAGCTTCACCGCCGAGTGCGTGTTGGTGCGGCGTTCCGATGCAGTGGCCAGAAAAGCCAGGCTGAACCAGGGCCCGGCGTCCAACTCATGTCGCGGCGCGCTCACCTGAAGTGTCAGCCGTACGACACTCCAGTCCGCGCGATCGAGAAGATGCAGCGCAACCGTGCGCTCCGATTCCGAAACCATTCCGTACGGCAACGCCACGTCGTCGAGCCGGACCTCGCGCACGGTCATGGTGACCTCACCGGCCAGCACCGGGTAAGGCACAATCTGCTTCATTGGAAGCCATCCTTGGCTTGAACCAGGTCAACCTCCGCGACCGCCATTCGACCGGCCACCGGATGGCTGGCCACATCGCTCACGCCCATGAAGACCGCAGACCGCTCCCGGGCGGAGCAGAGCAGGACCTCGCCGCTTACCTCGCAGTTCGACTCGCCAGAGAGTTCGGCCCAACGTGCTTCGGGCTTGGGACCGGAACGGGTGGCGAATCGGAGCAACGGACGGAGCACCCAGGGATCATCCCGCTCCGGTAGCTTGATCTCGACCCTGATCCGCCACGCGCCACCTTCGTCGACCTCGCCGGTCGCGCTCTTGACGGTCGGATAGCCCTTGATACGGGGCGATGGCGGGGGATCGAGACTGGTCAAGTCTCGTAGGACGGCGGGAGCGTCCTCTTGTCCGACGGGTTCGGCGGGTTTAACCGCGCTGCGAACCATGCCGAGGATCGTCTTCCGAAACTCCCTCAACCTGGTGGTGGCGCCCCGAGCATAGGTCGAGGTCAGATCTTCGGTGGGCTTCCAGTCATTGTGTTCGGGGGGTTCGGCGGCCCGCAGAAAGGTCTCGGCGGCTTCGTCGGCTGGCAGTTCGGCACCCGTCGCCGTCCCGGCAAGCAGCACGGCCTGGAACTGAGCCGACCCAAGCGGAACCCCGGTGACCGGCCGATCCAACACGGTCATCCTGGTTCCGCGCATGCCGACCAACCGATTGGGTTTCTGGTCGCCCTCGGTCGCCGGTGTCACCAACAGCACCGCATGATGTTCGATCGAACCGGCACCGGCTTCGGTCTTGCGCGGTGGCACGGTCAGTGGCACCGACAGTTCGACGACGTCATCGGCCCTGGTGAGCTGCGACACTGTGGTCCGATCGAGGAACGCCCGCACGGCACGCGCCCGCGCGGGCTCGTGGCGATACGGATCCACCCGCTCTTCGGCCACGACCACCTGGCCATCACACAACGCCTCCACCGAGGCTTCCAACATCGGCGCTTGCCCGTGACCGGCGACCATGGATGCCCAAAAATCCGAGGCGAGGCCGCGGACGAGGACCCTGTGCATCTCTTCGAGAATGGTTGCCTCACCGGAAGGATCATGTGCGCCGACGATCAGGAAACTCGTACCGGGGTCGGTGCTGCCGCGGGTGAGATACAGCTCTTCGACCGTGCGCTCACCGGCCCACCAGGAACGGGCCGCGGATTCTCGCATGGGATCACGGCTGCCGAGCCAGGCCGGTCCCGCGTATTGGACGCCGTTGAGCTCGTGCCAGGGCAGGTCAAGACGGCCGATCATGCGGCGCTCGCGCAGGCCCTCGTAGGGCTCCGACAGCGTGCTGTTCGCGATGACCAGGCCAAAACGGCTGGCACCCCAAATGGTGGCCTTACCCAGCCCGAATGAGCCGCCGGCGGTGCCTTTTTTGTGACTGTCGAGTTGCCTGCGAACCACTGCGGCGAACCGCCCGTCGTCATACTCCGGGCCGGTCAGACCATTGGCGTTGTAGTCATCGATGCGGAGCAGGAGCAACTTGCCGGTCTCCCGGAGCTCGCGGAGGCCGTCGGTCAGCATGCGGCCGACCTTTTGCCTCGGGTCGCCGGCCGCCTCGATGTGGGGAATGAGGTCGTCCCAGCGGAGGGCCTCCTGTAGTCGGCGCAGGCGTTCGCCGGTGATCTCGTGCAGGGTGAAGCGCATCCGGACCGGGCGTGTTCGGTCCCAGCGTTCGTCGAGGCTGTTCTGTGTCGCTTCCCTGGCGGTGATGGCCAGGGAAGAGTCGAAGGCGAAGGCCGCCGCGTTGCCCAGTTCTCGGCCACCGTCAGAGTGGGCCAAACGGTGATGCCAACCGATGTAGCCGCTGGACTCGGGGGTCTCGTCCCGTGTAGCCGAGGAACCCGCGGCCAAGTCGAGGATCTCCTCGATCGCGTGGATCTTGTCGATGCGGGGAGTCGCGCGGCCGGTGATCCAGGCCGACACCGCGGCGCGGGTTACGTCCAGGGCGGCGGCCAGGTCCGACTGGCTCATGCCCTTCCGCCGCAACTGTCTGCCGAGCCAAGCCCCGAACGCCTCCGGGTCTCGGGTGATGCCGTCGGCGTCCTGCGTCATTGCGAGGTTTCTCCAGGTTAGACGGGGGTCCGTTTGACATCACAGGCTAGCGTTAAACGGCAGTTGACACCACCCGACCGGGGTCATTCCTATGGGCCCCGTGGGCTCCTTCGTTCAGGAAAAGCTGATTGGCCGCATATGTCGCATTTCATATGGAAAGTCCGGAAAATCTACCCTCTTGCGCGCCAGGGGTCTCTCATGCCAACATTTCAACTCACTCTAAGGATGACTCGAGGCGAAGACTCGTCTAAGGGGTGAGATGTATCCAAGCCCGTCCGACTACCCCTTATTGTGTAATTGGCATCGAGCCGTGTTCGCGTATGCACAGGTAAGGGCGTCACTGAAGACGCCGTCGGATCGCTTGGCATACCCGGATCGGTCATATGCCCGTGCTCCACCCCCTTCAATTGGCATTCCATCCCCTGGGAGACAATTGCTGTGAGCAGCGAAGACCCATCTGTCCTCGAGGTCATCCTCCAGCAGACCATCCGCGTGCTCGAGACTTACAAAATCGACCCCGGCCTGATCCAGGAACACGCTAACGGCGAGCGTCGTATCAAGGAGGGTGGCTACGGCGATCGTCAGATCTATGAGCTTGTCCAGAACGGCGCCGACGAGCTGAGGAACGACCCCGGCGGCGAAATCGCCGTGGTTCTCACAGGCACTCACTTGTACTGTGCGAACCAGGGAACCGCGATGACACCCGAGGGTGCGGACACCATTCTGCGTATGGGAGTTTCGCGTAAGCGAGGCGGCCAGATCGGCCGGTTCGGGGTCGGTGTGAAGTCTGTCCTGAGCGTCACGGACGTCCCCGAATTTTTCAGTAGGGACGACGACAAGAGCTTCGGATTTGACAGGGAGTGGGCTGAGCTGGAGATCAAGCGAGTCCAGCCCGCAGTCACAGAGACGCCCGTGCTCCGGATGGCCCGGCCGCTTGATCGGGACCGGGCTGCCGCCACCGACCCGATTCTCAAGGAATTGCTCTCCTGGGCCAGGACGGTTGTGCGGCTGCCGCTGAAGCCCGCCGCCGTGGCGCGGCTGGCGAAGGACCTCGACGAGTTTCCGGCGGAGTTCTCTCTGTTCTCTCCTCATGTCGGGACGGTCACCCTTGAAAAACGGCTGTCCGGACGGGTCTCCAAGAGACAGGTCTTCCAGCAGGTCGACAGTGATCGCCGCACCCTTCAGAAGGTTCTGTCTGTCACGGGCGGTGAAGAGCGGGAAGAAAGCGACGAATGGCGGGTCTTCACCCGCGTTTACCGTCCCTCACCCAAAGCTTTGGAGGAGGCCGGCGAGCTTCACGACCGCCCCGAGATCGACATCGCGTGGGCAGTCCCCGACGCGGTGGGGCGTGCTCACGGACGAGGACAGTTCTGGGCTTACTTCCCGACGAACTACACGACGACCCTCCGCGGGATCGTCAATGCCCCCTGGAAGACCAGCGAAGATCGGCAGAACCTCTACGCCAACAACCAATTCAACGAAGAGCTGATCGGCGAAGTCGCGGAATTGGTAGTCGCGTCGTTCCCATCGCTGGCCCGACCGGATGACCCGGGAGCATATCTGGACTTCGCGCCGGCGCGGGGACGCGAGGAGCCGCAATGGGCAGCCGAGCAGTTGGTGGCGACGATCTGGAAGATCGCCCCCAGCCGACCCGTCTTCCCCGACCAGAACGGACATTTCGGCACTCCCGCCGAGGTCCGCCTGCACCCCGCCGACCTGCGTCCGGAATGGCTTCAGTGGTGGGGCGAGCACTCCGGTCGACCGACGAATTGGGTGCACCACTCGATCGAGAAGGTCAGGCACCGGCGCGACCGTGCGAACCTGATCCTGAGCCACTCCACGACTCCCGTCGCCACGGTCAAGGAGTGGCTGGAGGCTCTGGTATCCGACGGATCCCCGGAAGCCTCGGCACGGGCCGTGCTCATTGCCGCCGACATGAAGCAGCACAGGCACCCGCAGGCGGAGGATGCCCTGCGAGCCAGGATCGTCCTGACCGAAACGCTGGGCATGGTGACTCCCTCCACCCAGGTCTTCCGGCGGTCGCGTGCCGACGGCCTCGCCGACAACACGGTCTACGTGGACGAACGCGTGTACGCGGGCGACGATGTCATCGCTCGGGCACTGGATTCGCTCGGCATTCACGAGGCCGACCATGTCGGCCGATTTGCATCCGTGGTAGAGCGCGGCTTCCAGGGCTACGGCGACCGTGGCTGGGTCGCGTTCTGGGAGCTGGCTCGGCTGGCGGGTCCCGCGGGGGTTCGTGCCGCGTTCGCGGGGCGCGGTATCAATACCGCGAAAGAACTCAAGGTCAAGACCTTGACGGGTGAATTTCGACGGATCAGGGACTGTCTGCTTCCCGGCCGCGTGGTTCCTGGTGACGGTACCCGCGACACACAAGTTGCCGTGGACATGGACTTCCACCGGGAAGACCGAGCGTTCCTCCCCGACCTCGGTCTGCTCGAAGGCCCTGTCACCGGCGCGGACCCTGCCGGAGAAAGCTGGTTCGAGGACTTCAAGGAGGCCTACTGGACGCAGTACGTGGCAAAGCTCCCCGCTGGCGAGGCCCGGCCCACCCTGGCCAAGATGCTTTTCGAAGGAACCAAACCGGCGGGGCCGCTGCATCTGTTCACTTCGCTCTCGCCCCAGGGGCGTGCGGCTTTCCTCAAGGCCATTCCGTCGGGCGGGGCGGTGGCGACCTGGACCATGCAACCCGGCAACAAGGGCGTGACAAGCCGTAAGTTGATCGCATCACCGATTCGGTGGCTCGCGCGCAAGCATGGCTACCTGCAGACCTCGCGAGGACTGCGCCCGATCACGCGCTGCGTCGGTCCCGAGCTGATCGCCCACAAGGACGTCCTTCCCGTTGCCGACGTGTCCGCAAGTATCGCCTCGATGTTGGCGTTGCCGCAGACGCTGGGCGAACTACAGAAGTCACTGTGGGAGGAACTGGTTGAGCAGGCGTCTTCATCAACCGAGGACACCTTCCCCGGCAAGGTCTATGCCCTGATGTTCGAGGTTGCTGCGGACTTTCCCGAGGGGGCCATGACGCGGTGCCGGGTGGGCGACGAGTGGCGTAGCGATGTCGAGGACAAGGACATCGCAGTGACCGCGGTTCGTCCTGAATACGACACGCTCGTACGTGAGAGGGTGCCGGCCCTGCTGGTCCCGACCGACTCCCTGGCGGAGACGATGCGCGAGGCGTGGGGGATGCTCGCACCCTCGGACGCGATTCAGAAGGAAGTCCGGTACGTCGGACAGGCAGAAGCGGTACTCCTCATGGAAGAGTTCCCCTACCTGAAGACGCTTCGACGCGCGCAAGTGGAGGGATGGTCCACGGTTCGGTGCGATGAACTGGAAGAGATCATCCGGACTCCAAAGGGTATGCGAACTCAGTCGATCCCTGCGGCGGTGATGCCACAAGAACACATGGTCCTCGTCCGGCTGCCGGCAGACGACCTGCAGGTGCTCAACGCGGTGGACCGGGTACTGAAACTCTCCCTCGGCCCGGCAAACTGCAAGAGCATTCTCGAACGGCGCGAGCTGGAACGTAACAACGAACGCATCCAGCGGATACGCCAGACGGAGAGCCTGACCGAGAAGCTGCTGCTGCTCGTGGGAGCGGACGCGCTGAAGAAGGGGCTCCCGGAGGGCCTCCTGGAGAGCGACCAAGCCCAAAAGGGCGCCGCCCAGGGCGAGCGGCGGATCGCCGAGCTGGCCCACAACGCATATGGGACCGAAGTTCTGCGGACCTACCGCAAGGACATCGAGGCGGAGTTCCCCCAGCTGTCCGCGAGCTTCCGCGGCGACGCCACATCAGTGCGCATCGTCAACGACCTCGGCTTCCCAGGCGAATACGCGGGGAGCAAGGGAGAGACGCTGCCGCCGTTGGAGAAGGTCTCCGGGCCCACCGCCTTCCCTCGACTGCACGACTACCAGGAGAGACTGGCGCAAAAGGCGGTTGAGCTGCTGACCAAGTACGACGCGCCGCGCGCCATGCTTTGCTTGCCGACCGGCGCCGGTAAGACCCGTGTGGCGGCCGAAGCCGTCATTCGTGTGATCAAGGAAGGCGGACTGGGCGGCCGTCCGGTGCTCTGGATCGCTCAGAGCGAGGAACTCTGCGAGCAGGCAGTCCAAAGCTGGTCCTTCGTCTGGTCCAAGGTGGGCCCGGAAGAGCAACTAATCATCAACCGGCTCTGGTCCACCCGCGAAGCCGCTCCCAGTAAGGACACGGCTCAGCTGGTCGTGGCCACTGACGCCAAGCTCGATGTCTGCCTGGACACGCCCGAGTACACCTGGCTCCGCGACCCGGCACTCGTGATCATTGACGAGGCGCACGCCTCAATCACGCCGCGCTACACCCGCATTCTGACCTCGATGAACTTGACGTTCAGAGAGACGTCTCGTCCGTTGCTCGGTCTGACCGCCACGCCGTTCCGCGGCTTCAATGAGACAGAGACAAACCGCCTGGTCGAGCGTTACGGGGGGAACCGCCTTGACGAAGGCATTTTCACGAGCGGAGATCCTTACGCCGAACTACAGGAACTGGGTGTGCTAGCGCGGGTGGACCACCGGCAGCTCCAGGGCATGACGCTCACCCTCACGGAAGAGGACCTCAGGCAGGCGACCGCTTTCGAAGGCGCGAGGCTGCCCGCATCCGTGGAGGAGAAGCTGGGGCGCGACATTGAGCGTAACCAGATGCTCATTCGCGAGATCGAAGCACTTCCGGAAGGCAGCCCGATCCTCCTCTTCGCCACCTCCGTCAACCACGCCAAGCTCATGGCAGCACAGCTCAATGACCGAGGCATCAAGTCCGCGGCGATCGACTCCGGCACACCGGACGCCGACCGGCGCACCCTGATCGAGAAATTCCGGCGGAAGCAGATCCGGGTGCTCGCCAACTACGGCGTGCTCGCCCAAGGCTTCGACGCTCCGGCCACCGAGGTGGTCATCGTGTCCCGGCCAACCTTCAGCCCGAACGTCTACCAGCAGATGATCGGCCGAGGTCTCCGCGGCCCGAAGAACGGTGGCAAAGAGACCTGCCTGATCCTCGACGTGGCCGACAACATCATCAACTACGACCGCCAGCTGGCCTTCACTCAGTTCGAGCACCTCTGGAGCAACACGTGAGCGACGCCTACAGCGGCACCCCCGCGCTCACCGCCGAGCAGCGGGCCGTGATCGAGCAGCCCGCCGACGCCCTGACCTTGGTGACTGCCCAGGCAGGCGCGGGCAAGACCCACACACTCGTGCGTCGACTCGACCGATTGGTTGCCGAGGAGGACCTGAGCGCCGGGGAGATCCTGGTGCTCACCTTCTCCCGCGCCGCCGTCCGCGAGCTCAGGAACCGTCTGTCTCAGTACGGTGAAGCCGCCCGGCACGTACGGGCGCAGACCTTCGACTCCTGGGCGCTTGACCTGCTCACACGGGTCGACGCCCAGGGCGAATGGGTCGACAAATCCTTCGACGCCCGCATCGAGGGTGCACAGAAGGCAATCGACGAGGGCAGTGCCGACGAGCTGTACGAGCATGACCTCCGCCATGTCGTCATCGACGAAGTCCAGGACCTGGTCGGGGCACGGCGAGACCTGGTGGAAGCCCTGCTGGACCGGTTCGACTGCGGATTCACCGTGGTGGGCGACCCGGCTCAGTCCATCTACGGCTTCACGATCAAGAACCCCGTGGAACGTAAGGAAGAGACCAACCGGTTTTTCGAATGGCTCCGCGGCACCTTCGGCGAGGACCTGACCGAGCTGAGTCTCACCCAGAACTTCCGGGTCCGGACCGAGGACGCCAAGGTCGCGCTCGAATTCGGGCCACGGCTTCGGGCGCTCTCGGAGTCAGGCAATACAAACGGCGAAGAGCATTACCACGAGCTCCGAAGGGCCCTCACCGGCCTCATGGACTTCGGGGGATTTGATGACCTCGCTGCCGACGCACTCACCGGTTACGCCAGCACCACCGCGATCCTCTGCCGGACCAACGGCCAAGCGCTGGTGGTCTCCGAGCAGTTGCATGCGGTCGGTGTCCCGCATCGGCTCCAGCGTTCGGCGCGTGACCGTGTCGTCCCCATGTGGCTCGGCCTCCTCATGGCACGCTGCGAGACCTCCACGCTCAACCGAGAAAAATTCGACGAGCTGGTCAGTGACCTGCCGCTACCCAAAGGCTCCGATGCCGATCTGATATGGCGGCTGCTGCAACGGACCGATTTTGGCCGGGGCTCGGACCGTCTCCTGAACCTGACCCGGCTCCGCTCTGCCCTGGCCGCCGGGCGGTTACCGGATGAGCTGACCGCACAGCCGCCCGCACGCCTGGTGGTCTCCTCCTTCCACCGCGCCAAGGGGCTGGAGTTCGACCGGGTACTGGTCGTGGATCCCGGGCCGCTGCAAGTGGTTGCCACCAACAAGCGCAAGAACGTCGCGAAGGACGCGGCCGAAGAGGCCCGGCTCCTCTATGTGGCCATGACCAGGCCACGGGACGAGCTCTACCGGCTCTCACCCATGGATACGCGCAACATCCGGATCGATGACGGCACCAACAGATGGGCGCGCTACTTCTTCCAGCACTGGCGGCGCGACGGTCTGGAACTGGAAGGCGGAGACGTCCTCACCGAATACCCCGCCGGCACGGTCGACTTCGATGCGGACCCGACGGACGTGCAGCACTATCTGGCGACCGCCGTACGGCCCGGCGACGCCGTCGAACTGGAGCGTCTCCATCCCGATCCGATCGGCCTTCAGGAGAGCCCGCCGTACGTCATCAAGCATCAGGGACGGCCGATCGGTACGGCTTCCGAGAAGTTCCGGACCGATCTCTACCGGTTCCTCAAGCGAGGTCCGACCTTCACTCCGCACGCCTTCCCGGCCGTAATCTCTGCCGTGCGCATCGACACCGTGGAAGCCATCGCCGGCAACGAAGCCGCCGGCATTCGCGCCGGACTGAACCAACACGGCGTCTGGCTCGCGCCACGTTTGGTAGGTCTGTCGACCTTCACCTGGGACAAGAAGGAACCCGATGTCCAAGCACAGTGAGCACTACGCCTTCCGGACCGACCTCCTTGAGCAACTTCGCCTCGATATGGTCGGTCCGGTGGGCGGATCGGATGAGATTCTCAAGGACTCGCCGGTCACGCAATATGCCGCGGGCGTTCTCTATCCCCAGCGTCGCGACATCGCCGAGGTGGTCGAGGAGGCCGGCGAACGTGACGTCGACCTCTCTCCGGAGACCCGGGTGAAGGACGACGTCCCCGATACCGGCGTCTCGCTGGCCAACGATCAGGCGCCATCCTCCATGGGGCTGACCTTCGCGGTGAATCCGGAGATCTCGCCGACCATCACGGTAACGGTGACGGCTGCAGGCTACGACCCGATCGACAGTGCCGGGCGACCGGTCAAGGCACAGCGCGCCGAGCGCCGTGCCACCGAAGAGCAGGAACTACGCTGGCGACGGCGACACTTGGAGCTCGCTCCATTCTCCATAGACGTGCGGACTCCCGGCCAGATCAGTGAAATCCTCGTGCCTGGTGTCGAACTTCGTGTACGGGTACGCCGTCCGAAGGACGGGTCGGTCTCCATCACCGTCGCGCTCCTCAACGTGAACGAGGTCGAGAAGTTCGGAATCCGGGACGCCTACTGCCTGTTCCAGCCGAAGATCCACATCACCGGTGCAGAAGGCACGAAACCCTTCGTGGAGCGGCCCGTCCCGGTCGGCGCGGACGAAGCGGAGATCAAGACGAACCGGCTGCTCTACCGCTACGCTCCAAACTTCGCCGCCGGGCACGGCTGCGCCGCCAACTGGGACTGGACACCGCCCGCTCCCCGCGATGAGGCCCTGCTCAAGGGCACCCCCGCCGCGGTGGCCGCGATCTGGAGCGAGTTCGTCCCCACGAAGGAAGTGCTGCTCACCGACTCCAACCCGGAGATCGACGACTCCGCCCTCCGCATGATCGATCTGGCACACAAGCCGGACGAAGAGATCCTGTCCGGGCTACGGGGCCTGGTGAACGGCTACCGGGCCTGGATCGCGGAGCGGGCCGAGGAGTCGAGACTGCTCGGCAACACCGACTACGCCGAAACCGCCCGGGAGCAAATCCGGCAGTGCGAACTGGCCTGCGATCGGATGGACGCAGGCATCGAGACGCTCCGGCATGACCCGCAGGTCATGACCGCCTTCCGGCACGCCAACGAGGCCATGGCTGTGCAGCGGGCACGAACGAGTTGGATCAAAGGACAGAAGCAGGGCTTGCCGGATGCGGACAAGGGTAAGTGGCGCCCCTTCCAGATCGCCTTCCTGCTGCTTTGCCTGGACGGCATCGTTGACCCCGATCACGACGACAGGCGGACGGCCGACCTCCTCTGGTTCCCCACCGGGGGTGGCAAGACCGAGGCATATCTGGGCATTATCGCGTTCACCGTCTTCCTACGCCGACTACGCAAGGGCGAGCAGGGCGGCGGAGTCACCGCAATTATGCGGTACACCCTCCGCCTACTCACCCTTCAGCAGTTTGAACGCGCGGCCGCGCTGATCTGCGCCATGGAGATCATCCGTCGTCGGACGCCGAAGGAACTGGGCGAAGAGTCCATCTCCATCGGCATGTGGGTAGGCGCCGCCGCGACACCCAACAAGCTCAAGGACGCCGCCAGTAGCCTGAAGAAGCTGCGGGACGGTGGTGAACTGCACACGGAAAACCCGGTCCAGCTCCGCTTTTGCCCGTGGTGCGGTACCGCCATGGGGCCGGACGAGTATGAGGTGGACGTCGCAAGCTCAAAGATGCGCATCTTCTGTGCCGATTGGGAATGCGAGTTCCACCACGAGCTTCCGGTCCACGTCGTGGACGAGAAAATCTACGCGGTCCGACCCACGCTGATCATCGCGACGGTGGACAAGTTCGCGCAGATTGCCTGGCGTCCCGAAGTGGCGGCGCTTTTCAACCGCGATCGAGAAGGCACCGCTGCGCCGGAACTGATCGTCCAGGACGAGCTCCACCTGATCTCGGGCCCGCTTGGCAGCCTTACCGGTCTCTACGAGACCGCGATCGACGTCGCCGCCGACCAGCCCAAGGTGATCGCCTCGACTGCGACCATCCGCCGGGCCAAAGAGCAGGGCAAACAGCTGTTCAACCGGGAGGTCGCACAGTTCCCGCCCGCCGGCCTTGACGCCCGTGACTCCTGGTTCGCGGTGGAAACCCCCGCCAAGGACAAGGCATCACGTCTCTACGTGGGGTTGCTCGCGCCCAACACCAGTCAGGCGACCCTGCTGGTCCGCGCGTACTCGGCCCTTCTCCACCACGCGGCCCACATCGGGGGGCCCGACTCTGTCCGGGATGCCTACTGGACTCTGGTGGGTTACTTCAACAGCCTCCGGCTCCTGGCCGCCGCCGAACTCCAGGTCTTGGACGACGTCCAGGACCGGCTCAAGCTCTTGGCGGAGCGCCATGGCACCGAACTCCGGCGCGCCGACCAGCTCACCGAGTTGACCAGCCGCGTAAAGTCCAGCGATATCCCCAAGCGGCTCAAGGATCTGGAACGCATGCTTCCCGACGAGAGCGTCTTCGACACGGTCCTCGCCACAAACATGATCTCCGTGGGCGTCGACGTGGACCGGCTCGGCCTGATGGCGATCATGGGTCAGCCGCAGACCACGGCCGAATACATTCAGTCGAGCAGCCGCGTTGGTCGTCAGCACCCCGGACTGGTCGTCATGCTCTATAACGCCAACCGGTCCCGGGACCGTTCGCATTACGAGAGCTTCGTGCCCTACCACTCGGCGCTTTATCGACAGGTCGAGTCGACCAGTGTCACCCCCTTCTCGCCGCGCGCACGTGACCGAGCGCTCCACGCTGTCTTGGTGGGTATGGCCAGGCTCATCTACCCCGGGCTCAGGCTCAACGGTGCGGCGGCAGCCGTACACGAGTATGAGAGCCGGATCGAGGAGCTGAAGGACCTCATCCTGGTCAGGGCGGGCGCGGTTGACGAAGAAGAGCAGCCCGGCGTCGAGAAGGACCTCAACGACCTCATCGCCCACTGGTTCGATCTGGCCGACGAGAATCCGAAGTTGGTCTATGAGGCCAAGCCGAGGTTCAAACGGAGCGAGAGGCGTAATCCTGACGAGGCGCTTCTCTGCACCTTCACCGATACCGATCTCACCGAAGCCTTCCCCACCCTGTGGAGCCTTCGTGACGTCGATGCCGAATCCGACCTTTACCTGGAGCGATGAGCATGGCACTTCGTAGCGGACGAACCCGGCAGGCGGGTCGAAACGGCGAGGCCGAGGTCACCCGAAAGCCGCTGGGCGCGGTGCGTCGGGCGCAGGCCATCACGACGTACGGTGTCGGCTCGGTAATCGCTATCGAGGATCAGTCGTACATCGTGAGCGGGCTGGACAGTTGGCGGGTCTGGCCGTCGGACAAAGTCTACGAGCCGCGGCTCCAGCACTGGCTCCAGGTCGCCAACTTCCAACTCCCCCCGGCGGACGAGCCGCCCTCCGGCGATGGGATCAGAGTCCGGCTCTTCCCCGAGATGTACTCCTGCGGCACCTGCAAGAAGCTCCAGGAGTTCAAGAGATTCGGTTCGCTAGCGGGCAGGAGCGTCTGCGGCGCCTGTGACAAACCGCTGACCCCGTCGCGATTCGTAATCGCCTGCGAGAACGGGCATCTGGACGACTTCCCCTACTTCGAATGGGTCCACAAGAAGAGTGCGCCCACCCGTGAGGTAGACCAGCAAACCAAGCATGAGCTCACGCTGGAGAGCAGCGGCCAGACCGCCTCGCTTCGGTCCGTCGTGATCAAGTGTTCGTGCGGAGTACCGCCGGCGTCGCTGGAGGGCGCTTTCGGTGGTGGAGCGATGTCCGCGCTCGGCATCAAGTGCAAGGGGCGGCGGCCGTGGCTCGGGCGTGATGCCAAAGAGCCCCAGTGCATCGCGATACCCCGGACGCTGCAGCGAGGTGCGTCGGCCGCATGGTTCTCGATCACCCGCTCCGCGCTGTCCATCCCGCCTTGGTCGCAGACCCTTCAGCAACGGTTGAACGAGCACTACAACTGGCTCGCCAAAAAGCTGGAGCGTGGGCTGCCCGAGTCGGAGATTCTCGAAGACATCAAGGAACACCCCCACCTGACGGACGATGGTCGGTTTACGCCGGAAGCGGTGCTGGCGGCTGTCCACCGACGTCGGGAACTGGAGGCGAGCGCCCTGCCCGACTCCGACGAGGCAGCCATGTTCGAGTCGGCCAACAAGCTCAGGCAGGAAGAGTACAACCACCTCTACGACGGCACCGGGAGCGTTGCGCGCGACGAAAACTTCGAGTGCATACAGGCTCCCGGTGACGGGAGTGCCCTGCCGTACGGCATCAACCGCTCCATGCTGGTGAAACGCCTACGCGAGGTACGAGCACTGGAGTCGTTCACCCGGGTCACCATGCCCGACCCTGCGGGCGGCGACACCCGCCGCGCCGCGATGGCCAACGGTACAATGGACTGGCTACCTGCGATCGAGGTCAGCGGCGAGGGCGTCTTTCTCGCCATCGACGAACACCTCGTCCGGGCGTGGGAGCAGCGCCCCGGGCCGGTAAGACGCGCTCAACAGATCTGGCTCAACCACACCGCGATCCTGCGCGAGCGCGCAGAACGGGCCGGGAGCACCAAACTCCCCGGTGACATCAAGTCCCCGGTAACCCCTCGATACGTGCTCCTTCACACCCTCGCGCACGTGCTGATCAACGAGTGGAGCTTGGACTGCGGCTATCCGGCCGCGGCACTGCGTGAACGGCTATACGTCGACCAGGACATGGCCGGGGTGCTCATCTACACCGCGACCAGCGACTCGGCCGGTTCCCTGGGAGGTGTTGTCGCTCAAGGCGAGCATCGCAAACTGTACGAGACCCTGGAGTCGGCCCTGACCCGCACGGAATGGTGCTCGCAGGATCCCCCGTGTATGGAGTCCGAGGCCAGCGGTATCGACAGCCTCAACCTGGCGGCTTGCTACGCCTGCGTTTTGCTGCCCGAGACCAGCTGTGAGACCAACAACGTCTTCCTGGATCGGGCCATGCTGGTCGGCACTCCGGACGACCCGGCGACCGGTTTCTTCTACAAGGGTGACTGAGCAAGTGCTCTCCCGGCCCGATCGTGATAGGTCGGGCCGGAGCCGAGACATGAGGAGGGGCGCGATGCCACGTCTGGGCATCCATCAGGACTTCCTGCAAGATCTCATTCGGCTGGACCGCCCTATCCAGCAGAAGGTCATCGACACGATCGCCAAGTTCGAACAGACCGCACACGCCGGGGCGCATTTGGAAAAGCTCAACGACATCCGCGATCAGCGATTCAAGAGCATCCGGATCAACCGCAAGTACCGCGGTATCGTCCTGGTTCCAGAGTCGGGCGACACCTTCACCCTGCTGCGTGTGGACAATCACGACGAAGCTTATGAGTGGGTACGAAATCGGCGCGTCTCGGTGAATATGGTCACCGGCCATATGGAGATCCGTGATGACGCGATCATCGACGACACGATTGAAGGACTGACGGGGGCTCCCATCGAGTCCACACGTCCGCTTTTCGAGCATGTCTCCGACGCCGACCTGATTCGGCTGGGCATCGACGAACAGATGCTCAGGTTCGCCCGGATGCTCACCAACGTGGACATGCTGGAGGCGTTGGACGGCAAACTGCCGCAGATTCAGTACGACGTGCTCTTCGGCCTTGCCGCCGGCATGTCGCCGGAAGACGTCTGGAACGACGTGGTAGGCGCCGCCCTACCGGAAAAGATCGATCCGGAAGACCTCGTCGCCGCCACCCAGCGGATGCCGCACAAGGTGGCGCTGGTGGAAGGGCCGGACGAACTGATGGAGCTGTTCGCCAAACCCTTCGCGAGATGGCGGGTCTACCTGCACCCGTTGCAGCACGAAGCCGCCTTCCGGACGTACACGGGCGCCGCTCAGGTGATCGGCGGCCCCGGCACCGGCAAAACCGTGGTGGCACTCCATCGCGCCCGACACCTGGCCCAACAGGGCGGCCGGGTATTGCTGACCACCTTCACTGCAACGCTGGCCCGCTCGCTGGCCGAATCGCTGCGGCTGCTGGAAACCGACGACGAGGTGCTGGCCCGCATCGACGTATTGACCGTTGACCAGGTGGCCCGACGGCTGGTGGACGAGCACGTCGGGAAGTTCACGCTTTTGCGCAACGAAGAGGAGAAGGAGATCTGGCGGCGGATCACCCGGCGTCGGAGCCTGGACTTCACCGAAAAGTTCCTCCATGAGGAGTGGCGGCAGGTCGTTCTCGCACAGGAAATCACCTCCTCCGACGACTACCTGTCCGCACGTCGAACCGGGCGCGGACGACGACTCGGATCACTGCAGCGTGCCCAGATCTGGCGGGCCATCGCCGAGTTCGAGCAGGAGTTGACCGAGCACAACTACCGCACCTTCGAGACGATCTGCGTCGAGGCGAAGCGTGTGCTGGACGAGCTGGACACCCGGCCGTACGAGCACGTGATCGTGGATGAGGCCCAAGACCTCCACCCGGTGCGTTGGCGAGTGCTCCGGGCCGCAGTCGCCGAAGGCCCGAACGACCTGTTCATCGCCAACGACACTCACCAGCGGATCTACGACAACCGGGTCTCCCTCAACTCGATCGGTGTTCAGCTCGCGGGCCGATCCACCAGATTGAAGATCAACTATCGGACCACCGAGGAAATCCTTACGTGGAGCTGCGCCATGCTGGCCGGCGAGAAAATCGACGATCTCGATGGTCGGCGGGCAAGCCTGACCGGTTGTCGCTCCGAGGTCCACGGCGCCAAACCCGAGCTGTACCGCGCGCCGACCAAGAATGCCGAACTGGCGCACCTGGTCGAGGCCGTACAGGCCTGGCTCGACGCCGGAGTGGAGCCGGAAGAGATCGGGATTGCGGCCCGCTCCGAAATGCTGGGGCAGTCAGCCGCGGAAGCCCTGGTCCGCGCCGCCATCAACGCGTGCTATCTCTCACGCGACCGTGACGGCGTGAATGGCCACGTCCGGATTACGACCATGCACCGGATGAAGGGCCTGGAATTCCGCTGCGTAGCGGTGATCGGCGTCAGCGCCAATCAGTTGCCCGCCGCGAACGCGGTCACACCGCCAGAAGAGGACGCAACCACCCACTGGAACGACCTCCAGCGGGAACGCTGCCTGCTCTTCGTTGCCAGTACCCGTGCCCGCGAACGCCTCCGTGTCTCCTGGCACGGCGACCCCAGCCCGTTCCTCAACCTCGCCAGTGGCTGACGATCGCCGCGATCTCCTCATCCGAGATCGCGGCGAGTCTGATCTCGTATGGCACCCTGCCTCTGCCAGCCAGGAACAACCCTGTGCCCGGACGCAGTGACTCGGCCCCCACGCGATCGAGAATGCACACGCTCTCCTCGGCCGTGGCCACGGGAAGGGACAACCGGGCCGAGAAGTAGCCCTTGATCCGGCCACTAAGTTCCCTCTGGGAGGGCACAGCCGTACGAGCGATGATATGAAACCCCACCGCGCGACCTTCTCTGGTGAGTTCTGTGATCGCTTCACTGTCGCCGACCTTGGTCAGTTCGTCGATGACCACGACCACGTCCGGATGGGCCAGCTCGGTGTCGCCGAGCGCGCCGATGGGGGTCGGTGTCCTGGCTTCGCGCACCTCTCGGTTGAACTGCTCGGTCGTACGGCAGCCCCGTGCAGTCAGATCGGCGTAACGACACTCCACCTCGGCCAGCGCCCAGTTGAGTGGGTCACTCTTGGCCTGCTCGACCAAGTGGGGGAGAGCTGTGAAGGGACCCGTCCGACCGGACATCACCAGACGGAGACGCTTCGGATGGCGTCGCATCGCGAGCGAGGCGACGATGCTTCGAAGAGGGTCCAACCGCCCCCCGCTTCCACCGATCAGGAAATGCGGTGATTCGTTGAGCTTCAGGAAGGCGGGTGTTCCATCATCGGCGCGGCCGAGGCCTACCAGCAGAGAGTCGCCGTCGGGCGCTTCACGGAGGATGTCACCAAGGCTGAGCAGGTCGGGATCCCGATGGGGCACTTCGACGCCGATCGCCACCACGCCCGGCAGGGGAGACGTTGACCGTTCCATGGGCACGAGTTGAGTTCCACTGTTGTTCACGGCCGCGGTGAAGTCGGCGGTCAAAGCGAAGACCGCGGCCGCTGGCGTTGTGGGACCGAGCCTTACCTCAAACCGGGTCAACTGAGGCGTCCGGGTGTACCCGGCGACCTTGGCATCGATCCGGGCCCTATGTAGGACCTGATCGATGGCTTTGGCCATGGCATCATCGGCGTCAGTGTGTCTGCGCTCAGGCGTGCCGGACTTCAAAAGCCGGTCGGGTGGAAGTCGATCAACCTTCTTGTCCGCATTTTTGGGAGCGGGTGGGCGCATGGCCCGGAGCAAAGTAGCCACCTCGACGGCCGACTGCGGGCGCCCCTCCGGCTTCTTGGCGAGGAGCCGGAGGATCAGATCCTCCAACGGGGAGGGGATATCGCCGCGGATGTCGCGAGGGGGCGTCGGTGCCTCGGTGGCGTGCTTGAAGAGGATCTGCCAGACGCTCCCGTGGAAGGGCCGAACACCGGTAACCATCTCGTAGAGCACACACCCCAGCGAATAGAGGTCGCTGCGCTCGTCCGGCGCGCCGTCGGTCTGTTCGGGTGCCGCATAGGCCGGAGTACCGGCCTGCATTGTGGCCCGGCCCTTGTCGATGACCCTGGCGATGCCGAAATCACAGATCTTCGGTCGGTCGCCCGGCAGGAGCATGATGTTCGCCGGCTTGATGTCGCGGTGGATGACCTTCTTGTCGTGCGCGGCGGTGAGCGCCTCCGCCAGGCGGATCCCGATGGTGATAACCCGCTCGAGCGGAAGGCCGTTCAGGGCCTTGGACATGACTTTCGCCAGGTCCTTGCCGTCGAGGAGCTCCATCACGAAGAACAGCTGCCCGTTGTCCTCGTCAGCGTCGTGGACGACGACGATGCCGGGGTGCTGGAGCTGGCCACAGAGCTTGGCCTCAGCGCGGAAACGATCTATCCGTCGCGGGTCGGGGTCCACGTGGTTGGGGAAGACCTTTACGGCCACCTCGCGATCCAAGCGCAGGTCAAAACCCTTCCAAACTTCACCCATGGCCCCGGCGCCCAGCTTCTTGCCCAGACGGTACCGGCCGGCCAATGTGACACCGCCAAGCACGGCGTCCTCCCATCTGATCAAGACATCAGTCCCCGATGCGGATCGTAGTCGGTCCATGCGCTCTCGTCGCTATTGCAGGCGCATGAGGGTTCCTGGACAACGCAGGCATGCCGAACTTGATGCCTTCCAGGACTACCAGTACGCCCATGACGGAACAGTTGTCGATCTATTCGCTCACTGCCGGTCACACGCGCCGTGACGCAGGGCACTGACCGGCCCTGGCACACTTCCGCGCCGAGATATCTTGGTAAGAGAAGGTTGAGACTTCACGGGACCAGCCCAAAAGTGTCCGATATCCTTATCGATCATGACTACCGCCCAGCCCGTACCTCGTGATGAAGGTGTCTCGCGTCGGATGCGCTCGCAACGCGAGTTCGACACCGGCATCGAGGTCGAGCTGCGCAAGCTGCTATGGCGCCGAGGTCTGCGCTACCGGGTTCATGCCCAAGTCATCCCGGGCACCCGCAGGAAAGTGGACCTGGTCTTTCCCGGAGCTAAGGTTGCTGTTTTCATCGACGGCTGCTTCTGGCATGGGTGCCCCAGGCATTACACGGCGCCGGCGAACAATAACGACTGGTGGCTGAATAAGATTCATAAGAATCGGACACGCGACATAGACAGCTTCAAACGCCTGCAGGCGGCCGATTGGCGTGTAATCCGGGTGTGGGGCCACCAGGATCTAGCCGTCGCAGCTGACAGAATCGAAGCAATCGTCCGAAGCCGTCGATGTTGATGAAGGCGAAAGAATTTTTGTGCAGTCCAAGATGGCTGCCTTATCTTACACGGGCCGCGCTTTTGATGAACCCCCGATTTGATGAACCCCCGATTTGATGGACTGCTCGGTCGGCCAGATGTGGTTCAATGTGCCGCCCCGCAGATCTGCGTAGCGAAACAGCAGCCTGACAACTTTCACGCGAAGCGCAAAGCTACTGCAAGTTGGTCAACTTGCGGCAGGCTCCTATGTCCGGCCAACGGCTCTCCGCCTTATTCACCCGTAGACATTGATTACTCCAGTGGTCCTTTAGTAGTCGGGGTTCAGCCTCCTGAGGGCTTCATCCCAGTCGTAGGGGACCAGGGCGTACGTCTGGAGTAGGAAATCCTCCAAGTCATGGCGCAGGATCCAAGCTTGAAGCGGATCCGTCCAGGGAAGCTGAATAACGGCCTGTAGCCACCCGAAGCCCACGTCCTGCAGGCAAATGTCCTTACAGGAGCAGCCGTCGGGCGAACATACGCGGTTGAGCCCGGCGGCGACGGTATCCCGAGGGATAAAGAAAGCTGCGAGCTGCGGAACGTGCACATATACATCGAACGGCGCCTCGGTGTCGTCGTACCTAAAGAACGCAGACAGCTTCGTGCTGTCAGCGTCGAGGTAGAGAGGAACGCATGTCGTAACTCTCGCCATGGAAGCTCCCTTGGCTTGGTCGGTGGAGGTCGGAGGGTTCTTAGCCCTTACTGCGGCTGCCGAGAGCGCTGGCCTGGTTTGCCAACCAAGTCAGAGGTACGGACTGATCGATTTCTCCCTTAAAGGCGAATCTGGGCGGCTCCTTCTGCAGATTATTGGCACTGCAAGTAGGCCCCTCTTGGGGCCTGGGCAGAACGGTATTCGGGCAAGGTGAATCAATGCGCTCAGGCCGGATCAAACGTAAGATCTCGACCTTGCTCCGGAAAGGTACCGTACATCTTGTCCAGCCGCATAGTGGGGTTTTGTCCAGTTTGATCATTGGTGGGGCCATGCGTGATTATTTGTCGGAAAACTCGTCCCAAAAATGTTGGCGAGCGCCGTGCGGTGGGTCAGATGGAGAGCCTGCTGAGGCCTTGACCGTTGGTTCGGGCGCGACCGTTTCAGAGGTTGAGGTAACGACGCCGAGCGAGAAAGATGGCCGACACCGTAAGTTCGCCTGCGCCTGGCATCAGGAGCGGGGAAGGTCGGGTCGGAGGCGTTGTGTGGTCTAAGTGGTTCAAGCGGATCGGTTGTGGCGGTGCTCCGCCACGGACGTGCGGCGCCGGGCGGGCACGGACGAATAACTCGCGGGCGCGAGGGTGGGACTGGCCCGGTAAGTGATTGGGGGATCGACGCTCGTATTGGGTTTTGCCTGTGCACGCCTTTGGGCAGCTTGCTCGTGTGACCCTATGGGGAGAGGCTTGGCGGGGGTTGGATGGCTCCCAGTTGGTCGCTAGCCCAAGGCGCCTTCGGTGCGTGGGGACGCGCGCATAGGGAGAATGCCTATGAGGTTATGTCAATGCACGTTTGACAGGGGTTTGGTGTGTCAAATATATGCTGATAAGAGCCGTTCGCAACTACCTATTGCCCTCAAGTCCGATAGTCCTAATCCTGGGCATCGGATAAGTCTCTTTGGGGCCCTATCCGCACCTTCTCTCCGGTTATCGACCCTACTGGGATCTTCAATGAGGCATAGCGTCCTGTTATCAGCATCTGGGCCTGGAGAAAGCGTGCTATTGATATAGGAGTGGGCCACTCCTCGTGGCCGTGGCTTGAGCTGTGGTTAAGCGGCGTCGTGGTATTCGTTGATCGTGCCTGTGGCGACGAATTTTCGGCGGATGAATCGCAGATCGCTCACATCGCGGACGGACTGCGTGTGCAGTATGGCCAGAAGGTGCGCTCCCACCTACGGTTCAGAACTCGCTCAAGCTCTTTAGTCCGCGCGATGGCCCGCTTGCCACAGGTGGTGGCAGCGTTGGCATCGGTAGACGTTCCAGTCGACGTAGTGCCATGGTGCGGAGGTGTCGTCAGCGGCGGCTTCTGGGTCGTCGTAGGCCCAACCCTGGTAGGTGCCGATGTCGACGTCTGAGGCTCCGCAGCGTCGGCAGGGGTTTCGGGGTGTCCGCGACCACTGATGATCACAGGTGGTACACATCAGGCGGATGCGTCCGTCAGGCAGCGGGCTGCCGTGCACCTCGTCTTCTGAGCCACACACTGGGCAGTCCAAATCAGTGCGTGGCCCTGTCGGCAAGGTCTCGCGAGGAATGAGCTGCGGCATGCCGTACCTATCGATTTGGATGTCAAAGGCGCGTCGCACGCCGGGCGCTACTGCCCAGAACACGGTCGCGCCGAGCCTCGACAGCGCGGCGATCTTACGCTGTGTTGTACTCATCGGCGCTGTGACCTGGCGCGCCGTCGCGGTACGCATGTGGTCGAGCATGCGGTCCAGTGACGCGGTATCGCGCTTGGCCTCTGCTACCACCACTGGCCGTCCAGCCTCGTCAAAGGTCCCCAGGTCGAATGCGCCGTACTCGAACGCCACTAGCCGTGCCGGCCAGCGATGCTCGGTCACCAACTCGGTGAAGGCCGCGATTTGCACCAGGTACTCGCGATTGAGCGATGGGGTGGGACCTTGTGAGAAGAGGTTGTACGGTCCTTTGCCGGGTGCCGCGCCGGCGAGCCGGAACACTCCGTCGGGTTGTATCTTTACCAGCCCCGCGCCGACAGCGTGGATCAACCCGTTGGCCTCGTTTAAATCGAGTGGCGGGTGCAGTCGTAACGCCTGAGCGGACAGGCCTCGCTCGCGGGCGAAAGCCGACGCCCAGTTGTCCAGTTGGGTACGACAGGCTGCGAGGAGATCATCCATGGGCACTCCCGATGTCCTGCCTCACCCTAAACCGGCCAACCGACGATGCGTGCTGGATGTCTTCCGGCTGCTGGCCGCATACGTGCTCTTCCGCCCGCGCTCGCGTACGTACGGTGCGCGGCTGACACCGTGCTCGGTCCGTGCTCGCACGCCCCGTCACACGCCGTTAGGGACCGATACGGTTCAAGAACACGTCCATCATGGCATGACAATCCAGAAACGCGACTCCACCAATCTCGGGGCAATTCATCCAGTGCGGAGCCTTGGCGGCGTCCTCCACGAGTACTCACATGCCCGCTTGAACTGCATGGAGGAGTTTCGGCGGGCGCAGTGCAACGCACACAGGGGGCGTGGCGCTGAGCGAATTGCACTGCTGCCCTGCGAGCCCGCCCCCCGCAGGTCTGTGGACGGGGGAGGCGTTCAGCGAGACCTGACACGCCAAGGATGCCCGTAGGTACTGTGACTAACTGACCACACCTCAACCCCGCCAGTGTTTCCACGATGTGAAAACTCTTGTATGGCCCCTGCGGTGGGGCGGACGGGCGGGTTGGGGGTCGTCCATCACCGCAGATCGCATGGTGTCAATTGAGCGCCGTGTGCAGGAGCCTTAGCCAGGCTGCGCTGGGATGTAACCCCATCCTGTCGTACCGGATCGTCGGTAGCTTCAGCCTCCCGCACAGGGTGCTCGATGGTGTTCTCAGCGTAGGGTCGCCAGCCGCCGCTCCGGCCGCTACTCCACATGCCAGAAAAAGTGGCGGAAAGCCGCGTGATGAAAACGCCACCTCGTGCTTATAGCAGGGCATGCGAGTAGAACTGGGGTCTGGGGTGGATATTGCCCGCAAGGAGACCCGCAACCTGATCAACGACGACAACGCCACCTTGGACGCCGCCATGACGGCGGCCGGGTGGGCGGCCGAGCACCTGAAAGACGGAGCGGTGTGGGTGGACCGGCTGCAGCGGGCCGGCCTCGATAGCGGGGTGGCCAAGGCCCTGAGCAGTCACGTCTTCGCTTACGCCTGGCCGACCCTGCTCAAGAAGATCCACACCCGCGAGATCATCGAAGACTGCAAGGCGCGGTTCAAAAGGACACTCGTGGACTTCACTTCGAGCGAGCGCGAGGTCCTCCGCTCCTCCAGGGACCAGCGGGCTACCCTGGCCGTCGGCACCATGCTGGCTGCTATCGACCCGTTCCTGGAGGCCGTGTACGCCGGGCGGTGGGAGCCCGGGTACGCGTCCCTGCCGAGCTTCTTCGTAGGGGCCTGTATCAACCACTTCCCGGGCACTTTTAAGAAGTGGCGAGACGAGCGGCAGGAATTGCTGGTCGGCCTGGCCTCCGACGCCACCTTGCAGCTGCGCACGCCGGTGGACTCGCCCTTCGAGCGGGTGGAGCTGGACGACACCATCCAGATCATCCTCGACGGCTCCGACATCGACACGCGGACGATGTGCGTGATGATCGGGCTCGGTTATACCCGGGCCGAGGTCGCTGCGCACCTGCAGATGTCGGAAGGCGCGGTCAACCAGCGGCTGTGGCGGCTGCGCCAGCATGCCTGGGGTCTGGCCGACCAGGGCCGCATCATGCCGCCAACCCGAAGGGAACGCCCCGCGCAGCGGTCCGGCCCCGGACGCGCTCGTGGTCGCCGAGCGCGCGGTGCCTCCCGTACCAGCCCGAGGGCTCGATGACGCCCGCGGTACGAGCTGTCCTCAGCACGGTGGGTGGCGGGGGCGCCCTCGCCGCCGCTGCCTACTTCTCGCCCACCCTCTTCTACGTGGTGGTCATGGCTCTGCTCGTCTCCGTGGTGGGCATCGTGGTCATCGTGGGCTGCGTCATCCACCGGGACTCCGACAAGCCCATCGAGCGGGTGATGCGCATCATCGAGGCCTTCCTTCCGGCGTCCAAGGACCCGCAGCCGCCTGACCCTGTTCCCGATTCGCCAGCATTCCCCGAGGTCCCCGAGCAGCCGGCGCTTCGTCCAGCCCGTCCCCACCGGCGTTCGCGGCGCCGCCCGTCCGCTGACTCGGGAAAGCGATGATGGCCCCGGACTGGAACGCCACGCTTCGGGGCGGACAGCCAGCAGGCAGGTCGCAGGCCCCCCACCTGCGACGGGCGAGCGCACAGGGCAACCGCCCGGGCCTCAGGCTACCGGCCCCTGGCTGTTCCTGCGGTCGGGAGCGCGGTGGGGCGTCCGGGGTTGATGGATGGCTTCTGGTGGGCTCGGGGGGGGCGCAGGCCCAGAACCCCCAGCGCCGCGGGCGTACCGTCCACCTAGCGGGCGCGTGGGTTGCGCACCCGCTAGGCGAATGACACCCCCGCCTCGGTCCGGTCGGGCGGGCGCGGGAACGGCGTCGGTCCGGCGTTCAGGGACTTGAACCGGCCCATGTGTTTACCTAGATCCATCAGCGGATTCCGAGCCTGTTGAGCGGTACAGGTGCCAGTCGGATGAGCGGTGACGCCCAGGATATGCACGCGTCGCATCTCGATCTCAATGACGAACAGCACGTACAGGCGTTGAGGAACTTGGTGTCCACGTGGAGAAAGTCACATGCCAAGGAGCCGGAGCTTGCTCGGTGAGAAACTGTCGCAGGGGCGGTGAGGCCCGGCGCGGCGCCGGGCCCAGTCCTGCTGCCGTCAGGATTCGGCGGATGCTGCTCTTTCCGGACATGGTGCCCGAGGCCAGGAAATTCGCTTTTGAGGCGCCGACATCCCCACCGACGGGTCCTCAGCGGCTAGCCGGGTGGCCAGGCCGCGTACCTCCACCGGTATTGGCGGTCGACCTGCCGCGTTTGGGATAGGTCCCTCTCTTCGCCGCCTGCCGCCGATGCCAGGCGAGCATCGTGCCCGCAGTCACGATCCGATGCAGCCGAAGAGATCCAGAAAGGAACCACGTCAGCGCGGCCAACAGGGCTCGGTCGGTCCAGTCCGGTTTCGGCCGGGTGACCTGACGACGTAGCACCACCACCTCGTGCCGCAGTATCAGGAGTTCCACGTCCTTGGGATGTATCGCTCCGCGCGAGCAACACCCGGCCAGCCAGACACCCGGATGGCAAGCAGGTAGAGGAGACGAAAGAGCACGAAGACCGAGCGTAGAAGGGGTGGGCCAGCTATCACGCACGGATTCTGGCGCCCCACAGGACGATGTTCTTCGACACCCGCAGGACGGTAGTAGAGAAGGGCATACCTGAGAGACACGGACGGATCTTCATCCTTCGTCGAGGTCGAGAGTGCCGTATCCGGCCTCGCGGGCATGCCTTTGCAGGTCATCGATAGTGATGTGGGCGTCCGGTTCGAGCTGTCGACAGACGCGTTCGAGGAATGCCGTCATGTCTGGCCCGGTGCGGCGGGTCGCCGTGGCGTAGGCCAAGGCTCGGTTGAGGACGGCTTTGGTCCGAGTAGGGGCGTCGTCGCACCACAGTTGGAGGACGTGGCTGCGCGGTGCAACGTACGAGCCGAGCATCCTCAGGGAGAAGGTGCCCTTGTCCCGTGCCCCGATCGTGCGGCCCAAGTAGCGGGAAGGCGGCAGGACGAGCCGGAAGCTGTAGTGGTCGACCCAGGCAAGTGCCTGCGGGGCGATCCCTCGTTCGCGCATCCACTCCGCGAAATGGTCGCGCGGCTGCTCGGAGTCGGAGCTCTCCATCACGTGCGTGGCCGTCGGCCAGGAGTTGAGGATCTCCTCCAGGTGATGGTCCCGTTGCTCGGCGACGCCGGAGTAGACGAGCGTCGTGAGCCGCTGGCCGTCGTGCGCCCTGACGGTGTAGCAGGGCAGGAACGCCCGGCCCACCTCTAGGACCTCGAGGTTGAGCAGCTCGTCCGGCAAGTCGTACTCGCCCCGGTCGGGACGCCGGGCAAGCTCCCCGACGGCGCCCGGACGGAAGCCACACGCCTCGGGGAGGAGGCGGAAGGCCCGCTGGGCGTATGCGGCATCCCGGTCGAGGATCTGGACGCCGCGGGTGTAGTGGGCGGTACGCAGTGGCTCGCATCGCACGCCGTCGAAGTACAGGCGTAGCCGTTCCTGCTTCTCGGTGTAGCGGCGGTCGGCGCGGACCGACCGCAGGCCGCGCTCGGTGAGGGAGAGGGCGTCGGCGCTGCCCTGCAGGTGGCCGATGCCGCCCAGGAAGCGCAGCACCCGGTCGACCATGTGCTCGGAGACTCCCAGGAACACGGCGATGTCCTGGAGGCGGGTGAACCGGCCCTCGGCGATGGCGAGGCCGACGTACCGGTCGAGGAGGTCGAACGGGCCGCGTTCCTCGATGATCGCCGAAAGCTCCGCGGCGTGTAGGGGGAAGGCGAGCGCGTGGATCCGTACGGGCCGGACGCCGGGCAGGTCGGCGGCGTGTTCCAGGGCGCGGGTCTGGGGGTACAGGATCGTGTCGGCCGACGTGCTGCTCATGGGCTCTCCCCGAGGCGTCGCATGATCTCGCGGTAGCCGCGCAGGTCCTCGGAGGTTTGCACGTGGTCGTGCAGCGCCTGTGCGAGGTCGCGGAAGCCGGGGTCGGTGGCGTTGAGGAGCGTGGTGAGATCACCGACGAGGATCAGCCGCTGCTTGGCACGGGAGAAGGCCACGTTGGAGCGGCGTACCTCGCGGAGGAAGCCGACGTTGCGGTACGGGTTGCTGACCGTGAACCCGAAGAGGATCGTGTCGTGCTGGCCGCCCTGGAACGAGTCGACGGTCGCCACCCGGCGGGCGACGACGCTCTCGTCGCCGATGCGCCGGGCGAGCAGTGAGGTGACCAAGCCGATCTGAGCCGAGTACGGGAGAATGACCGCCCAGTCATCGGACTGCGCGTGGTAGTGGGCCGCCAGGAGCGCCAGCAGCCTGGCCTCGCACTCGTTCAGCCGGCTGTCCTTGGGCCAGGGCTCGTCCGCGCGGGGTTTGCGGTCGCGCCGCGCGCGCTCCGGGAGCTCCGCGGTGTCGACGAACGCCACGGGAGCGGCGAACAGGTCGTCGTGGTGGACCCGTCTCACGTCGGTTTCCAGGAGACCGCCGTAGAAGTGGCGGGAGATGAAGCGGGCCAAGCTCTCGGGCATCCGCCGCTGGAAGCGCAGCAGCTCCTTGTTCTCCGGGGGCGTCGAGGGGAACAGTAGCTCGAAGGCGCTGTCGGTGATGAGCCGGGCCAGCCCGGAATCGCCGGGGTGCTCCGCCGCGGCCCAGGCGACCAGCCGCTGATCCGGCAGCGGCGGCAGCTGGACGTGGTCGCCGACGAGGACGGCCCTGCGTGCCCGGACCAGCGGGACGAGCAGGTCGGCCGTGCTGATCTGGCCGGCTTCGTCGACGATGGCCACGTCGAAGTCGACGTTGTCGAGATGCTCGCTCGTCGCGGTGCCGATGCAGGTCGCGCCGACCACGTCGGCGTATCTGACGAGCTCGCCGTACAACTGCTCGGTGCGCCGCTCGAGTTGTCCGCGCCAGGACGTCAGGAGATCGAGCCGCCTGCGCATCAGCCCGAGTGCCGAGCCCGCGGCGGGCAGGAACGCGGCCAACTTCGCCGGGTCGGCACTGATCTCGGGCGTCTCGCCGTCGAGCGGTCCGCGCAGGGACGTGGCGACCTGCGCGGCCCGCTCGGCGCGGGTTCGTTGCCCGGCCAGGTCGCGCTCGTGAGCCCGGCGGGCGGCCACGAGGTCGGGATGCGTGGCACGGACCTGGTCGAGCTCAGCCGCCAATCGTGTCTGGTCCTGCGCGATCGCGGTCAGCGTCCGGCGGATGCCCTCGGACTCGGCGGCCGTCGCGGACCGCTCCGCTTGGAGGCGGGTGAGCCGCCGCAGGAAGAACCGGCCGACCAGTGGGAGGTCGGCGGCCCGCTGTGCCCTGCCCAGCACGCGGTCGAGCCGTTCAAGAGCCTGGACGTGCCCGGCGAGCAGGTCCTCGTGGCGGCGCCCCTCGTCGTCCAGGGCACTCGTCCGCCGTCGAAGATCGGCGGTCACGGCATCTTCCCGCTCGGCCAGCGCGGCGGCGCTCCGCCGGACGTCCGCACCGGCCTCCTCCAGACGCCGCAGATCCTCGGTGAGCTGCCGGAACAAGGCGTCCGCCGGGCCATGCGAAGCCGCGGCGCCGTAGCGGGCGAGGACGGGCTCCGTCCGCTCGGCGATACGCCGCTGGAGCTCGACCGCCCGCGCCTCCAGCATCAGGTGCTCGCAGCCCGGTGTGACGCCGTCCTCCCGGCCGATCCGCAGGACCAGCAGGTCCTCCGGTAGGTCCTGGAGCACGTTGTCGACCGCTCGGTTGGTGTAGGAGGAGATGAGGACCTTGCGCTGCTCCTCGGCGCAGGCCAGGACGACCTGGCGGATGGTGTGCGTCTTGCCGGTTCCGGGTGGTCCCTGGACGAGGGCGAGGTCGGGAACGGCCAGCGCCTTGTGGAAGGCGTTGAGCTGGCTGGCGTCCAAATGCTCGCGGGGACGGCGCCCGAGCGCGGGGGCGAAGGGCTGGAAGCGGCGGTCGACCAGCGCGGTCAGCAGCAGCGGATTGCGGGCCCGGCCCTCCCGCAGGATCTCGATGGCCGCGCGCTTCTTGTCGTAGGCGATCAGGTTGGGCGATTCGGCGAAGGCGCCGCTCTCGGGAATGCGGCCAAAGTCCACGGGCCGTTCGAACCGTACTGTTGCCACGCCCTCGTCGATCCGTTCGATCCGGCCGCGCAGGTCGGGCTCGCCGTCGATGTGCACGCGGGTGCCGACGGTCAGCCGGTTGGCGTCGACGAGCTGGAAGGCGTGCACCGACCGTGCGGAGCGGCGGGTCGCGGCCACCGAGGTGACGCGGTGGTACGGGACGAGCCGGCTGGCGTCACCGGCCGAGGCCTCGATTCGCCGCCCCTGGTCCACCAGTGTGGCAAGCCGATCGAGATAGGCGGTGTGGGAGGCCCGTACCGTGGGGTCTTGATCGGGCGGTGCGGTGACGCCGGTGGCCCAGGCGGTCTGGACGGCTGGCCAGCCGGAGGAGTGATGCAGCTGGTAGGGGTGGTCGAAGACTCGCCATTGCCCGGCGCGCAGCAGCAGGCCGCCCCGCACGATCTGGTCGTGGTCGCTGAAGTGCATCGGATGGATCCAGCCGATCCGGTAGCCGCGCAAGTCCTGGGTGGGGAAGAGCATGAGAGCGTATCGGCCGTCGATGTAGATTTTGAGAAGGTCGCCACGGCCCTCGCGGCCGCGCTCCAGACGAGCGGGGATCAGATTCTGCGGCCCGGCCGCCCACAGGTCGTGGCAGATCCCTTCCAGCCCTGGTAGGAGCGGATGGCGTTCGCGCTGCCCGACCAGCTTGCCGGGAAAGTTCTTGGACCAGAGCAGACCGACCTCGGGACCGAGGTCGACGACGCTTCTCTCCACGATCTGCTCCTTCGCCTCAGATGCGCAGTCCCGTGCCGAGTTCCGCGATGTCGCCGCGCTTGGCCGGGTCGGGTGAGAGCGCGCGGTCGAGGGCGCGGGCGAAGCGCTCCGGGACAGCGGGGTTCAGGACTGCGGCCGAGACGAGCGGAACAGGTGGGCGCCCGGTTACCGTCATGTGGATCAGCTCGGCCAGCCGGCGGACGTCCTCGGCGGGTTCGGTGGGACGCAGGAACGCATGGCCGGCGTCGCGCAGGAAGAGCGCTCCGTCCCGGTCAGTCATGATCGAATCGGGATGGAGGGCGCCATGAGCGAAGCCTCTGGCATGCAGGGAGGCCAGCCCTTCGCAGAGCCCGGCGGCTCCGGCGGCCAGGACACGTACGGCCTCGGCCTCGCGGCCCCGGCCGCCGTAGAAGCCGGCCAGGGTGGCGAACGAGGGAACCGCGGTGACCAGCACCGCCGTCTCCGCCGTCATGGATGCCGCGACGGGCGATGGCAGGCCGGGGAGCGCTTCGGTGAGCAGGCCAGCCTCGTCGGCCAGGGCGACGCGGCGTTCCAGGGCGTCGGAACCCGGCCATCTGGTGGCGATCCTGCGGATCCAGACGTGACGGCCGTCCGGCGCGAATGCGAACGCCCGGGACACGATCGCTGTGCCGTCCGCGGACCTCTCCTCCTCGGGATCGCTCGTGACCCGGTAGGCGACGTCCCCGATCTCTACGATCTCGCCAAGGCCCGTCGGCTCTTCGTCGAGTGGCTTGTCGGGCTCCGGTCGGGCCCGTTCGACGACCACCCACCCCTCATGCTCGGCCTTGATGGCGCGCAAATGCTCATCCGGCCACAGACCCGGCTCTTTGTCGATGGTTCGATGGCAGCTCGGGCACAGCAACATGAGGTTGCCGAGGCCATCGACTTCCGCTGGCCTGGCCGCCTCCCGGCGAGGCCCGTCCGGGGAGTGCGGCGCGATGTGACCCATCTCGCCGATGTGGTGGGTGCCGCCCTCGATGTCCAAGGGTCTGCGGCATATGGTGCATCGTCTGTCGGTCGCGTCGAAGAGCGCGCGCCGGATCTCGTTGGGGATGTGCTTGCGCTGAGCTTGCGCCACCCGAGGATGGTAGCGACTGCTGCTCCCAGACGACGGCTGTCCCGCAGAAGTCCCGCGCCTCGCTGCGCCAGTTGCTTGCCATCGGCAATCCGTCATGATCTAAGGCATGCGATGTGGAACGGCGTAATCACCCTGACGGACACGCTGCCGCTGACCGTCAAGGCCGCGTACCTGCATCGCGAAGTCAGTCGAGTGTCAGTTGCGTGTGTGCTGCGGGCCGGCGTTGTGCTTGTATATAGGGTAGAAGTGCGGGTGGAAGTTCGGGGCGTGTTCCAGTAAGAAGCTCTTCTACTGTAATTAATTGAAGTTTAGGGTAGGACCGGCCATGGCGTTCGGCATGGAAAAGTCCGGACCTGTTGACCTCGTGGAGCATTCCTCGTGTCGGGCGCTCCAAGGTAATAAGGATGCCGCCTGCAGCTCCTTGATGACCGACGGCACCAGCGAGATCACGGACCATATGAGGGCCGAGCTGTCGCCCGCCTTTGACAGAGATCAAAACCCGATCGGTTCCGCCTCGGCCGTCGATAGGAAATCTAATTACACCGTCGAAGCCCTTGTCGCCGACTTGCCTCTCGTTAGGCTGTCCGTCGATGAGGGAGACGGCCCAGCGTTCGAACTCGAACGGGGATCGATGGAACAGTGAACGAGCTGCTTCTATATCGTGCGGTATGCCTAGAACTGTAAAGGAGTCCATAACTGCATCGCCGTACACTCCGCGCAAGCGCTTTTCGATCAAATCTATCGCAAGATATGTGATGTCTATTCCTATCCAACGACGGCCCATTTTCTGGGCTGCGTCGATAGCGGTACCACAGCCACAGAATGGGTCTAGCACAACTTGGCCAGGGTTGCTGCTAGCGCAGACGATGCGTTCCAGGAGCTTAAGTGGCTTCTGCGTCGGGTACCCCAGACGTTCCTTGTCTGCAGAGGTGAGCCGGATGTCGGTCCAGACGTCTTGCAGAGGAACTCCTGGCTGCTCATCCAGATAGCGCTTGAACACCGGCATCCCGGTTCTGCGGAACTCTATCCGGCCTTCGGTCAGCAGCTGGTCGAGCTTCTCGCGGGAGTATGCCCAATGCCGACCGCGGTATGGGCGGACGCCCTGCCATTCAAAGTCGACATCACCGCCGGGTTTTGCGGCGGTCAAATCGCCTCGCCGATATCGCCTCCCCGTCTCAGCTTCGACGTGTGTGTAGTTCTTTTCGATTGACTTTGGATCGAAGGGGGTGTATTGAACGTTCCAGATGAATGTCCTGCCCGCAGTATAGAAAAGAATCACATCGTGTGATCTGCCATAGCGTAGAGAATCATTCTTCGCGCCTGCCCGCAGCCAGGAAATCTCGTTCCGGAAATTCTCGCCACCAAATAGCGCATCGAGTAGGATTTTTAGGTAGTGCGATGCGGTCGGATCGCAGTGAAGATAGAGCGAACCGGTGGGCTTCATAACGCGATACAGCTCTATCAGCCGAGCGGCCATCATTACCAGATAGGCCAGCACATCATTAGTTCCCAGCACCCTGCGCATAGCTTCCATCGCGTCCGCGAGTCGTGCAGGAGCGCCGCCGTTCAATAGTTGTTGATATTGAGCTTCGCTCTCCTGGCTCCATGTCCATGTGTCGTCGAATGCCTCTATCTGGGCTTGAGACTCTTGGCCTGTGCGATGACGGAAAAGGACGTTGTAGGAGCGGTTGGAGTTGAATGGCGGATCGAGGTAGACGAGGTCAACGGATCGGTCGTCGATGTGTCGGCGGAGTATGTCGAGATTATCACCATAGAAGAGGCGATTTCTCCATGCATCCAGCATTGGCACCCGCTTCATGCAACCGAGCCGCTTTGATAGACGGATCTCCCTTTTTTATAGATCGGAACTTGGAACGAGGCAATATGAAACTGTGTTCGATATGCGATGGAGAGTTCCAGCCGATCGAAAGCTCGCCAAGCTGCAAGTGGCTGATCTCCGGCTGGATGCCGTCGAAGCGCAAGACGACGGGGCAGTCAGCGAACCAGTACCCATCCCTGGCGAAACGCACGAGCACGAATCCCATCAGACGCTGGCCACCAAGCGCGGCCAGTCCCGTCCATGTTCCTTGCGGACGGCCTCAAATCCGACGAGAAGATTGGTTCGAAGCCGGAGATACTCATCACGAGAGGTGATTGTTTACGGCCGCCGCGGAACCCGGCCGGCCAAATCTACTGGCAGGCCGTATGGCCCAGCCTGACATTGGCTTCCGGACGGATGACGCGGTTGATGTGCCCTTCGACCGAGTCGGAAGTGAAGGGAGAGCCGGATCTGTCAGGGCGGCCTATGTGCGTAAGAAGACCTCGTCGACGTGCCACGCGAGGGTCTCGGGATGGGGTCGGTCTCGTGGTCGGCTCGGGACGTGAATTTCCTGTCCGGCCCGGCGGTAGAACTCCTCGCCGTTGCCGAACTCCTCGCGCAGTCTGGGGCTGACCAGCAGGCGATGCTTGGGATCGATCGCTAAGTAGCCTCGGTCGAACAGCGTGTGGATGTCCGAGCGGAGAAGTAGTCCGTTGTCCAGGCGATGCTGACCGCCTGTTGCGACTGGGCGGATGTGGGCCGCCTGCAGGACCGGTCGGATTCTGTCACCGCTGATCGCGCAGCGGCGCTCGTAGGCGTGCAGGACCACGGCCTGAAAGGCCTGCTGGCCGAGCCTGCGAGGGGCCAGCCGTGGATCCCCATAGACCGGCCCGTCACGGTGCCACGGCTCGGACAGGTCGATGTTGACGCCGATGCCGATTCTGTGCAGTAGGTCATGGAAGTAGTCGGCGGCCGGATGGCTTGCGAGGTCGTAGCTTTTGCCCTGCACGATGTTGGATGCGAAGTCCGGGGGCGGGCCGGCAATTCGATCGTCGGGGAAGAAGAAGGCGTCGCGGATGATGACGCAGCCGATGACCGGATCCTCTCCGGAGTCTATCGGCTGGCTGCGGTATCGCCCGACCTGGTGGCGTAACTCGCCGAGGCTTGATGAGCCGTTGCCTTGTCCGAAGAACTCCCATGCCTCTGAGACGCGAAGGGGGGCGAAGCCGCTGAAGAAGCCACCGCCGACTACGCGGTTGTGTGGGTGATGGGTCTTGAAGAAGAACGGTTCGCCGTGGTCAAGCGCGCGGAATTCGCGGCTGCTGGAGGGGCGCCAGAAGTTGACCTCTGTGAGCGATGGGCGTGCGGAGAGGAACCGGTACCAACTTCCGTCAGTGACCCCGACGTACACCTTCACGAGGGCAATTGTGCAGGTTTTTGATCAGGCCTGCCAGCAGGCCGTTGGTTGATCTTCGTGGGAGGTTTCTTCTCGCCAATGGTCCACAACCGGACCATTTCGCCGCGTCCCCCGCAGGCGGGAATGCTGGCCGATGTACGTGCTCATGTGGCTGGCGGTGCTGTTGATCGGGACGGGCCCGCGCTCTTGTCCGGCGTCCGACTGCGGAAAGCAGCGGTCGCACGGCCCGCAACATGCCGCCTTTGTCTTCCCCGTGTGCCGGGTGTCGGGCCGGCGTGCTTTTCGCGGTTGATGAGGGCGGTGGTCAGATTGAGGGCGGCGACGGCCAGTGGGATGAGGTCAACCAGAAGCTCCATTGGGTTCCTCCGAGATGTGCGTTGGCTGCTCTCATGGTCAGCGCAGGACAAGGGTCCGGCATCGGATACGGACCATGCCGGAGGCGCCACCGCGCAGGACGAACCGGACCTGCAGGCTGGACGGCTGCTGGGGTCGCACCGACGATGGGGATGGAACCGGTCCGGCGCCGTCCGAGTCAGTGGGCGAAGGACTCTGCGGCTGGTGGGGATTCAGGACGGGGAGGGGCGTCGCTGGTGCACGTTGAGATGCCAGACCCCAGCCAGGTGCACACCGTCTCCGAGCTGATATCCGCGCTACGGGCCTTACGGGCGGGCCACTCATACGCCGACCTCGACAAAGCAGCCAACCCCGGAGACCGGCCGAAGGAAGGACTATCGAGTTCGACGTTGTCGGATCTGCTGAACAAGGGTCGGGCCAGCCGGGAGACGCTGGAGGTGTTCCTGCGTGCCTGCGCGGTTCCCCGCGAGCAGTGGAAGGCGTGGCAAGAGGCGAGAGAACGTGCGCTAACCGCCGATGTCCCTGGCGCTGCCGGTGTGATCCGAGTTGCACAGGCCGACCCACGGCGGCTGGGCGTGCATGCCGCGATCGACGCTCCGGGCGCGACCGGCGACCTTCCCGCCTACATCCTTCGTGACACCGATACCGCCCCACGTGGAGTTCGGAGTCTGCTGGCCAAGGCTGCCAGTCGAGGCGCAATGGTGGTGCTGGTCGGCGAATCATCGGTGGGTAAGTCCCGAAGTGCGTATGAAGCGATCAGAGCGGTGCTGCCACACTGGTGGTTGCTACATCCCGCTGATGCCGGGCAGGTCCGTCAGGCCGCCGAGCAGGTGATCGGACGCTTGGTCGTGTGGCTGGATGAGCTGCAACGGTACTTGGGCGGCTCAGCCGGTCTGAGCGCCGCCACCGTCCGCGTCCTGCTGGAGGCAGGCACGGTCCTGATCGCGACCATCTGGCCCGAGCGTTATACCGCCTACACAGCGGTGCCGGGCCCAGGTCAGCCGGATCTGTACGCCGCTGAACGCGAGCTGCTCGATCTGGCCGATGTGGTTCATCTGCGGGGCTCCTTCAGCACCGCGGAGCGCGAGCGCGCCGAAGCCGTGGCGACCTCCGGGGATCAAAGGATCGCCTTGGCCTTGCGATCGGGGGATTACGGGCTCACCCAAATCATCGCCGCAGCCCCACAACTGGTGAATCGATGGCGCAGCGCAGACCCCTACGCCGCCGCCGTGCTGAATGCCGCCATCGACGCAACTCGCCTTGGTGCTGTTTCCCCGCTCAGCCCGGACCTGCTACGTGCCGCAGCACCCGGGTATTGCGACGTCCGCCAGCGCGCCATCGCCCCACCCGACTGGTTCGAGACCGCCCTCGCGTACGCCACCGGCATGTTGAACGGCGCCGCGGCCGCCCTCGCGCCGGTCGCCAGCTCCACCACCATGGGGCAGATCAACGGTTACCAGGTCGCCGACTACCTCCAGCAACACGTCGGGCAGCACCGCCATCTGTCAGAGGTACCAAGCACCTGCTGGCAGGCATTGGTCGACCATCTCACTGACCCTGGTGACCAGACCCGCGTCGCCCACGCCGCACAACATCGCCTCTTGTACCAGCATGCTGGAGCTTTGTACCGTCACGCCATCCGCTCTGGTAGCGGGCAGGCGACTGGGCTCTTGGCCATGCTCCCGGTTGGACAGGGCCGGACAGATGACGCGCTGGCGCTGTGGCGGGCCCAGGCCGATGCGGGTGAGGGATCTGCGATAACGACGCTGATCGGCCTTCTCGACGAACAGAACCGAGCAGAACGGGAGCTCGTGCGCAGGCAGGCCAATGATGCTGGCATCGGTGACAGAGCGGCCGCCGTACGAATGGCCGGTCTCCTGATCGCACAGGGACGCCCGCAGGACGCGCCCACACTATGGCGGGCCTGGGCCGATGCCGGCCACCTCGTCACTGCTCGGCCACCTGAGCCGTTCGACGGCGAAGTGACTGCAGATGATCTGGCAGAGATGCTGATGATTGCGCTGGATATCAAGAGCCCCCACACGCGCCGGCACAGCGAACGTATCTCGCGGCTGGCCGCCATGATCGGCGATCGAATGGGGATGTGCTCTGAAGCGTTGGAGGTGGTACGTCTAGCTGGGCTGTTTCACGACATCGGCAAGCTCGCAGTCCCTGGCGCTGTCCTCAACAAAGACGGAGCTCTCACCCAGGAGGAATATGTGCTGATTCAATCGCATACAAGCTGTGGCGTGAGCATCGTCGCGGGGCTGGTGGAGCTCTTCGACGAGTTCCTGGAACCAGCTGCTCGAATGCTCCTCACCGAGGCTGCCATGGAGGGGATTCTTCACCACCACGAACGGTTCGACGGCCGCGGCTATCCGAGGGGCTTAGCGGGCAGGGAGATTCCGGAGAGCGCTCGCGTGATTGCCGTGGCCGACGTGTTCGACGCCGTCGCCACCGGACGTGCTTACCGGCCTGCGAGGAGCATCGAAGCGGCTCTTGAAATCATGAGTCAGGAATCGGGAGCGTCCTTCGATCCTGAGATGGTGACAGCGTTCCTAAGCATCGCTGACGGCCGATACGACCAGCTTGAATCGCTCTTCAACGCCGGACTCGCCCGCAACGACGGTAAGAAACCGATGTGAGCGGTTGTCCTGTGCGCGCCAGTGATCATTCCTTTACCCGTACAAGGCAGCCTGCCGAGTGATCGATCGCTGGTCGGCGTCCGCCAGGCGTGGGCGGCTACGAGGTAGGACGGGATGCCTTGGGCGCCGGCGACGAACACGTCCCGCCCGTTACCCGGCGCCGCCCCAATGCGGTGCAAGTAGATTTCGCATCGCAAGTCGGAGTTGCGCACGTATTTGCCATGACTAACGGCTGTTTTGGTCCGGTGCACGGGCGGCACTGTAGCCAGACCGGGAGATCTTCAGGACTAGGCCGTGTCTCAAAGGATCGTGAGCCAGTCGTTGATGGCGGCGATGTGGACGGCGGCTTCGTAACGGACGGCGAGTTTGTCGTACCGGGTGGCGATGCCGCGATGGCGTTTGAGCCGGTTGATGCCGCACTCGACGGCTGAACGGGCGCGGTAGTCGGCCGCGTCGAAGGACGGCGGGCGGCCACTGCGGCTGCCGCGCCGTTGGCGGGCGGCGATGCGGTCGGCCGGTTCGGGAATGGTGCACCGGATCTTACGAGAGCGTAGGTGCTGCCGGATAGCGCGGGAAGAATATGCCTTGTCGGCGCGGACGATCTCGGGTCGGGTGCGCGGGCGGCCGGGCCCGGGCCGGGGCACCTTGATGGCTGCCATGACCGTGGGGAACTGTGGCGCGTCGCCGCGCTGCCCAGCCGTCACCACCAGGGCGAGCAGGCGCTGGCCCTGCTCGCAGGCCAGGTGCAGTTTGGTCGACAGGCCGCCCCGGGAGCGTCCGAGGGCGTGATCGGCGGGCTCAGGCTGGGCACCGCCGGGCGGCTCGGCCTGCGTCTCGCCGTTCCTGGAGGCGCCGGCCGCGTGCTGATGGGCTCGGCAGATGGTGGAGTCCACCCCGACCTGCCAGCCGATCAAGCCCGCAGCATCGGCCAGAGCCTGCAGGTGGGTGAGGATCTGCTGCCAGACGCCGGCACGCTGCCAGCGGCGGAACAGGCTGTAGACCGCCTGCCAGGAGCCGTAGTACTCGGGCACGTCCCGCCACGGCGCGCCCACTCGTACCCGCCAGCGGATGCCGTCGATCAGCTGGCGCTTGCTCCACTGCGACGGCCGACCTGGCTTCCTGCCCGCAGGCAGCAGCGGTTCCAGCCGCGCCCATTGCGCATCGGTGAGGTCGAACCGCCGCGTCACCGCTAAGGTGGCCACGAGGTCTCCGGGGTATTGGTTCTTCTTGGTCGTTGAACCCTTTACCGGAGACCTCTCTGCGTGTCTGGCTACGACACGCCATTGATCAACACTTCGAGACAGGCTCTAGGCCCGCAGCGCTCCAGGGCACCATCCGCTATGCGACCGTGGCCTGGGCGATGCCGCTGGCGATCCATAAGCGATATCACTCGGCTTACGTGTCATATCCACCCATGGTGAAGCAGGAGCTCCACAGGAATGACTAGGTGAAGTCGTGTGCCCCCTCGGGAACTCTGACGCTCTAATATCGAATAGATATTCGAGTTACGATTTTGTCGGTAGTCGTTTCTAATGTGGTGAGTAACGCAGAAGCAGGGAGGGGAAATGGCGTACGGAGTGGCGCCCCCAGAGGCAACGGGGGGCGCAGGGACGATCTTTGAGTACCGGGTTGCAGCCTTGGCGTTCAGCAGGCTGCTGCGCGGAGCGCACGTTCCCGTGGGGATCGATCTGCCCGTCGAGAGCGTCGCATTGCAGCAGCGAGTTGCAGGGAGTCTGCTCGATGACGTCGTCATGCGGGCAGGGCCGGCGCACCAAAGCACGACGATCGAATTTCAGGTCAAGAAGCAGCTGGCCGTCACGGGAAGCAGTGAGGCGCTGATCTCGTTACTCGGCCAGGCTGCGGAGACTTGGAAGACTCGGGAGCATGCCCTGGAAACCGGGCGTCTCCTCCTCGGCGCGGCAGCGCCAGGGCCGAGCGACGACCTCGCTGACCTGGATGATCTGGCAGTTCGAGCACGCGCTCACAGCACTCACGTTTCGTTCCAGCGCCTCCTTGTGGAGAAGGTGACGAGCCAGCGACTACGTGCACGGCATGCGCAGATCGTCAAGGCAATGTCCGCCGCGACGGGCATCACCGAACCCGACGGACTCGAGCACTTGACCCACCGGGTGCTGTCACGTCTACATGTGTGGCGCGTCGAACCGTTCGAGGACGGTCGAGACTGGCGCGACGGGCTCGACAATCTCGCCGAACTTGCCCGGAACACTGGCCAGTCGGCCGCGGTCTTGCTGGTGCTGCTTGCTGAGCTCGCCGAAGCGATCGGCCCTCACGCGGGTGACTTCGATGCCCAGCAGGTGAGGACTCGGTTCCAGCGCAAGCATGGCATTGCACTCCCTGCGCTGCCGGCACAGACTTCACCCTTCGAAGGCGGAATCCGGTTCGAGGGCGGTGTCACGTTCCAAGGCCCGTCGTATCTCGCCTCCCAGCAGGTTTTCAACGGCATGACCATCAACACCCATTACCCCCCGGCTTCGCCGAAGGAGTGACCATGAGCATTCCCGAGACTACGTTCCAAGGCCCGACCTGGTTCGGACAGAACATGACCTTCATCATGGGCGACGAGTCGGTCGAGCCCGTTCCTGTTAGCGGTGAGGAGCTGCGACCCACCGCCGACGGCCTCTTCGTCCACCCAGAGAGCGACGACTGGAAGAGGAGCGAAGTGATCGTCTCCGACCCCGGTGTCCTCGTCATTGTTGGCGCGCCCGGCACAGGACGGGGAACCGCGGCCCTGCGCAGACTCCGCGAGCAGTGCGGTACCAACCGGGTCGTCCGGTTGCAGACCAACTGGGAGCAGCCACGCAAGCAGCTTCTCCCCGCCGCAGCACAGGGACACGGCTATGTCCTCGACATGTCGGAGTACGACAAGTGCCCGTCCGCCGACTTCGGTGCAGAGCTGCTCTCTTGGGCTGTGGACGGAGGCGCGAGGCTCGTCGTGCTCACCTGCGAGGCCAAGGTAAAGGAGCAGTGGCTGGGCAAGCTCGGCGCGCGGATCGTGCGTCTGGCCACTCCACCAGGCAAAGAGCTCGCCGAGAGCATCCTGCGGCGCACTGGTGCGGGCCACCTGTCCTTCCGGCTGGTGGACGAAGCACTCGTCGAGATCTGGGAGTCGTCCCCACGCGCCAGAGAAGTGCTCCGCCTGACGGATATCCTTCGCACCGCGAAACCGGACACCCCGGGCAAGCAGATCGCGGAGGAGTTCCGCGGCTGGCGGGACTGGTTCAAGACCGTCTGCCCTTCTGACCTTGGGGCCCGCACTCTTCTCTGGTCTGCGGCCATGTGTGATGGCGGCCGACGGGATTCTGTACTCGCCATGTCCGAGGCATTCCGTCAGGAGATCGGCCAGACTCGTTCGCTCGTCGACATCTTCTCCGACGCCTTCACCTCCGAGCGGCTCGACTCAGCCGAGCTCGTCGAGGTGGACGGCGGTGTGAGGGTGGATCCCCAGTCTCACGGCCTCGCCGCTGCGGTCCGGCTCCACCTGTGGAATCAGTTTCCGAATCAGCGGAAGACGCTGCGAACCTGGGCGCTCGACATTGTCCAGAAGCTCGATGCTGACGATGCCAGGCGGGTGGTCAGTTCGCTCATGGAGCTCGCGGTCCGCCTGAACGACCGCTCCCTCGTGCAGGAGCTCTTCGAACAGCTATCCGGTAAGCGGCCGGAGCTCCTCGTCGAGGAACTGATGAAGGCTTCGCTTGATCCTGTGCTCGGTGCATACGTACGCGGTCGCCTGTACACCTGGCTCGCGGCCAAGCCGTCGCAGGAGAAGGTCGACGTCGTCGCCGCAGTCTGTGGCGGCCAGTTCGGGATGGCCAGCCCGAACTTGGCGCTCACCCGGCTGGGGCGGGCCGCGCTAAAGTCCCCAGACCCTGTCAGCCCCGCCCTCGTGGACGCTTTCACCGCTCTTGGGGCTTCCAAGCATCGGGCCCTGGTGCTGACGACGATCCGCAAGTGGCTCGGCAAGGTCGAACTCGAGCGCGCGGGCATCGTAGCGTTCCTCTGCCTCGCCAACTCCGGCCAGGGGCTCGTCGTGCTCTGTGGTGAAGGCGGCCGAGATCTCGAGTCCCCGGAGCGTCTCGCGACTCTGGCAGACGCGTTCCGGAAGGCTCACAACCGCGCTGAGACCCGGACGGCCGCCATCGGTGCTGCGCTGTTCTGGAGAGAAGCCGTAAAGCAGGCCCTGATACCGAAGGAGCCTGTCGACGAGCTGTTCACCACCGTTATCAAGCAGGACATGAACCTCGATTTCCTCGAGGCACTCACCAAGAACGACCCGGACCAGACCGACAGGTTCGGCGACACAATGCTGAGGCGCCTGATCTGGGGACCTAAGCACTCCGCTGAGGCGCCAGCTGCGACTGACCTGTCCAACAGCGCGGAATCCTTGCTAGGCAGGGAAGAGGGCTTCGTTGCTGAAGAGGCATGAGGCAAAGCTGAGGCGAGTACGGTCAGTCAAGGTAACGATGACCCTACCGACCACTGTGCCCGGCATCGCCTTTGAGGGACGGGGGCGGGTCTGGTATCGGCCCTTTCCGCGAAGAGATCACGACCCGGAGCGTCCGCAGCACCCGAATGCCGACGCGGCACGCGCCGCTGCACTTGCTGGTACGAAAGCAGCGTCTCGGAACGTTACTGAGACGTTATTCCCTGAAGAAGCGTTCGAAGCTGAGCAGCAGCTGACCATGAAGCTTGCAGGCTGGAAACCAACACCTGCCTATGGGGATATAGAGTTCCGGGCTCGCATGTATGTTTCCATGTCTGAGCCGGATCTCGTACGCTCTGAGCGGTTCTCGGACGCACGCAGGGCAGGCCGTCTCGAAACGGTCCTCGCCGACGACGCCGTCATTTCCTTGAGTGAGGACCACCTGTCGAATATCACGCGAGCCAGCCTTTGGTGGCTCAGGCAGCACCTCAGCCAACCGAACCCCGACCTTTCCTGGGAGACCTTCGATCGGCACGTACGCCCCCTCGTCGCCGAAGTCCACAGTTCCAAGGACGACGTCGAACGGCTAGCTCACATTCTGCTGGCGGCCACCGGCCGGATTAGCGAGGAACCTGTACTCCAACAACGGCTCCTCTGGCTCTTGAAGAAGTCCTTCGACCTGGTCGATTGGAGCGACCTTGCGGAGATGACAGAGGAACTTGAACGGCGGACCGGCTGAGGCGGCCGTCGTCCCGAAACCGGGGTGCCCGTGTCTCGTGACTAACTCGACGCGAGCAAAGGCTCGATCGGCCTGCCACGGGTGTCATCCTGGCGCGGGCAAACGGAACACGAACCCTGTATGAGGAGATTTTGGTCCTGCATTATCAGCTTGCGGTGTTGCGTCGGCAGGTGGCAATGCCTCGGCCGTCGTGGAAGGGTCGGGCGGTGATCAGCGCGCTGGCGCGGCTGTTTCCGGCCGGTCGTCGGCGGTTGTTCGTGACATGGGGCATGCTGCTGTGCTGGCACGCCGATCTGGTACGGCGGGTTGGACCTGCAAGCGCCATAGCCACGGCCGGCCGTCCACCCGCGCCTCCATTCGGGCCTTGCTACTGCTTGGCGATGCGTATTCCGGCGTCGGTCATCACCGCGTCGAAGGCCGCGGTGAACTTGGCGTCCCGGTCATGGATGAGGAATTTGGCCGAGCTACCCACATCCTGAAGGTCCATAGCGAGATTTTAGGACCGTCCCCTGGCAGAGTCCGGCGACGTCAGCCGCCGGTTGCGCGGGTACCATCGAGTCTCGCAAAGTTGCGTCCCGGAGCAGGCCCGCGCGTTGCTCGCGGTCGCCCCTGGAATCGGCCGGACTCGTGTTGACGTCGCGCCACAGTGACCTCGAATATCTCCTCGATGCAATCACGGTTGCTCGTCGCCATAAGGCTCCTCCTCGTCCGGGATGACGGCGTCGTCGCCAGCGTCGAACTGGTCAGCAGACTCCTGCATCTCACCCTCGGAAGCGTCGCGTTGCACAGTCTTGCCCATGGCTTTCTCCACCAGCTTGACCAGAGCCTCGCGCCGCGCCACGAAGAAGGTGTCGAAGTCGTCCGCACGCATCGCACTCGGATCACATCGATGCGATGAGACCAGGGCATCCAGGCGGTCGGAAGGGATGCCTGCGGCCTTCTCGATAGCGGTCATGTACTTCGACGGTGCAACGCCACCGATCTTGCGATTGGTGACTGCGGACAGCGGCGTCTTGTTGACGATGCTCTCGCGGCGCTCGTCGTCGATGCCGTGGTCGAGGCACCACTTGTACGGGAAGATGTGGTGGATGTCGACGTTCATGTCGACGTATTGGACCTTGTCGAAGGTCTTGTCGTACATCCAGTCTGCCGCGTCGTCCGCGATGACGAGTGCATGGATGCCCTTGTACGCCGCTGCTCCACGTGTCCGCAGCGAGTGCAGCCGGGACTCCACGAACGCCGCGTCCTGGATGGTCCGCGGCACCGTGGCGCCGTCCTTGCCGCGTGCCCAGTCCGGCACCTGCTCGAGGTCGCGGACAAACCGGGTCTCGTTGGCGCTGCCATAGAGCTCGCCCAGGACGCCGCACCAGTACCACTGATTGATCCGGTTACGGACCCCGTGGAGATCTATGTCGTCGCCCAGCACTACTCGCAGCGTGGCCATCGGCACCAGCTGCTTGGCATAGGGCACCGAGCGCTGGTCGAAGATGTGCAGGTCCGCAAGGAAGGTAGCCGCCCACAGAAAGCCCGCGCGCAGTGGCTGCACCCATTCCAGGTACTCGCTCAGCTGGAGCTTGAGGACGTCCTCACGCTTGGCCGACACCGCCGGGGGGCGCTCCGAGGCGTCGGCCTGGTTACGCTTGAGCGTGGCAAGCATCGCGACCGCTTGCAGGAAGTCAGTGTTCTCCACTGCATGCAACAGCGGGTGCGTAGCGAAGACTGAGGGGCCACGGAGATTCCGGACAGCCGTCTTATGGGCGTAGCCTATGCGGCTGTTTGGGTTGAAAGGGACTCGTTGAGCACTTCGAAGGGT
>NZ_JBIUBJ010000039.1:0-39304 GCF_044547985.1 Nonomuraea sp. NPDC052265
GCTCCTGTTTACGGGGCAACAGCCCAATCCTGACCACAGCACGGCACTCTTCTGACTCGAGCCCCCAATACCAAATCCCTTTGTCAGCAGGCTCTAAGGCGTTTGCGGTCATCGGGCGCGTCGTCCGGGTCCTCGGGCAGGAGCCGTTCGAGCGCTTCCAAGGTGGGGTTCAGATGGGGCCAGCGTTCGGCGGCCGCGGTGAGGAACGTGATCGTCCGGGCGGCGTACGGCGCCAGCGCCCCGCCGCCGGGCGCGCTGAGCAGCGCCTCGGGGACGCCAGCCGCCCATGCCTCCGGCAGTTGCTCGGGCAGGTCGTGGCCGGGCAGGCACAGGGCCAGGAAGTCCTCGGCGAGCCGGTCGGGATACAGGGGTTCCAGCACGGTCCGGGGGTCGGCGGGCGGGTAGCAGAAGGTGTGGTCGGCCAACACCCGGTCAGCGTCGCCGCCGACGCCCACGGTGTCCAGCACCGCTTTCGCGTCCTGGTGGCCGAGGGGGCCGGTGAGCACGGCTGTGAACACGGCCCGGCGCATGCGCTCCGGGGGCGTGCCGAACGCCGTGCGCGCACCCGCCAGACAATCGGCGGTGCCGTGCAGGGCGTGCCAGTGGTGGCTCTTACGCTCCAGCAGGTAGACGGTCAGCGCCGGCATGTCCTCGGGCGGCCCGGCGGGCTGGGGCGCACGGCGCGCGTGCCGGTCGACGGCGACCAGCGCTGCCGTGTGGACGGCGAGGGTGAGGCCGAACTCCGTCCGTCCCAGCCAGCCGGGCACGCCGATTGCCGAGGCGTCCGGCGACCCGTAGCAGCGGGCGAAGCAGTCACGGGCGGCCACGAACATGTCGGCGCGGGCGTCCTCGTCGCTCGGCAGCGCGCCGAGCGACCGGGCGGTGCAGCTCAGGGCCGGCCAGCCGGCCTGGACAAGGGCGTGGCGCAGGGCGGGCCAGACGTGCTCGTTGCGGGCGAGGAGCAGCACCCGTACCGGTACGTCCTGGTCGAGGACCTTGTTGCTGAGCAGCCACGTCAGGTGGGCGAGGGCCCAGCGATCGGCGTAGTCGACCAGCATCAGCAGCCCGCGGGCGGCTCCCAGGCGCAGGTCGTGGCTCGTCTGGTCTTTGGCGTCGACCACCAAGGACGCGGCGTGCTCGGCGACGATCACCCTCCACCCCTGCCGGGCGGCCGACGCGGCGACATGATCGGCCAGGCGGGTCTTGCCCTGGCCGCCGGGGGCGTGCAGCCAGCGAACCGCGCGGCCCTCACCGCTGTCGCGCCAGGCGGTCAGCTCGCCGACCTCGTCCTCGCGGCCGGTGAAGTCGACGATCGCGTGGCGGGCGTTGAGCAGATGGCTCGGCTGAGCGGGCAGCCCGTCGCGGTCGCGCGCGACGTTCGAGGCCGTGCGTCCACCGGACTCCCTGAGCAGGTAGACCGGGCTGCCATCGCCGAAGACGTGCAGGTCGGCGCCCATCACGCCGTAGCCGAAGCCGGCCTCGACCCGTACCTCCTGGTAGGCGTTCAGCCCCCTGTGACCGAACAGCCCGTCCGCGACGGTCACCGCGTCGGGTCCGCGCCGCCGTCCGCCGTGTCCTGCTGTCGGGCGGAGGCGTGGTCGTGATAGATGAGGTCGCCTCCCTGAACGGCGAAGCTGCGGGCGTTGCCGCGGGTGATGTTGTACTGGTTCTGCTGCAGTTGCCGGTGCTCGGGCAGGGTGTCCCGGATGTGGGAGATGAGCTGCCGAAGTTCGGTCTCGGCGTCGGGATGTTCCTTCAACAGCCGCAGCAGCTCCATCTGCCAGACCGGCAGCAGCTGTCGCCGGGCCTCATCGGGGTCGCCGTCCTGCTCCACCAGGCCGACGTTGCCGTCCAGCTGGGCCTCGATAGCCGCCTGACGCTGGGGCCCCTGCCGGCCGAACAGCCTGGCCATGCCGTTGCGGGCCCCCTGCCAAGCATCGGTCGCCATCGCCTCCACCAGGGCCGCACCGCCACTGGCGGCCAAGGCCGTGAGCGCTTCGGTCAACATCGGCTGCTCCTTCGTCTCATGCCCGTACGGCGGTGCGGACGGAAACCCAGAATCCAGCTCAATACTGACCGGGCATGGATGGACGCGTCAGGGAAACGACCAAGAACCCACGGCGGCGCCGGCGACGACCTACGCCCGGCCGAACCCCTGGCAGGGCTGGGCGGCACCTGGGCGGAGGACTACCGCGCCTGCCTGCTCGGCGAGCACCGCGCGGCCCTGCTCGAATGCCTGCGCGCCGAACTCACCCTGGACCGCCACGGCGCGATCATTCCGCAGCTGGAACACCTGGCCCGCGCCGACCCCACCGACGAGACCATCACCGCCCTCCTCCTGCACGCCTGTCACCAGGCCGGCCGGCAGGCCCACGCCACCCGCGCCTACCGCGAGCACTACGACCACCTCAGGCAGGCATCCCTGGCCCCCAGCCCCGAGCTCAACCAGCTGTACACACAGATCCTCAACAACGACCCCGCCCTCAGCCGGCCTCCGCACACCGGCATCGCCCGCCTCACCCCACCCGCCCCCGACCGGCCGCACACCCCCGGCCCGCTGCCGACCCTGCCCACCACACCACTTCCCGACCCCCACGACCACGACGACGCCGACTCAGTAGATAACGAGCAGCCCCAACGCCCCGACCCCGCCACCGGCCCGGCCGTGCCTCCCTCGCCCACACCGGGCTCGTCGATCGGCATCCAGATCAACAGCGGCACCGGCGCCCGCGTCTACAACGTCGGCGGCAGCATGACCGTCCACGAGACCCCGCCGAGCTGATCACCACAGGACTATCCGGCTGGGCCGGGCTGGGCGGCGTAGCAGCGTGGACAGACGACCACCGTGGCGCTGCCCAGATCTTCCAGCGATACCGGCACAGACGCGCGCGCCGGCAGCGGGTGAGCGTGTCGTTCGCCAGCAGCTCGCCCACCGCGAGCGGGCCGACCACAGGAGGAACAGGTCCATTCCGGCGGCGTCTGGTCCCCGTCGACCACGTGCCCGTCGACGGTGGCGAACCGCACCGAGAATCGGGAGATCTGGGCAGGGCTTGCGTCGGCTGCCATGATCAGGCCCCATGGACATTGACGGCTTCTGGGACCTGGTTGAACGCTCCGCTCAGGAGACCGCGACCCAAGGACGGCGCCATCCAGCTCGTACGGCTGACACGGGTCCGGCGCCAGCGCTGGCCGGATGAGGATTGGCCAAGGTTCGAGTTGTTCGCCTACGTGGCCTGCCACGCCTATGAGCGGGTCATCGGGCAGGACACGGCCCACCCGGCCGAAGCCGTCCAGGCGCGCCGAATCACCAGCGCCTTTCCCTTCCTGAGCTTCCTCGCGGAGCCGGAGGACGAGGCATGGGACTTCAGCGACAGGGCCGAGTACACACGCCGGCTTCCCGGGCTGGCCCGCCACTACGGGATCATCGACGAGCCCCGGGAACACGACGAGCCGAGCCCCGCCCGCACGCGTCACACCTCTTGGCCCTACGGTCCGGCATGGGGAGACGAACGCACTCGCGCCTGGTCCTTCCACCCCAACGGTGAAGGAGGACGCCGCACTCGAGAACGACGCCATCGCTCCTACGGGCCGGTATAGCCGGTCCGGTGGGTGCACCCCTCAGCGGAGCGGATTCATCCGCACCGTCGAGGCCGCCGCGCCGGCCAGCGCGCCGGTCAGGGCGCCCACGCGGTGCAGCACCGGTGTTTGCCGCGCAGAGCCCCGCTCGGTCACCTCAGCGGGGCGTGCTTGTGGACGACTTCCCGCCGAACGCGAGCAGACAGTGACCGCACACATGTGGCTGCGGCTGAGGGACACCGAGGCTGCCTGTGATGACCCGAGTCTCCGTCTCGGCCCGCTCCGGGCCCCGGGCACGCGTCCGGTGAGTGATTCCATCGAACGAGCGGCCCTGCTCATGGCAGGCGAGGACGACGTGCCAGCACGGCCGGAACGGGGCTGTACCGGGCCACAAGATCGGCCAGCGGCGCATCGATGAAGCCGAGCACCACCATGATCGCTTCGTGATCGGCGTGCAGATGCCGGTGGTAGATGGGAGCGTGATGGGCGATCTTGTTGCGCAGCACGCGCAAGAAGTCCAGCTTGCGGTGCAGCGCGTGGCGGCCACCTCGATATGCGGGGAATGCCTGGTAGAGCGTTGTGCGCCACAGGCGCTGGTCGTAGTTGTTGCCGCGCCCGATCAAGCTCACCCAGAACCCGAACGGCAGCTCGGAGACCACTTCCGACGGGGTGGGCGTCAAGCCTTGCCGGCCCAGTTGATGGATCGCTTCGCGGATCTTGGCCACCGCGCCGTAGTGCAGATCCGCTTGAGGGTGATTCCACCAGTCGTCCCGGCTGAACAGGTGGAACATGCGCTGGTCGAGAACGCTGCGCAAGACGAGCTCCAAATGCTGCAGAGGCCCGTAGAACGCTGCGGCTACCTCGGTGTTCCAGCAAAACAGCCGCAGCGCGGCCACCCGGTCGCCGCCGCAGAACGCCTCATATTCGGGCAGCCGGGCCTGTGACAGCAGGCGATGCAGACGCTGGGCCTCGGGCTGATCCACCGGCTCGCCTCTTCTCGCCGGACCCGGCGTGCTACCGTAGGTGACATAAGCCCCGGGATTGCCTCTGCTCGCAAGCAGCCCGGGGCACAGCTGTCTCTGCGGCCATGTCGCGCCCGGCTTCCAGGCAGGAGAACGCGGCAAGACTAGCATGATCATCTGTCGGTTGCCGGACTTTCGCCGGACGCGTCACGAGCCTCCCACCGCGCCGACGAACCTGGCCACGCCGTGGAAGGTAGTCCCGCCGAATGTACCGGTGCCGTAGAAGGTCACTCAGCACCTCACAATTTCGACCCGCTGGGCGGCGCCTGCTCGGGCGTGGAAACGGCATCAGCGCGGCCCGTCCTCCAGGTCGTGGCCGAGCAGTGACCGGCAGCTCTTTGTTGCCGCGTGTCCCGGCCATGGGGCCATGGGCGTGGTAACAGTTCGTGGTCAATACAGCTAGCCCGACGTGCTGCCCAGCCGCCCAGGCGGAGGTGTTGGCACCGGCGACGCCGAAGGCGTCAGGACGCGAGGAAGGCCCGAAGGCTAGATCAGCCAGCTGGCCCCTTGCGGGGCCCACACTGGTCCCAGTGAGAAGGAAGCCCTCGGATGGCCTCACGCCTTGTGTTGCGAGGAAGGCGGAAAAGCTAGAGAACTTTTCAAAGTGAGAAGGAAGCCCTTCCATAGCCTCGCGATCATCACCCTATCAGTTGGGGATCAGCTCGTGCAGGGTCGCCGGTGTGTACACCCGGGCACCGGGCGGCAGGTCGGCCGGTGCCTGCAGCCCGATGTAGGTGGTGTGGTCCCCCGTCTGGGGCTTGGCCCGCAGCAGTCCGACCAGGTGGCGTACGCGCAGGTGGTCGCGTTCCACGATGGAGCGCACCAGTAGAGCGGTGGTCACGCGGTTGCCTTCCAGCTGGTTGAACCCCGAATGGCCCTTCAGGTACAGGTGCAGCCACTTCACCCGCCAGCTGCCGTCGTCGTCGCGCAGGAAGGCCAGCGGCAAAGCGACGCGGCCCGCGCCGCGCAGGTCGGATTTCATCCGTACCGTGCGCGGTTCGAACGGCATGCCCTGCTGGGCGGCGTCCCTGGTCATGTAGCCGAAGAACGCCTCGGCGGCCTCGTCGAAGGCCTCGCCGGCGAAAATGTTGACCTGCGGGATGATGATCGGCTTGGTCGCCTGGGCGAGGTGGATGTAGATGAACTCGCTCGCCCCGTCGGGAGCCTGGGTGAGGTCGCCGGAGTATCGAGCGAAGTCGTTGCCGTAGTTCGTCCACGAGATGTGCTCGGGCGCGCCGTAGGAGGCGTCCAGCATCAACGCGGACAGGTCGTAGTCGGTACGCTGCTCGGCCTGCCGCCAGTAGACGAAGAAGCGCAGCAGTTCGCCGTCCACGCGCGTGAGCGAGCCGCGCGGCAGCATGCCGAGCCCAGGAGTGACGGCCTTGGCCGACAACGGCAGGGCGACGTCGAGCATCTCGGGGTCGACGATCAGCCGGCCGGGGGCGGGAAGCCGGCGGGTGATCTCCTCGTCCAGGATGGCCGCGGCCCGCGTCACGACGTCGCCTGCCAGCGGTGGCCGCTGGTCGTCGGTCGCCCAGGCTCGGCCGTTCCGGTTGACGAACACGCGACCGGGCGCGGGGATGAGCCGGTTGGTCAAGTGCTCGCGCAGCGACAGCAGGACTCGCCCCGACGCGCTCGCCGCGGCCTTTTCGGCAGCTTCCAGCACGGATTGCGGTGCGGTCGCCGCGGTGCCGGTGCGCAACAGGTGGTCCAGGCGGCGCAGCAGCGCGCCCGGCGCGTTCTGGAGCAGGTCGACCGCCTCGCCGATACGTCCCTGCGCCAGGGCCGCCTCCACCCGGCTGCCGAGACTGCTCACGCGGCGTGCGCCTCGCGCGGCCTCGAAGACGTGCGCGGCGCGCGGGAACTGCGGGTATTCGTGAGGGTGCAGCCGTTCGCCGAGCCGCTTCCACTGCTCCCGGTGGGAAGGCACGTCGCCGAGCTTGGCGGGGGAGGCGACCGCGTCCATGGCCTGCAGAAGGGCCCGGCGCTCGGCCCGGCGGAAGGAGCGAAACCTGGTCGGGACGGCCAGCGTGACATCGCCGCCGGAGGCGGCGCAGGCGAGCCTGAGCACGTCGGTGACCGTGTCGACGAGCAACGGACGCCCGCCTGCCAGGCGGGCCTCGTTGATGACGGCCCGGTTCTCGCGCACCGGGATGGTGTCAGGTTCGGCGGCGCAGGAGGCGGCAAGGATGCGCAGCGCGGCCAGGTCCTCGGCCGGCAGCGGCACCGTCGAGCCGGCCAGCGACAAGTAGAGCTCGCGCGTCTCCGACTCAAGGCTGCCGCCAAGGTCCAGGACGGTCACCCGGTCGCCGGCCAGCGGAATCAGCTCGGCGTGCGCGGCCAGCAGGTCGGCGTAGGTGTGCTGGTAGCGCCCATAGCCGGGCAGCGCCAGCAGGTTCAGTGCGGACGGTCCCGACGAGCGCCGGAGCCCTTCCACCGCAGCGGGGTCGAGCATGGCCTCACGCAGCAGAGCGGCCCAGAACTCCAGCGTGTCCGGCACGTTCTTGGGGAAGTCGAGGAAGTAGGCGTTGTGCTGCACGTGGTCGCCGACCAGCGTGCGCACGGCCGTCAGGATCCGGACGCCGAGATCGATGACCGTTTCACCGCGCAGGTTCGACAGGCGTTCCAGCAACGGCGCCGAGCAGGTGAAGCCGACACTCAACAGCGCGACGTCGAGCTGACGCGCGGCGACCTGTCCCCACTGCTGCGGGCCTTGCCCAGGGTCGGTGGGAACGCTGCCGATGGGAACTCGCAGACGGCGGGAAATGACGAGCTTTTCCAGATCCTCCACATCGGCACCATAGTGGTGAAGCGTGCCGGCCCACCGCTGCTTTTCTCCCACGGCGATCACGTGTGAACCCGGCCGGGGGCAGGACGGCGGCCTGAACAGGCGGGCGAGACGTCCAAGGATGCCTGTTCGACACAGGCGTCAGCGGCGGGCGTCAGAACCACACGCCCGGTCACCGAACGCTGCCCCAGGTCCGACAGGCGCCGGCGCCCCCACTCGATCGCCCGCCAGGAGTTCGCCACCATGGCCCAGGCCGCCGACGAGTGCATCACGCAGGTCGCCGGCCTCGACACGGTCGGCGAGAAGGCGGTCCGGCGTGAGAACAGCAGCCTGCTCACCCAGATGATCGCCGACCTCGAAGCCCGGTTCACCGAGCCGGGAGCAGGCTGACCGGGACCGCCACCGGGGCCATGGCAGATGGTCCCCCGGACACGCCGCACGCCCAACAACCAGCCCCGGAGCCGATCCTGACCCCGCTCGAACGCACCCTCGCCATAGCTCTCACCGAGGTCGTCATCAGGCTGGACCTCAGCGACGACGACGCCATCAGGCCCGCGGCCACGATGCAGGTGATCGGGCCCGTGGCCGTCCTCCTGCAGGACCTGTCCGAGCACGACCGGCGAACCCTCGCCGACCTGATCAACCAGTTCGCGCAGCAGGAAGCCGATCCTGAGCGGCGGCTGACGGCCTGGGAGGCGCCCGAACCCCTGGGCCTTCTGGTCTGACAAGATCAGTCCGTGTCTCAGCTGCAACAACGATTGTCCGCCCTTGTCGACGAAGCTGGCTACCGCCGTGATGAGCCGATCGTGGTCGGCATGCAGCACGGTGGTCGGCCGCCCGTTCTGCTGGCCCAGGGGTTGACACTCAATGGTGAGCCGCTGGGCGCGACCACGCTCGCCTACATGGCGTCATTGTCGAAGCAGATGACCGCTGCCTGCGCGGCGCAGCTCGCCCAACAGGGTGAGCTGGACATGGAGTCGGCCTTGTCGCGCTGGCTACCCCAGCTACCCGCGTGGGCCGACGCTGTCCGACTTCGCCATCTCGTCCATCACACGGCAGGCATGCCGGCCGACGCCAAAATCGAAGCTCTCATGGGTCGGGACGCCGACCGAACCACAGAGGGCATCATCCAGGCTCTTGCCCGATTTCCGGTGTTGGATCGTGAGCCGGGCGCTGCGCACGCCTACTTCAACGCCGGATATGTCTGCCTTGCCGCCGCGGTGCAACGAGCGCTCGGCCAGCCGCTGCCCGACTTTGCCCGAAGTCAGCTCTTCACGCCGCTGGCGATGGTCAATACCCGTTACTGGACAGGGCCCGATCCCGCACCGCCCGGCGCCGCCCCGCTCGTCTCCCTTCATCCCGCTCCGCTGTCCGTCGGCGATGGAGGGGTGTGGAGCACCGCCACCGATCTGCTGCGATGGGGCCAGGCCCTCAACGCCGACGGACATGGCCGCATGCTGGTCGACGCCATGTTGCGCTCGACCTCGCACCCGGAGATGTTCGGCAGCGGGGACGCCGCCGCGGCGCAGGCCGTGGGCGGGCAGGCGCGGATGTCCTGCCAGACGGGCCTGCCAGACGGGCCTGCCAGACGGGCCTGCACGCGGGCGACGCGGTGGCCGACCTGCTGGCCGGGCGCAGGCCGCGACCGGCCAGGCTCCGCTACGTCTGGCAGAACATCAGCCTGGGCCGGCACGACGGCGTCACCCAGTTCTCCCGGGCCGACGACAGCCCGCTGGGCGCGGTGCTGACAGGCCGCGCCTCCGCGCGCCTTGAGGCCGTCACCCGCGGCACCGCCTGGACCGTGCGCCATCCGGACCCCTACCGCCCGCCCCCTGACTAATCACCTTCCTGACCGAAAAGGGGTTGTCCCATGCCCGAAACAACCTCCGTCCCCCTGCCGATGCGCCGCGACGCCCGTTCTACCTCAGCCTGACGCCGGAGGAGCGGCCTGGGCACCCTGCTTCCGCTGCGTCACCCCGACCAGCTCGCTGACCGGCTCGGTGAGGTCTTCGGCAGGCACAGTAAGGAATCCATCTAGGGAGGTGGTCATTCTCAAACGCCTCAACTGCGTCTTTCATGAGAACAGAAGCCGCACCACGCAGCAAAAGCCTGGCTTTTGGAGCAATGACGCATGTCTTTACCGCGGTGCAATGGCGTCGGCCGGCAGGCCACGCAGGTGGACACGACGCTCCGCCACTTCTACACGACCGTCCGTGCCGGCGCGGTGCGCCTGTCGGACGGGGGAGGTCCCTTCGGATTCGACGTGATGGTGGCGCTCCTTGTCGATGACCTGCTGACGGCCTACCGGTGTGACGCAATCATCGAGACCGGGTGTTTCCTCGGCGACACCACCGCCTACCTCGCCCACCGCTATCCCGACCTGCCCGTCCGTACCTGCGACATCAACTCCGACTACGCCGCGTTCACGCGCCGTCGTCTCGCCGGCCACCCCAACGTCCGCGTGGACTGCCAGGATTCGCCGGACTTCGTCACATGGGCGGCCGGCAGGTACCGGCAGCCCCTGTTCTTCCTGGACGCCCACTGGGGCGAGGACTGGCCACTGCGGCGTGAGCTGGCCGCCGTCGCCCGTGGCGTCGTCCTCATCCACGACTTCGACGTCGGCCATCCCCGTTTCGCCTACGACACTTATGACGGGCTGGTGTGCGGCCCGCAGGTGCTGGCCCTCATGCTCGAGCCGCCACCGATGTACTTCACCCCGGATCCGAACGCCGCGTGGCCGCTGCCGTGCCTGCAAGTGGGACGGCGTGCCGGGGTGGGCGTGGTGCCGTTCGGCCTGGACCCCGGACCGCTGTACGACCATCCCGCACTTCTCCGCCACGAGCTGCATCCGGAAGAGGTGGGGACCCCATGACGACGACGTTGCCGGACCCGCTCACCGAACTCGATGGCATGCCGTTCCTCGACGACGGTTTCGCGGCCCGGCGGCTGCTGGCCGGAGCCGCCGCGGCCCGTCACGTCGAAGCCGAACGGCAGGGACGTACCAGTTCGATCCCCGGCACCGCCAGCGGCGTCGAACAATGGCTTGCCCCTGCTCGGATCGTGCTGCTGCGCCCCAGCGCACAACCGATCCCGGCCGGCCCGCTCTCGCCCGGCGAGAACCGGCTCATCGACGACGCCCTGCGGCAGATACTGGTAGCGGTCCCCGCGTGGGAAGTCCTGGTCCGCCTGCCCGTCCGCTACGCGTTGCTGCATGCCGAGGGCGGTGCGATCTCCGCCTCCTCGCGGGCCTGGCCCCAGCACGTCCTCCTGGCGCCGGAAGCGTTCGCCACGCCGCTGGAACTCGTCGAGCACCTCCTTCACGAGCTCAGCCACCAATGGCTCTACTTGATCCAGGAGCTGTGGGCGTTGGATGGCGGGCACGCGGAAAGGCTCACCCTGCCCTCGGGGACCGCTGGTCGCACACCGTCCGAGGTCCTGGGCGCGGCGCACGTGGCGGCGGTCCTGACGCGCCTCTACCGCACCACCGGCGGACAGGCCGAAACCCGGCTGACCGCACTACGCGATTACGGCCTGGGCTGCCTGAACCTCCTCGATTCCCGCGTCGAGCTGCTCACCCCTGCCGGATGGCAGATCGCCCGCCGGCTGAAGGAGGCATTGTGACCGACACCGTCACTCATCCGCCCCGTACGGCGCTCACAGCCTGGAGGACCCCGGTCTGGATCGCCGACTTCGACGGCACCGAGGAGATCAACACCACGCTGCGCGAACTCATTCTGCAGGCTGAGAAGGCGGACCCGGACGCCGCCCTGTTCGGCGGGATCGACGCGATCAAGTCCAGCCAGGACATTCTGCACTGGCGTCACCCGGCCATCGACTGGTTCAAAAGCAGAATCCTGGACGCGGTGCACGCGCTGACCGCCGACATCCTCGGCGAGGCCGCCAAGGAGGTCACCCAGGGCATCAAAGCCGAAGCGTGGGCCGTGGTCTACCGCAGCGGCGGCAGCCTGCGCCCCCATACCCACCACGACTCGGCCTGGAGCGGCGTCTATTACGTGTCCGCGCCATCGGGAGACGACGGCAGGGAGGCCGGCTACCTGCAACTCCTCGACCCTCGTCCAGCCGCGGTGGCCCGGCAGGTGTCGCAGGGCGTCGTCCGTGTCCAGCCGTTCCCGGGACGGATGGTGGCCTTCCCCGGTTGGCTGCCGCACTCGGTGTCGGCCACGGCCACCGGCGACGACCTGCGCATCTGCGTCGCCTGGAACGTCGCCTACGACAACGCGTGGGGAGGCATGCGATGACCGCGGCCGCCCCTTCTCTCATCCGGGCCCGCCCCGCCGGCACCTCCGGTGTGGAAAGGCTGTGGGGCACGCCGGTGGTGATCCAGGCCCTGGACCTGGCCGGCATCCTGAAGCCGGGCGTGGCCGCGCCCGGCCCGGAAGGCGAGCCGTTCGAGGTGATCTCGACTGACGCCGTCCTGGCCGACGAGGACGCCCTGCGTACGCGGCTCCTGGCTTCGATGGCCGCTCTGGCCGCTGGGCAGGGCCTTCCCGAGCCGTCCGGGCTGCAGTTGGAGATCCAGGCCTGGCGGGGCGGCTTCGACAAGCCCGCCTTCTCCGTGGGCGCGGAGGCCATCGCCTGGTGCGTCCTGACGGCGAGCGAACCGCTCAACCAGGAGTCGGGCGCCATCGCCCTGACCGACCCGCGTCCTGGAGGTCCTCAGACGGCGATGCCCGGCCTGCCGTGGGGCCGGCAGTTCGTCATCCGCTGCGCTACCGGGGCACACGCCGCCGCGCCTGGTTGGCTGACCTGCTCGGTCGTTCCGCTGGAGCAGGGCCAGTCGGCACTGGTGGCGGTGGCCACCTCACTTCGGTAGCGCCCCGTGCGGGCGGCTGCCGGGGATCACACTCCAACAGGAAGGAGACGCACATGGGTCAGCCCAACGAACGGTCGGCCGACAGCCTGCGCCTGGCGGGACCAGGCCTGGGGCTCGGACTGGATGAGCAGGACGTCGACAAGTACCTGAGTGCGGCGCGCGCCGGGGTCATCATCCCCGACACGGGCTGCGACAAGGGGATGCAGGACAATTTCGCGCTCCGGCCGCAGACCACGGTCGACCTGACACAACTGACCTGATCAGCACGGTGCCCTGGCCGCTTTCCTCCCGGGAAGGCGGCCAGATGACCTAGTCCGCCGGGGCTTCCACGAAGAGGGGGCGACGGCAGATCCACAGATCGCCTTGGGCCGCGATGGCGGCGACGAGGTAATGGACGCCGACAGGAACGTCCGGCCTTACCCTGATGAGCAGCTTGAGAGGGGCGAGAGGTTCTCCTCGCTGGACGATCACCTCGCCGAGCGGCCCTTCGCCGGTGGCGGCCCAGGGCGTGCGCTGCATGCGAAGGCACGCGTGGACCACGCTCCACCCGGTGACCGGCGGGCCGTCGAACACAAGCGTGTACTCACGGCGGTCGCCGGCCCGGACGGCACCGGGCCCTTCGATGGTGATCGCGTCCACGGCGCTGGACGTGTTGCCCAGGAAGGCACACCCTGAGCACCAGCCGACACGCCGGACGAGACCGGATCCCGCATCACGTGACTCGCGCTGGGCCACCACCATCCCGCAGTACGGGCATTCGCTCTCTGCCGGCAGCACGGTGCCCCGCGGCGTGCCGAAGCAAGTGGTGGGGCTGTCTCGCTGCTGGTAGGCGGCCAGGAAGAGAGCCAGCGCGCTGTTCAGCCGAACCCAGTTCTCCCTTTCCAGGAGTTCGCCTGGCGACAGGCCGCCCGCGCTGCTGAGGGCGGAGGCCAGCTCGTACGACGAGCTATACGTGACGTGCTCGATGTGCTGCGAAAGGCTGGTGGACACCAATGACCGTAGAGACCCATCCGCCACAAGTTCTGCCGTGGCAGGCTCCTTGGCCGCCTTGTCGAGCACCGAGCGGGTGAAGGCCAGTTGCTCGACCGTGGACCGTACGCTGCGGAGGGAATCGAAAGAAACCGATCGCTCAGCGGCCTCGGCGGTCAGCCGCAGGTCCACGGGCTGGTCCGCATAGTGGACGGCTACGAGCGTGCCGGCGCCCGGAACCTGCTGGAAACCGACCCTGGAGGCCTGCCCTGTTCCGGCGGCCTCCACGGTGACGAGGGTGGGTTCGGCGGAGGGCAGTTGAAGCAGGTTCATGCCAGGTTGGAGCCTGACCGCCGACGGTGCCCCGGCCGGCAGGCGTGGTTCCTGACGGCGCGCGGCGAAGGTGAGGGTGGGGTCTCCGAACAGGAGCCACGGGGTGTCCCCGTCGGAGCCCTGGGTGAGCCGGTTGAGTTCGGTGCAGATGTCTCCCAGGCGGTGGCCCGCCTGCAGCATGCCCAGCGCCACCAGGGGCTGCCAGTTCTCGCCCTGGACATCCGTGTAGGTAGTGATCAGGGCTCCCGCCCAGCGGGATCGGATCAACGCCGCGCCGAGTGAACGTGCCGAGTCGCACAGAGAGCCCCTGGCGAGCATGCCATGGCAGGTGGCCAGGATGATCACGTCGGCGGCGATTTCGCTCGGGCGGTAACGAGACGGCTCGACGAGCCGGCCGTTCACGTTCTTCGAGTGGACGCAGGGGCCCGAGCCGTGACCGCAAGGTCTGAAGGGAGCCTCGGCGGGGAGGTCGTCGTCGAGCATGCTGCAGAGGAAGGAGCCCTTCAGCAGGAAGTCGATGCCGTTGCCGTGGCTGGCGAGCGCGGTGGCGTGGCGCGGCTCGGACAGCTGTCGCAGCAGATCGGAGCCGTCGCTGCGCAGCAGTTCGGTGCCCGCGAAGCGTCCGGGTACGAGCCCGGGGAGATCGGTGAGGCTCCAGTACAGGACGTCGCGTCCGGCCATCCAGTTGTAGCCGAGCATCTTCCGGGCGTGCCGGAGGGCGTCTCCCGCGTGCCAGCCCGCGATGAATCCCATCGGGGTGGCCACGGCGGAGGCTGCGCGCGCGAATCTGCACAGGTCACGGCTGGTCAGCGCGGAACCACCCGAGACGATCAGACTGCCGTCGGCCGCGTCCTTGATGGTGCCCAGCACGTCGTCGATGCCATTGGCTTCGACGATCGTGCGGTCGGCGGCGGTGGCGAAATGGCGGGCCGCGGGCAACCCGTCGCCCAAGCCGACGATCAGATTCGTCAACGGAGCACTCCTGAGGCGTCATCGTGGTCTTCCCCGGTGCTGAGGACCCGCAGGGCCTGCAGACCGGAGATCGCCGAGGCAGTGGTGACCACGCCGTTCCAGTCGATCACCAGGTCCTGACTGTCCGCGCCCGCGTACCGGGCGGCGGCACGCGGAACGCAGCGGCTGGGCGCGCCGCGCCACTGCCCGCATGCCTGCTGCTGGCGTTCGAGGCTGAGCAGAATCCGCTGGACGGTCGCCCACCTGCTGTGACCGCCTGCCGCCGCCCATCCGCGCAGCCATTGCCCCAGCAGGAATGGATTGTCGGGCAACGGCCAGGAAAGCAGCGCCTGGGTGGCTTCTGCCATGAGCTCCTTGTACGGTGCCGCCTCCGCTCGGCCGCCGATGTGCTGCTGAGCGAAGACCTGTACCGCGCGAGCCGTCGCCACCAGCGGGGTCGCCCACAGCCGGGAGCTCCACACGCCGCGCTGCCGGCTACGTGCCAGATGCCGAAGCGCCGCATCGGCCCCAGGGCTGCTGGTCGCGAGTGCCCGCAGGGCGAGCACCGCGGCGGCGGTGACGCCAGCGTCGGGCGTGCCCGTGGCGGGCAGGTAAGCCTCGAAGCCGCCGCCGGCCTGCTGGTAACGCTGGAGGAGTACCTCGGACTCCGCCGGGATGCCGCGTCCGGTGACGGCGAGGACCCGGATCGCCAGCGCGGTCGTCTCGGCGTCGGCGGGCGACTGCTCGTTCCACCCCCATCCGTGCCCGGCCCGGCCATGCCGGTCAAGAGCCGTGGCCGCCGCGGCGACCAGCGCATGTGCTTCCGGTACGTCCAAGAGGGCCTCTGCGACGAAGGCCGTCACGAACTGGGTCGACCTGCCCTGCGCGATGGCGGGCCGGTGCGGCACCAGGCGTCTGCCGAGGTCGAGGTCGGCCCACCAGCCGTCGGCCCGCTGCTCCGCGGCGAGATGCCGCACGCCTGCCGCGATCAGGTGATCGATCGTCCGGACACGGTCGGGGGCCGGCCGCGGTGCCGTCGCGGCCCGGGACCCGGGTACCGGCTGTCCGCTCGGGCTCGGCGCATCCGGAGAGAAGTAGAAGGTGACCGACGGAGCACTCATCAGTCCTGAGACGGCCAGGAAGCCCGGTGACACGGTGAGGGCATCGGCATTGAGCTGGTCCAGCAGCAGCCCGAGCGGCTGGAGGTTCACCCCGAGCGTCTCCAGAAAGGTCACCAGTTCAAGGAATCCCTGCGCGGAGGACCATCGCCAGGGGGTGCAAGGGAAGTAGAGCTTGCGGCCGACGGTGCCGTTCTGCGTCGATATCTGCAGCGCGGTGAACAGGCTCGCGTCTCTGGCCTGTGGTCCGAAGGCGTCCGCCACCACCCGTGCCACGCCCAGCCGGGGATCATCGCGACCGATGCTCTCCACGAGGGCCGAGGTCTGGGCTCTGGTCAGCGGGCAGAGCATCTTGCTGCGGATCATCTGGCCGTCGGCGAAGTCGTATCCCAGGAGCTCCGCCTGGACGCTGCCGGCGGCACGCGCGTCGAAGATCATCTTCTCCAGATGAGAGGCATCCTCCAGGCGGGGTGGCGGGCCGGTGAGGGGCAGCCGGTTGCGGAAGTAGACCGATCCGCGCCTTGACCCGTCGCTTCCGTACCCGACTCCGTGCAGCACGCGGGAGCGGTATTCCGCAGGCATCCCGTCGAGGTGCATACGGCACAGGCGCCACGCCAGCGCGTCGGCCTGCTCGCCTCCGATGACCGCGGCGCAGTGCCGCAGGTAACGAGGCCAGTTCTCCACCAGACCGAGCCGGTGGTCGGTGACGTCCGCGACGAACCTCAGGCTCGGCGGGCGTGACCAGTCCAACCGCAGCGACATCTCGACAGGCGGACCGGTCACCGCCATGGCTGACGGCCAGTTCGGATGCGAGGCGTGCCACGTGGCCGGCTCGGCGAGCAGGTCCAGCAGTTCGTGGCGCCGGCTGTCGGCGAGGTCAATGTCCAGCGCCGCGGCAGCCTTCTCACAAGAGGCGATGAGACGGTTCAGCCATGCCACCGGGTCGGCCGTCGGAGCCGCCGACTGACATGTCACCGCTGCCTTCCCGCCCGCACGGCGATGAGCGGCAACACCTTCTTGATGTTGCTCTTGATCGGCGGACAGGAGCGCTCGCCGCCGCGTTGCAAGCGTGCCAGCGGACAGGCGTCGCCATGGCAGGCCGGGCGAAAGGCGCACGCCTGACAGCCGGTGTCGACCTGGGCGCCGGAGGACACCCAGACGGCCATCCGGTCCTCGCGAAGCCGCAGGTCACCGTCGCTCGACAACTGTCCGACGTGGTTCTTCGGCTCGCGCAGGGCGACCGTGCACTTGTAGACCATTCCGTCGGAACCGATCACGTACGAGCGCGGATCAGCGGCGTAGCACGTGCTTCCGAACGGCCGCATGAGCTGCTCCCAGGAGGTGAGCGGAAATCCGGAGTCGGCCGCGGCGCCGGTGAAACCGCGCTCCAGCTCCTCGGCGGACTGCTGGTCGCATGTCTCGATGTCCTCGTCATGAGGTCCGCCCCATCTGCCGACCGGATGAAACCAGATCGAGAATCTGGGGTCGTTGCCGAAGCGTTCTCCCATGAAGGCGAGAAAGCCGGGCATCTCCTGGGCCACCTGCGGGGTGAAGTTCACCCGGATACGCACTTTGAAGTCGTGCCGGCTCTCCCGTAGCGCGGTCAGGTTGGCCACGATCGTGTCGAAGGTGCCTCTGCCGTTACGCAGAACACGTAGCTGGTCGTGGCTGGACGCCGTGCCGTCCAGCGTGATCTGGTACCGGCTGATCCTCAGCCCCAAAGTCTCCTCGGCGACGCCGCTGCTGAGGAGAAAGCCGTTCGTGGTCATGCTCGACGAGTACTCGATGCCGTTGGCGTCGCACAGCGCGATCAGTTCGGCCGACACCTCGCGGATGACGCCGAGGGCACTCAGCGGCTCGCCGCCGAACCAGGCGACGTTCAAGGTCTTCAGATGGGGAGCCTCTCGCTCGACCAACCGGACGATGCCGCTCCTGACCTCGTCGGACATCTTTCCCTTGACGAAGTCCTCATAGCAGTACACGCATCGGAAATTGCATTTCTCCGTCGGCATGAGAATGAGCTGGAGGGCGTCTCTCCGCTGCTTGTAGTACCGCTCCATGGAGTCGACGAGGAGGAGTTCGTCCAGGTCCTCGGGAACGAGGACGCCCTGCGTGGCCAGCGCGCCGATGATCGCGTCGGCGGCGGCGGGTGTCCCGCTCTTCAGCAGGAGTGAGACCCGGTCCGCGGCAGGCTGCGCCAGTCGCACAAAGGCGCTGGTCATTGTGTTGTAGATGAGCAGTCGGCGCTGGCCGGTTTTGTCGTCCCAGGAGACGAGGTTGAATCTGGACGGCTTGTACCGGGCCGTTGGTGTCGTCACCGAGTTATTCATTTGTCCATTCGATCCGGATGAATGTGCCGTGGAATCCTGCGGGTCTGTCAGCAGGGGCGACAGTGACATCGACTCAGTCCAGGTACGAGCCGCCGCCGTCCGGTCGTGTGCAATTGCAGTTGTCCAGGTAGGCCTGCGCCTGGGCCTCGTTGAGCACACTGCGGACAGACTCCTCGTCGCCTGCGGCCATGGCCATGTTCAGGCGGGCCTCCCACAGGACGGACATGTGCCGGGCTATTTCGACCGATGCCTCGCGTGCGGTGGCGGCGTGGTCGGCCATCTCCCGGCGTGCCGCCTCGTCAAACTGCGCCATTGTCGACTCTCCTTCGTGTCCGGCGAGCGCGGATCCCTGAAGGTGGCGCGCCCATGTGCGGCCGCATTCACATTCGTTCTCAGGACGCGCGCCGCCACCGTCATCGTCCCCAGGGGCTGCCCGGAATCACTCTCGCGAAGGCAAGCAGAGATTAATATCGCGATCCAGGGGGATCGATCCGCCGCCGCACCGGCGTGGCCGTCGCAGGCGCGGGGCGGTGACGGAGCTTGCGAACCCTTCCCCGCGAGAGCGCACGACGCCCGTTTTTCCGCAGGTCGCAGGGTGTGTTTCGAGCACTGTACGGAGAGTCGGCAACAGCCTGGCAACAACCTTCCCGCCGCGCGGACGCCATGCCCATCCAGCCCGGAGGACGGAATAGGCTCAGGTGAGAGTTGGGCCGGCCGGGAAGTTTGGGGGACGGGTGAGCAAGTCGTTCGTGCACCTGCATGTTCACACCGAGTACAGCATGCTGGACGGGGCGGCGAAGATGAAGCCGCTGTTCAAGGAGGCCGAACGGCTCGGGATGCCGGCGATCGCCATGTCGGATCACGGCAACATGTTCGGCGCGTACGAGTTCCAGTCCGTCGCCACGGGCAGCCCCGTCAAGCCGATCATCGGCATCGAGGCGTACGTCGCCCCCGGATCCCGGTTCTTCAAGAAGCCGATCTTCTGGGGGTCGCGCGCGGAGACCGGCGTCGCGGACGGGGAGGGCGGCAAGGACGTCTCCGGCGGCGGCCGGTTCACCCACATGACGATGTGGGCCAAGGACGGCGACGGGCTGCGCAACCTGTTCCGGCTGTCGTCCCTGGCCTCGTTCGAGGGCTATTACGGCAAGCCGCGCATGGACCAGGAGCTGGTCGCCCAATATGCGCAGGGGATCATCGCCACCACCGGCTGCCCGTCCGGCGCCGTGCAGACCAGGTTGCGGCTCGGTCAGTACGACGATGCGGTCAAGGTCGCCGGCGAGTACCAGGAGATCTTCGGCAAGGAGAACTACTTCCTTGAGCTGATGGACCACGGCATCGACATCGAGCGGGAGGTCCGGGCCGACCTGCTCAGGCTGGCCAGACAGCTCAACATCCCGATGCTCGTCACGAACGACTCCCACTACGTGACCGAGGACCAGGCCGACGCCCACGACAGCCTCCTGTGCGTCGGCGTGGGCAAGAACAAGGACGACCCCAACCGGTTCCGGTTCAACGGGTCCGGCTACTACCTCAAGTCCGCCGAGGAGATGTACGCGCTGTTCCCGGAGCTTTCGGAGGCGTGCGACAACACGTTGCTGGTCGCGGAGATGGTCGGCGACTACAGCGACGTATTCGCCGAGGTCAACCGGATGCCCGACTACCCCGACGTGCCCGAGGGCGAGACGCAGGAGTCGTGGCTGCGCAAGGAGTGCGAGCGCGGCCTGGAGCTGCGCTACGGCACCCCGATCCCCGCCGAGGTGATGGAGCGGTACGAGACCGAGATGAAGGTCATCGGCCCGATGGGGTTCTCCTCCTACTTCCTCGTGGTCGCCGACATCTGCAAGTACGCGCGCGACAACGGCATCGCGGTTGGCCCCGGCCGAGGGTCGGCCACCGGCAGCATCGTGGCGTACGCCACCCGCATCACCGAACTCGACCCGCTGGAGCACGGTCTGCTGTTCGAGCGGTTCCTGAACCCGGAGCGGATCAACCCGCCCGACGTTGACCTTGACTTCGACGACCGTCAGCGCGACCGCATGGTGGGCTACGTCACCGAGAAGTACGGCGCGGAGTACACGGCACAGGTCAACACGTTCGGCACGATCAAGGCCAAGGCCGCCGTCAAGGACGCCTCCCGGATCCTCGGATACCCGTTCGTCATGGGCGACAAGATCACCAAGGCGATGCCGCCGGACGTCATGGGCAAGGGCGTGCCGCTGGCCGACATCTTCAACCCCGACCACCCCCGCTACAACGAGGGCGGCGAACTGCGCGCCCTGTACGAGAACGACAACGACGTCAAGAAGGTCATCGACACCGGCCGCGGCATCGAAGGGCTCATCCGCGGCACCGGCGTGCACGCCGCCGCAGTCATCCTGTCCTCCGACCCTCTGCTCGACCTCATCCCGATGCACATGCGGGACAAGGACAAGGTGATCATCACCGGGTTCGACTACCCGTCGTGCGAAGCGATGGGCCTGGTCAAGATGGACTTCCTGGGCCTGCGGAACCTGGGCATCATCGACCACGCCATCAAAATCATCAAGCAGAACCGGGGCGTGGAACTCGACACCCTCACCCTCCCGCTCGACGACACCAAGACGTATGAGCTCCTGGCCCGCGGTGACACCCTGGGCGTCTTCCAGCTCGACGGCGGACCCATGCGGCAGCTCCTGAAACTGATGGAGCCGACCCGGTTCGAGGACATCGCCGCCGTGCTCGCCCTCTACCGGCCCGGCCCGATGGCCGCCAACGCGCACACCAACTACGCGCACCGCAAGAACGCCCGCCAGGACATCGAACCCATCCACCCCGAGCTGAAGGACGCCCTAGAGCCGATCCTCGGGCCGACGTTCCACCTGCTCGTCTACCAAGAGCAGATCATGGCTGTCGCCCGGGAGCTGGCCGGCTACTCGCTCGGTGGCGCCGACCTGCTGCGTCGCGCCATGGGCAAGAAGAAGCCCGAGATCCTGGCCAAGGAATTCGCCAACTTCCAGGCCGGCATGCGCGGCAAGGGCTACAGCGACGAGGCGATCCAGGCGCTGTGGGACGTCATGCTGCCGTTCTCCGGCTACGCCTTCAACAAGTCACACACCGCCGGATACGGGCTCGTCGCCTACTGGACCGCCTACCTGAAGGCCAACTACCCCGCCGAGTACATGGCCGCGCTGCTCACCTCTGTGGGCGACGACAAGGACAAGGCCGCTGTCTACCTGGCCGAGTGCCGCAAGATGGGCATCCAGGTCCTGCCGCCGGACGTCAACGACTCCCAGCTCGACTTCGTCGCCGTCGGCGACACCCAGGTCCGATTCGGCATGGGCGCGGTGCGCAACGTCGGCGAGAACGTCGTGGAAGGCATCGTCAAGAGCCGCCAGGAGAAGGGCCGCTACACCGACTTCAATGACTTCCTCGCCAAGGTGCCGCTGTCGGTCTGCAACAAGCGCGTCATCGAATCGCTGATCAAGGCGGGCGCGTTCGACTCGCTCGAACACCCGCGTAAGGGCCTGCTGATGGTTCATGAGCAGGCGGTCGAGTCCGTCATCGACATCAAGAAGAACGAAGCGCACGGCCAGGACTCGCTGTTCGGCGGCATGGACGACGACGACGCCGACACCGCATTCACCATCGCCGTCCCCGACATGGAGTGGGACAAGAAGACCAAGCTCGACTTCGAGCGGGAAATGCTCGGCCTGTACGTCTCCGACCACCCGCTGGCCGGCACCGAACGGCTCCTGGCCCGCAACCGGGACACCACCATCGCTGACCTGCTCGACAGCGGCCGCGACGACCGCGGCGACGTGCGCGTCTGCGGCCTGATCACCAAGGTCGACAAGCGGGTCAACAAGGCCGGCAACGTGTGGGCCATCGTCACCGTTGAGGACATGGACGCCGCAGTCGAGTGCCTGTTCTTCCCCAAGAGCTACGAGCTGTACGCGCCGGAACTGCGCGGCGACGTCGTGGTGTCAGTGGGAGGCCAGGTCAACAACCGCGATGGCGCCATCAGCGTCTTCGCCCAAGACCTGACGCCGCTGGACGTGTCCGGCATCTCAGGCGACTCCGGCCACCCCGTCACCATCCAGGTGCGGGAGGAGCGCCTCACCGAGCGATCGGTGGAGGAACTGCGGAACGTGCTGAAGCTGCACCAAGGCAACGTGCCGTTGCGGATCAACGTGCAGCGGCTCTCCGGAAAGATCGCGGTGTGCGCGATGCCGGAGTTCTCCGTCAACGCCGAGCCCAGCTTCGCCGCCGACATCAAGCAGCTGTTCGGCCCGGAAGCGATCACGCTGTGACCCAGCGCCGGATCGAGGTCGTCACCTCCGCCGAGCCGCCCACCTGTCCCCGCTGCGGCGGAGAAGGGCTGCTCCTGGCGCGTGTCCCGCACGGCTGGGTCAACGCCAGCGGAGCGCGGGTGGAAGGCCGCACAGGTGTGGTGTTGTGCGCGGGCTGCGACGCCGACGCACCGCACGCCGCGCCGCTCATCACGTGGTTCCAGGTGCACGGGAACGTCGAGGCCGACACCAGCGACGAGTTCGCCCGGCTCCTCACCGTCTGGGCCGAGCACGTGTCGGTGGCGCCATTGGACACCGATGGGCTGAACGCCGAGGTCGAGCAGTTCCGGCGCGGGGACCTGTAACCGCGCAAGGCACGTCCCCGGCCCTCTGACGCGAGGACCGGGGACGCGTCACTGACGGATCAGGCTTCGACCTTCCCCAGCTTGAACGTACGAGAGGGGTCGAGGGCGAAGTCGTCCTGCACCGCCGGCGCGTTGCAGTCGGCCCTGATGATCAGGCCCTTGTCGGCCAGCGCCAGGAACTCCTCCACGGTGTCAGGAGAGAGCCCGAGGTCGGTTCCCGCGTCGGTGTCCATGCGCAGGCTCAACGCCGCGCTGTCGCTGCTGGTCATGTGCTGTTCCCTTCTGTCGGATTTCGTTCAGGTGGACAAAGCCTTGGCGACGATCACCCCCTGCCCCTTCTCGACCGGGACGACGAAGTGCGTGAGCCAGCCGGGCACCGCCAGGTGAGCGCCCTGCCTGGCGGCGATCATCACCGCGCGCCCCCACGGCAGGCCCGGCATGGCGACCATCGCGCAGCCCGACCGCGGGTCTTCCACGGCGATGGCGCCCGACTGCTCGTGGTGGCGGCAGGTCCGACAGACAGACCTCGCCATCGGCGTCGGCCAGGGCGTGCACCGACGCCCCCAGCTCGGCGTACAGCCGCTCCTCATCGGCGACATTTGCCTCCTGCCGGGCGGTAGCCGACGTTGAACGCGACGCAGATCCGCAGACGTTCCTTGGAGGCCGTGGCGCGCACCTGGTGGCGCACCCAGCCGGGGAAGGCCACCATGCGGCCCGCCTTCGGCTGAATACGCTCCGCCCCGGGAGAGGCGTCGCGGGCGACGGCACCCGGGCGGGGGTCGAGCAGTTGAAGGAAGCCGCTGTCTCCGTCACCGGGGTCGATGTAGTAGACGCCGCCGATCGCGGTGCTGTGGTGGACATGCGGCAGCAGGCTCGCGCCTTCGGCGTAGGTGACCGTCCACCCTTCGGCCACCATCTCGTCCTTGACATCGAGGGATGCCGCGCCGAGCAGGTCGAACGTCATCGCGGTGACAGCGTCGCGGATGCGGTCGCGTAGCCATGCGGTCGCCGGGTGATCCCAGCACAGGATGTCCTCGCTCGACTTGCGTGCATCCAGCCCACCGGGCAGGATCATCCGCTCAGTCTGCTCGGCCTGTGCCTGGAGGATCAGGTCACGGACGGTGAGGAGCCTGTTGGCATCGCCTCCTACTCCTTCCTGTGGCCTGCCGAAGGGCTCACCCGATCGCTGTACTTGAAGGAGCTCTACGTCGCCGAGTCAGCGCAACGCCGCGGAGTGGGCACAGCGCTCATGAACGCGCTGTTCGACTTGGCAGCCAAGCACGAGTGCAGCAGGGTCGAATGGACCACTGACACCGGCAACAGTGGGGCGCAGCACTTCTACGACGAGCTCGGGCAGGCGACGTTGCCGACGAAGCTGTTCTACCGAACATCCCACCCCGCCCAGCAGGCGAACCTGGGTACGACGCGCGGACGGCAAGCAGGCACGGAACGCTCTGGCTGACGCCGACCGAGTAGCTCCTGATCAGCGTGTACGAAGCGGGGCACAATCCGTGTGCGATGGGCAGGGCGCGGCCCATGGCACGCACGAGAGCTGCATCGCTCCCGGCCTGGCGAAATGCCTTGCCGCTGGCGTCATCCGGGACAGAGAAGGGTCCGTCCGCTTTCTACGCACCGATCTCACCATCGCCGGAGTCGCTACCCCAGCCGGTGAAGCAATCCTGGCCCCTACAGCCTGCTCGGCCGAGACCCCTCCCAGCACGGCGCTGACGCCGGCGCGTTTAGCTGGAGTCGAGAGCCCAGTCGCCACCTGGCCCATGCGGCGGCGGCTCCCATGTCTGTCCGGGTGCATCGCTGGCCCGGAGGGATGTCCTCGTCGCGCCCCAGATCCTCACAATTGGTTACGACAAGAGGCACGTTCCTCGCTAGAGATCGCCTCGTCGCCATGCATCGATCTCTGTCAGCCGTCGACTGAGACCGGATGCGTGGGCGGGCGTCCGCAGGCGGGCCAGCAGGAGCGCGGAGCTCAGGAAGCCGGCCACGCCGATCCCGACGACGGCGCTCAGGCCGCCCGCTCCGACGGCAACCCCGCCTCCGAGCGCGCCCGGTAATCTGGCCGCCTGGCCGCTCTGCCCGTGCAGGGCGTCGGCCCTGACGCGGCCGGCACCTCAAGCTGGGCTCGCCGTTCCTGCTCGGGGCCGTTCGCCACGTGACGTGCTTCGCCTCGTGAACGTCGGTCAGAACGTGGCGATCGGGTTGACTGGGCTGCCGGACGTGCCGGCGAAGCGGACCGGCGCGACCGCGAGGTGGAAGTCCCACTGGCCGAGCTCGGCGGCCGTCGCCCAGCACGCCTCCAGGTCGCAGTTGTCGACCAGCCACAACCCCATGGCCACGAGGCCGACGGCGTGCACCGGCATCAGCACGTCCTCGTACCCCGACGGCTGAACGTCCTGGGGGGTGTCGGCGGCGATCAACGCGACCTGCCGTTCGTGCAGCCACGGCAGGCAGGACGCGTGCCAGCCGGCCTGCCGGAAACCGCCCGGCTCACCGGCCTCGCGGCGGGCGCGGCCGTAACCGGTGCGCAGCAGCACGGCGTCACCGGGCCGCACCCGCACGCCCTGGCGCCGCTCGGCCTCCTCCAGGTCGCCGGGAACGACGCCCTCCCCCGGTTCCAGCCACGGCACGCCGCGCGCGCCGGCGACGTCGAGCAGCACACCGCGCGTGAGGATCCCGTTCGCCGCCGCCGTGACGGCCGCCCACGACGAGCCCGTCTCGGCGTCGACCAGCGAGTGGGGCCGCCCGTTGTACATGGTGCCGTCCCAGAAGATGTGGCACGGCGAGTCGAGGTGGGTGAGGCTGTTGCCGTGGAAGGTGAGGCCGAGCCGCTCGGAGGAGAACCCCCAGCGCCGGTCCTTGTGGAAGGCGGCCGGCATGTTCTCGGCGCCCGGCATGTCGGCGCTGCGCGGGCAGGCCGTCGTCGATCGCTCCATGTCCTTGGGTACGGCGACCTCCCACGCGCACGACACGCTCCTGCCGTGGCGCACCGCCCGCGCCGCGGCCAGCCAGACGTCGTCGGTGATGTGGTTGAGGGTGCCGAGCTCGTCGTCGTCGCCCCAGCGGCCCCAGTTCGACAGCGTGTCGAAGTATCCGAGCACGTCGTCCTGCGTGGGCATCGGTCGGCCTGCCGTCATCGCGCTATCGGCTCCTCGGGTCCACGCGGCCCGAGGCGCCGGAGGCGGGGTGTCCCGCCTTCTCCTTCGGCCTGCCAAAGGCCCGCTGACCCGGGATGCTACTGGATCATCCACGGACGCGCCGCCCCGGCCGGATCCGTGTTCTCGCCGTGATCCACGACCGGAATGATCTCCCGGCATGAAGAAGTACGTGATCTCCGGCGTGGTCGCCGGACTCGTCTTGGCGCCGTCCGTGCCGGCGCTGGCCGCGCCCAACGATCCGCTGGCCGCGCTGCGCGCGCAGCTGCGCGAGGGCAGGGGCGTGACCGTCCAGCAGCGGACGCCGGGCAGGGACACAACCTCGCTCACCCGCGGCGGACGGCTGCAGTTCGACAAGGACGGCATCGCCGCCTCCGACCTGACCGCCAAGCTGAGCTTCCCCGGCAGGGACGAGACGGCCGACGAGTTCGATCCCCCCAAAGAGGAGAACCAGGCCACCTCGCTCGACAAGCCGGAGCGGACCGTCCGCATCGGCCGTACGTCCTACGTCAAGGGCGGGCCGATCGGCGCCGCGCTGCCCGCCGGCAAGACCTGGTACAAGCAGTCGCCGGGCTGGACGAGCGGGATGACCGCCATGGAGGGTGACTTCATCAACCCGGCCGAGCCGAGCACGCTCAAGGCCATGCTGAGCCATTCCAAGCGCAGCGGCAGCACGTACAAGGGGAGCATGACCGTCAAGGAGCTGCTGCGGGTCTCGGCCTGGACGCGCGCCACCCTGTGGTGGAAGCTCGCCTCCGGCGTCAAGGTCAACTGGACACTCACCGTGACCCCCGCCGGGCTGCCGCGCACGATGAGCACCCGGCTCTCCAGTCCCAAGGTGGGTCTGGGCCCGGTCACCATGGAGACCACCTACTCCGGCTGGGGCGCCAAGGTCTCGATCAAGGCGCCGCCCGCGTCGGAGACGACCACCGAGCTCGACTCCGACAAGGCCCTCCTCCGGCTGCCGCCGGCCCCCAAGCGCTGATCCCGCCGGATCGGACGTGCCGCGCCCCCCGCCAGGCCGTGGCGGGAGTGCGGGGGTGGCGCCGGTACGCGAGGTCAGGCGCAGAAGGCGGTCCAGGCGGCGCGGCTCGCCGGGTCGCGCAGGCGGTAGTCGCCGGTTGACCAGTCGAGGTCGAAGTAGAGCGCCCACACGGTGCCGTGCCCGTTGAGGTAGGCGGTCATCTGGTCGAGCCAGGCGCCGCGGCGGGTGCCGTCGTCGCCGGTGGCGATGTGGCTGCCGAGCTCGGCCACGCCGTGCGGGAGGTTCTCGGCCTGGTTGACGGCGTAGGTGCGGTCGAGCAGGGCGCCCGGGGTGAGGTACTGGCCCTTGGCGGCGGTGGAGTCGTAGTTGTAGACGTCCCAGGCCAGCACGTCGATGGCGGTGCTGCCGGGGTAGTAGTCGTGCCAGTCGCGGCCCGAGGCCGGGTCCACCGTCCAGCCCATCAGGATGAGCGTGGCTCGCAGGCGGGGGTTGGCCGCCTCGTCGGCCAGCGCGGCGAGGTGGCTCCAGGCCTGGCGGTAGGCCGCGGCGGTGAACTCGCCGTTCCTGATGTTGTCCTCGGGTTCGTGGTAGAAGGTCCAGTAGATGTCCTGGTCGGCCGGCGCCGCGGCGAACCAGGCGCGCATCGCGGCGTCGTGGGTGCCGGCGACGATCGCGGCGGGGGCCGCTTTGAACGAGATGACCATGGGCCGCTTGCTGGCGTTCAGCTTGCCGGGCCAGGGGTCGGGCAGACCGCCGTAGAAGACGCGTACCGCCTTTAGCCCGCCGAACCGGGAGTCCTCACGAGCCAGCGCCTGCTGATAGGTCTCGCCGGTCTCGGCGGCGAAGGACGCCCCGCACAGGGTCGGCTGGGCGTAGCTGACGATCAGCCGGGGGCCCAGGTCGCCGGCCTCGCGCGAGTGCACGACGGTCGCCGACTCGGCGCTTGGGTTGGTCATGGCGAAGGAGTACGTACCGGCCGCGCGGACCGTGGCGGAGACGTTGAAGCTGATGCTGGTGGCGCCGGGCGCGGGCAGGGTCGCGGTGGCGACGACGGGACCGGGCGCGGGCCGCGCGGGGTAGGTCATGGACTCGGTCCAGGAGTTGTCGGCGACCGAGCGCAGCTCGGTGACGGCAGCCTGCTGATCGGTCTTCTGGTAGAGCATCTCCAGCCGGGCCGAGGCGATGCTCCGCCCGGCGGGCGGAGCGGGCACGGAGAACTTCAGGTAGGCCTGGCTGTGCCAGGGCGTGTTCCAGTTGGAGGCGGCCAGCTTGGCCGACGTGCCGTAGACGGTGGCCGGCGACTCGGCGACCACGTAGGTGTCGGCGACCGGGGCGATGCCGTCGCGTACCGCCTGCGCCGGGGCCGGCGGGAGGAGGAGGCTTCCGAGCAGCAGACCCGGGAGGACTGGCGCGACTCGTGACCTCACGGCGGAACCGATCCTTCTTCGTCGCACGTCTCTTCCTCCGCCGCCCGGCTTCACGTCCGCACTCTCGACGAGAGTCAGCCGGACGCCGGCGTTTGTCAATCCTGGCCGCCGGATCTGCCGGTCAGGGCAGGGCGAGGAGGCTGACGGCGAGGGCGGCGGCGCCCAGGCCGACGAGCTGGCCCCGGTGGATGCGTTCGGCGAGAACGCCGCGGGCGAGCAGGACCGTGCGTCGAACTGCTCCGGCGTGAAGGCTCCGGGCGGTGCGTCGCGCCGGAAGGGGCACGGGCCGCAGGGAGCGTGACGGTGCTTGAGCGGGTTCGCCTTCGCAGGATCGGCGCCGCCGAGACGATCAGGAGCCGGCGGGTCGGCAGCCGCGCGGTCATCGCCGTCGATGGAGCTTGTCCGAAAGAGCTCTGTCAGGGGCACGAGGGAGGCCGCGTTGGCCTGCCGGGTTCGCTCGACCGGTGCTGTGAAGCGGCTGCCGGTCCTGTCCCTGTCCGCTGCAGCGTCGGCGTGCGCGCCTGGCTGAGTCTGCCGGGCAGGATGCCCAGGCTGCGCGGACTGTCCGAGTCGAGAATCGGGGCCCGCCGAGTGCTGGGCCGGCGGCTGCTGGTCGGTCATGACGCTGCCAATCGCAAGGGGCGGACGGGGAGGGAACGCGCATGCACGGGCCGACGGCGCGCGCGGCGGGAGGGCGAGTCGTCGCTGCTCGGCGCAGGGCCGCACATGCTGAGTGCTGCGGGGTGGCTGATCAGACATCGCGTGCGGTGCGCGGGGAGCGTTCTGGCTTCGGCCGGCGGCTCAGATGCCGGATCAGGGCGGTCCAGCTCAGCTCGGCCGCGTCGTCGGCCAGGTTCTGGATGAGTGCAGTGAGGTCGCCTTCACGCTGCAGGTCTTCCTGCTCCTGATGAGGGTCGGGGCTGGCCGGCGGCAGGCGGGTGCAGGCCACACGCAGGCGGCCACGGTCATCGGCCTTGAGCCGCCAGTTGGCCACGTACGGGCTGTCGAGAATGAGGATCTCGCCAGCGGCAGGGGCGGCCAGGTGGGCGGCGATCCTTTCGGCCGCCACCTCGGCGCCGAGGGCGTCGCGCAGGTCGGGGAAGTGCTCGGCGAGCGCGTCCACGATGCGGCGAGCCTGGGCCGCTCGGAGACGGTGGCGGCGCTGATGTCGATGGATCATTCGGTCTCCTGCTCCTTTTGCCCAGCCCCGAGGGAGTGCCGGTGGGCGGGTAGCGCCAGCAGCCGGGCGGCCTCGGCGGTGCCGACCCGCGCGGCGCTCGCCACGGCGTGCGGGGCCAGGTCCCAGCGCAGCCACCGGTCGGGAAGCGGATCGGGCAGCGGCCGACCCTTGTGATGCACGTCGGCGAGAGTCACCTCGGCCAGCAGCAGGCGTGGGGAGAGGCCCTCGCACGCGGTCAGCGACAGCAGCGCGCAGCGGCGGTGCATTCCGGCATCGGTGACGAGTTCACCGTCCAGGTCCGCCAGCACCAGCATTCGCTCGGGCAGACGCTCCCCGCACACCTGACACAGGTGACCCTGTTGGCAGCGCAGCAACCGGCCGCCATGGATCTGGGTCCAGTACACCACGCCGTCCAGTACCGGGGTGATCCACGGCAGCGGCAGCCCGTGTACGCGCGGGCGCGGCCACCCGGCGGGGCAGGCGTCCACGCCGGAGGCTTGCATGACGGCGTCCTGACGCCGCCACACCTCGCTGGGCGGCGGTGCCTTCGTCGCACCCTGCAGGATGGTCACGACGGTCATCCTTCCGGAGGAGCGGATTGTGGGCCGGTGTTTCCCTGCCGCCGGCAAGCGGCGGGCGCGGGCGCACGGTGCCGTCGCGGCGGGCGGCGTGCAGGGCGGTCTGTCCGGTCTCAGAGACCCGGTATCGCATGGGGGAGGTGCCGGGGGCGGGCATTCCAGCCAGCCCCTGTCCACCACCAGGGCGCTCCGCCAGGCGCCGCCCGGATCGGGAACGCCGTGGTAGGGCCGCCGGTCCGGCACGACGTCGATCTGCGGGGGATCGAGCGGCCGGCCGGTGTGCTCGTCGAAGAAGCGGCCGCCAATCCACAGGCTCAGATGTCCGTCGTCGATGTCGCGCAGGGTGCGGATCAGGGCCAGGTCAGCACGGCTTCGTGATCCGTCGTCGTGACCCGCCTGGTGCTCGGCCGCCGTGTGCGTCTCCCGGGTCAAGCACGCGGGGCAGCACCGTTCGAGGGTCAGCCGTCGCTGTTCGGCACCGATGAGAGGCCTGGTGGATACCGGCCGCGTTCAGGATCTCCCGCAGTGCACGACCAGTGCCTTGACCCGACGGTGGGCGGACGGCCACGCGCGCCGTCGTATCGCGGATCCTCCGTCCGAGGGCGCTGCGGGCCTTGGAGCCGTGGACGAGCCGCTTGCGGCCGAGCTGTTGGCGGATCATCGTCATGTGCCGGCCCGAAGCGGCCGAGGACTTTCGCCGCGAGGTCGTGCCGACAAGCCAAATGTCCTGCGGCCCGCGAGATCCCCCGGGGAAATGCCCCCGAAGTCCTGGACATGGACTTAAGTGACAGATGATCCAGGTAAGGAGACCGGATGGGAGCCGGTCCCCGTAGCCGGTTCGTGGAGATCTACGAATCCGTCTACGAACCCATACTCGGGTATGTCCTGCGGCGCTGCCCGCACCCCGAGGACGCGGCCGACGTGGTGGCCGAGACGTTCACCACGGCGTGGCGTCGCATCGACGAGCTGCCCGAGGGGGACGAGGCGCGGCTGTGGCTGTACGGCGTGGCGCGGCGGGTGCTGGCCAACCATCGGCGCGGCGAGGAGCGTCACGAGCAGCGTACGGCGGCCCTGCGCGAGCGGCTCGCCGCCTTCCCCGCGCTGGCCCGCTCGCCGGAGGACGAGATGTCCCAGATGGGAAAGGTCTTCCGCGGCCTGTCCGACGACGACCGGGAACTGCTTTCCTTGGTCGCCTGGGAGGCGCTGGACCACGGGCAGATCGCCCGCGTGCTCGGCATCTCCCGCAACGCGGTACGGATCAGGCTCTACCGCGCCCGCAGGCGTTTCGCCCGGGATCTGGCCAAGGCCGGCTTCGACCACCCTCGCGCCGTCGCCCTCGAAGGGAGCCCGCTGTGAACCTCGCCGATCTCGCCCGCGTCGATGACCAGGACCTCAGAGGAGAGGCGTCCGCACCGGAGGCTCAGGAGCTCATGCACGCGATCATGTCGGAGAAGCGCGAGCCCGCCGTCGTGACCACGCCCCGCCGCGGCCGACGGCTGGTGCTGGGGCTCGCGACCGTGGCCGCGGCGACGGCCGTCGCCGTCGGCACCAGCGTGGTCGGCGGCCCGGTGACCAGCTACGCCAACGCCGCCGTCTCCATCGAGAACACCGGCCCGTACTTCAGCGTGACCATCACCGACCCCACGGCCGACCGCCACCGCTTCGAGGAAGCGTTCCGGGCGGTCGGGCTGAACGTCACGGTCAAGGTGATCCCGGTGGCGCCCTCCGAGGTGGGCAAGCTGATCGGCCCCGTCGTCCCGGACGGCTTCAAGTGGCACGGCAGCATCGGCGCCCAGGGGATCACGCCGTGCTCGTCGGCGTTCTGCGCCAAGGTCTGGATGCCGGCCGACTTCCCCGGGCGGGTGGTGTTCGGCATCGGCCGCCCCGCCAGGCCGGGCGAGCCGTACGCCGATGACGGCCCGGTCGACCCGGAGGGCGACGAGGCCCTGCCCGGCTACACCAGCCACGGCAGGACGGTCGCCGACGTACGGGCCGAGCTGACCCGGAGCGGGCTGAAGGCCGGTTACCGGCTGTTCTGGAAGTACGAGGAAAAGGACGCCGGGAGCATGTCGTGGTTCGACGAGGCCGTGCCCACGAGCCGGATCAAGGACGACTGGATCGTGGCGTCCACCCGCTTGCACAGCTCCGACACCGTCGACCTGTATGTGATCCCCGGCGCGGACGCGGGTCCCGCCCCCAGCCCGTACCCCCAGCCCCGGTGGTACGACCTGCCGGATTGAGCGGCGCGGCGGGCCGGGGCGCGCTGAAGGCCGGGTGGGGGTGGCGTTGAAGGCTCCCCTCGCCGCCCGGCGTCTGGCCTGGCTGGACACGCTGCGCGGGCTGGCCCGCGATGGTTGGTCTTCGAGCACGCGCTCAAGCCGCTGTGGCCGGAGGCGCGGCTGCCGATCAAGGCCGTCTTCGATCCCGGCTGGTACGGCGTGCTGGTGTTCTTCCTGGTCAGCGGCTACATCGTGCCGGCGTCGCTGGAGCGGCGAGGCAGCCTGCGGGCCTTCTGGATCTCGCGGTTCTTCCGGCTGTGGCCGCTCTTCGTCGTGTGCGTGGCCGGCATGCTGCTGCTCGTGGCGGCCGGCTGGGACGACTTGCACGTCTGGTGGGGCACCCGGACGGTGGCGCCGGCCCTGGCGCACGCCGGCATGCTGCAGAACCTGCTGTACGTCCCGAACCTGGTCAATGTGCTGTGGACGCTGTCCTACGAGATGGCCTTCTACCTTCTGCTGACGGCCATGTTCACCCTCGGGGTGCACCGGCGCAGCACCGCGGCCGCGCTCACGTTCGCGGCGGCCGCGGTGCTGGGCGCGGGGTTGCTGCCGGTGACGCTCCTGTCGGCCGGCGGGGCGGGCCGCATGCTGACGGTCGTGGTCGTGGTGACCGCCGTGCTGGCGGCCGGGCTGGCCATGGTGCTGCGCGGCGGCAGGCGGGTACGGCAGGCGGGCGCCGTGGCCATCGCCGGCACGATCCTTCTGCTGCTGGCGGTCAACCAGAGTTATCCCGGGCCGTGGCAGGGACTGTTCATCCTGGCGACCATGTTCGCCGGCACCGCGCTGTACCGTGTCGAGACCGGCCAGATCGGCCACCGGCACCTCGCCTGGGTGGCGCTGGTACCACTGGCGGGGTTGTGGCCGGCGCGCGCCGAGCTGGGATCACAGCTGGCGATCGCCGCGGCCTGGCTGACGTTCGCCGCCGGGATGACGCTGCGCCACCGCAGGATGCCGTCGTGGCTGACCTGGCTGGGCCTGGTGTCCTACTCGATCTACCTGTTGCATCCGCTGCTGCTGGAGAGCGTGGAGTTCTTCCTGCCGGACCCGTCGACCGTACCGGTGGCAGTGCGCCTGACGCTGCTGGCGGCGGTGTACGCGGCGCTGCTCGGACTATGTGCGCTGACCTGGCGATGGGTGGAGTCGCCGGCGCAGTCGCTGGGCAGGCGCCTGATCAGCCGAGCCGAATCCCGTCGGGCCGAATCCCGTCGGGCGGAGTCCAGCCTGGCGGGGACGGCCGGCGAGTGAGGCCGCTGTGCCGTCCGGCGGCGAAGCGCCGCTCAGGCGCCCCACCGCCGCTGGACGCCAGGACCTCAAGGGACACCCCCGCGCCTGCCGATGATTCCGTCCATGCTGGTCAGACCCGGTCTCGGATGCCGGTTGCGGAACCGTTCGTGCTCGCTCAGGGCGGCCCGCAGGTGGCGTTCGTTCCAGCCGAGGCATCGGTCGAGAAGCTCGTGGCGACAGGACTGCACCCACCGTTGCATGATGGAGGTCATCGGCGGCATCCGAATGTCGGTGAGCACGACGTGAAGTGAGCGCTTCTTGTCCTGAGTGACGGCCTTCTTCGGTGAGTTGCAGGACGAGGATGGCCTGCACGGTCGTGGTGGCGCGGGGCGGGCAGCAGCGCAGGCGGGGCCTGGAAGGTCCTTGGCCGCCCGCATCCGCTCCTGCGGGGGAACGCGCCGTCGCCACCTTGAAGGTGCGCGCGGTTGGCCGAGCGCTGATGGCGCGACAGCGGAGGACGCAAAGGCCAACCACCATCTACGCCTGCCCTGCCTGCGGCGTTTCGCCGAGAGCGGCGGGTGAAGGTTGCGGTCGAGTTCTTGATGACGTTCCGTACGCGGCCATGAACATGCTCAGCAGTCCGTCGACCGCGTTCTCGTCGATGGGGCGCGTTGACAGTAGGTGGCGGTAGTACAGAGTGCCGCACAACACCTCGGCGGCGAATTCCAGGTTCGCCTCCGCGACGAGTTCACCAGCGTGCTGGGCGCGGGTGATCCGGTCGAGGGTGCCCTGCTCCACGGTGACCAGGAATCGCTCGTGCAGGGTCGCCCGCAGCGTGGGATCGGCCTGCGCCTCGGCGATGACGGCACGGTAGACCGGACCGATCGGCGGGCTGGTCAGTGCCAGGCATGAGCGCAGGAACTGTTCGCGCAGATCCGCGTAGACGTCCCCGGTGTCGCGGTAGCTCAGGTCACTGACCCACACGAGGCTGAGCGCGTCCAGTAGCAGTGCCGCCATGGACGGCCAGCGCCGGTAGATCGTGTGCTTTCCGACTCCGGCCTTTCGGGCGACCGCTTCGATGCTCAGGCCCGCGTAACCGACCTCGGCAGCCAGCTCGAGGGTTGCTCGCAGCAGCTCTTCGGTTCGTGCGGCGCCTCGGCGTCGGGGGGTGACAGGCGTGTCGGTCATACAGCCATCTTATCGGCACTCGGCGTGCCGTTGACAATGTCGAGCGTCGCAGGCAGGATGGCACTCCATCGGCACGACGCGTGCCGATGGAGGCGGTGGCATGTGCCGCCAACGCACCCGAATTCGATCAAGGAGAACCTCGATGAAGCTCACCGTCACCACTTTTGTGTCCCTGGACGGCGTCATGCAGGGCCCTGGCGGACCGGAGGAGGACCGCTCCGGCGGCTTCGACCTCGGCGGCTGGCTGGTGCCCTACTCCGATGAGGAGATGGGCGCGATCATCGGCGAATGGTTCGCGAAGGCCGACGCCCTGCTGATCGGCCGACGCAGCTACGACATCATGGCCGCCTACTGGCCGGGCGTCACCGACCCCGAGGAAGGGAAGATCAACGAGCTGCCCAAGTACGTCGCCTCGTCCTCACTCCTGAGCCCGGAATGGAACAACTCCCACCTCCTTCAGGGCGACCTGGCGAAGGCCGTCGCCGAACTCAAGGCCCAGCCTGGCAGGGAACTCCAGGTCCACGGCAGTGGGCGGTTGATCGGATCGCTGCTCCGCGCCGAACTCGTCGACGAACTGCGACTGCTGACGAGCCCCGTGGTGGTCGGCAAGGGGCAGCGGCTGTTCGACACCGGCACCGCGCCCGCCTCCTGGGAGCTCACGCAGGTGCGCTCCACCTCGAGAGGCGTCATCGCCCAGACCTACCGGTACGGCGGCAAGCCCGCCCTCGGCACCTTCGCCGTCGGTGCGGACGGTAAGGAACACAGCATTCTGGCCGACGCCTGATCCTGAAGTGGGCTCGCGCGGCCCTCAGCGCCGCGCGAGCCCGCGCCGTACGCCCTCCCCCCTTGCCCGCCACCGTCTCGCGCGCCTGACCGACGTCACCGGCCCGCACCACCCGTCACCGAGCTCCAGCCGGAGCACCATGCCGAGGCCATGGCGGCCTGGGACGGCGCGGCGCCTGGGCGAGGAGACCTCGGCCCGCATCACCGCCGAACACGACCCTCCGGCTCGGCGACGCAAACGCTGACGTCAGACGCGACGCCTACATCGTGCGGTGTGCTCCGGCCGTGCAAGATCAAGAGGGCCTTGTGGATCGTCTTCACCGGTGAGGGCCTGGCGGTGCTGGCTACCGCGGCTCCCTGAGAGGCTGCGAGTCCGGCCGAGAATCGGTGAGAGCGAATCATGCGCGGGACGCAGAGCACAGTGAAAGGCAGGTCAATACGCGGCGTTTCGCCGGCGAAACGCCGCGTCGACCACGAGCTCACGCAGCACGGTCGCAACCAGCCAGCGTGTCATGCTCCCCCGAGGCTACCGAGAACCCGGAGGGAGGCAGGAATGAGGCACATGGCCGCGTCACGGGTGCGGAAATCCCCAGACCCAGGCGGGTGGGCGCCTCATTCCGCCGGGCGAGCGGCTCGGTCTACCGTGCCTGGTCATGATCGGAAAGTTGTTCGATGTGCCACGGCGACTTCTGGCCGGGTTGGCAGCCCTGCTCATTCTGGCCGCGGTGGTCATGTTCACGGCCATGGCTGACAGCACCATGCAACCCCTGCCGGCCACCGCCCCGGACGACCGGTTCAGCGCTGAGCGCGCGCTGGTTCACCTGAAGGAGTTCGCCGCCGAACCACGGCCGATCGGCAGCCCGGCCGGCGACCGTGCCCGGGACTACCTGGCCGGGCAACTGCGCGCGGCAGGGCTGGAGGTCGAGATCCAACGCTCGGTCGGTGCCCGTTCTGCGGCGGGGCTGGCGACGTTCGGCCAGGTCGACAACATCGTGGGCCGCCTGCGGGGAACGAACTCGACCGGCACCGTGCTCATCGCCGCGCACTACGACTCCGCGGCCATGGGACCGGGCGCCTCCGACGACGGCGCCGCGGTGGCCGCGATGCTGGCGACCGTCCGGGCGCTGGGCGGCGGTCCCGGCCGGCCCCGACCACGGCCGACACCGTATCGGCGTCGAGGTCTCGGTGGCCTGTTCCGAGATTGAGGGAGATGTGTTCCCCGCGCAGCACGACGCCGTCGTTGTCGGGCAGCGCCACGCCGAGCACGCCGTCGTCCAGCTCGGTGATCTCCGGGAGTGTGACGTCGGCCGCCGCGAGCCGGGCCTGCAGGTCGGCCAGTCGTTCGTGCATGCCGTCTGCTCGCGCTTCGGCGACGCGTGCGGTGGTGGTGGTCTCGGCCAGTTGGGCGCGTAGCGTGTCGCAGGTCGCGCGCTGGGCCGCCAGCTCCTGGCCGGCTTGGTCACGCTCGTCGGTCAGGAGGTTCCGTTCCCGTTCGTGGTCGGCCTGGCGCCGTGCCAGCTCGGCGCGCAGACCTGCGGCGGCATCCCGCTCGGCGGCGAGCTCTCGCGCGCTCAGCTCCAGGCGCCGGCGCAGCTGATCAAGAGTGTCAGCCGTCTGCTGCCGTTCGATGGCGACCTGCTCACGCTCGGCCTGGACCTGCTCGCGTAGCTGGTCCAGCGCGGCCTCGGACGACGCGGTCGCGACGGCCAGCGCCGAGACAGCCGTCGCCGCCGCGACGGCACAGCGGGTGATGACGCGCATGAGCGGACTCCTTGCTGACGTTGGAAGCAGGCGAAGGGCCCCGGCTGGGGCCCTTCGCGGTCCAGGAGATCGGCGTGTAGACGCGGGGGAGCCCTCTGCGCGTGTACGAGCCGTCGGAGTTCAGCTGGTACGCCTCGACGCAGAACTTGCTGCCGTTGGGATAGCTGCGGCCGATGTTCCGGTAATGGATGAGCGAGGTGCCGTTCTGCCGGTTGGACGTGTTGTAGGCGAAGTCGGGGCCGAAGAGCCGGAAATGGCCGTAGAAGCTGAGGACCCCGCCCCACGGGTTCGTATGGGCCTGGATCTGGTCGACCCGGCCTCCGCTGCCCACGATCTTGACGCAGGCCCAGCCGTTGCAGCCGCTGTTCTCCGCGGCGTAGGCCGGCGCGGCGAGTCCCAGCCCGGACACGAGCACCGCCAGGCATACCGCGAGGCTCGCCGCGATTCTGCTCGATCGCTTCTTCAAGGTAGCTCCACTTCTTCTCGTGACCTGCGCGCAACGGGAAGGCTGCGCCCGAAGAGCCGGCGCGAGGAGAGGAATTTCCTGGCCGTCCGGCTCCATGGCGTAAAGCATCCGGCGCGGCCAGGACGTGCTACCAGGGCGGGGACAGGACGATTACCGGACATTGGACGTGTCCGGTCGACCTGTCGCGGAGGTCAGCGGCGTTCGGGCATCGGTGAACTGGCCGCGGAGGCCGGGACCACGACCCGCACCTTGCGCTACTACGAGGAGCAGGGCCTGCTGGAGCCTGGCCGTCCGACCGCGGGGTATCGCGTGTACGAGCCCAGTGCAATCTTGCGTGTCCGCAACGTTCGGGTGCTACTGGCCTGCGGGTTCACCGTCGAAGATGTGAAGTCGTTCCTGGACCACCTCGACGCTGAGCTGCCCGAGGTGTTCTGCTATGCGCCGCCGTGCGCCGCCAGTAACGCCGTCGCCGCGTAGCGGGTGGCTGAGCTGGAGGAGCGCATCGCCACCCTCACTCGGCTGCGCGACAGCCTTGTCCACTGCACGCCCTGGCTGGCGGCGCCTGGCGAGACCGCAGACGAGCGGGTCACCTGATTATGAGGCGCCGCGGAATTTCCGGCTGGGCAGCACACCAGCCAACGCGCCGAACAAGACGGCCCGATCGGCTGCTCTATACGAGGAACATCCGTGCCTGCCATCCCCGCTTGGCTTATCGAGCCGTTGTGGATCCAGTTCTCCGCCCTGCTCCCCGCATGGCCCGAGTTTGACCCCGAGCACCCGCTCGGCGTGCACCGCCGCCGCATCAAGGATCGGATCGTGTTCGACAAGCTCATCCAGGTGCTCCGGTTCGGCTGCTCCTATCTAGCCATCGCCGACACCACCTGATCGAGAAGATCACCGCGATCGGCGTCCGCCGCGACGAATGGATCAAGCTGGGGATCTTCGCACAGCTCAAGAGCATCGCACTGAACTGCTATGACCGAATCGTTGGGCTGCTGCTGGGGGAAATCGCCGTCGACGGCTGCATCACGAAGGCACCAGGCGGCGGGGAGGTCGCCGGCCGTTCTCCTGTCGATCGCGGCAAGCAAGGGATGAAGCGCTCTTTAATGGTCGAGGGGTGCGGCATACCGCTCGGCCGGGTGCCGGCAGGCGCCAACCGCCACGATTCGCAGCGCGCAACGGCGGTGCATCCCGGCATCGGTGACGAGCTCACCGTCGGACTCGGCCAGCACCAGCATCCGCTCGGGCAGACCGTCCCCGCACACCTGACACAGGTGGTTCTGCTGGCAGCGCAGCAGCCGTCCGCCATGAATCTGGGTCCAGTACACCACGCCGTCCAGGACCGGCGTGATCCACGGCAGCGGCATGCCGTGCATCCTGGGGCGGTGGCCATCCGGCGGGCAGGCGTCCACGCCGGAGGCTTGCATGGCGGCGTCCTGGCGCCGCCACACCTCACTCGGCGGTGGTGGCTTGCCTACCTGCTGCAAGGTGGTCACGACGCTGATCCTTCCGGACGGGCCTGATGACGCCTCGGCGTTCCCCTGTCATCGCCGGGGACGAGCGGCGGCCTCCGGCGCACGATGCCGTCGCGTCGGGCGGCGTGCAACACGGTCCGCCCTGAGGGGCCACGGAGATTCCGGACAGCCGTCTTATGGGCGTAGCCTATGCGGCTGTTTGGGTTGAAAGGGACTCGTTGAGCACTTCGAAGGGTG
>NZ_JBIUBJ010000040.1:0-38664 GCF_044547985.1 Nonomuraea sp. NPDC052265
CCTAGAGAAACGCCTCTCAGGCGCCCTCACCCATGTCCGCACAGGTCAGACCCCAGATTCGTGACTCTAGGACGCTGAATTACGCGGAACACAGGCCTGACGGTGCTGGTCCGCTCTGATCTGTCCGAGGACGTTGAGCTGCTGGTGCTCCGCCACGAGAACCCGGTACCCGCCGCCAGCGCGGTGGCCAGCCGCGGTGGGGTCACGCCGACCGGCTCAGGCTGGCCGCGTTGTCACGACTGATCCACCGCCGCCGGTGGGTGGAAGTATTTCTGGTGACCCTAGCGACGATCCTGCGCTGGCACCGCTACCTGGTGGCGCGTAGTGGACCTTCATCGATAGGCGGCGCCCGGACCGGCCCGGCACCCGCAGGCCGATCAAGGCACAGCACCGCCCTGCTGCAAACGTTACGAGTGATTGCGCTGGCGCTCGGCGGCCGAGCCGGCGCCCGGCTCACCGACCGACTGTCCACGGCGGTGAGCCGAATGACCTTGATCCGGATCATCCGCGGCCTGCCCGAGCCCGCTCTGCAGGCAGGGCCGCAGGTGCTCGGAGTGGACGACTTCGCGCTACGCGGGGGCCACCGCTACGGCACCATCCTGATCGACATCACCACCCGGCGGCCCATCGACATACTCGACGGACGCTCCGCCGACGCGCTGGCCAACTGCTGCCCGACCGCCCCGGCGTCCAGATCATCTGCCGCAACCGCGCTGGCAGCTACGCCGAAGGCGCCACCCGCGGCGCACCTAAGGCAACCCATCTTGCTGACCGCTGGCGCATGTGGAGAAGCCCGCCCCTTCGCGGAATTCGTGCCAAACCCAGGATTCGGCCATCGTTGACATTCCTGAGCATCGCAGCTACCCGGGCCAGCTCTGAGGAGTGATTCACGATGCGGATGACGTGGTGCGCTCCTGGAGGTCGACCCTTGGCTTCGTCACCGCGTATGACCCGCTTCCGCTGCCGCGGCGGATGACCACGACGCCATGCCAGTCTCCGTCCGTCCCTTGGCGCCATTCGAGCACCACCCCGGTGGGGAGCCATTTCGAGCCGAGCCGCACGTCGCACAGTCGGTACTCGAAATGGCCGTCGTGGCGTCGCGCGCACATGGGGCACGCCGTGAGGGTCTGGCGGGCATGTGCAAGCCCGACCGGAACGAGGTCGAGTTCCTGTCCGAGGCTCTCGACCAATTCCAGTGTCCTCCACAGGGCCTCGCACTCGAGGGAGAGGTGGAAGGCTGACCTCGGCCTGGCGCCAGGGACGGTGTAGGCCGTGCCCCAGGAGTTCGACTTGGGAACGTGAGTGTCGTAGAGCTCGGCGTCGGGGTTGCGCGGCGCCTGAGCATCGAACCGGCGGGTGAATTTACGCACCATCGTTATGCCTTTCGTACATGTCGCGACTTGAGGCGGGCAGCGTTGACACCACCACAGGCGGTGGTCATATATGCCGAACGTGTGCAATGAGCTGCGTAAAGGACGAAGTTGACGGATATGAACTGCAGCTCTAACTCAATAGAGGGACGTGCGACACGTCACGGGGAAGTCGGATCAGAGGGAATGCCCAGGATGCGATAACAAGCATCTCTTTGAGAAGGTAGGCTCCTTGATCCCGATACTGACTATACCCCCGGGTTCCGGCGCTTCCGCAAGTCTTGACAAGCGGCGGCGGTTGCGGAAGATCTCGCAGGGGCGGTGGTCCAGGAGGGTTGTGCTGAACGGCGACTGGCACTTCGAGTGGCGCAACCACCAGGGGTGGCACGGCGAGTGCTTCGTGCAAACCCTGGCCGGGGCGGCCGGGCTCCAGATGGCAAGCCGTACCCAGACATCACGTATCCCACTCGAAAGCATGGTTTCGTGCTGTGTGAGCTGGGGTTTCGCTCTGCGATTAGGGTCGCGACTGCGACCATCGGGAGGTGCTGTTTTGGCTTGTCCACCGGTTGGTGAGGTACCCATTCAACCTGCTCACAGTGCTGGCCCGCTCTGAACTGTCCAAGGATGTTGAGCTGCTGGCGCTTCGTCATGAGAACCAACTGCTCCGTCGCCAGCTCGGTGGCGGCTGCGGTGGGGTCACGCCGACCAGCTCTGGCTGGCAGCGTTGTCGCAGCTGGTCCACCGCCGCCGGTGGGCGAATGTATTCCCGGTCACCTCAGCGACGATCGAGCATTCGCTAGTGTGAACGCTTCCCACGCATTCCAGAACGTTGGCTGATCTCCTCGGCTTGACAGCGTGATTCGCTGCATCCGGGATCTGATCCGCGCGAGGCCAGCAGCTGAGATGGCGGGGAAGATTTCCGACATCATTGGCTGAACCTCTTACGGAAATCGGCCGTTCCTTGACTGACGTTGCCGCCCGTCGGATGCTGAGTCTTGCCCTGGTGCCTCGGCTTGGAGGGAACGTCTCGTGGGGAGAGATGTCACGCGGGCTCACTACGATCGCCTGGCGGACAGGTACGACGAGAACTGGGCCTACAGTCCGGAGTTCATCCGGTGGATGACCGATGGCATCCTCGGCCGGTTGAGTGTCGGCTCTAGCGATCTGATGTTGGATCTCGGGTGCGGGACTGGCCTCTACTCCCGCGGTCTGGGCGAGCATGCCGACACGGTGGTCTGCGCCGATCCCTCCCCAGCGATGCTGGAGCAACTCCCCACCGACGAGCGTTTGATCCCGCTGTGCGCGGGAGCCGAAGACCTCGCCGGAGGCCGGATCACGCCTCCTTATGACGGCTACGACGCGATCCTCCTCAAGGAGGTGCTTCACCACGTTGCAGATCCGCCTCAGGTCCTCGCCGGCCTGGCCCGCCTTTTGAGGCCGGGCGGGCGGATCCTCGTCGTCATGCTTCCGACGACCATCGACTACCCGTTGTTCGAGGCAGCGCTGACGCTCTTTCGGGAACGGCAACCCGACCCGGAAGACGTCGCCGCTGCGATGGATTGCAGCGCTCTTCAGGCCGAGCTGACCTACAGTGCCTTCCCGCTAACGTTCACCGTCGAGCGCTACACGCGGATGGTCCGCGACCGGTACATGTCACTGCTGTCCAGCTTCAGCGACGCCGAGATCGAGGCCGGGATTTCCGAGATCCGCCGCGAGCATCCCGGTCCCGAGGTCCATTTCCTGGATCGGTTCGCCTTCATTCTCGGGACGAAGGGGTGACGGCAGCGTGAGCGTTGAGTTCGACACTCGCTTGTTCCAGTTGAAGAACGAGCTGGATGATCATTCCAGGGTCGCCCGGCATCTCGGTCTGGACTTCGAGCGCCCGATCAAGTCGCTCGGCGACGGCTATCCCGAGAACGCCATCGCCCTGGTCGGGAAGATCACCGAACGGATCCTCAAGCAGCTCTGGCGGCACCACAACGTACCCGGTGACCCCGGCGGAAAGGCGCTGAGCGAGCTGATCAAGGGGGCGCAGCCGTACATCCGCAGCAGCACCGTCCTGGACTCCCTCCGCGACATCCAGCGGCTGCGGAACAGGTCCGCCCATGACGGGTACGAGATAGCCGAGGAGGACGGGCTCACTGCTGTCCGCCGGCTGCTAAGCGTGCTGGCGTGGTTCAGCAGCACCGGCAGCGGCGTCCTGAGTGGGGACGTGCCCAAGCTTGCCCCCGAGGTGGCCGCCAAGGCTGAGTTTCTCGCGGGGCTGTACCTCACGCTGGGTTTCCAGCCGGTCAAGCGGTTCGAGCTCTCCCGCAACACGGTTTACCAGCTGTTTTTTCGTGAGCGAGGACTGCGCAGCGAGTATGTCGAGTTGCTGCTGAGCAGGAACGTCGATGATGTGGTCCAGGTCCTGGAGACCACCGATGGCGAACTGCTGCAGACTCGGCTGCCCAAGCTCACTCGCTTCCTGATCCTGGAGGAGAACGGCATTAGCCAGGTGCCGAGCCCGCTGGGTGGCGACTACCGGGTGCTGGCCTACGACCGGTTCATGGACGCATTTGTCGACCTGGACCGGCATCTGGCAGATATCGTCGGCGCCTACCCGCAACTGCTGGACGCGGGGCGACTGTCCCTCTCCGGTGATCTGCTTACCACCGACGAGCGAACGGGCGAGCAGCGGATCTCCCGGGTAGGTGCGGCCGACCAGTTGCTGGACGAGGTGGCGGCTTCGGGCGGGAACCTGCTCATCGTCGGCCGATCGGGCAGCGGCAAGACGACGCTGCTCAAGCAGTTGGTTGCCCGCTCGGTCGCGGCGAGCCGACGGCGGTACCGCTTCTACTTCGACATGAGCCTCAAGCGGCCGGACGAGGCCTTCCGCGAGTTCGTCACGCGCGTCCTCACGCCGTACATGGCCGTGGAGAGTGCGTACGTTTTCGAGGTGTTCCACTACTTCGCCCGTTCCGGCTCGGTGCTCTGCGCGCTGGACGGCATCGATGAGGCGGTGCCGTCGACGACCCAGGCAGGATTCCTGGAGCTGTTCACCGAGATCGCCCAGGTCCTGTCGGCGGAGTCGGCGGTCATCACCACCTCCCGGGTCTCCTTCCTGGAGGACTCTCCCCAGGTGCGGCGGCTGCTGGACGGCACTTCACTGGTGTCGGAGAAACTGGTTCAGCAGCTTCACGCGCAGGGCGTGAACCCGCTGCTCGTGCCGCGCTTTTCGGCGTTGCGCCTGCATGATGCCACCGACGCCGCCTCGCCCCTGGAAGTACGGCTGGCTGAGGATCTAAATCTCGCCCCTGACCGGCGTCTCCCGCACCTGGCCGAGCTGGCCTGGCAGCACATCACCCGAGTCGGTGACTCGGCGGGGCTGAGGTCCGCTCTGCCGTCGATCACAGCGTATTTCGGGCTGGCCTTCCTACACGGCCGTACGGTCTTCACCTTCGTCGACCTCGTCAATGATCTGGGTATCGAGTTGTTCGACGGCGGGCGGCTCACCTACGACGCCTTCCGGCTGCGGGCCTTGTTCCGGCTCGCGGGTCCCTCTGCGGTCTCCTTCGCCCACAGTGCTTACCAGGAGCTGCTGGCTGCAGAGTTCCTCCGCGATGCGGCCAATCGAGAAGCGTCCCTCGGGATGGCCTCGCGTCTGACTGAGCAGGTTCGCGAGTTTCTCCATCGCAGGGGCCAGCAGGAGGCTTCGGCGGACGACTGTGTCCTGCCGGCCGGTGTCTACCTGGTCGGACCGAGCCATCACTTGATGCTCAAGCGCGTCAGGCAGACCGTCCGCTTCGATCGTTTTCCCGTTACGGTCGGCCGCTACAACCGCTTCCTGGAGGCGGTCCGCCGGTACGGTTCACGGCAGTGGGACCACCCGGACAAACCCGAAGAGTTCTCCCACGAGCCTTGGCAGGAACGCCTCAAGGTTCAGGAGTACTTCACCGACCCGGCATACGAGGATCATCCGGCGGTCTGCATCAACTACTGGAGCGCCTACGCCTTTGCCCGCTTTGAGGGCAAGCGCCTGCCCACCTCTCTGGAATGGGAAGCCGCCGCCCGCGGGACCGACGGCCGGCTGTTTCCCTGGGGTGACGAGATCGATCTTGACATCGTCAGCAGCGCGGACTCCTGGAGCGGGCGTGCACTGATCACCTACGAGGCGTGGCGGGAGGAACTCGATCTCGGGAGGCTGAGCCAGGGCATGCCCAGTCCGGTCGACGCGCATCCCGGCAATGTCTCCCCGTTCGGTATCCGGGAGATGGCCGGAAACGTCTGGGAGATCACCGGCACCGTACTGGAAGATTTGAACGAGGTGGTCATCTGCGGCGGCTCCTATGACAACCCCTATCGGGCACTGCAGACTTCCTCCAAGGGCCTGGCGCGGCGGCGGGGATGTAGCAACGCGGTCGGCTTTCGTTGCGTCGAGGAGCTGTGATGAGCGGTGAAGGGCTCGCTGAGAGCGATGGGCAGCGGTTCGGCTACATCGTCGATCGCATGCCGCACGGCAGCGGGCAAGGCGGGCGCCAGGGCACCTACATCGTCCGTGACGCCGACACGGGCACACACCACTCCTTCATGTACGCCGACATTGTGACCGAGGGGTTCCGGACCATCCGGACCGGCGAACGAGTGCGGTTCCTGAAGACCCCGGAGGACTCAGAACATGCCTGCTACGTCATCCGCTTGGACCTCCCGGAGATCGAGGACTACTACCAGTGACCCGGCTGGTACGTCAGACCCTGATCGTCGTCTATGAGGCCCGCTTCCCTGCCGCACCTGCGTGGGAGCCGGGACCGCTGGTCCTCCAGCATGGCCAGGTCCGCTCCACCGCCGAAGCCCGCAGTGAGTACTACAGCGCCAAGGCGGCCCGCGTGCTGTACGGTGACGCGGCACACGCCAGACGCTGGCACGACGCATCTCGCCGCCTCACCGCCCACGGCGAGATCGCCGGCATCGAAGCCCTCCGCGTGACCGACGAGCCGGACGCTTGCGGGCTGGTGGCGATCCACCTGCGGCTCAGGCAGGGAACCCCCATTGCGCTGCTACGCGCCCTGGCCCGGCGCAGAGACGCCCTACCCGCCGATTTCGACCCGCAAGAGCTAGTCGGCGGACAGGTCACGATCGAGCCAGGTGTCCGCCCCTTCACCATCACTTTCATCACCTCAGCACGGAACGGCCTGCCGCGCCTGTACCGGCAGCCTCGCTACTGGCGCTGGCCACCCGTCTGCCAGTGGCTGTGGGCTCTCGCTTCCCGGACTAACCTGGCCGACTACCCTCCTGACCCGAAGAACCTCGAACCTGCAGACAACGAGATCATCCGGCTCTCCAGCGACTGGCAGGCCATCGTCCTGCGAGATGGGATGGGAGTAGTCGGCGTCCGTTCCGACCGAGGGCAGGACGACCCGTTCTACTGCTACGCGGAGCTGTACCTGCGCTCGATCTACCTGGACGCCGTCCTGCTCGGCATGCTGCAGAAGCAGGGGCTCACCCATCTGGAGAAGCGCATGGCCGCCGCACTCGATTCCGCGCTGTCTGCGACGATGGCCGGGCTCGAACGCGAAGTCAGCTTCTTCCGCCATCAGCTGTGGGCGCAGCACCTTACCCCACACGGCACACCTAACCGCCTGCTGACCGCCTATCAGCGCCAGCACGCGCTCCGGGAACGGTTCGAGCAGATGCTCACCGAGATCAGCGACTTCAACCGGCTCACCCGCGACGACGAGAACCGGCACGTCAACAGCGCCGTAGTCGTATTCACCCTCGTCACTGTCCCCGCCGGCATCGCCCTTGCGCTCCTGCAGGTCCTGGGGACCGATCAACCATGGCTCCTTGCCACCGTGGCAGGAGTCTGTCTGGTGCTCATCGCACTTCTCTTGCGCACACGTTCTGCGCGGGTGGCTTTCAGAGCTCTCCGCCGCCGCTTCACGCCATGACACAGGACATTGGTGACACTTTTGTCGCGAACCAATCGGCGTGACGCCTCGGTGAAGACCGCAGTGTATTTGGCATTGCGGTCACGGATAAAATCTCTACGCCTTCGGCCCGCTCCCCCAGGCCCATGACGGGGTCGCTCCCGGAACACCATCATTCAACTTCATCGCGGCGATCCGCCGCGTACCCCACCGGATGCCCGTGGCAGTAGCGAGGAATCTCCTACAACGAGCCTAGAGCCCATCATTCCCTGGCGTAGGCGGCCTTCGACACGCTGTCCTGGATCCCATCACCGCCCCGGCGGACATCGCCAACCTAACCCCGTGCCGACGAGGGCGGCTCGCGATGCCCTTCGAATACTTGCATGCCGCCCGGACTGCACGGACGGAGTTTCGGCAGGCGCTCAATCCGCGGCCTCCTCATGCCACAGCCACTTCCCACGTTGTACGTACGGCCAGGGCTGCCAGGTTCGAGTGATATCCACTTGGTCGGACTCATCCCTATTGCGCCACCCAGGGTTAGCATTCAAGCGTCTAGTCGTCTCTCCTGGGTCAGGCCGTCATGCCGACGAAAGATGAGGTGGAGACCGCCCGCCGGCAGATCGAGCGTCTTTCCGATCAGTGCGAGGCGGATTTACGCGAGCTCATCCGCCTTGCCGAGGGTGGCGCGCTGAAAGGACCGGAGGGCGACAAACTCTCCGCCGATATGCGTCAGTGGGAACGCGAGACCAAGAACTACTTCCGGGCGGCCCTGGACACTCTCCACAACCTCCCCGCGTCCGAGGTGTCTCGATGAGTCCTCAGGTGGGCATCAACCCCGAGCTCATGACCAAGCTCATCGCCATGCTCAAGCGCACGGGCCCTGAGTTCCGGGAATCGAGCCGCCAGGTCGAAAGCGCGCTCGGTCGTCTCGGAGTCGAGCTCTGGGCCTCCCCCGCGCTGCGCTTGGTCGCCGACCAGATGAGCGCGAAGCCGCCGGACCTTCAAGGTCGCCTGGACCTGATTCTCGCCACCCCTGACGTGGGGCTCGACCGCGAGGGCATGATGTGGGCGGACGGCGCGGACTGGCAGTCCAGCACCGCGGAAGGCGCCGCCGCCGCCCAGACCCTGGCGGCCAGAATCCGGGCGCAGGCCAAAGCCGGGAACCTCGACGCCAAGACAGTCGCCGAACTCGAAAAACACAAGAACGATCCCCTCTTCGCGGCCGCGTTCGCCAAGGAACTCCCGCCTGCTGAGCTCAAGCGACTGATCTCCCGCATGTTCAGGACAGATCTTCCTCCCACCGGCCGCCCGGACGACAAGGACCTGGGCACCGAGAAGAAGGTCGCCGACCTGTTCAGCACCATCTTGGGGACCGCCTCCAGGGCCCGGAAGCTGCCTGACAAGTACGCCGATGAACTGCTCAAGGATCTGGGCGACCCGCAAAGCGCGTTCGCCATCGGCAAGCTCCTCGGCGAGGGGACGTTCGACCACGCGTTCCTGCTCAACGTGGTGAAGCGGGTCTACGACTACGACGTGGCCCATCCCCAGGCACGGGCCATCGAGCCGGAGTTGCCGCTTTCCGGCACGAACAAGGTGCGGCCCGGCCCTGACCAGAGCCCCATGAGCGCGGTGCTGAATGCTCTGATCCATCATCCGAAGGTTGGCCAGGACTTCTTCGCCGACCCCCAGCGCAGGCCGCTGGCCTACCTGATGCGTGACCGGCGGTGGGCAGCGGGGAGCGACAAGTTGCTCGGCGAGGCCCTTTTCGAGGCTGCGACGAAGTTCCGGGACCATGGCATGCCCCGGGAGCAGTCGAGCGGATACAAGTCCGCGCTCATCGCGTCATGGGCCAGCCATTACTGGGCCGAGGAGAAGGTGCAGCAGAACCTGCCGAACACCCGGACCTGGGCCGCTTCCCTCTATGCGAACTACATCAGTGACGTTCACCGGGCCAATCAGGCGCCGGCGACCAAGGAATACGGCGTGGACGCCGCCTACGACCCGGACAAGTCCCTCTCCGGCATACAGCCCTATGGCGCCGTCCTCAACAAGGACGAGCTCAAGAAGGCCATGACGTGGGCGTTCAATGACAACGAGGCGTTCAAGACCGTGGCGGCGGCCCACGCGCAGTACTCGGTGCAGGTCCTGGACGAGACAGCGTCCGAACTGGCCGCGGAGGTAAGAAGCAAGTTCGCGGCATGGCACAAGTCGCACCCTGGCGCGACCAAGGAACAGATCGACGACAAGCGACAGGAGATCCTCGAGAACACGATGAGCAGCGGCGGCGGATCTTTTCAGTTCCAGGGCATGGTGAACGACCTCAGCGAGACAACGTACGCGATCACTGATGCCGGGAACATCGCCAAGATCGAGGAAGCCAGGAAGAACGACGAGCGGTACGCGATGTACAAGAACATGGTCACGAAGATCATCGACCTGACCCCGGGACCGCAGGGCAAGTTCGTCGGGCTGCTAGTGGGCCAGGCAAAGGAACACATCTATGGACAGTTCACGTCCAAATCAGAGGACAAGGCGAAGGTAGCGGCCGGGAACGCGATCGAAGACGCAGGAATCATGTTCCGTGATGCCACTGCGGCAGCCATGATGCGCCACGGTCTTTTCGGCGACGGATCGGCGCCAGCACCAACCCACCCATATGCTTCCAAACAATACCCGAAAGGTTCTCATGGCGACTTCCTGATAAACGGGAAAATCATACCAAAGGATCAGATGAATGTAGACCAAAGAAGAGCTTACCGTGAATGGCTTTATCTGACCAAAGAGACGAAACGCATCTTCTACGGCGCAGATTCCGCCATAACCCGAGACTCCTGATCTACAGCAGAGGCCCCCCATGAGTCGACCCTCCTTCAGCACGAGAAACCTGTTACCACCCGCAGCATTACTTCTTGCGGCGGGCCTGCTGACTGCCTGCTCGGGCTCTCCGCCATCGCCCCCGTCGCCCGCACCGGACACGCGGCCACTCGGCGATGTCACCGCCGCTCCCAAGGTATGCGGCTTGGTCTCGAAGCAGTCCATCGAACGCGCCACCGGCCTCAGTGACTTCACCGTCCAGAAGTACATGTCCGAGGATGGCAAGCACCTCGACTCCTGTTACATCTACACCAATCCCCGGAGCGGCAGCGGCTATCGCCTCAGGTTCGAGATTGACAACACGTCACCGCTCCCGCTGAAGGATATTGAGCGAATCAAGGCGTCCAGCGACGGAGTCGATCTGCCCGCAGATTCCGGGCCCGGATACACCTTCACCCTCATGGATTCCGGGGTGAAATACGAGACCGCGGGATGGGCATGGGCGCGGGACGGCAGCAGCATGCTCACCGTGACACTTGCCGAGACGCCGTCGAACAGAGATCCGCAAAGGGACGCCGCCGAGTTCATTCGTCAACTCAGGCCCATCGTTCTCGACACGGACGGAGCATCGACGCGGCCTTCCGGCCGACCCAAGTGATCGACTCCCACGTATATGGCCGATCGAAGACCGAAACCGCCGATCGCCTCATCAGCGCGGCGACGACGCCACTTCGATCGACTCCCGGACGGTATCCGCCTGCACTTCATGGCACCTATGCGCATGGACCGGCCCAACGAGCAGCGGCATTGAATTCCTGTCCGTCTTGCCATGACCGAGCAAGGAGCCGACAGACCGAATCACCCAGGGAGAGCGTTGCGTACCGTGGTGGAACGCCACGATAAGGCGCAAGGCAGGGAGTGAATGGCCCCGGCCGGGCCGGGGCCGTAAGCAGATCCATGCAGGCTACTCGGTCAGAGCGTCGTTGATCTTGTCATTGAAGTGCTCTCGCTGACCGTCCACGCATTTCGCGTAGACCCGCAGCAGTACATCCACGCCATGACCGGCGCGCTTGGCCACCTCGACGGCCGGAACGCCCGCGTTCAACCACAGCGAAACTGCAGCGTGCCGCAGGTCGTACGGTCGAGCAGCCAAAGATGAGGCGAACTGTGCCGGGGTGAGCGCGAGTTTGCGAGCTTCCTGCCAGACGTAGGAGTATGCCGAACTGGAGTAGGTGCCACCGGTACCCGTGTGGAAGACTCTGCCGTCCTCAGCGGTGGCATACGCGGCGATGTGCTCGCGAAGCATGGCAACCAGGATGGGCGGGATGGGGATCTCTCGTGTTTCCTTGTCCGCGCGGTGCTTCAGGTTGCGCGACTCGTGGGTCTCGCCGGAGTTGGTCCAGCGCTTCGTCCCCTGGGGCCGCGCCCTTTCCAAGACGATCAGGCCCCAGCCCGCGTCCGGCAACGTGCAGTTGGCCAGCCGTAGGTCCGCCGCTTCCTCCGGCCGGAGCGCGGCGTAGTACACGCATGCGAAGAGAGCCTTGAGCCGAGGGCCGCGCCTGCGGCCTACTTTCGGCACTGCCTCGAGGAGTTGCCGTGCCTGGGTGGGGTTGACCACCGTACGGGGGTCAACGAGCGTTACGGATTTGGGCGTCCTCCTCTTGATCTTGTCCAGCGGGTTTCTGTTGAACAGTTGCTCCTCGACTGCATGCTCCAGCAGGTGATGCAGGATGGCACGCTTACGACGGACCGAGTTTGCTGCAGCGGGTGCGCCGGAGAAGCTGATCGAGATGGCGTCGAGGGCCGTGCGTAGAACCTGCGCTTCTTCGAAGGCAGTCAGCGCCAGAGAGTTCCTCTCCAACCAACTCAAAGCCACGGCCTGTGCCGCTGTCAGGTGGGCCCGCCGCTTCTCTGGGAGCAGCACATGAATTCGGAGAACCTCCCTGAGCTCCTCATCGGCAGGACGGTACGGCGCGTCGGTGACCAGCACGGGGATGAGAGAGAGCAGTGCGTACGCGTCTGTCTCTCGGGTTCGAGGTGCCGTCGAGTTCCAGCGTCGCAGGACATACGCCTGAGCGAACTGGAGGAACGATGGCCCGGAGGATCGCCGCGCGCACTTCGACACAGGCAGGCCGGTGCCGAGGTCGAACTCCTCCCCTACCTTGGTCGCCTGCCGTAGGTCGGACATGAAGGCGTAGGCCAGCCCCTTGGTCCGGAAGCTCTTCGACCTTTCCTTGCCGGCTACTCGCCAGCGGGCGATGTAGGCGGGCGTACTGTTGTTGAAGCGCCGCTGGATCTGGCCTAGCTTCACGTCGTAAGTGGTGTTCACCTCGACTCCCGTCGTGAGTCGAGCCAGGCCATGAGGTCGCTCCGCCAGATGCGGAGTTCGAGGTTGGGCAGTTGGACGCAGACTGGTGCGCGGCCAATCTGACGCCAGCGGTAGAAGGTGCGGCGGGACACGCCGCCCAGCTCTTTGAGGACCTGAGGAACGGTCAGCAGCTCATCATGCCTGGTCATCGGCCAATACCCCGGTTCGGAACGCAGGTGCTTGGGCGACTGCTGCCTGCGGGGACCGAATGGCGTACGGTACACCGGACTTTGAGGTCTACCCGGCGGACACTGTCCAGCTCATGCATGGTGTTGGCGTGGTGGAGGAGCCCACATGGAGTGCCGATTGGGCGATTCACACTGCCATGTAGGAGTACGCGTCGACGGAGCTCGCCGACTCTACAGATCCGGCTGGCCCCGCGGTTGTCAGGCCGGGCGTTCAGCCAGTCGATCGGCCCAGGGGTGGTGCGGGAGTGGGCGAGCTTGCCCAAGACGTACATCTTTCCTCCAGCGATCTGATCTGACCTTGGCCCGTCAGGTGTCCTGGTGGACGTACGGTCCCGCGATCACCCGCATGGCGATGATCCCCGGACCGGCTGAGGCACGGGCTATAGACGCTCACCTTCAGCCGCGCTGTCAAGTCCAGCGGGATGGCGTACTCACGTATCGCGGCAGCTCAGCATGGACCCAACCTCCGAGCGGATGGGCGAACAGGAGCAGTTTTCGGCGGCTTGCGGAAGGTCAGCTGGTCGCCGTACACGGTGACATGGATCGGCAATTCAACTGGGGAGCGCTTCCAGTTCGTCGCCGACCTCGCGAGCGCCTTCGGCGTCAAGCGGTAGGCGCTAACCTATTGATCTTGGTGGAAGGGGTCGATCGCCCTACCCGGCAACAGGGACAGGAGCTCGCCGCCAGCGAGCCCCAGTCGATTCCAACGTCGGTAATCGTCAGAAGTCGAATTCGCCCTTCTTGGCGCCATCGATGAACGCAGCCCAAACCGATGCTGAGACGACGTAGGGAGCCTGGTCGGGGGCTTCAGTGTCGCGGATGCCGACCCGGCCTCCGGGTAGCGGTGCAACCTCCAGGCAATTGCCGTTGTCGCCAGAGTGTGCGGCCTTGCGCCAAGCAGCGCGGCCCAGATCCTCGTTGGTCACTTCCATCGCTTGGCTTTCTCCTCGATCAATCGGAGTGACGCCCTGCGGGGAAGGGCATCACCATGCAACATCTCATACCTCGACTTGACGTCCAGAACGCGATCGGAGTCGGCGGTGATCTGGCTCAGGGTGATTGACTCAATATAGGCCGTATCGGGCATCTCTGGTCCGCTGGCAAGCATGAAGGCACCTTGCAGGCCGGTCGTCAGCCACGCATTGTGGGGAAGGACATGAATGTGAACGCGCGGATGATCATCCATCGCGGCCAAGTGCGTGAGTTGCTCGTTCATGACCGCCTCACTACCGATGGGCCGGATGAGGACCCCCTCGTCCAGCACCGCCCATAGCGTAGGACCGTTTTCCCGCTCCAGGATGCGCTGGCGATCCATCCGTGCGGCGACGCTTTGCTCGACGAGGTCGGGAGTGGTTCTCGGCCTGCCTCGGAAAATGGCTCGGGCGTACTGCTCGGTCTGAAGTATGCCAGGGATAATCAGCGGCTCCCAGGCGCGAAGCATGTCCGCCCGCTGTTCGATCTCGACGAGTTGAGCCAGCCAGATCGGCCACCGGCCGGCATGCTCGACGGTCTCCCGCCAGCGGGCCAGCAGTCCGCCGTCGGCTCCCAGTGCAGTGTCGGCGGCGCGGGCGAATTCCTCGTCGGCCGGACGTTCCCCGCGCTCGACCATGCTGATCTTCGAGACAGACCAGCCGAGCATTGCGGCAAGTTCCTTTTGCCGCCTCTCAGCCACTATGCGGTATTCACGAAGATAAACACCAAATTCCGCCCTTGGGGCTTTCAACGCGGGTTCCGGATCGATGTCTCGCAATGCAGGATGCTCCCTTCCTCACGGCACACGAGAAACGCACGCCGAATGTGTAGTAGCACACCTGGTTCGTGTCGGGAAAGTGCTTTGCAATCCACCCCTCAGGCTGGGGATTTCTGGGAAGGTCTCTTCAGGCCAGCTCGGCGTATCACAGCCAGCCACACGCGGAAGATGATCGTGCGTGCACTTGGCCGATCCCATTATTCACATAAGCGGCCTGGCTGTTGATCGAGGATTAGCGAGGCGGATTCGTTGATCTACTACATTTCACTCCCCCAGCTCCAGGTAATCGGCACAGCCCATCTGGCGCACAGCGATCGGGCCCCTCATCTGGCCCGGAAAGCTGTCAGCGTCTGGCTGGCGCCCGAGCATCCAGCGCAGGAGATCACGGTTCTGGCGGCCTCGGAACTGGTCACCAATGCGGTGAAGTACGCCGACACCTCCAGCGGCAGCGGCGATGACGGTCGTGACTGCGGCGGTGATGCCGAAGGCCGTCAGGACGCAATCGCGCTCAGGCTGTGTCAGGGGCGGGACTACCTGCGGCTGACGGTGACCGATCCCGGATCGTCCTGCTCAGAGCCGTCGAGGATTCCGCTGCAGACACCGAGCCTGGACGCCGAGCGTGGGCGGGGGCTGGCAATCGTGGAAGCCCTATCCCGCAACCGGTGGGGCAGCTACCTAATGCCCCTGACCGGACTGCGCCTGGTGTGGTGCCATCTCGACCTCAACCCGACCCCAGCGCAAGTCGAAGAGCTGTTCCGCGCCCCGATCTAGCCCGGACGCATCCAGCCGCATGTCACAAGCAATCTTCGCCAGAAACCCATTGCCGTCGATCAGCCTCGGAGACCGTCATGCCCGAACCCGTCCCGCCCGGCAAAGCCGACCAAGCCGCCACCTACCTCAGCGACCTGCAAAAACTGCTGCAGGAGCAGGGCCTGCACGCGCGCCTGCTCACCCACGACGAGCGACTGCCGCGTCTACGGGTCATCAACCCCGACGCCCCCTCGCTCAGCGAGGTCATCTCGGCGGCGCCTCTGGGAAACGAGTGGAGCTTGTGGTGGTCATGGGCCGAACCGATCACTCCGGTCAGTGAGATCGCCACCGCCGCCGAGCGCATCCGCTACGTGCTAACCCCCGTCGCGAACCAAGACACCTGCCTCGGACCACAACACGAACCAACCTGACAGCGTCCGGCCGCCCCATGACGCGGCAGGAAGGGCCACGATCCGCACCCATCGAACGACACCGGCCACGCCGGTGCGCAACCCCCTGCTAACCCGCGACCGCCCAGAAGACGGACTTGTCTGGATGCAGCGCCCTCATCTGGCCACATCCGAGAGCGCGGGATGAGAGCAAATCCCCTGCCTCTCGGGAGCGCGGGAGTCGTGTGCAGCTCGACACGAAGCGCTTCTGAGAGGGCGATGACCGCGAGCGCCTCGAGTGGAGGCATGGACGCGGTCACGCCCGGACGGCTGGCCGATAAGCGGAGCCCGGTCAGCCGCCCCTGTGACGATCACGGCGGTGCCCCCGTCCGCCTGATCGTCGCCGGGCGGCCCCTCGCAAGGAAATGGCGTCGCAGAGGCAAGGGCCCTGCGACTGAGGGGCCGCCCATCTCCGTAGACGTCCGGCAGCAGCGCGCTCCCTTCCCAGCGTGTGCTGCTGCCGGACCCAGGGTCTCCCAGAAAGCACCTGCTATGGGTCACACCTGCCAGGCGCATCATCCCCTTCTAATAGGGCCTCCTTCCGTTGCAGAGCAGGGGGAAGGTGAAGGCCGGCCAGTCGTGGGACCCTTAAATGCGGTGCCCTTGGCGACTTGTCACCGCCCTAGCCTGCCGGGCGGCTGTCGTTGCCGCCTCGGGTAGTGGGTTCAAGAAGCGCCCGCAGCCCGCGCACCGGCACCGCGTACCGGCCGCCGATGCGCAGCACCCGGCACGGGAACTCGCCTGCTTTGGCCAGGCGATATGCCTTGGTGCGGCCCATCCCGAGTAGCCGTCCGGCCGTCAGCAGGCTGACTACCTCCGGCCGTTCAAGGGCCTCGGTCGCCTGGGGCTGGGCTGGGATGGTGCTAGTCATGCATGACCTCCGTGACGTTGATGAACAGGAGCCGTGGTGGGCCACGCGGGATGCGCAGCCGCTGTGACCGTGGCGGGCTGCGGTGAGCGCTACGCCACCGGCCCGGCCCCGACCGGCCCCTGCTGGGGGGGACCGCCGTTCATGGACGGGCGGCCACAGCCCTAGGCATATGGGTCTGGCGCGGGACGGTCTGATGGTGGCGCTATCGACGCTTACCTTCATGGCACACACAAGCGATATCCGCAGGTCTACGCCCATGGCCAGGATCAGGACCGGGACGCGAGATGATCCGGGCTACTTCAGCTCGCGGCCGTCTCGAAGGCTGGAATCCGACTGAGCTGATGCCGGAGTCGATTCCTGCTGAAGACTCTGCAGCTTCTGCGAACTCACGGGCTTCGCGACTCTCCGGAACACCAGCAGGTCCTCGTGCGCGACGGCGTGGATGGGCAGGCCGCGCGCCCATGCCTTGCGTGCTTCATAGAGCTGGAAGAACGACGCCCGGTTCAGCAGGTGGCCATCGCCGAGGCCACACAGCAGGCACACGATCCGATCGGCGAACACCAGACCGGCGCCCTCGGCCACCTGGTGGACGTGACCGGGCAGGTCGATCAGCTCGCCACGCACCCGGTATGGCCGCACGGTGATCGCCGCAACTCCGCCCGGACGCAGTAGTTCCACGCAGCCGGCCAGGATGTGGCCGAACCCGTCCAGCAATGCCGAGAGCTGCTGGTGGGCGAGGTTGCCGCGGTCGGTCGAGTAGTGGTGGTTCCACTTGCGCACGCCTGGCTCTCCAGTGTCGCGGGTGGAGCGGATGTGCCCATGCGTCACCCCTCCGTACGGCGGGGAGGTCAGCACCAGCGCCGCCTGCCCGGCCAGATCCGGTAGCAACCGGGCGATGTTGCGAGAGTCCCCGACCACCACTCGCCCGAAACCGGACGCCCCGTGCTTCTTGGCGAAGCCGAGGTTCGCGACGGCCAGGCGCGCCCATTGTTCCTCGTACTCCACGCCCGCGGCGTGCCTGTCGAGATGGACGGCTTCGACCAGAGTGGTGCCGATCCCGCACATCGGGTCGACGACCAGTTCACCCGGCCGGGTGTAGGTGGAGATCACGCGGGCGGCGATGGAGGGCAGCATCTTGCCCGGATGCCGCATCGACTCCGGCACGTACCGGCCCCGCCGCTGCACCTGCGAGGGCTGCTGCCCGGTCGCCCACACCGACGTTGTCACCTCGGCCATCAGCGCGCACCCCCAGCCCGCGCGATGGAACCGGTGGCGGCCTGCGAGCTGGCGCTGCCCGCGGGCGGCGCCTGCGGTCCGTGCGGCTCGGGCAGCCCCCTTGGCCGCGTGAACAGCAGCACGTCCGAGTGCACCCGGGCGCTGGCCGGCAATCCGGCGCACTGCGGCAGGTCCTGCAGCGCGGCCAGGCCACGGCGCAAGAGGTCAGGTTCGATGCACTCACCGCGAGCAGAGTGCCGCAGGGCGACGATGTGTTGCAGATACACCAGCCCCACGCTCCGAGCTTGGGTGATGATCTCGGGCATCGGGTCGGCCACATCGCCTTGGCTATGCAGGCCGGTCACCACAGCCAGATGCCCGTCCGGCTTCACCAGTCTCGCCGCCGCCGCGATGCCGTGCGCCCTGGCCTCATCGTGCGAGCTTGACTGGCCCAGGCACCGGCCCGACTGGTCGCAGATCTGCTCCGTCACCACCAGCCCTGCGCTCCTGGTGAGATCGGCCAGCGGCGCCTCATAGTCCTTGTGTTCAGTGATGCGTAGATCGGTGACCTCCAGGTCGTGGGCGGTGTGGGTGTGCGCGAGACGAGTCCAGGTCACGTCCGCACGAGCCGCGTCGGTGAAGACGGCCACCGGCAGGCAGCCCGCCGTCAACGCGGCCGAGACCAGCTGGTGATCGCCAGCGCCGAGATGGACCACCGTCTCGCCCAATCGAGCGCAGGTCGCTATGAGGTGACGGGCCAGCGGGCCGCTGACCGGATGGCAGCAGCCCGCCGCGCAGGCGGCGATGGATTCGGTGTCGGCTGCCGCCAGCCAAACGGTCAGCGGCAGATGTCCCCGTGAAGGGGCCTGGGCCTCGCGGCTCATACAGAGTTCGCGGAAGGGATTGCTGGTCGTTGTGGACGTGGACGAAGAGTTGGCGGTGGTGGAGGTGGTGGTGATGGCCGGTTCAGTCATCTGGGTGTGGCCCGAGTACCGGGTCAGCGGTCCCTGTCACTTAACCAAATACCGGACTGATGGCCGGAGTTAGGACGGGCCGTCAAGCAAAGGTCCGGCAATGTCGGCCGCTACCGTCCAGCACTCGCGACCTCCTCGGCTCGGTCTCCCCTGCGGATCCGTCCACAGCTTGCGGGCGATGTTTCCTCATCGGAGGCACTTGCCAGCCATCGAGGCAGCCACGGACCCGAAGGCGCACGTTCCGCACGCCCATGAGGCAGTTCCCCTTCTGCGTTCATTTGATCATGCAAATAATGATGCGGCATATGGGTCGGACACTGATGTAGCTCTGGCCCGCTCGGTGGTGTGCCGGCCTGGCCCCTTTCCTTGCCGGGCCGGCATCTTTATGTCCTGCCGTGGCCGACAAGCACACCGCTACCCAGATACGTTTTCGCAGGTCACAGCGTTTCCGTCCAGGCCCTGTACATATCTCGGACACTGCCTGTCCTCAGCTTTCACCTGGGTTGACCACCGTTGCTGGGCAGCGTCGGCCTACGCTGAGAAGACACGGGCCCAGGCCGTGTCAGCGGGAGGTGGTTCGCGTGTCGAGCCGGAAGGACGAACTGGCCCAGCGCCGCTTCGTGAAGCTCGTCGACCGGATCAAGGCGATGATGGCTGCCGGTCTCAAGCCGGAGTACCGCGGCTTCTATGGCCAGCTCATACTCGACCAAGAGGCGGTCGCCGAACTGGGAGAGCTTGCCGACATTCGGCGAGCAGCGCGAGCGGCCGGACGTCAGCTCGGTTGGCATGTGCGCACCCATGCCGCCCACAACGAAACCCTCTTCATCATCGATGACCGCGACCCTCCCCGGGAGATCCAGGAGCTGGCGGGACGCCGCGCCGCTGACGCCGTCTCTGCCGTCATCTCCAGCGCCATGGCCGAGGCTCGCATGCTCCGCACCAGCGCGCCCATCGCCCTCCCCAACCGTCCAGACAGCGCAGGCGTGGATCTCTGAGCAGCCGATGGCCTGCCATGTCCTCAACGGCGCTTACCGCCGAGCTACGGGACCAGGCTCGGGACCGCCCGCTTGACTCAAGCTTGACCTAGGAGTTTCGCCCCCATCCCGTTACCGCAGGTCACGCCGCTTTTCGGACGCAAGAGGCGCGGAGTGCGACCTCGTGCCGGCCAGCGCGCAAATGCGCCACTTCCTTACGTCTTCGCAGGTCATCCTTAGTTCGGCGACATGATCCAAAACAGACTTGATCTTTGCTGTGCCCGAAGTCTGATCATTTCCTGCCCGGTTCTTGCCCAGGGCCTTTGGCGGGATGGCGACGTCCGAACCGATCTCGTCTTCCGGGAGCGTCGCCATGTCTCAGCCTTCTTCGATCCGCCTGTCTTCGGACATCGCCAGCTCGACCGCCAACAACACGGCCCTCCAGCTGTTCCCCTCCGATCTCGGCGACCTGTCCGGCACCTCCTGCCGGTCCGTTACAGACCTTCCCGTCTCCGGCCTGGCCAGCTCGCTGGCGCTGGACGTGGCCGAGCACGCCTTCAACCTGCTCATGCGCGGCCCGTCCCCGCTGTCAGTCGACGGCGCCGCACTCGGGCAGGGGCTCCCCGCCCGGCCGATTCCGATGAACGAACTGCGGGCGATCCTGCTGCACCCGTCCTGCTCGCGTACCACCCGCGACCACGTCTGGCGGCACCTCATCGACCAGGCCCGCACCCACCGAGGAGCATGGATGGTCGCCGCCGTCGCACTCGCCATCCCAATGCTGCGCCGCCTCGCCACCACGCTCACCGACAAGATCTACCCCGGGCAGTCTGGCCGCCTTGCCCGCGCCGATCGGGAGGACCTGGAAGCCGAAGTGCTGGCCGCCTACATCGAGGCCCTGACTCGGGTGAAGCTGGCCTGGTCGCACCCGGTACTGCGGCTGTCGCGGCTCGCCCAGTTCACAGTTCTGCGCGCCTACGCTTCGGAGCGGCCCGGCCTGCTGGCCGATCCCGATCTCATCGACCGCCCCGACGAGCGGCAGCATCCGCTCGCCTATCCGGCCGGTCACCCCGACCTGCTCCTGGCTCAGGCGGTCGCCGACGGGGTCATCACTGAACTGGAGGCGGAACTCATCGGGTTCACGCGGCTGGAGGACGTCTCGCTCAGCTCCTACTGCCGGCGCCGCGGCCTGCTCTACTGCACCGCGCTCAAGCGCCGTCAGCGCGCCGAAAACGCCCTCTACCAGGCCCTTCTCAAGCACAACCGGTAGCAACGGCATCGGTGTCGACGTGAGACGAGCAGCAAAGCGTGCGCAAAATCCGCTGGCTCCGATGTCCTAACTCAACTCTTCGGCCTGGTCTTTAGCCAGTTGAGAAGGCAGCGCGGAGGGCGTCGGTCCTCGGCAGCGGGCCACCTGGTCACCGGTCCCTGTCACCCGGCCCAGCCCAACGCTTCCGCTCTTGAAGGAGGACGCCCATCCGGCCCCGCAGCCGACCGGCACCTCCGCACTGCCCTCGCCCTGCACAACCACCCGCAACCGCAGCTCGACCGCACCACCGCACTGGGAGGTAGTACATGATCCGCCCGCGCCGCACCGCCTCATCCCAGACCCACAGCCTCAAGATCTTCCTTGTCGTCCTGGTCGTTCTCGGCGGCCTTGTCGTAGGCACCCTGCTCGAATACGCCATCGCCCATGCCGCCGCCTACGCCAACGCCACCAGCGTGACTCTGGCCAGCACGGCAGCGGCCCCGTCCTCGCTGAACGCGGTGGTCGACAATCTGCGCAACGTCATCGTCGGCCTGCTCGTGGCTCTGGCCACCCTCTTCCTCACCGTCGGCGGAGTCCGCTACATCCTGGCCGGCGGCGACCCCGGCGAGGTCGAGGCCGCCAAGAAGACCCTGCGCTACGCCGCCCTCGGCTACGGCATCGCCGTCCTGGCACCCCTTCTGGTGACCATCCTCAAGGGCATCGTCGGAGCCTGACGATGCCGCAGCTCCCACGCCTCCGGCCGCTCCGGAGGCTGCCCTGGCCGGCCATGGCCCTGGTTCTGGTCACTCTCCTGACCGGGCTCGCCGCCACCGCGCCAGCACACGCAGACCCGGCACCCACACCAACGCCAGCGCCTTCGCCTTCCGCCAGCCCGGTCCTATCACCGCAGGTGACCTGGATCCCATCAGCCCAGCAGTCGCCGCCTTCCTCGCCGACCACAGGTGTGCAGGAGTGCGGGTGGATGGACATCGGATGCAAGATCAATCAGGCGATGAACGGTTGGTTCACCAGCCTGGTGACCGATGCGATCAACCCGGCCTTCGTCCTGGTCGGCAGCGTCCTGCTCGCCGCCCCGCCGCCCATGATGCTGGAGCGGGTTCAGGAGCTGTCCGGTCACGTGCGGCTGGTCGCCAATGCGCTGCTGGTGTTGATGGTGCTGGCAGGCGGTGTGATCGTGATGGCTTACGGCAGCGCCCAGACCTCCACCACACTCGGCGAGGTCATCCCGCGTCTGGTGGTCGCGGTAATCGCGTTGAACACCTCACTGACCATCTGCCAGTACGCGATCGAACTGGCCAACGCCATGGTCACCGCGCTGCTCGGCGACGGGGTCGACGGGCAGCGGGCCGGGAACCTGATCGCCGCCAAGGTCGACGGCCTGATCAAAGACCCCAGAGGCACCCTGCTCTTTCTCGTGCTGCTGGTCGGCGTGGCGGCATTGATGGGTTTCCTGCTCGCCTTCATCGGCATCATCCGGGTCACGCTGCTGCTGTTTCTGATCATCGCCGCACCACTCGCTCTGCTGTGTCACGCGCTCCCACAGACCGAGGGAATCGCGAAGCTGTGGTGGCGGTCCTTGTCCGGTCTGCTGGCCCTCCAGATCCTGCAGGCCCTCGGCCTGATCCTGGCGTTCAAGTTGTTCCTCACCGACTCCGCCGCCGCTTACCCGCTCAGACCCGCGGCCCCAGGCACAGGCGATGCGGTAGAGGCGCTGGTGAAGCCCACCGCGAACCGGGCTCTGGACGCGCTCATCGTGATCGGCGTCCTGTTCGTGCTGATCAAGATTCCTGGCTGGGTGGCCAGGACGATCTGGCAGCAGGGGCAACCCAACATGCTGAAGCGGCTGCTCAAGGCCGTAATCGTCTACAAGACGCTCGGCGCCGCCCGCGCCGTGGGCAAGGCCGGGCGCACAGCTACCTCCAAGGGTGCTGCGCGAGCCGCGCACCGGCGCGGCAGGACATCAGGTCGAGGCCGCCCCAGCGGCCCCCAAGGTCCACGAGCGCGCGGGCCCCGCCGCCCCGGCCCACGCATTCCACCCAGCTCATCATCGGGAGCCGCCATGCCCGGCAGCACGCCCACCTGGCAGCAGCTCGCACTGCCGCTCAATCTGCAACCCCATGCAGCAGCGGCGCCAATACCTGGAGCCGCATCCACCACCAGCAGGCGAACGAGGCAGGGCACGCAGCTCAAGTTGCCTTTCCCTGTCACCCGCGTGCCGCCCCCACCCACACCGCCCACCGCGACGACCGCGCGGCCCTGGATACGGCCCCGCCCGCCCTGGGTTCAGGATCGGCTTCCCGGCATGCCCACCCGCGCCCCCCGCCCGGGCCAACTCCGCCTGCGACTCGATCCGCCACCTCGCCGCATCCCGGGCGCTGGTCGTCAGCCACGATGGGAGGGCTGATGAAGCACGAGGCTGAACCGCCGCCACTGCTGGCCCGCATCCCCTCCGACATCAACCAGCCGGACAAGATCGCCTACGGGCTCACCTTCCGCCAGATCCTCATCATCACCCTCACCGGTGGCATCTCCGCCGGCATCTACTACCTGTTCCACCAGCTGCTGCCCGTCGTCATCCTGGCCGCCATCCTGCTCCCACTCATCGCCCTCGGCATCACGGTCGCCCTCGGACGACGCGATGGCCTGAGCCTGGACCGGTTCGCCTGGACCGCGCTGTCGTTCGCCCGGACTCCGAAAAGACTGGTCGCCGCACCTGAGGGGATAACCGGGCCGCCCCGGTGGTGCCGCCTGCGGGGCAAGCTGCCCGCACCGCTGCGGTTGCCGGTACGGGCGATCCGCACCGACGGTGCACTCGAACTCGCAGACGGAGGCGTCGCTGTGCTGGTGGAGACCAGCACCCTGTCCTTCCACCTGCGCACCACCAGCGAGCAGAGCGCGCTGGTAGGCGCGTTCGGCCGATGGCTGAACTCACTTGAGTCTCCCGTGCAACTTCTGGCCCGCGCCCGGCCTGCGGACCTGTCCGACCTGATCCAGAGCATCGAGCATCAGGCAGACGAGCTGCCGCATCCGGCGCTGGCCCAGGCTGCCCGCGAGCACGCCGGCTACCTGGCCGAGCTGAACACCTCGCGTGAGCTACTGACCCGGCAAGTGCTCGTCGTGCTCCGCGACCATCCCGCCACCAATCGGGGACGGCGCCCGGTACGACGCGACGCCTCGGCCGCGGTCGTGTTGCGCAGGGCCGCAGAAGCCGAACGCAGCCTGGCCGCACTCGGCATCGCCACCCGCGTCCTGGACGCCGAACAAGCCGCCCAAGCACTCACTGAGTGTCTCGACCCCGGCAGCTGGCATCCGCTCGGTCAGGCCCTCCTCGATGAGCCGATCTCCGCGACGGCGCAGACCCACACCACCTCGTGAGGAACACGTGAGATTTCACCGCCATCTCCACGGTCAAGACTCTGGGACGCTGCTCCACCCGACTGCTGTGCAGGTCGGTGTACGGTCCGTCACCTTGCCCAACGCCGTCTGCGCGTCGTTCGCCGTCGCCGGATACCCGCGCGAGGTCGGCGCAGGCTGGCTCGAACCCCTGCTCACCTACTCGGGCCGCCTGGACGTGTCCCTGCACGTGGAACCCATCCCGCAGCAGGTCGCCGCGATGCGGCTGCGCCGCCAGCTCGCCCGCCTCGAAGCAGCCAACCGCGCCGACGCCCAACACGGCAGACTTGTCGACTTCACGGCCGAGGCCGCCGCCGACGATGCCACCGACCTGGCCGACAGCCTCGCCCGAGGGCACGGCCGCCTGTTCAAAGTCGGTCTCTACCTCACCATCCACGCACCCTCGGAGCCGGAACTGGCCGCCGAGGTCGAACGCGTCCGGGCACTCGCGTCCTCGCTGCTGCTCGATGCCCAACCGACGACGTTTCGTGCCCTGCAGGGCTGGACCACGACCCTTCCGCTGGGTGTTGACTCGCTCAACGCGACACGCACGTTCGACACGACCGCGCTGGCCGCCGCCTTCCCGTTCACTTCCCCTGACCTGACGACCGAAGTCGGAGGGACAGGGGTCCTGTATGGCCTGAGCGCCACCAGCTCCGGCATCGTCCTGTGGGACCGCTACGCCCAGGACAACCACAACTCCGTCGTCCTGGCCCGTTCCGGTGCGGGCAAGAGCTTCTTCACCAAACTCGAAACCCTGCGCCTGCTCTACCAAGGGGTCGAGGTCGCCGTCGTTGACCCCGAAGACGAATACGCCCGCCTGGCACGAGCGGTCGGCGGCACCTATGTGCACCTCGGCGCGGCCGGAGTGCGATGGAATCCCTTCGACCTGCCCGTCAGCCAGGGGCCTCGTGACAACGTGCTGTCGCGTCGAGCAATGTTCCTGCAGACTCTCATCGCCACCATGCTCGGCGGGCAGCTCACCGCGCAGATGCGGGCTGTGCTCGACTCGGCGATCATCGCCACCTACCAGGCGGCCGGGATCACCCACGACCCGGCCACTTGGACTCGGCCTGCGCCGCTGCTCGCCGATCTGGCCACGACCCTTACCAAAAACACCAAAGCAGCCGGTTCCGTGGAGACGGAACTGGCGGCGCAGCTCGCCCCCTACGTCTCCGGCTCCTACCGCGACCTGTTCGACGGCCCGACCACCACGCAGCCGGCCGGACACCTGACCGTCTTCTCCTTGCGTGACCTGCCTGAGGAGATGAAAGCGGTCGGCACGCTACTGGCGCTGGACGCCATCTGGCGGCGAGTGGCCAACCCGCGCAACCGCAAGAAGCGCCTCGTCGTCGTGGACGAAGCCTGGCTGCTGATGAAGGAGCCCGAGGGGGCCCGGTTCCTGTTCCGAATGGCCAAGGCCGCGCGCAAGCACTGGGCCGGGCTCGCCGTCGTCACCCAAGATGCAGCCGACCTGCTCGGCTCCGAGCTCGGGCAGGCGATCGTGGCCAACGCCGCCAACCAGATCCTCCTGCGCCAGGCACCGCAGGCCATCGGCACGGTCGGAGACGCCTTCGACCTGACCGACGGAGAACGCCAGTTCCTGCTCACCGCCGAGCGCGGCGAGGCGCTCCTGGTCGCCGGCCCCGCCAGCCGAGCCGCCTTCCACGTCATCGCCTCCGCCCGTGAGGTCGAGCTGATCACTACCGATCCCGCCCACCTGGCCGAACTCGACCAACACGACCCACCTCCAGACCGTGTCGGTCACTCACCGGCCCAGACCGCTTCCAGCTTCCCGGACGAAGACCACGACGAGGAGAGCGACCCGCTGTGATCGCCGCTCCGTCGCCTCACCTGGACGGGTCGTGCCTGCTGTGCGGGATCGACGACCGCGATGTCCAGACCACGCTCGACTTCCTGGCCGAACTCCCCGCCCACCTGCCTGAACTCGCCCTCGCCTACGGGCCCCGTCTCGCTGCGGCCCTCGCCGTCATTTGGTCCATGGCCGCCGCCGCGCGCTACGTGCTGGGCTGGCTCCACCACATCGATATGGCGCCCGAGGCCCAGCTCATCGAGATCGCCAGCCCGCCTCGCAGCGACCCCGAAGGGGCCGTAGTGCTGTGGCGGCAACTCGTTGGCCTGCTCCGGCCGGCATGGAAACGTGCCTTCACCGGTCAGCCGCACCTGGTGTGGGAGTACCACGGCAGCGACGCCGGAATCCGCGTCCGCCTGTGGGTGCCAGGCCTAATCCCGCCCGGCATCGTGGAGAAGGCCATTCACGCCGCATGGCCAGGCGCGACCACCACCACCAGACCCGCCACCCCACCCTTCTCTGAGGGCACCAAGGCCACGGGCGGGCGGCTCGTGCCAGCCGCACCTGAACACTTCCCGCTCAAGACCGACCACAGCCACGACCCGGTTCGATCGTTGCTGGAAGCCATGAGCGGACTGCGCGAAGGCGAACACGCTGTCGTACAGATCCTGGCCCGGCCCACCACCGGCAAACGCCTGCGCCACGCCTACCGGGCAGCCGCCCGCCTGCGCGGAGGAGGCAGCCGCAATAGCCTCGGCCGCGTCTTCGACGAGATCCTTCCCCTACCGTCAGATACGCGAGGCCACCACCGCGCGAGCGAGCTGGCCCGCGAATTCCCCGAACGCGCCGAACAAGTCCGCGCCATCCTCGCCAAAGCCGGTCAAGCGCGCTACACGGTCGCCATCCGCTACGCCGTCGCCACCAGCCGCGAACCAGCCTCCACCGGCCTTCCGGCAAACAGTCCGATGAGCACCCGCCACGATGGCATGGGCTCCTCTGATCTGGTTCGCGGATGGCTACGAGGTCAAGCACACACCCTGGCCGGCGTCTTCGCCCTCTTCAGCGGCGGCCACCAGTACCTCCGCCGAGCCCGCCTCTGGCTCCCCCGTCGCGCGGTCAGCTCGCGCCGCCTCGACAGCGGCTACCTGCTGTCCGTCGACGAGCTGGCAGCACTGGCGCACCTGCCATGGGACATCGACGCACCCGGCGTCACCCGCGCCGGAGCCCGCCCCATCGCCCCGTCCCCGGCCATACCCCGCGCCACGGCGGGAGGGACGGCCCGCGTCCTGGGCGACGCCGACAGCGGCCCCCAGCGGCCCGTTGCGTTGCCCGTGGCCGACGCACGCCATCACACCCACGTGCTTGGTGGCACCGGCGTCGGCAAATCGACTCTCCTGGCCAACCTCGTGCTCGCCGACGCCCATGCTGGGCGAGGCGCCCTGGTCATCGACCCGAAAGGCGACCTGGTCACCGACATCCTCAACCGGCTCCCGAAGCGAGCAGTCGGCAAGACTGTGGTGTTCGACCCGCAAGACCCCGCGCCGCCGCCCTCGATCAATATCCTCGCCGGACACGACCCCGCCCTTGCCGTCGACTCCGTCGTCACCATCTTCCACCGTTGCTTCTCCACAGCCTGGGGACCGCGGGTGGATGACCTGCTCCGCTCCACCTGTCTCACCCTCACCCATGTCCTGGGCCGCAAGGCGACCCTGGCCGATGTGCCCCGGCTGCTGACCGACTCGGCCTTCCGAGCCCGGACCATATGCAAGCTCGGTGATGAGCTGCTGGCAGGGTTCTGGGACTCCTACGAAGCCCTCACCCCCGCAGGACAGGCCACCGTCATCGGCCCGGTGATGAACAAGCTCCGCGCCGTCCTGCTACGTCCGTTCGTCCGGCAGGCGCTGGCCAGCCCGGACACCACAGTCCCCATCGGCAGGCTCCTTGACCGAGGCGGACTGATCCTGGCCCGGCTCCCCAAGGGCATCCTCGGCGACGATGCCGCCCGGCTGTTCGGCTCCATCCTGCTCGCCCACACCTGGCAAGCCGCCACCCGCCGCTCCGAACTCCCCGAAACTGACCGGCCCGACGCCTCGCTCGTCATCGACGAGTGCCACAACTTCTTGAACCTGCCCGGCCACATCAACGACGTTCTCGCCGAGGCGCGGGGCTACCGCCTCTCCCTCGTCCTGGCCCATCAGCACCTCGACCAGCTCCCCGCCGACCTGCGCGAGGCCCTGTCCGCCGACGCACGCAACAAGATCTATTTCAACGCCTCACCCAAAGACGCAGGTGACCTCAAGCACCACACCGCACCGTTGATCAGCCCGCACGACCTCACCCACCTCGGCGCCTACCAAGCCGCCGCCCGCCTCATCATCGACGGCCAGCAAACCTCCGCGTTCACCCTGCGCACCCGCCCCTTGCCCGCTGCGGTCGGAGGCCGGGAGACGGAGATCCGGCAGGCATCCCGCGAAGGATTCACTGCCTCGAAGAACGCCGCTCCCTCTCATCCGCGCACAGACCGCGAAGGCCGCCGCGCCTCCAGCCGCGACCCGCGCTACGGCGCACCATCCACCCGCTGAACCGCACCCGCCTCTGCTGACCAGCCACACGCTCGCCCCGCAGATCCGAAAAGGGCCGGCGTGCTGCAACAGCCGTGCGTCTGCTCCAGCCAGTCCACCATCCGATCAACCCGCAAGGAGACGCCCATGAACGTGCTCCCCATCCCGGCCGGACAGCCCCGCCTCGACCGCGCCACATTGCCCGCCCTGTCGGCGCGGCTGACCCCCCGCGACCACGACATCCTCACCTACCTGCACCGGCACCGCGTCCTGACCACTCACCAGATCCAGCGCATCTTCTTCGGCATCCCCCAGTCCACACGCAAGCGCATGAACACCCTCTGCCTGCTCAACGCCGTCACCCGCTTCCGGCCCTGGGCCGGATACGGCGCAGGCTCAGCACCCATCCACTGGGTACTCGGCAAGGCCGGAGCCGCCGTTCTGGCCGAACGCTGGGGTATCAGCGTCAAGGAACTCGGCTACAACCCTGACATTCCCATCGCCGTCTCCTCCCGCCTGAACCACCAGGTCGGCGTCAACGACTTCTTCTCCCGCCTCCACCACCAGGCCCGCCATGCCTCGGCAGACCCCGAAGCCACAGCCGAGGTAAGGGCTTGGTGGTCTGAGCAGCAATGCGCCAAGCTCTGGGGCGACCTGGCCCGTCCCGACGCCTGGGGCCAGTGGCGAGAGAACAGAAACGAGATCAACTTCTTCCTCGAACACGACACCGGCACCGAAACCCTCAAGCGTGTCGCCGACAAGCTGCACGACTACCGCAACCTCGCCGACGCCACCGGCATCAACACCCCTGTGCTGTTCTGGCTGCCCAGCGCCGCTCGCGAAGCAAACCTGCGCAAACTCCTCACCGAATCGGGCATTCCGCTAGCCACCGCCGTCCACACCAGCGACGGGGACGGCCCCGCCGGGGCGATCTGGCTCCCCCTCGGAGCCGATGCGCATCCGTCCCGGATGCGGCTCGCCGACCTTGCGGGCGCTTGGCCACACCTACCCCTCGGCCGGATCCACGACCCGTCCGGCACGGACCAGCCGCACCCTGAACTCGCCACCATGCCTGCCGTCCGCGTCGGAGACGAACCGAGGTGAAGGCCGCCGCGGCCGGCGCCGCCCTCCTGCTGCTCGTCGTCTTGGCCCTCATCGCAGCCGCCACCAGCCTCCTGAGCACCTCCGGGACGCCCGGTGTCGTCTGCGCGACCATACCCGCGACGACGAGCAGGCCGGAGAGCAGCCCGGTCGCGGCCTCAGCTCCGGCGCCTACGGCTCTCGACCTGGACGCCGATCAGCGGGCCAACGCCTCGCTCATCGTCCAGACCGCGATGGAGCGGGGTCTGCCCGTACGAGCAGCCGTCATCGCGGTCGCCACCGCCTTGCAGGAATCCCAACTCCGTAACCTGCGCTACGGCCATCTCGACAGCCTCGGCCTGTTTCAGCAACGCCCGTCGCAAGGCTGGGGAACACCCGAGCAGATCCTCACTCCCCGCTACGCCACTGGCATCTTCTACGACCGCCTGGTCGAAGTGCCCCGCTGGGAGCAGATGCCGCTCACCAGAGCCGCCCAAGCCGTTCAGCGCTCTGCCCGCCCTGACGCCTATGCCCAGTGGGAGCCGCTCGCCCAGCGCACCGTCGACGCCCTGGCCGGGACTTGCGCCCCGCTCATCCCTGGCGAGCAGATCGCCGCTGTACTCGCCTACGCCCACGCCCAGCTCGGCAAGCCGTACTTGTGGGGAGCCGAGGGACCTGCATCCTTCGACTGCAGCGGTCTGACCATGCGCGCCTTTCAAACCGCCGGGATCTCGATCCCCCGTGTTGCCGCCGACCAGTGGCGGCACGGCCCGGTCATCCCGCTCGGCCAGGAACAACCCGGCGATCTCGCCTTCTTCCGGATGGAAGCAGACGGCCCCGGACACGTCGGCATCGTCCTCGACAACGGCCAGATGATCCACGCACCCCACCAGCACACCGTCGTCCAAATCGGCACCTACCAGCGCGGGGACCTGATCGGGTTCACCCGCCCGGCCGCCCACCCTGTTACTGGCCAACCCGACCCACGCTGACTGCATGACCCACCACCACGTACAGCCCTAACGGGGCCATGGTTGCCCTTCACCGCCCCCGCCCTGCCTTGACATGCTGCCTGGCCGGGCGTGCCCCTGCCGGGCAGCGTGAGCTACTCGTTTCTTCCCTAAAGACATAGTCACAGATAGCGATGCAACCGATACTGTCCGGGAAGGTCTCCAGCAGGCCCAGGTGAAGGAGACACCTCCATGTGCGCAGTCCGGCTCGCCCCGTCCCCGCTCATCGTCAGCCTCTCCCACGACCTCAACAACCCCATCAAGATCCGAGCCAAGCACAAGGTCGCCGGCATGCTTCTGCTCGACCGAGACCACGCCAACCGCCTCGAACGGGGCTGGAACGTCCCTGGCGCCTATATCCTCCTCGACCGCCCAGACACCGAGGGCCGATGGGGAGCCTACGTCGGCAAGGCCACCACCCCTGGACTACGCCAGCGAGTCCTCCAGCAGCTCAAAGGCCGGAACCACTGGTATCGGGCCCTCCTCATACGCTACGAATCCAATGAGGACGAGACGCTCAACAGCAGCGAAGCCGGATGGCTGGAAGGCCGCCTCCACGACCACCTGGCCAACGCCGGGCAAGTCGACCTGCACAACCGCAACCGGCCTCACGACCCCACCTTGACCGACGACGACGAAACCAGTCTCCTCGACTACCTGCTCCCCATCGAATCAGTGCTCCGCCTCATCGGCCACACCCTCCACCCGCGCAACCTCAACGCCTCGGACGGCGGCGGACCCCTCGTCAAAATGGCCAAGCCTGTGCCGGAGAAGCCCGAGCCCTACGTGAGCGTTTTCGGGTATGGGCCCAACCCGTATCTCCTGCAAAACCCAACGCCTCAAGCGCTACTGGAGCGGTTCGAGCTGATCAAAGCAGGGAAGCATCCTCGAATTGTTGAAGCGGACTCCACCAAGCCGATGTGAGCCGGTGGTGCAGGAGGTATGCCCCGCCCAGCGCACTACGGATGTGCTGGGCGGGGCATGCCTCCTACGCCACCGGGTCAGGCACTACGTGATGCAGCCCTGTCCCTTCTCCCCGCCGTGCATCCTGCAGGCGAGCTCCTCCTCGGCCGTGAGCACCACGGCGTACAGCTCGGACACTTCGGTGGTCAGAGCCTTGTACAAGCGGTGCCAGCCGTCGATGATCAGCATCCCGCCGTTCGGGACCGTGGCCATGATCAACGGCACGGACAGGTCCACCTGAGCGGCGTGCTCGCGGTTGATCGCAACCAACCGGAGCATGCCCGCCCATTCATTGGGTTCGATCCGGACCTCGGCTGCACGGTTCCGGGTGAGCTTCTTGGCTGTGGTGATGTCCCATCGCCAGGCCATCATCTGGAAGGACTCCACCCGTGAGCTGCCCCCACAGCCCGATGCGAGCGGGTGTGTCGAGGAGACCTCCGGCACAGTGGGGATGGGTTCGCCGGTGGCGGCGCTGTTGCTCATGCCTTTGCCTCCGGCCCGGCCGAGCTGCTGGGAGCCTGCTTCACCGAGGAGGCCGGCACGAGTGTCTTGACTTGAGCCAGGAAGGTTCGAGCCGCGTCCTGCCGGATGAGGGCCAAGGCCCGGTCGAAGTGGGCCAGGGCGAGTTCGTGTTCGCAGTGCAGCCCGAGGGCACCCACGGTCCCAGCGGTGTCAGGGGTGGTGGTGTCGTCGTCCAGGTAGGGACTGACCCAGGTGACGAACCTGGCCGTTGCATGAGCCGGGGTCAGGCCCCGGCCGCCTCGGGCGTGCTGGATCTGCCGGTCGACGAGCAGCCACCAACCGGCGAGCGTTTGCGCGTGCAGGATGTCGTAGAGCACCTCGGCACTCAGCCGCTGGCCCTGGCTGAGCCGCCGTCCGATGGTGTCGGCGTTGTGCTGCCGTATCTGGCGGGCCTGCTCGATGACCACCTCCACCGACGGCGCTTCACTCTGATCGGGGCCGGAAGTGGCGGCGGTACCGGTGTCGGGTGCGGGGATCGGGGCATCGGGGTGCTGTGGGTTCCACATGGGATTGTCCCTTCGTCGGGTGATGACGCCAGCGCCGGGACGCGCTGACACGGCTGGTTGCAGATTCACAGCGCGTCCGCCGTCGCTGAGGGAACCGCCGGGAGTACTACCGGGTTCGGGGGCGTGCTGGCGGGGTGGTGGTTGTCCACGGGCATACCTGAAGCCGGAACATCGGCTCCATCACCGGACTCGGCGAGGTGCTGGATCAGGAGCTGGCCGCTGGCGGTGAGGAAGTCGCGGGCGGCGATGCGTGAGGCGTGGGCGAGGGCGTGATCGAACAATGTGCCTGGCAGGGCCGCCGGAGGTTCTCCGGTGAGGTAGTGGCGGGCCCAGGAGCGCACCCGCCGCAGCGCGTGATCGGAGGCCAGCTTCTTGCCGGTGATCTCCTCATCCACCAGATCCCACCAGGCTCGCGATGCCTGGGCGTAGGCGGCGGCGAACAACTTCTCGCTGGAAAGCCGTCGCCCGTTCTGCAATGTGAAGATCGCCTTTGCTGCCGCCGTGTAGAAGGCGTGGCGGGCAGCGGTGATCTTCTCGGCGATCAGCCGATCGAACGAGTGCCGCTCCTGCCCGGCTTGGATCCCGCCGATGTGCCAGGCGGGGGTACTACTGTCCGCTTCCCCAATCGGGGGCAGAGGGCCGGACTGGCGGTGATGATCCATCGCGTGTCTTCCTTTCGTCGGGTGATCGGTGAGGGGGGCTCATGGAGTGGCCACCGGACTAGGCGCGCGCCAAAGAGGCAAAGAGGCGCAGGCCGGGCAAGTGGACGGTGGGCGGCTGGAAAGCGCCGCGTCGGATACGGCACACGCGTTCGTCGATGACGAGAGACGCCGCGCGGGAATGGAAGCGCGATCAACGGCCACCCGGCTCTGCGCGAACCCGCGCCCGTGAAATCCTGGTCGTCCGCGCCGCCCGCGCTACCGCCTCGGCCTCGTGCTTCTGGTCCGTTCGAGTCGGGGTTGAGGGAGCCCAACACCGCCCACCGTGCCACCGTGCCCAGCGAGACGGGCAGACTGCTTGGTAGCGGCCTGGGACCTCGCGATCACGTGGGCCCCTTCCCAGCCCGTCCGCTCGATCCGGGAACCGCTCGCCCACGGCGTCACGAACGGTCGCCCTCGACCGAGGCTCGCTCGATCGCCGGGATATCGGTGTCGGCCGGACGAACGCCGTGATCGATGGGAAGGGCAATCGCCTCGGCGAGCTTCTCGGTCGCGTCCAGAAAGGCACGCGCGCCGCCTCTGCGTACCTCGGCCATCGCCTGGGCGAACAAGCCGCCGTTGTTCACAGGGCGGGCGTTGATCAGCGACTCACGTGCCTGTTGCCGCACGGTCAACAGCGCGGTCCCGCCGTCGAGCGTCTCCTCGCAGCCGTGCGTGAGGTCGGTGACCTGCTGCCACCACGACAACCGCTGGTAGGCGTAAGCGATGCGGCCCAGGTCCTTGTCACCCAACGTGCCTTCATCATCGAGGGAGACGATGCGGCTGAGGGCCTCGCTGAGTTCCCAGCGGGCGGCGGTGGCGTAGTGGCTGACCAGGTCTTCGAGTCGTCCCATGACGATCTCCTTCAGTAGTGGTGGATGACGTACGTGGGGCGGGGTACCGGCCGGTCGGGGTGCCCCGGCCCCAACCGGCCACTCGTCGCCTGCCGCGTCCCGTGATGATGGGGCGGGCGGCCCTCTGTGATCGGTTGTCGGGTTAGTCCGTGTGGGTCCGGTACGGCCCACGTCGGAGCCGGACCGGACAGCGACGTTGTGGGCTACGCGGAAACCAGGAGCCGGAAGGCGCGCGCCTTGATCTTGGCGTTGTCGTGGTCATCCAGCAGGGCCCGCCCGGCCCGCACCGCCGCCACGTCGCGGTTGCCGAATACCGGACTCCTGTGGTCCAGCCGCTCGGTCACCGCGTTGTACGCGGCCCATCGCGTGTTCCGGATCGGTTCCTGAGTCGGGGCCTGTGCGAACAGGTACTCGAGCTCCCGCATCGTTAGGTCGTGATTGCGCTTGGCCAGGTCCTTTGCGTCCGAGGGAAGCGGGTGGAGCCGGTTGGCGAACTGACGGAACTCCTTCACACCCATCGGGACCGCGAGCAACTTCTCGGCCTCGGCCGCGAAGGCTTCCCCGTGTTTCCAGGTCAGTTTCAGCGCGTCTCGCGCCTCGGCGATGCGCCCGGCAACGTTGCCGGTGTGCCGGACAGTGAACTTCGAGGCGTGGTTGGCGAGCGCGGCTCGTTCGGTGTTCGCGCACACCACCCGGACCGGGGTGGCGACCGTGACGAACGAACCCCATCCGTCATGCCGGGAGAACGCGGCGAGGTACAGGTCGACCTGATCGAATCCGCCGACCATGAGGGGCTCGGGCAGGCGCATGGTGACGAACACCCGGCGTCCGCCGTTCAGCGAGCCGCCCGTGTCGAAGATCGCCCCGGACTCGTCCACCAACGTCTGCAGGAAGCCGGTCACGTCCTCGTTCTGCAGGACCTGATAGTCCCTGCCGACACGGCCGAGGCGCTCAGGTTGGCCGGTGACGGGGTTGGTACGCACCACGAGGAAGTCCTCATCGGTGACGACCGGCTGGCCGGTGACCGGATCGGTGACCTGACCGACCGGCACTTTACGCACGTTCCACCCGGCCAGCTCGGCGTTGGACAGGAGTTCCTCGGCGGTCATCGGGCCGGGCGCGGTGTAGCCGAGCCCGTGCCAGCCGGGCTTCCCAGCGGCGGCGAACCCGGCCGAACCGTTGGCGAAGATCTCGATCTCGTGAGCCATGACAGTTCCTCTCTTTGAGCATGCGAAACAGAAGTGATGACCGAATGGGGCATGGGTGGGGGTGGGGTTCCGCCGTACTGGGGGCTGGTGCGCCGGTGATCAGGGGGCCAGGCGGTATTACCGTCCGGCACGGGCCGGGGTTGTGCCGCACATGCGGCGGCGTTGTGGTGGGCTCGGAGAGCCCTGGGTCGGGGCCATGGGACCGGGGCGGGCGGGCCGGTGGGGCCCGCCCGCACGCCCGGCTCAGTCGCCGTAGGTGTCGGCCCCCTCGTCGGTGTTGACGGCGGGCCGGGCCGTGGGGGCGAGGGCGAACCGTCGGGGCCGTTCACAGGTCAGCAACGCATCCCCGAGGTTCACGAGGCGGTCCAGGGCGTTGGCCACCGCGCCGGAGGAGGCGTCCAGAACCCTGCCGATCTCGTAGGGGGTGAAGTCCTTGTCCGGGAACTCGATCAGGTGGGCGTGCACCCGATCCCGCAAGGCCCCCGGCCGCACCCCATTCCCCGTACCCGCGCCGCTGGCGCTACCCGGCCGGGCGGCCGACACCGCGCGGGTCGGCGTGACGGCGGTGCCGGTCAGCACCGCCCGCGCGTTACGGTGCACCGAGGCGACCTTCGTCATCGCCATTTCCAGGCACCCCAACGCCATCACGGCGTTACCCTCATCGTTCGCCAGAATCACCCCGCCGAGGAGGCTTCCGATCTCGGTGAGCTCAGCTCTCACGAGTGCCCACATCGGATCGTCCACCACCGGCTCGGACACTGGCTCGAATGCGTCCATGTCGGTGATCGAGTCGAGTTCGCCGTTCGGCCCGTCGGAGCCCTGATCGGCTGCGCCGTCGGCGATCAGGTTCTCCTCGCCATCGGCCGGGTGTTCCGCCGGGGCGGCATCATTCGAATCGATGGCGGCCGGGAGCGCCTCCTCCTCGGATGCGGGCACCGTGTCAGCGTCCGGAGTGTCCGTATCCAGGGCGGGGGCTGCCTCAGGCGTGACATCCGGCGTTTCCGGGGCCGAGGCCGAGGCCGGGGCCGGGGCCGGGGCCGGGGCGGACGTGTCGGCGGTGCCGGTCAGCTCGGTGTCGGTGGTGATCGGAAACCACCGGTCCGCCGCCCGGCCGCGCGTGGTGCCGTCGCTCACGCCCGGCTCACGGCGGGCGCGACCATCGGCCTCGAACTCGTTGAGGATCTTGCCCGCCGCCATCCGGCTCAGACCGGCCGCCGCCCCGATCATCGTGGCCGACCCGCCCGACTCGGCGCTCAGCGCCGCCCACACCGCCGCTACGCGCACATCGGTATCCGGCGCGGGGACGGCGTTCGGGGCGTCAGCGTCGGCCCGTTCAGGGGCCGTCAGGGGCGCAGCGTCGGCGTGGGCAGTGATGGCGGTTTCCGTGTCATCGGAAACATATTCGGTAACAGTCGTTTCCGGGATGTGAATAGCCATTGCGCGATGCCCTTTCCGGTCGCATTCCCGGCCCGGTGCGGCCGGTGTTTTTGTTTGCATCACGACCATCCCTCGCACATCACCCAGGCAGCAAGTCGACCGGCCAATAAATTCCGTCACCCCAACGGCTGGAGAGGCTAACCTAATGAAACAATGGCTGACCTGCCGAGACAACTTCCGAGAAGGCGGCCGGATCGACTTGACACCAATGACCCGCCCGACTCTTCACGCATTTCACCGGACAACGGCAACAGCACCCCATTGTCCAAATTGGGCTCAAAATAATCTGCGAGCCGTGTGCGCATTCGGTTGACATCGACGCAGTATCGAGCGTCAATGGAACTAGGTGGAAAACGTCGCCAGCAAACGCGCGCGCCAACACGTCAGGAAAACGAAAAGGGATCATTCCCTCTGCTACCCGCCCACGCCACCACCCGCGACACCCACTGATGTTGCCGAGCTGATCGCCGCTCACATCGCGATCCCCCACTACAGACACCACGGGTACGTCCGAGAAACGTCGGCATGCCCGCCACCGCATACCCACAGCGGACAACCAACGGCCCGAGTACGTGCCGCACATGGGCGGCACATGGGCCCGTACACATTCATGGCCGCCAGTCCACGGCAGTACCGCCGTACCGAGTCGAGGCGGACGACCGGACCCCGGGTGGCCCCCTCAGGCGCAGGAGCTGCTCGCCGCTCACGGCGAGGTCACCGCAGCAGCCGGCCTTCGGCGAGGCCGACTACAAGTTGCTGATAAAGAGAAGTGATGGAGAGATACACCAGAAGCGGCAGAGCAGGGCGCGAGCAGCATGGCCAGCCACGAGGCGCATGCACACATATTCCCAGGAGTCGTCTTTAGACGAGTCGGGCCGTCCACCGCCGCAGCCGAAAGCGGCTTGACCTGCAAGAATGAATTCTCCAAGGCCTAGCGGTCTTAATCGCGCAGGCGACCGCTACCCCAATTTCCAGTGCGGAAATCTGCCCCCATTCGCGTACCAGCTGACGGCCTGAACCGGTCTGAACTAAAGACGCCGGCGTTGGTTTGCCTCGTCCCCTTCGCGAGGCGAACCCACCCCAGCCCGTCCGCCCAGCCCCACCACACCGCGCGTACGGACGGACGTCGGACCGGTATCTACGCCCACCTGCACTCCAGGTGTCAAGTCCGCACCCCACCATCGTGATCAGGCCGTCGACCTCAGACTTCGACGACCTGCGGTAGCACCCGCCGCAACGTCACCGACAACCATGCGAACGCCCCGGCGATCACCCCATGCGGAGACTGGAGCTCCTCATCAGAGCCCGCCTACCGTCCGCCGGAACCCGGCAACGGGCCCCGCGCGGATCCCGCGCTGAACCACGAAGAGACCTGAGCCCATGTCCGGCGCCGGATATCAGACACTGCTCGATTGCCGCCGCCGCAGCCGATATCTACGTCAGTACAGCTTCACCACTGACCAGATCGCCGTCATCCTCGGCCTGAACCACCGTGCCACCCCACTGCGCCTCTACCGGTACACCGTCGGGCTCACCGCAGTGCAAACGGTCGACGACTTCCACCGTCTCGCAGGCATCAACGGCGCCGGACTGCGCGAGTACCCGCCTGTATGACTATGAGAACTGGGATCTGGATCAAAGGTTGTGGAGCAGTGACGGTGGGTGATTTCTGCGGTCGTAGGGCGGAGCGAACAGCTACCCTCTCGGGGTGGCAGGACCT
>NZ_JBIUBJ010000041.1:0-37453 GCF_044547985.1 Nonomuraea sp. NPDC052265
ATCAGGCGTCGGCGGTCTTCGGGGGTTTTGGCCAGGTGCCACAGGGATGCGCCGATGGCGCTCCAGGTGGTGTCGATGCCCGCGATCAGCAGCAGCGTCATCGTCCCGACGACGTGGACGGGGTCCAGCTTCGCGCCGTTGAGCTCGGCGTCGAGCAGGTACGTCGTGAGGTCGTCGCGCGGGTCGGCCAGATGGTCGTGGATCTGCTCCACCAGGTACGCCGACAGCTCGGCGAAGCGTTCCAGCCGCTTCTCGGTCGGCTCGTTCACGCTCTCCAGGGCGTTCTCCACGAACCGCCGGAACCGGTCGGCGTCCTCGGCCGGGAAGCCCAGCATGTCGGCGATCACCCGCATCGGGATGTGCTGGGCGTACTCGCGGGCCGCGTCCACGACCTCCCGCCCCTCCAGGCCGTCGATCAGCTCATGGCACAGCGCGCGCGTGGATTCCTCGCGCCTGGCGACCGCCGTCTTGGTGAAGGCGGGCAGCAGCAGCTTGCGCGCGTCGTGGTGGAAAGGCGGGTCGGACGAGATCGGCGGCACCGCGCCCACCGGCGCGAGCTCCCGGGGCGGCTTGACGTTGCCGACGATGATCGCCCGCGAGGAGAACCGCTCGGTGTCGTAGGCGATGGCGGCGACGTCCTCGTAGCGGGTGGGCAGCCACACCCCGCCGAACCGCTCGGTGTGCGCGATCGGGCAGCGCTGCCGCAGGTCGTCCTGGATCGGGTACGGGTCGGCGGCCCATTGGGGGTCGACGTGGGAGAAGTCGGTGGCCCAGTCGGAGACCGGATCGGTGACGATCTCGCTGACGGTGCCGCGCAGCCGGTTCCTGCGCGTCTCTTCCAGCTCCGGGCCGAAGCGGTCGTCCACGGTCATCTCGCAGCTCCATCCCTGACGTCGATGAACCGGTCGGAGTCGATCTGAGGTGAATCACGCCCTCCCATCGAATTAAAAAAGCATTCATTTGATACGTCAAGACACCCCCACGGACGACGCACGTGTCTAGCGTCCCTCAACCTGACAGTTCGGCACGGTTCATGACAGTTGACTTGATAGTGAGACCTCGAAATGACAGTTGGCGTCCCTCGACGCCTGGCACTGGTGGCCGAGCCGCGGCCAGGTGAATCGTTTGCCTCCTGGATCGATCGGATGGCGGTGCGGAATGGATGCCCACCGTGGACGATGGCCGAGGCGTTGGGGCTGGATGTACGCGCGTCGAGTGATGTCCGTTCACTGGCGTACGGCGTCGTTGCGATGCTGGAGACGTGCAGGGCGATCGAGGCTGCTACAGGCGTGAGCTCCGAGGCCGTGTGTGGGATGCACCTGGAGGGGTTCGACGGCTCGGTCCTGGATCTGGCAGGCGTCCGCGTGGGCGACAAGGAGTCAGTGCGCCGGGCCGAGGGCCGTGAGTGGGTGCAGTTCTTCGGCAGCCGGGTATGCCCGACGTGTCTTGCGGCTTCAGGCGGAGTGTGGCTGGCCTGGTGGAAGCTGGGCTGGGCTGCGGTTTGTCCCGAGCATCGGACGCTGCTGGTGGATCTCTGCCCGAGATGCCGCGTTGCCGTGCGACGAGGTCCCGCCGGGCAGCCTGCGCGTCTGTCTCGCTCACGGATGCCGGCCCCGTTGCGGTGCGGCGCGCTTCTCAGCGGGGCCGTATGCGATCAGCCGATCCCCCAGATCAGCACGAGCTCTGCGGCGACCTGCTCCCCTACCAGCCTGGGCCGCTGCTCAGCGCCGCTGCAATGCTCATCGTCGGCGAAGTCCGCCTTGGCGGCAGCCTGCTGGACGCGCTGCGCTACTTCATGGACCAACGCCGCTACGACCCCCGGGCCGGCACCCTCTGGCACGAGTTCTGCGACGACTACCACCCCACTGCGGCCACCAAACGAGTCCTCAACCATCTCAAGATCAGAACTGTCGACCCTGCTCTGCTCAAACCGCTCGCCCTCTGGGAACCGGGCGCGCCCCACCGCCTGCACCCACCCGAGACCGTCGAAGATCTCGACTTGCCCGAGGCAGCACTGCTCCTGGCCGGCGAAGGTATTCGTCCCTGGCAGACCACCGCAGGCGTCCGGCCATCCCTGCAGTGAGAGGCTCTCTTCAACTCCGGACCCTCCGAACGAGTCAGCCGTTGTGACCGGGAGCGGGTGAGAACCTGTCGCAGCGATCCGGCGAGGGGGCGATCGCCTCGTCGTCTCTGCGTGAGCGGCCTAATGCTCGCCGCTGACAGTGGATCTCTATGCTCGTAGCATGGACACGGCGGAGACCGTCCCCGACACCTGGCGGCCTGGGCGGGCGGTGGCGATCGTGCCAGCGGTCGTCGCGGCCCTGGCGACCGTATGGGCGACGAGCGTTCCAGGTTGGTACCTGATGTGGCTGGCGTTGATCACCAATGCCTGGGTCTTCATCGGTCTCATATGGCTGCTCACGTTGGGCCGCATGCTGTTCAGACGTGAACCTTTAGCGCGGTTGCGTCGCGAATGGCCGGTGTGGTCATTGCCGCCCCTGATCGTTCTGCTGGTTTGCGGCCTGCTATACGTGGGTGCGCCCCTGGAGGCGCGCTTCGCCCTGTCACGCCCCGCCCTCGACAGCCGCGCCCGGGCCATCTCACACGGCGCGCCGCTGCCCGCAGAAGACGAATGGATAGGGCTGTTCCCGGTCGGACGGGCTGAGAGGATCCCTGGCGGAGTGCGTTTCGCCATCGACGGCACCGGGTTTCTCGGTACCACCGGATTCGCCTGGAGCCCTGAGGTCGAGCCGCCTGAGCCCGAGGGCGAGGATCTCTACGAACACTGGCACGGCCCCTGGTACCTCTGGAGTGAGTCCGAGTAGGGAGCCTCTCATCCGGGTAGCGATCGCCCTGATCATCTGGCTCCGCACCTGATCCCAGAAACAGTCCTTAGTCCCCAATTGCGCTCGGCGGCCCCCGATAACCGCCTGAACCTCGAATCTTCCCTCCGCACGCGCCTGACCGCTCTGGGCCCACATCCCGGCCCAGAGCAGTTTCCTTCACGGCAGGGATATCTCGTCTCTTGAGCCCTGGCATCGCGACACGCAGACCCACACCAACGCAACGCGAGGCCCGCGTCGTCAACGCCGAAGATCGAGTGAGCCTTGAAGACACCTCTGGGCACATTCGTGACAGTTGATCTTCGGCTGGAAACTGTCATCTTCGATGACACAAACACCGGTATTTAGGCGAGCATCAAAGTGACAGTGCCCAGGTTGGGAGCAGCTCTCACTGTCATCTTCGCTGCGTCCAGACAGCACGGTGTCTGGCGTTGGTGACCGAGCCAGGGCCGGCGGAATCGTTCGCCTCCTGAATCGATCGAATGGCGGTGCGGAACGGATGTCCACCGTGGACGACGGCCGAGGTATGGGCGCTGAATGCAGGCACGTCAAGCGATGTCCGTTCGCTGTGGTGGAAGCTCGGCTGGGCTGGGCTGCGGTTTGTCCCGAGCATCGGACGCTGCTGGTGGATCTCTGCCCGAGATGCCGCGATTCCGTACGCCGGAGTCCGGCTGGCCGGCCTGCGCGTCTGTCTCGCTCATGGATGCCGTCTCCGTTGCGGTGCGGCGCGCTTCTCAGTGGGGCCGTATGTGATCAGCCGATCCCGCAGATCAGCACGAGCGCGGTGAGTAACGAACTCGCTGATCAGCAACAACTCGTGCTTGAGGTGACGATGCACCGCCGGCCTGCGCTTATCGCAGGTCAGGTGGTGAGCGCCAGTCAGTGGTTCGCGGTCGTGAAAACGACGGCGATGCTGGTCCGGCTTGGGGTGCCGCTCCCTCTGTCGGGTCCGCCTCTGGATGCTCAGGGGGCGCCGGCCGCTGAGGTTGGTGGACAGCGGTTCGCATCGGGGAACCATCGCGTGGTACGGGAGTCCATGAGCGGCTGCTGCGCTACTACGAGCAGCAGGGACTTCTCCGGCCGGAACGGGCGCCCAGCGGCTACCGCCACTACCAGGAATCGGACGTGGAAACCGTCCGGCGCATCCGCCGCCTGCTGTCGGCCGGTCTCAACACTGAGCCCCCCAAAGAGCAAATCGGTTGCGCAGGTCGTCATGATGATGACATGACGTGGACAGCACCCGACGTAGAGCGGGGACCTCGGACGGACATGGCCTGTGGCGAACGCGAGATGCTGGACAACTGGTTGAAGCTCCGCCGGCTGTTCCTGCTGCGCAAATGCGCCGGCCTCACCTCCGAGCAACTGAAGACCGCCTCCGTGGAGCCGTCCAACCTGACGCTGCTCGGCCTCCTGCGACACATGACGGAAGTCGAGCGCTGGTGGTTCCGGGAGAAGTTCCTGCACGAAAACCTGCCCGAGCTGCACATCACGGAGGAGTACGAAGACGGCGACTTCGACCTGGTGGCCGACGCCGACGCCGAGGCCGACTACGCCGCCTTCCTCGCGGAGACGGCCGCCTGCGATGCCGCGGTTGCGGACATCGACCTTGATGAGCCGGCCGATGACCCCGGGGCGCCGACCGGCAAGGTCAGCCTCCGCTGGATCTACATCCACCTCCTGGAGGAGTACGCGCAACACACCGGGCACGCCGACCTGATCCGAGAGCGCATCGATGGGGCCACGGGAGCATAGGGCCGCCCGCGAACGCGGCAGGGCCGGTGGCCGCCGACCGGTCGTCGACGACGACGAACGCGCCGCCATCCTCGCCCGCCGCCAGCGCGGTGAATCCAATCGCACCATCGCCGCCGAAGTCGAAGGCGCCATCGGCGTCGTCCACAAGACCCTCACGGACGCCCAGCCCGACACTCAGCGCGCCATCGCGGCCGCCGAGGACATCGCCCGCTGACCACCTCCGAGCCTCTGGAGGCCGCGTGTCCGTGCGCTGGGTCAGGGGTGTGGGCAGCGATCGCCGGCTCTCTCGCGTGGATGCCTTCGGCCGGATCGTCCCGGCTTTGAGCCTCGTGTCTCTCCTTCACTCCACGCTCGAGCCCGCGGCCCGATCCTCTGGCGCCGAGGTCTGACCGTCTCCTGGGCTTCACCGGTCAGCGTTGCGGAGGATCGTGTTCGGCGCTGACACTCCGTGAACCGTGCCACGACCTCCACAGCGCCTCGTACACCCCGCCCGCCGCGACCAGCTCGTCGTGGGCTCCGACCTCCACCACCCGGCCGTTGTCCATGACCACCACCCGGTCGGCGTCGCGGGCCGTGTGCAGGCGGTGGGCGATCGCGATGACGGTCCGCCCCTCCAGGACGGCGGCGAGCGCGCGTTCGGCACGCCTGGCCGTACGGGGGTCGAGCATGGCGGTGGCCTCGTCGAGGATGACGGTATGCGGGTCGGCCAGGATGACCCTGGCCAGGGCGAGTTGCTGGACCCGGTCCGGGCCGAGGGTGGCGCCGGACGACTGGGACTCCAGCTCTTCGTCGAGCGAGGCGACCCAGTCGGCGCCGACGGCCGCCAGTGCCTTGCCCAGGCGGTCGTCGTCGGCCGTCGGATCTGCCAGCAGCAGGTTGTCGCGGACGGTGCCGAGGAACAGGTGCTGCTCCTGGGTGACCAGGACGACGTGCTCGCGGAGTTGGGCCGGGGAGAGGTCGGCGATGGGCACGGAGCCGACGGTGACCGCGCCCAGGCGGGGGCGGTCGATGCCGGCCAGCAGCTTGCCCAAGGTGGACTTGCCGGCTCCCGAGGGGCCTACGACGGCCAGGCGCTCGCCGGGCCGTACGGTCAGGTCGACGCCGTTCACCACGTCGTCGCCGTCTTCGTAGGCGAAATGTACGCCGCACGCCTCGATGCGGTCGTCCTGCGGCGGCGCGGCGGCGACCTGCTCCCGCGCCGGTGTCGCGAGGCCCTCGATCCTGGCGAAGGAGGCGCCGCTGCTCTGCAACTGCTCCAGCCAGATCAGGATCGTCTCGATCGGCTGGCCGAGCTGGCGCAGGTACAGCACGCAGGTGACGACCGCGCCCAGCGTGACCTGGCCGCGGTCCAGGAGCACCCCGCCGAGCAGCAGGGCCAGCACGGGCGGCAGGAGCGAGGAGACCTCCACCGAGGGCCAGAGCACGCTGCGCAGGAAGAGGGTCCGCAGCTGGGCGGCCCGGCTGCGCTCGATCACCCGTTCCGCCGCCCGCGTGCGCTCGGCCTGCAGGCCCAGGGCCTCGATGGTGCGGGCGCCCGCGGCGTTGGCGGCCAGGTGCTCAGCCAGCTCCGAGCGGGCGGCGCCTTCCTCCAGATAGGCGGGGCGGGCGCGGCGAAGGTACCAGCGGGAGGCGGCCACGATGCCGGCCAGCAAGAGCAGGCCGCAGGCACCCAGGACCGGGTCGACCAGGAAGACGGCGACGATCAGGGAGAGCGCCTGCAGGCTCGAGACGAGGATCGCGGGGGCGGCGTCGCGCAGGGTGCGGCCGACGACGGCCACGTCGATGGTTCCGCGGGCGGTCAGGTCGCCGGTGCGGATGTGCTCGACCGTGGCGGCGGGCAGGGCCAGCACGCGGTCCAGGAGTTCGGCGCGGATGTGTTCCTGGACACGCTCGCTGAAGCGGGTGCCGATCTTCTCGGCGTACCTGGACAGGACCAGCTGGGCCAGCGCCGCGCCCACCGCGATCGCGGCGATCAGGTCGACCGTGCCTCCGGCGCTGATCGAGTCGATGATGCGGCCCAGCAACCACGGGCTGACCAGCGCTGCTGCCGCCGCGAGGCTGTTGAGCAGCAGCGTCGCGGTGAAGCCCGGTACGTCGCGCCTGACCAGGCGTAGGGCGGCCCGCCGTACCTGCTGGCGGTCGGCGACGGGCAGGTCGCGGTTCATGCGAGCACTGATCGGTAGGCGGGGGTGCACTCCATCAGCTCCCGGTGGGTGCCGGAGGCGGTCACCCGCCCGTCCTCGATGAACAGCACCTGGTCGGCCTGGGCGAGCAGCAGCGGCGAGGTGGTGGCCACGACCGTCGTACAGCCGGCGCGTGCCGTACGGAGCCGCCCCGCGAGGAGGGACTCGGTGTGCGCGTCCAGCGCCGAGGTGGGCTCCACGGCCAGCAGCACCTCAGGCTCGGCAAGCAGCGCCCGGGCCAGGCGCACGCGCTGACGCTGGCCGCCCGACAGGTTGCGGCCGCCGGGTTCGATCATCGAGTCGAGCCCGTGGCGCAGCCCTGCGACCACGTCCTGCGCCGCGGCGATGTGCATGGCCCGGTGGATGGCCTCGTCGTCCGCCCCGCGCCGGCCCTGCAGGACCTCGCGCAGCGTGCCCGCGAACAGGGCGGCGTCGTGGTCGGCGATCAGAGAGGTGCCGTCGAACCCGCCCAGCCCTTCGAGCAGCGTCACGCTCTCCTCGGGCCGGGCGCTGACCAGCCCCACCAGACTCCCCGGCGAGACCTCCGGCCCGGAGGGCTGGGGCCGCTCCTCGGCGCGCAGCGCGAGGAAGCGGGTGACCTGACGGGCGGCGACCAGGCCGTGGCTGATCTGGAAGCTGCCCTCGATGAAGGAGGAGACCGGCACCACCAGCATGGCGATGTATCCGTACACCCCGACCAGCTCGCCCACCGTGATCGCCTCCTCGGCGGCCAGCCGGGCGCCCAGCCAGGTGACGGCGGCCAGGAACAGGGCGGGCATTCCGGCACCCAGCGCGCCGATCCAGCTCGTCAGCGACGCCACTCGGTAGCCCTGCTCGCGCAGGGCTACCGAATCGGCACGGTACCGCTCGGCGTAAGTGCCCTTGCCGCCGAAGGCGTTGAGCACCCGCAGCCCCTCGATCAGGTCGACCAGGCGGGTGGTCAGCCTGCCCTGGTTCTCGCGGTAGCCGTTCTGCACCTTCATCAGCCGCCCGAGCAGCGGGCCGAGCAGGATCGCCAGCACCGGCACGCCCAGCAGCACCACCACGGCCAGCACCACGGAGACCTGCAGCAGCAGCGCCGCCACCACGCCGTAGCTGATCACCGCGCCCACGCCGGGGCCGGTCACCGTCAGCGAGGCGGCGATGGTGATGACGTCGCCGATGCCGATCGTCACCACGTCGCCCGCCGAAGCGCGCTTGGGCAGGTCGGCGCCCAGCTTGTTGATCTGCTCGACCAGGGCGCGCACGGTGCGGAAGCTGGCGTCCATCCGGATCTTGGTCATCGTGCGGTGCCGCAACATCGCCAGCCAGGCGTTGACCAGGCCCGCGCCGAGCAGCGCCAGCACCCAGCCGGGCGCCAGGTTGTCGTCGATCGCCCTGGACAGCAGGTACGGCGGGAGCGTCAGGCCCACCGTCCAGAGGGTTCCCAGCATCGCGCCCAGCGCGACCCGGCCCTTCTGCGCCCAGGCGAGCCAGCACAGATACCGAGCCGCCTTCATGGTGATTACGCTAGAGCATGGCTTTGGCGTCTCTTTACCCGCCCTCGAGGCACCGTTCGTAACAGCTGCCCCCCCGGTGAGCGGTCCCTTGTTGTCGCGCTGCCCGGGTGCGCCCAGGACGGCGACGTCGCCACAGTGCGCGAAGCCCCGCTCGCGGTAGCAGGCACGCGGCCGGGGCCCGACCATGCCGAACAGGTGGACCACGCGGCGCGGCGGGCGGAGATCGCCCATGCCGCGCTCAGGCTGTGCGCCCGTGACGGCCTGGCGCCCGGCCGCGCCGCCCGGTCACGCTCACGCCCCGCGAACTTGAGGTGCTGCGGCACATCACGCTCGGGCAGGCCGACCCGGAGATCGCCGCGGCCCTGCACGTGTCCCGGGAGACGATCAAGACCCACGTGACCAACGTCCTGGACGAACTCGGCGCCCGCGACCGCACCCACGCCGCCGTGCTGGCCTATGAACTCGGCCCGATCCTCGACGGCATCGAACCCGGCTGAACCTGGACCTGCCAGGTTGGCCTCTGATCTTCAGGGCGCGATCCTGACCCGCATGGCGAACATGGCCTGGTTCCGATAAGGACCAGCAGCTTCCACCGGGTGAGGAGATCTTCCGCAACGGGCGCAGGTTCGCGCTCCGGGCCTACAGCGTGAGTGGCGCACCTGCGCCAGTGGTCCGTCGGGGAAGGGTTCGCCGCTCGTAACACCGCGTCCACCAGGTTCGATGGTTCTTCTACGCCTCCGCGGCCGGTTCGCGGTCACTCTCCGCCGCCTCGCCGATCACCTCGAACCGGCCCTCGAGTCCCGAGGTCGCCGGCCGACCCCGCTGACGCCGAAATGCTCCGGCATGACCGGCCCGGGACAACGACCGTCGCATGCTCCCTACGCGGGCCGACGTGAACGATCTCCGGCCGGATACGGCCGACCTCGATGACATGAGCGGCGATACTTCGACGCCCATCGAAGCGACAGTGCCCAGATCCGGCGTGGATGATCGCCGACGCGTTAGGGCTGGATGTACGTGCGTCAAGCTTCGGCAGCCGGGCATGCCCGGAGTGCCTGAACAGCGCAGGCTGGCGGCACATCGCCATCTCGAGATCCACCAGCAGCATCCGATGCTCGGGACAAACCGCCGCCCAGCCCAGCTTCCACCAGACGAGACCCAGACCGGCCACGCTCCGCCCGAAGCCGCCCATGTCTGTGCCGCCGAGACTGCTGGACCACAATGGCCCGCATGCCTACCATGCCCGAAGATCACGTTGAGACTGCCCATCCGTCCCGATTCAACGACTACGACAGCATCGCCGAGGGGTACACGGCCGAGAACGAGACCAGCCTCCTGAACGCGTACTACGAGCGTCCCGCGATGCTGGAGCTCGCCGGGGACGTGACCGGCCGGCGCATCCTCGACGCCGGCTGCGGCTCAGGCCCCCTGTTCGCCGCGCTGCGCGATCGAGGCGCCATCGTCACCGGCATCGACGCGAGCGCCGGGATGCTGGAGCTGGCCCGGCAGCGGCTGGGCGCCGACGCGGACCTGCGGGTCGCCGACCTCGCCGGCCCACTGCCCTTCCCCGACGAGGCGTTCGACGACGTCACCGCCTCCCTGGTGCTGCACTACCTGGAGGACTGGGGACCGACACTGGCCGAACTGAGACGCGTGCTGAAGCCTGGCGGCAGACTCCTCGTCTCGGTCGACCATCCCTTCTCCACCGCTCTCTTTCAGCACATGGCCGGGGAAAAGCCCAAGTACTTCGAGACCCGCAGCCGGACCGAAGAATGGACCATGGGTGGGCAGATCGCCCAGATGAAGTTCTGGAACCGGCCGCTGCACGCGATGACCGAAGCCTTCACCGCGGCGGGCTTTCGCATCAGCGTCATCAGCGAACCGCCGTTCGTGCCGGAAGCCCGCGAACAGTTCCCCGAGGAGCTCCGCGAGATCGAGCCCACCCGCACGAGGTTCCTGTGCTTCTTGTTCTTCGTTCTGGAAGCCGACTGAAGCGCTCAGCCACACCTGGTGAGTGGCTGTCCGCACGGGCGGCACAGCCGCCGGCGGCCGACGCGAGGGGCGCCGATGAGTGCGCGTCGTTGGCCGGGCGTGCAGCCGGCGCAGCGGCGCACGAGCCCGGAGTGCGGGGGTGGTTACTCGACCACCCGTCCCGTTGTCTTCTGTCCATCCATGCGTACGGCCAGGCAGTACACGGTCCTGTAACGAGGCCAGTCCTCCATGGCCGGCCCAAGCCACGCCATGCCGATCTCATCCCTTTTCGACTTTTTGATGCGCATTCTGGGAAGACATCCGTTCTCCGTGAGCCGCGTCATGTCCGCACCCGGATACGGCCCCTCGGGGAGGACATATGTGGTGGCGAACTCACCCGAGTGCGGCACGTGGCAGGGGACGACGGTCACCATGTACGTCTGGGGCAAGGGTTCGATGCAGTCGCCGGGTCGAAGGACGGTGGCGTGAAACTGTTGCGTGCCCGGAGGGGTGCTCTTCTGCAGTGGAGTCTGCGGGGCGGCGGCGGGTTCCGGCTGAGCGGACCCGGATGACGCCACCGGCACCGGGTCACCTGCGCAGCCGGCGAGCGAGATGGCTAAGCAGCATGCGATCAGTGATGTGCGAACCATGGCATAAGGGTGACAGCTTCAGATCACCTCGGAATCCCGGACCGGTTCGGAGGTGATGATCCGAACTGTCGTCACTCCATGACTCATCCAGCGGTGAAGGGATTCTCTTTCAGGCCACTACATCAGCGACGTCGCATCCGCGATGGCCGCGGTGCTCGGCTCGCGCCCGGCGGGTGTCCACCTCCATGGGTCCGCAGTGCTCGGCGGCTTCGACGCGCGGCGCAGCGACATCGACGTCCTTGCCGTCTGCGCGATGGCCGCCATGTCCCGTTCCAGGGGGGCCGGCGGCCATCTGCTTAGTTATGCGAATATAATCGTTATATGCCTACAACGAGTAGGGCGCCCGTCTCGTCCGCATCCGCGCTCAGCCCCCGCCGGCGGCTGCTCGTGCTGGCCATCTGCTGCATGAGCCTGTTCATCGTCGGACTGGACAACACGATCGTGAACATCGCGCTGCCCGCCGTCCGCCGCGACCTGAACGCCTCCATGTCCGGACTCCAGTGGATCATCGACGCCTACACGGTGGTGCTGGCCAGCCTGCTCATGCTCGCGGGCTCGACCGGCGACCGGGTCGGCCGCCGGCGCACGTTCCAGACGGGGCTGGTGCTGTTCACGCTCGGCTCGCTCCTGTGCTCGCTCGCGCCCGGCCTCGGCTGGCTGATCGCGGCGCGGGCTCTCCAGGCCGTCGGCGGGTCGATGCTCAACCCGGTCGCCATGTCGATCATCACGAACACCTTCACCGAGCCGCGCGAGCGGGCGCGGGCGATCGGTGTGTGGGGCGGCGTGGTCGGCATCAGCATGGCGCTCGGCCCGCTGGTCGGCGGCACGCTGGTGGACTCGGTCGGCTGGCAGGCGATCTTCTGGATCAACATCCCGGTGGGGCTGGCCGCGTTCGCGCTGTGCGCGTTGTTCGTGCCCGAGTCGCGCGCGCCGCGCCCGCGCCGGGTGGACCCGGTCGGGCAGGCGCTGGTGATCGTGCTGCTGGCCACCCTGACGTACGGCTTCATCGAGGCGCCGGCCGCCGGTTGGGGGTCGCCGCGCACGCTGGGCTGCTTCGCGGTCGCGGCCCTGGCGCTGGCCTGCCTGGCCCCGTACGAGCTGCGCCGCACCGACCCCCTCATCGACCTGCGCTTCTTCCGCAGCGCGCCGTTCACGGGGGCCACGGTCATCGCGGTGTGCGGCTTCGCCGCGCTGGGCGGGTTCCTGTTCGTCAACACCCTCTACCTCCAGGACGTGCTGGGCCTGTCCGCCCTGCACGCCGGCCTCTACACACTGCCCATGGCCGGGCTGACCGTGCTCTGCGCGCCGCTGTCGGGCCGGATCGTCGGGAACGCCGGGCCCCGCGTCCCGTTGCTGGTGGCCGGGGTCACCATGACGGCCAGCGGCCTGATCATGACCGGGCTGGCGGCGGACACGCCGACCTGGCGGCTCATGGCCGCGTACGTGCTGTTCGGGGTGGGGTTCGGCATGCTGAACGCGCCCATCACCAACACCGCCGTGTCCGGCATGCCGCGCGCCCAGGCCGGCGTGGCCGCGGCGGTGGCCTCCACCAGCCGCCAGATCGGCCAGTCGCTCGGCGTCGCGGTCATCGGCTCGCTGGTCACCTCGGCGGTGGCCGGCCCGTTCGCCGCCGGGTTCCCCGCGGCCAGCCACATCGGCTGGTGGATCGTCGCCGGGTGCGGGCTGGCCATCCTGCTGCTCGGTATCCTGACCACGACCGGCTGGGCCCGCCGCAGCGCCACCCGTACCGCCGAACGGCTCGCCCACGCACCCGACAGAACGGCGGACGCGTCATGACCGACATCTCCGGCCAGGAGGCCGTGGCCCGCGTCTGGTCGGCCATGTACGACCTCGTCCTGCGGCAGGAGGACCGCCGCAAGGAGGTGGCCGAGACGCTCGGCATGAGCTTCTTCCGGGTCAAGGCGCTGCGCCGCCTGCTGGCCGGGCCGATGACCATGCGGGAGCTGACCGCCGAGCTGTCCACCGACAAGCCGTACACCACGCTGATGGTCGACGACCTGGAGCGGCGCGGCCACGTGACCCGCAGCGTCTCCCCCGACGACCGCCGCAGCAAGATCGTCGCCCTGACCCCGGCGGGCACGGCCGCCGCCGAGGAGGCCGAACGCATCCTGGCCCGCCCGCCGCGTTCCCTGCTGGCCCTCGACCCCGGCGACCTGGCCGCCCTCGACCGCATCATGGCCCGCCTCCGTGCCCCCGAGGAGCCCGCCCGGCAGGGGTGAGGTCAGCCCCCGAACCAGGACAGACCGGCGACGCCGAGGGTCTGCTCGGCGCCGAACTCCTCGAAGGTGGCGACGGGCCGGAAGCCCAGGCGGGCGGCCAGCCTCAGGGACCGTTCGTTCGCCGTCTGGGTGACGACCAGGACCGGCTGGTCGGGCAGCTCGCCCGCCGCCGCCCTCAGCGCGGCGATGGCGGCCTCGTACGCGAGCCCGCTCCCCCACGCGGCGCGTCGCAGCACGTAGGACAGCTCCAGCTCCTCGCCGTCGCCGGTGACGTGCCCGGGACGGTCGGCCGCCCGGCGGTCGAGCGCCAGCGTCCCGAGGAGCGCGTCCGTGACGAGGTCGGCGATGACGTAGCCGCCCGGGGCGGCCGTCGCGGCGGCGGTCCCGGCGGCGTCGAGGAACCGCTCGACGTCGCCGCGGGGACGCGGGCCGCCGAGATGCTCGCGCACCTCGGGGTCGGTCATCAGCTCGACGAGACCGTCGCGGTCGGCGTCGCGGGCCTTGCGCAGCAGCAGGCGCTCGGCGGTGATCTCGGTGGCGGACAGCGTGGGCAACCGGCTCATGGGCCCATGATCCCAGGACAGGACCGCCGCTCCCTACGGCAGCGGCGCCGGCGACCAGACCCCGGCCGCGGTCCCGTCCCGGACGTGCCGGCGGTAGGCGACGACCTTGCCGTGGATGATCTCCAGGCTCGCCGCCAGGTCGGTCATCCGGTCGCGGACGGCCCGCTCGTGCTCCTCCAGCAGCGCGAGCCGCTCAGGCTCGTTGCCCGGCCCCGACCGGACGAGATGGGCGAACCGCCGCAGGGTGGCGATCGGCATGCCGGACTCGCGCAGCCGGTTGCACAGCAGCAGCCACTCCACGTCGGCCCGGTCGTAGGCCCGCTGCCCGCCGGCCGTACGCGGGATCGGGCGGAGGAACAGCTCCTCGCGCTCGAAGAAGCGCAGCGCGTGGACGCCCAGCCCGGTGGCCCGCGCGACGTCCCCGATGGACAGGCGGTCCGCGTCCCTGCTCATGGCACCTCGCCATAGTTTGACCTAGATTGCACTCTAGATTCTACGGTCGGGGCATGGCACGTACACAACACAGACTCGGCTCGGGTTTCGGCGCGCACAGCACGGCGGACGACGTCCTGGCCGGCATGGACCTGTCCGGCAGGACCGCGCTGATCACCGGCGGCTACTCGGGCCTCGGCCTGGAGGCGACCCGCGCGCTGGTACGGGCCGGAGCGCACGTCGTCGTGCCCGCCCGCCGTCCCGACGTGGCGAAGGACGCGCTGCGCGACCTCCCCCGCACGGAGGTGCGGGAGCTGGACCTGGCCGACCTCGGCAGCGTCCGGGCCTTCGCCGACCTGTTCCTGGAGACCGGCCGCACCCTCGACGTCGTCATCGGCAACGCGGGCGTCATGGCCCACCCCCACCGGCCCGTCGGCCCCGGTTGGGAGGCGCATCTCGCCATCAACCACCTCGGCCACTTCGCCCTGGTCAACCGGCTGCGCCCGGCGCTGGCCGGGGCCCGGGTGGTGTCGGTCTCCTCCTCGGGACACTTCCTGTCCGACATCCGCTGGGACGACCTCCACTTCCGCCACGGCTACGACCACTGGACGGCCTACGGGCAGTCCAAGACCGCCAACGCCCTGTTCGCCGTCCATCTCGACGCCCTCGGCGCGGCCGACGGCCTGCGGGCCTTCGCCGTGCACCCGGGCAGCATCCTCACCCCGCTGCAGCGCCGCATCCCCCACGAGGAGCAGGTCGCCCAGGGCTGGATCACCTCCGACGGACGCCGGGCCGACGGCTTCAAGACCCCGGCGCAGGGCGCGGCGACGGCGGTCTGGGCGGCCACGTCACCCCTGCTGGAGGCGCACGGCGGCGCCTACTGCCAGGACTGCGACCTCGCCGGGCCGGCGACGGGCGACGACATGCTGATCGGCGGCGTCAAGCCCTGGGCCCTCGACCCCGACGCCGCCGCCCGCCTGTGGAAACTCTCCGCCGACCTGACCGGCCACGCCGCCTTCTCCTGAACCCTCTCGGGCCGGGAACGGCGACGGCCGGCCGCCGCGTGGGTCGCGGGGGCCGGCCGGGCCGGCGGTTCGGACGAAGGTCAGCCGTGGGAGTCGACGGTGGCGGCGCGCTTGATGGTCAGCTCGTCGCCGCCGATGGAGCAGGCGGGGCCGTTGGGGCCGCCGAAACGGACGGAGTCGAAGAAGTCGCGGAAGGTGCTGTAGAAGTTGCCCTTGCCGCGCGGGCCGGTGACGGCCGAGCAGCCGCCGTAGTCGGCCTCTGAGTAGAGATGGATGAGCGTGTCGGTGCGGTTCCAGTCGGACTTGGCGCGATCGCCCATGCCCAGCGCCGCCAGGCTCGCCGTGCTCGCCTGGAGCTGGACGATGTCCCCGGTGCCGTCGAGGCCGGAGAAGAGGCAGTAGTTGCCCTCCTGGCAGCGGTCGTACCCCGTCGCCGCCTGGGCGGGGGACGCCACTGCGGCCAGGGCGGCCACGGCGATCGGTAATGCCAGAACGTGAAACTTCTTGCCCACCATACCTCCATGGACGAAACTTTCCTTCGGTCCGAACATACATAGTGAGATCAACTTGCGCTAGACCGTCAGGGTGGACGTTCTTCAGCGGATAATCCGCTACGGGATGAGTTGGTAGCCTCGACGACATGACTTCGATGGTGCCCTCGCGTACCGAGCACGACCTGTCGTTTCTGCTCGACCACACCAGCCACGTCCTGCGCACCCGGATGGCGGCGGCCCTGGCCGAGCTCGGGCTGACCGCGCGCATGCACTGCGTGCTCGTGCACGCGCTGGAGGAGGAGCGCACGCAGATCCAGCTCGCCGAGATCGGCGACATGGACAAGACCACGATGGTGGTGACCGTCGACGCCCTGGAGAAGGCCGGGCTGGCCGAGCGGCGGCCGTCGAGCACCGACCGGCGGGCCCGGATCATCGCCGTGACCGAGAAGGGCGCGCAGGTGGCGCGGCGCAGCCAGGAGATCGTGGACGGCGTGCACGCCGCGGCCCTCGGCTCGCTCCCCGACAAGGAGCGGGACGCGCTGGTCCGCGCCCTGAGCCGGCTGGCCACCGGCCACCTGGAGACCCCGGCCGAGGCCCCGCAGCCGGTCCGGCGGGCCAGGGAGCGCGCCTGAATAGGTCCGTCACATATCGTCCGTAACGGAACTATCTGCTACGGTCTCTCTTGTTGCACCCCTTGAACAGGAGACGACCATGTCCCTCACCTCCCGGCGCACCGCCTTGGCCGTGTTGTCGACGTCCGCCCTGATGACCGTCCTCGACGGCAGCATCGTCACCGTGGCCATGCCCGCCATCCAGCGCGACCTGGGGTTCTCCCCCGCCGGGCTGAGCTGGGTCGTCAACGCGTACCTGCTCGCGTTCGGCGGGCTGCTGCTGCTCGCCGGCCGGCTCGGCGACCTCCTGGGCCGCCGGACGATGTTCCTGGCCGGGAACGCGGTGTTCACCGGAGCGTCCCTGCTGGCCGGCGCGGCGGGGAGCGAGGCGCTGCTGATCACCGCCCGGTTCCTCCAGGGCGTGGGCAGCGCGATGGCCTCGGCCGTCGTGCTCGGCATCCTGGTGACCCTCTTCACCGAGCCGCGCGAGCGGGCCAGGGCGATCGCGGTCTTCAGCTTCACCGGCGCGGCCGGGGCGTCGATCGGGCAGGTGCTCGGCGGCGTCCTCACCGACCTGCTGAGCTGGCACTGGATCTTCTTCATCAACCTGCCCATCGGGCTGGCGACGATCGTGCTGGCGCTACCCGCCCTGCCCGCCGACCGCGGCCTCGGCCTGGCGCGGGGCGCCGACGTGGCCGGCGCGCTGCTGGTCACCTCTGGCCTGATGCTGGGCATCTACACCGTGGTCAAGGTCGAGGAGCACGGGTGGCTGTCCGCGCACACCCTGGCGTTCGGCGCGGTGTCGCCGGCCCTGCTCGCCGGCTTCTTCGTACGCCAGGCCACCGCGCGTACGCCGCTGATGCCGCTGCGGGTGCTGCGCTCGCGCAACGTCGCCGGGGCGAACGTCGTGCAGATGCTCGCGCTGTCGGCGATGTTCGCCTTCCAGATCATCGTCGCGCTCTACATGCAGAAGGTCCTCGGGTACGGCGCCCTCGACACCGGGCTGGCGATGCTCCCGGCGGCGGTGGCGATCGGCGGGGTGTCGCTGTTCGTGTCGGCGCGGCTGAGCGCCCGCTTCGGCACTCCCGCCGTGCTGCTGGCCGGACTGGTGCTCCTGCTGGCCGCGATGGCCTGGCTCACCCGGGTGCCGGTGCACGCGGACTACGTCACCGACCTGCTGCCGGTCATGGTGCTGATCGCGGGGGGCGGGCTGGCGCTGCCGGCGCTGACCGCGCTCGGCATGTCGGCCGCCCGGCAGGACGACGCCGGTCTGGCCTCGGGGGTGTTCAACACCACCCAGCAGATCGGCATGGCGCTGGGTGTGGCCGTCCTGACCACGCTGGCGGCCTCCCGTACGCAGGAGCTGCGGGCCGGCGGGGCGGCCGAGGCCGCGGCGCTGACCGGCGGCTACCACCTGGCCTTCGCCACCTCGGCCGGCCTGCTCGCCGCGGCCGTCGTGGTCGCCCTGGCCGTCCTGCGCCGGCCGCGATCCGCCGCGCCCGCCGAGGCGCCTCCGATCGAGCAGCCGGCCGCCCTCTGACCCCCTTTCGCGAGACGGAGCTGATCACCATGACCGAGCCTGCCTACGGCCCCGGACAGGGCCCCGGAGCCCGCCCCCTCACCGAGGACGAGCTCCTGCGGATCCTCGACCGGCAGCCCTTCGGCGTGCTGGCCACGCTCAAGCGCGACGGCCGCCCGCACCTGGCCTCGATGGCCCTGCGCTGGGACGCCGCCGGACGCGTCCTGCGCATCTCCTCGGCCGAGGGCCGGATCAAGGTGCGCCACCTGCTCGCCGACCCGCGGGCGTCGGTGCACCTCCAGGGCGACAGCGTGGTGTCGTACGCCGTCGCCGAAGGGCGCGCGGAGGTCTCCGAGCCGTCGCTCACTCCGGGTGACGCGACCGGACGCGAGCTGCTGGAGATGGCCGGCGGCCTCCCCGACCCGGCGGACGAGGCCGCCTTCCTGGAGGAGATGGCCAGAGCCCGCCGCCTGGTCATCAGACTCCGGGTGGACCACCTGTACGGCATCGCCCTGGACGCCGCCCCCTGACCGGCGGGGCCGCCGGGAACCGACGCCCCCGCGCCGGGGCCGGGGGCGTCCCGGCCGCCCGGTCGCGGGGCCCTATACACCAAACCAAGCGCTTGCTACGCTCCGCCCATGACGTCCACCGTGGTGTGGGGTACCGGCAACGTCGGCCGCGCCGCCATCAGGGCCGTGGAGGCCCATCCCGACCTCAGTCTCGCCGCCGTCCTCGTGCACTCCCCGGACAAGGTCGGCCGCGACGCCGGGCAGCTCGCCGGTCTCGGGCGCGACCTCGGCGTCACCGCGACGGACGACGCCGCCGCCGTCCTGGCCGCGCGCCCCCGCGCCGTCGTGTACGCCGCCTCCGGCGACCTGCGTCCCGACGACGCCCTGGCCGACGTCGTACGGGCGATCCGGGCCGGCGCCGTCGTCGTCACCCCCTCCCTGTACGCCCTCTACGACCACCGCGGCGCCCCGCCCGAGCTGCGGGAGCAGGTGCTGGCCGCCGTCGCGGCGGGCGGCGGCTCCCTGTTCGCCTCCGGCATCGACCCCGGCTGGGGCAACGACCTGCTGCCCCTGCTGCTCAGCGGCCTCGGCTCGGTCGTGGACGCGATCCGCTGCCAGGAGATCTTCGACTACTCCGGCTACGACCGCCCGGACGCGGTCCGCGACATGGTCGGCATGGGCCGGCCGATGGAGTACGAGCCGCCGATGATCGCGCCCACGGTCCCGTCCATGGTGTGGGGCGGCCAGGTACGGCTGATGGCGCGGGCCCTCGGCGTCACCCTGGAGGAGATCCGCGAGGTCGTGGAGCGGCGTGCGCTCGACCGTACGGTCACCACCGCCCGCATGGGCGTCTTCGAGGCCGGCACCCAGGGCGCGGTGCGGTTCGAGGTGCAGGGCGTCGTCGAGGGCGAGCCGCGCATCGTGATCGAGCACGTCACCCGCATCCACTCCTCCTGCGCCCCCGACTGGCCACTCCCCCCGGACGGCGGCGACGGCGCCCACCGGGTGATCGTCGAGGGCAGCCCGCGGATCGAGGTCACGATCGAGGCCACCGACGAGGGCGGCAACCGCTCGGCGGGCGGGAACGCCACCGCGGCCGGCCGGCTGGTGAACGCCATCGACTGGCTCGCCGCCGCCCCGCCCGGCCTGTACGACGCGCTCGACGTCCCGCTCCGCCCCGCGTCCGGCCGGCTCGGAAGGAAGAACCCATGATCGTCGAGGTTCCCGGCGGCAAGGACCCGATCGCGTACGTCTGGGGCGAGATGGTCCCCGGCATCGGGACCGCCGCCTCGAAGTTCTCCATGGCCGTCTACGCCCACACCACGCTGGGCCTGCGCGAGTTCGAGGCGGCCCGGCTGCGGATCGCGCAGATCAACGGATGCGTCTTCTGCCTCGACTGGCGCACCGAGCGCGACGGCGTCAAGGTCGAGGACGGCTTCGCCGACGCGGTCGCCGACTGGCGCGCCACGGACGCCTTCGACGCGCGCACCCGGCTCGCCGCCGAGTACGCCGAGCGGTACGCCCTGGACCACCACGGGCTCGACGAGGAGTTCTGGTCCCGGATGACCGAGCACTACAGCGAGAACGAGATCGTGGAACTGAGCATGAGCATCGGTTCCTGGTGGGCCTTCGGCCGGCTCAACCACGTGCTGGGCCTCGACACGGCCTGCATGCTGACCGGCGGCAAGGCACCCTCCGTCCGACCGACCGAGTCCGCGTAGACCGACCGAGCGAGGGCACGTGACATGAACACCAGCCGCCGCACCTTCATCGCCGGAACCGCCTCCCTCCTGGGCGCCGCCGCACTGCCCGGCCGCGCCGCCGCCGTCACCGCTGCCGCCGCCGGGCCTATCGCCGACGGCGCCCGCGTCCCCGTCCTGGTGATCGGCACCGGGTACGGCGGCTCGGTGGCCGCGCTGCGCCTGGCCCAGGCGGGCGTCGAGGTGCACATGATCGAGATGGGCATGGCCTGGGACACGCCCGGCCCGGACGGCAAGGTCTTCTGCAACACGCGCGAGCCCGACTACCGCTCCTACTGGCTGCGCACCAGGACCAAGGCACCGCTCAACTACTTCCTCGGTTTCCCCATCGACCGGGACATCCCCCGCTACACCGGCATCCTGGACGCCGAGGAGTTCGCCGGCATCACGGTCTACCAGGGCCGCGGCGTCGGCGGCGGCTCGCTGGTCAACGGCGGCATGGCCGTCACGCCCAGGCGCGAGAACTTCGCCGCCGTGCTGCCGTCGGTCGACGCCGACGAGATGTACGGCGTCTACTACCCGCGCGCCAACTCCGGCCTCGGCGTCGGCCTGGTGGACCCGGCCTGGTTCGACACCACCGCCTGCTACCAGTACGCCCGCGTCGGCCGCAAGCACGCCCAGCGCTCCGGTTTCCCGTTCACCTTCGTGCCCGACGTGTACGACTGGGACTACATGAAGCAGGAGGCGGCCGGCACGGTCCCCCAGTCGGCGCTGGCCGGCGAGATCCTGTACGGCAACAACCACGGCAAGAAGTCCCTGCAGAAGACCTACCTCGCGCGGGCCGGCGCGACCGGCAAGGTGACGATCTCGCCGCTGCACCAGGTGACCTCGGTCTCCCCGGCGGCGGGCGGCGGCTACACCGTCCGGATCGACCAGCTCGCCACCGACGGCTCGGTCACCGCCGCCAAGACCGTCACGGCCGCCCGGGTCTTCTTCGCCGCGGGCAGCGTCGGTACGAGCAAGCTGCTGGTCAGGCTGAAGGCCACCGGCGCGCTGCCCGGCCTGAACGACGAGGTCGGCAAGGGCTGGGGCGACAACGGCAACGTCATGTGCGGCCGGGCCAACCACCTGTGGGACCCGACCGGCAAGCTGCAGTCGGCCATCCCGTGCGCGGGCATCGACAACTGGACGGCGGGGGGCGCGTTCGCCGAGGTGGCGCCGCTGCCGACCGGGATCGAGACGTACGCCTCGTTCTACCTGTCGATCACCAACACCCCGCACCGGGCGCAGTTCTCCTGGAACGCCGCGACCGGCAAGGTGGATCTGAGCTGGCAGACCGCCTGGAAGCAGACGTCCATCGACATGGCGAAGACGATCTTCGACAAGATCAACTCCAAGGAGGGGACGATCTACCGCACCGACCTGTTCGGCGTGTACAAGATCTGGGGCGACCACCTCACCTACCACCCGCTCGGCGGCGCGGTGCTGAACCGGGCCACCGACAACTACGGCCGCCTGGCCGGCCACCCCGGCCTGTACGTCATCGACGGCTCGCTGATCCCCGGCAACACCACGGTGAACCCGTTCGTCACCATCACGGCGCTGGCCGAGCGGAACATCGAGAAGATCATCGCCACCGACCTTTAGCGCAGGTTTGCCGAAACGGCAACGGAGTTGGCGGGCGGCGGCACGGCCCGCGCATGATCCTGGAGACAGGCCAGGAGACCCATGCGTGGAGGAACGATGTCGCAGCTCAACCCGGTCGCCGAGGGTGTACACCGCCTGGTGCCCTCCCCCGCCGGCCGCGTCCATCTCGTGGAGGCGGGCGAGGGGCCGCTGGTGCTGCTGGTGCACGGCTTCCCCGAGTCCTGGTACTCCTGGCGGCACCAGCTCCCGGCGCTGGCCGCCGCCGGGTACCGGGCGGTCGCGGTGGACGTGCGCGGCTACGGCCGCTCGTCCAAGCCGGCGGACGTGGCCGCGTACCGGATGACCGAGCTGGTCGAGGACGGCGTGGCCGTGGTGCGGGCGCTCGGCGAGCGGACGGCGGTGGTCGTCGGCCACGACTGGGGGGCCTCGATCGCGGCCCACAGCGCCCTGCTCAGGCCGGACGTCTTCAGCGCGGTCGCCATGCTCAGCGTGCCGTACACGCCGCGCGGCGGGCCGCGTCCCACCGAGGTGTTCGCCGCCATGGGCGGGACGGACGAGTTCTACGTCAGCTATTTCCAGACGCCCGGCCGGGCCGAGGCCGAGATCGAGCCGGACGTCCGGGGCTGGCTGGCGGGCACGTACGCGGCCCTGTCCGCCGGGACCATGCCGGGCCCGGACGCGCCCCACCCGCTGTTCGTGGCCCCGGGCGGCAGGCTGCGCGACCGGTTCCCGGCGGGCGGCGGGCTGCCCGGCTGGCTGAGCGAGGGCGACCTCGACTTCTACGCCGCCGAGTTCGAGCGCACCGGCCTGACCGGCGCGCTCAACCGCTACCGGAACATGGACCGCGACTGGGCCGACCTCGCGCCCCACGACGGCGCGCCCGTCACCCAGCCCTCGCTGTTCGTCGGCGGCGCCGACGACGCCACCACCCGGTGGCTCTCCGCCGCGATCGACGCCTTCCCCGCCACCCTGCCGGGCCTGGTCTCCTCCCGTCTCCTGGACGACTGCGGCCACTGGGTCCAGCAGGAACGCCCCGCCGAGGTCAACGCCATCCTCCTCGACTGGCTCGCCGGGCTCTGACGCGGACGCCGCGGGCCCGTCCGCGCGGGGCGGGCCCGCGGCCGGTCACAACACGGCTCCCGAGCCCTCGCGAGGCCGCCGGGCGCCCTTGGGCGCGGGAGGCTGGGGGGCCGGACGGCGGTCGTACCGGGCCAGGCCGATGGCCGCGGGGCCCGCCACGAACGACGAGGTCAGCGTGCCCACGACGATCCCGGTGACCAGCGCGATCGCGAAGTCACGCAGCGAGTCGCCACCGAAGACGGCCAGCGCGACCAGCACGAACAGCGCGCCGAGCCCGGTGTTGACGGTCCGCGGCACGGTCTGCAGGATCGCCGTGTTCACCGCCTCGGCCAGCGGCGCCGTACGGCGGGCGGCCCACAGCTCCCGCACCCGGTCGAACACCACCACCTTGTCGTTGACCGAGTAGCCGACCACGGTCAGCATCGCGGCGAGGAACACGCCGTCCACCGGCTTGCCGAGCCAGGCGAACAGCCCGATCACCACGGCCAGGTCCACCAGCAGCGCCAGCACGGTCGCCGTGCCGAACGTCCACCGGAACCGCACCGCGAGGTAGACGAGCTGCGCCGCCACCGCCACGCCGAGCGCGATGACGGCGTTGCGGCGCAGCTCCTCGCCCAACGTGGGGCCGATGAACTCGTCGCGCCGCTTGGTCACCTCGCCGGCCTGCCCCTCCAGCGCGGCCTGGACCTCGGCCGGGTCGAGCTGCCCCGCGCGCACGGCCACGCCGTCTCCGGTGGCCTGCACGACCGCACCCGGGTAGCCGGCCTCGCTCACCAGCCGCCGGGCCGTGTCGGCCTCGACCGGCCTGGACGTGCCGAACTCCACGAGCCGCCCGCCGGTGAACTCGACCCCGAAGTCCAGCCCGCGGGTGAACAGCCCGGCCAGCGCCGCGACGACCAGGCCGCCCGCGACCGCCAGCCACACCTTCCTGGCCTTCATGAGCTGGGGGTCACGGCGGGCCAGCCACGTCCTGACCGTGCCTGGGGAGGCGAGACCCGACAGGCGCGGCCCGATCCGGGTGGCGACGGCCTGGGTGAGCACGCGGGTGATCAGCATGGCCGACACCAGCGAGGCCAGCACGCCGATCGCCAGCGTCACGCCGAACCCCTTGACCGGCCCGGAGGCCAGCCAGAACAGCAGCCCGGCGGCGATGAGCGTGGTGACGTTGGAGTCGGCGATGGCGCTCCAGGCGTTCCTGAACCCCCGGTTCAGGGCCGGGCCCAGGCCGCGGGCGGGGGCCAGGCCGTACTCCTCCCTGGCGCGTTCGAAGACGAGCACGTTGGCGTCGACCGCCATGCCGATGGCCAGCACGAACCCGGCCAGTCCGGGCAGCGTGAAGGTCGCGCCCATCGCGACCAGCGCGGCGTAGGAGATCAGCCCGTAGCAGGTCAGCGCGATGGCGGCGAGCAGGCCGGACAGGCGGTAGACCGCGATGATGAACAGGGCGGTCAGCACCAGCCCGACGACCGCGGCCTTCACGCTGGCCTCGACGGCCGCCGCGCCCAGCGTGGGGCCGACCGTCCGCTGCTCGACCAGGTCGAGCGGCACGGGCAGCGCGCCGCCCTTGATCAGCACGGCCAGGTCGCGGGCCTCCTCGTGGGTGAAGGACCCGGTGATCTGGGTGCTGCCGCCGGGGATGCCGGTCCCGCACGGGACGGACGGGTCGAGCTGTGGCGAGGAGATGATCTTCTTGTCGAGCACGATGGCGACACGCCGCTCCGGGTCGCCCTCCGGCCGGCAGGCGGCAGCGCCGGTCATCCGCTGCCAGGCGTCGGCGTCGCGGAAGTCCACCGTGACCCACCAGCCGGGCCCCTGCTGCGGGTCGCTGCGCTCGGTGGCGTCGCTGACGCCGTCGCCGCTGATCGCCGCCGGGCCGAGCGCGAGCGGGCGTCCGCTCTCGTCGGGCAGCGCGGTGGCGTCGCCGTCCTTGGCCGGGCCGGTGACCGGGTGGAAGGCGAGCTGGGCGGTACGGCCGATGACCTCGGCCGCCTTGCTCGGGTCGAGCACGCCGGGCAGCTCGACGATGATCCGCTTCTCGCCGGAGCGGACCAGGGTGGGATCGACGACCCCCAGCGCGTCCGCCCGGCGGCGGAGCACGTCGAGGGCGCGGTCGGTGGCCGAGGAGTCGGCCTGGACCGTCGGGGAGTCTCTGGCCTCGAAGACGAGCTGGGTACCGCCGCGCAGGTCGAGGCCGAGGCGTGGCGTGGCGGTGAGGGACAGGATGATCGAGGTCGCGATGACGGCGAGCGCCGCCAGCGCACGCCACATGGGCGCACGTGACATGAGGCCTCCACAGGCTCAGGTGTGCGGAAGAGGGATCTTCAGAGCACCGTGGAGGGAGGCGCGCGGGCCGCCGCCGCGCCCCTGGGACGGTCGGCGGCGGCGCGGGCGGCGGGCCGCCGTACGACGGCCGACCAGACGCGGAGCAGTCGGGCCGGGCCGGCGGCCGGCAACGCCTGCCCGCCCGGCCCCGCCTGGTCGTGCCCGCCGTGCCTGACCTGCGCGAGCGGAGGCGGCGGCGGCGTGGAGCTGAGCTGGACGACGGCGGGCCGGTCGATCGCCGCCCGGATCGCCGTGACCTGGGGGGCGATCTCGCCGTGACCGATCGCGGGAAGCAGCCACGACAGCACGAGAAGCAGCGCGGCGGGCACTCTGGTGCGCACGTCGCCTCCTTCCCGTCGTGGCCGTCGTCGCCCCTACCGTAGCCCGCCGCCGAGCCGCCCAGGGCAGGGTGCGCAGGTACGCCGGCGGTTTACGGACCTGGGTGGCCTGCTCGAAGGCGTAGCCGGAGATCGCCGAGGGCGCGGGGCCGGACCGGTGGTGCCGGTCCGGCGGTGGGGTGTCAGGGACAGCCCGTGGCCGCGAAAGCCGTGAACTGGCTGACCTCGTTCCTGCTGAAGTTGTCGTCCGAGCCGATCACCAGCGTGCATGCGCCGTCGGCCAGGCGCGGCCCCCACGACATGGCCTCCAGGTTCTGCACCGGCGGCCGGAAGTCGCTCAGGTCGTAGACCAGCCGCTTGGTGACCGACCGGTAGGCCGAGCTCAGGTCGTCCTGGTTCAGCACGTTCGTCGCGCCCGTCAGGTCGATCTCGTACAGCTTGACCTTGTAGTCGACGCCCTCGATCCAGGAGCGTTCCAGGGCCAGGTAGCGGTGGTCGTCGATGGGCAGGATCTCCGAGACGCCGCTGTCGGAGTCGCCGGTGGGCGGCACCGGCGCGGCCGGGAGCGGGTCGAGGGGGTAGACGTACTGGCCGCGCGGGACGCCCCGCCGGTCCCACACGGTGAGCCGGGCGGGCGCGCCGTTCCGGGCCGTGGGCGGCGCGCCGTCCTCGTACCGGGGGCCCTCGGTCATCGCCGTGATCCGGCGGGCGGTGACGGCCAGGCCCTCGAAACCGGCGTTGCGCCTCGGGCCGTTCTCGGTGGCGGTCAGGCGCAGGTTGCCCGGCAGGCGCAGGTCGCCCAGGTGCCGGCCCTGGAGGTCGGCGGTGCGCAGGCCCGCGGCGGACAGCGGCAGGTCGGGGTGGCCGGCGTCCGGGCGGTCGCCCTCGTCGCCCCACAGCAGGCGGCCGGACCAGCGGTCGTACCTGATGGACTCGGGGTCGGCCGAGCCGGGCTCGCCGTAGCCGGGGTAGGGGGTGCCGTCCTGCCTGGTCAGCGTGGTCACGCCGGTCAGGTTGATCCCGGTGAACGCGCCGGAGTCCCGGTCGATGTCCAGGCGGGCGGTGTAGTAGCGGGCGGGGCCGTAGCGCCGGCGGTCGTCGGAGATCAGGTACCAGGTGCCGGTACGCGGGTCGAGGTCGATGCCCGACAGCCCGCCGACGGTGCTGCCGTCGAACCGCGTCAGGTACGGCAACCGCTGCTCCCCCAGATACCGGGTGATCCGGACCTCCTCCCGCGGGGCCGCCCAGGCGGGCTGGGTGACGCTGATCGCGACCGCGCACGCGACCGCGAACCCCGTGATTCTTCGCATTCCGTCCCCCGTGATGTTCCGATTACCTGGAGTGATCGGGGGACATGAAATCGTGCCGCGCCCGGGGAGGCGACCGGGACACGCCGCCGCCCGCGCGTCTTTGCCTGACGGGCCGTGGACAGGCGGCTGGCGTCCGGGCCACCGTCCTGTCACCCCGCCGCCCGCGGGCACGGAAACCGTCGGTGGCCGCCCGCACACTCAGCGCATGCCCGATGAGCCTCTGGAACTCGGTGAGATCACCGTCTCCGACTGGTACGCCCACAACGACAAGATGGCCGAGGTCGGTTTCCTGACCATCGCCAGACGCCTGCCCTCGCTCGTCGCCCAGGCGATGAGCATGTCCTGGCGGGCCGGCCCCCGCGACACCGTGGCCACCATCGCGCTCAACCTCCTCGGCGGCCTCTTCACCGCCTTCGGCCTGCTGGCCACGACCGGCGTGCTGAGCGCCCTGTTCAGCGAGGGCCCGACCCCCGACCGCGTGCTGGCCGCCCTGCCCAGCCTCGTCCTGGTCGGCGTGGCCGCCGTGCTGCGCACGGCGGTGCAGGCCGGCGCGGGCTGGGCGCAGTCACGCCTCACCCCGCAGATCTCCCGGCACACCGAGGAACGCCTCTACGGCCTGACCAGCCGGGTGGAGCTGGTCTCCTACGACGACCCGGAGTTCCACGACAGCCTGGAACGCGCCAACCAGCGCGGCGTCAGCGTGGCGAGCTCGGTGGTCAGCTCGGCCATCAACGTCGTCACCGCGGCCGTCGGCATCGCCGCGGCGGCGGGCGTGCTGGGTGTGCTCCACCCGGTGCTGCTGCCGCTGCTGCTGCTGGCCGTGCTGCCCGACGCGTGGGCCACCGTGCGCGGCGCCCGCATGCGCTACTCGACCATGTACTCCCTCATCCCCGCCCGCCGCCGCAAGTGGATCATCGCCGAGCTGCTGGCCGACCGCGAGCCCGCCGCCGAGGTCCGCTCGTTCACCATGCGCGGCTTCCTGCTGCGCATGTACGACGCGGTCGCCAAGGCCGAGCAGGACGTGCTGCTCGCCCTGGCCAGACGCCAGACCCTGGCCGGCCTGATCGGCGAGGCCCTGGGCGGCCTCGGCACCGCCCTGGTCTACGTCGCGCTCGGCGTGTTGCTGGCCGTGGCCGCGATCCCGCTCGCGGTCGCGGGCACCGCGGTGCTGGCCATCAGGACCGGCCAGTCCTCGCTGGCCAACCTCCTGTACGCCACCAACCGCCTCTACGAGGACGGCCTCTACTTCACCGACTTCCTCCAGTTCTGCGCCGACGCCGAACGCCGCGTGCCCGGCCCCCGCTCCGCGGCCGTGCCCGAGAGGTTCGAGCGCATCGTGGCCGACGACGTGACGTTCACCTACCCGGGGGCGGAGCAGCCGGCGCTGCGCGGGGTGACGGTCGAGATCAAGCGCGGCGAGATCATCGCGTTCGTGGGCGAGAACGGCTCCGGCAAGACCACCCTGGCCAAGATCCTGTCCGGCCTGTACGAGCCCGACTCCGGCAGCGTCTCGTGGGACGACGTCGACCTGACCGACGTGCCCCCCGACGAGCTGCGCCTGCGCACGGCCGTCATCGCCCAGGACCACACCCGCTGGCCGCTCACCGCCCGCTACAACATCACCATGGGCACCGACAAGGGCGAGGCCGCCCTTGTCGCGGCGGCCTCGGTCGCCGGAGCCGACGAGGTGGTCGCGGGCCTGCCCCACGGCTACCGCACGCTGCTCGACCGCCGGTTCAAGGACGGCCAGGAGCTGTCCGGCGGCCAGTGGCAGCGCGTGGCCGTGGCCCGCGGCTTCCATCGCGACGCCGACCTGCTCATCTGCGACGAGCCCACGGCGGCCCTCGACGCCCGCGCCGAGCACGCCCTGTTCGAGCGCATCCGCGACCACTCCGAGGGCCGCACGGTCCTGCTCATCACCCACCGCCTGGCCAGCGTGCGCTACGCCGACCGCATCTACGTCCTCGACCATGGCAAGGTCACCGAGCAGGGCGACCATCAGGCGTTGATGGCGCTCAACGGCCTCTACGCCGACCTCTACACCCTTCAGGCCGCCGCCTACCGCTGACCGTCAGCGGCTGCAGGAATCCGCGATTCAATGCGCAATGTCGGCTCTTGATGCGCAGTGAATGCGCAAATCCGCGTCTCGGTGCGCAATCAATCCGGAGCGTAACGACTGGACGCTCCGGATTGGTGTTCTCGGCGCAGCAGCGTTTCGGCCGCCGTATGGTGCGATACAGGCGATTGGTCACCGACTTTATCCCGCCCTCTGCCGGGCGATTCGGTGCTGTGGAGGCATCAATGAGCGGCTGGACCACTCTCGCACGCGATCACGCGGATCTTGGTTGAGTCGCCGCCGCAGGAGTCCTCGACGGCGGCGATCCCGGCGGGCCTTCCGATATCGAGGATGACTGGCACCAACGCGTTCGAGGGCAGCACCAAGGCCAAGCGGTCGATCGCCGATCGTCCGCAGGGGGTCCACGGCAAGCTGCGCGCGCCCCGGCCGGGTGAGTACGTGGCGCTGGACACCAACCGGCTCGACGTGTTCACGATGGAGCCGCTGACCTGCCAATGGGTGCAGTGCGGGCTGACCATGGCGATGGACCTCTACGCCAGGGTCATCACCGGACTGCGGCTGACGCCGACCATGGCGATCAGCGTGCCGGTGATCGGCGCGCTCACGAAGTCGGCGATCTCCTGGGCCACCAGGCTCACGTCCGGGGTCTCCAGGCGGAATGCGTACCGGGAGATCCATGGCGGCGCGGAGCTGAGCACCAGACCGACGCCACTGACCAGGAAGAACAGCGCCGCCTCGTGACGGCGCTCGCTGCGGACGCGCCAGGACTTGCTCAGTGATACTTACTAAGCTTTACTGAATACATGGCACGCAGGACACAGGAGCTCGGCCGCTTCACGGACGTGGCGCTGCTCGTGCTCATCAGCCTCGCCGAGGGCCAGAAACACGGCTATCGGATGATCAGCGACATCGAGGAGTTCTCGGGCACGTCGCTGGAGCCGGGCACCCTTTACGGCGCGTTGATGCGGCTGGAGGAGCGCGGCTGGATCGAGGCGGTGGAGCCGGCCGAGCGGCGCAAGCCGTACCGGATCACCGACGGAGGGCGTGACGCGCTGCGCGAGCAGCTCGCCACCCTGCGCCGGGTCGAGCAGGCGGGAGTCAGGCGAGTGGCGTGGGGGACGGCATGAGGCGGAGCATGGCGGCACGCGTGTTGCGAGCGGGGGCGGGGGCCGTGCTGAGCCTCTACCCGAAGGCGTGGCGGGAGCGATACGGCGAGGAGGTCGCCGACCTGGTCGCCTCGCGGCCGGTGCGGCTACGCACGGTGGCCGACCTGGCCGGCGGGGCCGGCGACGCGTGGCTGCACCACCGGCGCATCCCCGGCGCCCGGCCGCTGCGCCTGCCGCTCGCGGCGGTCCTGGTCGCGGGGGTCTATGGCCTGTGGTTGTTGTGGAACCCGGGCGTGCGCGACATGGCCAGCCTGCAGGGCGTGTGGGCCGAGGCGGTGCGTTCCGGATCGCTCGCCGGCGAGCTGCGCGGGACGGCCACGACCATGTTCGCCTCGGCGGGCGCGATGGCACTGCTGTCGCTGGCGCAGCTCAACCCCGCCGTACGCGCCGCCGGCAAGCGTGCCCCGCTCGGGGCGGCGGCCCGGACGGCCGGAGAGCGAGTGGTCGTGACCGGCCTGGCCATCGCCCTGCCGATCATGCTTGTCCTGATCATGTACGCCGGCCTCATGCTGGGCGCCGGCCAACCCCTCGGGCCGCTCGGCGACGCCATCACGGGCGGCTTCTTCGTGCCGCCCCTCATGGCGCTGATCCTGCCACTGCCGCTCATCGCGGCGACGTCATCCGCGCTGAGGTCCGCCGCGCGTGCCGCCGGCAAGTCGCTGACGGTGGCGGCCATCTCGAACGCGATCGCGTGGCTGGCGGTGGCGGTGCTGGTGGCCATGGGCCTCACGGAGGCGTCGCCGTGGTTCATCACGGCGCTCGGGGCCGGCGCGGTGCTCAGCGTCGGCATGGCGGCGCTGGTCGCCAGGACCGTGCTGAGGTGGGCACCCGAGGACCCGGTCATGCTGCCCGAGCGCACACAGTTCGGCCGGGCCCCCTTCTGAACGACACGTGGTGCCGTCAGCCGGTGCCACGCGGCTGAGCAGCGACACGAGCCGGCAGATCATTCCCACGCCTGATCTTCTGCACTCGGCTTGCGCTCAACCCCAGATGACGTCAACCCCAGATAGCGATCATGGCCGGCCGGTGAGGCTCCTGGAGGACCGTGACGCTACGTGTTCAGCGACTGCGCCCCGATCTGAGCCACTGCTCATCCAGACCTGGAAATCCGGTGCGCACCAAACCCGGATTCCGGCGTTTCCGCAGCGCGAATGCTCACGCGAGCGCGGATCCTACAAGCGGCGCAGCAGCCCGGCGGCACGGCCTCGGCCAGCGCCTTGTACCCCGCCGGGTTCAGGTGCAGGTGGTCGCCAACGTCGTAGGCGGGCAGCAGGTTGCGGGGAGCGGCCGGGTCGCGGGCCGCGCGGTCGAGGTCGATCACGGCGTCGAACGTGCCGCTCGTCCGGATCCACTCGTTGACCTGCTGCCTGGCCGCCTCCCGGTGGCCGTCGGGGTCGTCGTAGGAGGCGTTGCCGCCGAAGGGGGTGAGGGTGGCGCCGTACACCCGGAGCTCCTGGGCGTGGGACCCGGGTCAACAGGCGGCAGGCGCTTCTGACACGGCGGCGTTCCCGTTCTGACCGGGCGTTGCAAGGCGGGCGTCCCGATGGTGCACTCAAGGGCGTTGGTTCCGACCCGTGTTCAGGCCGCCGGCGGGAGCGAGGGCCGGCGGCGGACCTCGAAGGGAGAACCGTGAGGCGATTACGTCCGCTGCCGCTGTTCCTGCTGGTCGCCCCGGCCGCGGGCTGCGGCGGGGCCACGTCCGGCGGCCCGGCGGCGACCGGTTCCGGCCCGCCGCCGGAGAGGATCAGGATCGGCGTCATCCCGGGTTACCGGCCCGCGCCGCCGCGGGTGGAGAGCATGATCGTCCGGCCGGCCTGGGAGCCGGGGAAGGGGAACCCATGAGCGAGACGCCGGAGCGGGCGCGGGTGCTGCGCCTGATCGACGACTTCATCCTGTACGCCGCCGTCCGGGCCGCCCTGCGGCTGTCGGTCTTCGACCTGCTGGCCGCCGGGCCGTGCGCCGTGCACGAGCTGGCCGACGAGATCTCCGCGGGCGGGACCGGCCGCCCCGACGAGACGCTGCTGGGCCGCCTGCTGCGGGCGCTGGAACACCTGCGGCTGGTCGAGCGGGACGCCCGCGGCCGCTACCTGCTCACCGGCGAGGGCGACCTGCTCACCAGCGGCCGGGACGACTCCCTGGCCCCCGCGGCGCTGATGTGGGGCGAGGAGCTGTGGCGCGACTCGGCCGACCTGCTGCACCGGACGATCACCGCAGGCGAGCCCGCCGCGCTGGAGCTCCACCACGTGGACTCCCCCTACGCCTGGCTGAGCACCCGGCCCGCGGCCGGCGCCCTGTTCAACGAGTTCATGGCCACCCGCAGCGTCACCGTGGCCCGCGCGCTGGCCGGGCAGGACCTGGCCGGCGTGGACGCGGTCGCCGACATCGGCGGCGGCACCGGCATCGTCCTGGCCACGATCCTGGCGGCCCACCCGCGGCTGCGCGGCGTGCTGTTCGAGCTGCCCGAGGTGGCCGCCCAGGCCCGGCGTCACCTGGACGGGCGGGCGGGCATCACCGTGGCCGAGGGCGACATGTTCGCCGACCCGCTGCCCCGGGCGGGCGTGTACCTGCTGGGCAACATCCTGCACAACTATCCCGACGAGCAGGCCGCCAAGCTGCTGGCACGGCTCGCCGCCCTGATGGACGACCGCGCCGAGCTGTGGATCGTGGACGCCGTCCTCGACGACGACCCGCGCCGCTCGCCGACGTCGGCGGTGGCGCTGGACATGAAGATGCTCACGCTGTTCAGCGGCGGCCAGGAACGCACGATGGCCGAGGTCGGGAACCTGCTGGGGGCCGCGGGGCTGCACGTCGCCCGCACCGAGCCGCTCCCCCACGGGCTGCACCTGGTGGTGGCCGGGCGGCGCCCGGCTCCGGCGTGAGGCCCCGGCCGTCGCGCACATTCGGCGGCCGTCGGCGAGACTGGCGGCCACGGGCGGGGGCCCGGGCCGCTCGGCGACGGTGATCTTGGGCTTCCCGCCGCTTCGCGGCTTCTGCAAGTATTCGATCATGGAAGTAGGGAGACGCGAAGTGGCAGAGACCAACACGGGCGTACGGCGATTACTTGCGGACTCTGGGGAGCCGCGTGGCTGGGTCCCGCTCCGGGCGGATCTCGTCACGGCGCTGCTGGGGGTCTGGTTCGGCATCGGACTGATGATCGACGCGTGGGCGCACACCAACCGCAGCGACCTGGAGACGTTCTTCACGCCGTGGCACGCGGCCTTCTACTCGGGGTTCGCGGCGGTGTCCGGCTGGATCATCTGGCAGGTGTTCCGCAACGTGCGGCTCGGCCGCCAGGGGCTGGCCGCCGTTCCCCAGGGTTATCTGGCCGGGCTGGTCGCCATCCCGGCGTTCGCCCTCTTCGGGCTGGCCGACATGACCTGGCACACCGTGCTGGGCATCGAGACGAGTGTCGACATCCTGTTCAGCCCCTCGCATCTGGGGCTGATCGTGACCATGCTGCTCATCATCACCACGCCCCTGCGCTCGGCCTGGAACGCCCCCGACGTCGGCGTCCGGCCCTCTCTGGGGCGGCTGTTCCCCGCGCTGGCCGGGCTCGCGTTCGCGGCCACGCTGGTGTCGCTGTTCCTGTCGTACGGCGACGCCCTGCAGTACCGGTCCGCACGCGTCGTCGAGGCGTTCTCCAGCGTGGAGGGGGCGGGCGCCGACCGTCTGGCCACCTCGATGGTCATCAGCAACGTCATCCTGCTCACCCCGGTGCTGCTGCTGGTCCGGCGGTGGAACCTGCCCTTCGGCGCGGTGACCGTCATGTACACGATCGCCGTCCTGATGCCCGGCGCGCAGACGGCGTTCGAGAACGTGCCGACCCTGCTCACGTTCGTCGCCGCGGGCCTGGCGAGCGACGTGCTGATCCGCCTGCTGCGCCCGTCCGGCGCGCGGCGGGGCGCCTACTGGGCCTTCGCCGGGCTGTCGGCGTTCGTCACCTGGGCGCTCTACATCGGGATCGCCTCGGCGGCCGGGGGCGGCCTGCCCGCGGTGCCCGAGCTGTGGACCGGCGCGCCCGTGGTGGCCGGGCTGATCGGCCTGGCGCTCGGCGCGCTGTTCCTGCCGAACGCGCTGCCCGCGGACGCGGCCGACGCCGGACGGGCATGATCCGGCCGCTCCGGGTCCTGTGTCTCGTCGCCGTACTCCTGCTCGCGGGCGCCGCCCCGGCCGCGGCTCACAACGTCACGGCCGGCGCGGACCTGCGCTTCGCGCAGACGATCGCCGGCGCCGAGCTCACGGTCGTGATCAAGGGCACGTCGCGGGTGCCGGGGCCGCTGCTGATCGGCGTGATCGCCTACGAGCCGGCGACCGGGCCGCCGATCGGCCTGGAGGTGCGCTCGGTCGAGGACGGCCACAAGGCGACGGCCACCGCGCAGCCGTCCGCCACCCCGCGGTACGTCAAGCTCGCGGTCGAGCGCACCGGGCCGCACGAGCTCAGGCTCACGGCGGGCGGCGAGGTCGCCGTGCTGCCGTTCCGCGTCCTGGTGGACCGCGGCTCCGCCGGCGAGTTCCTGATCTACGGCGGCCTGCTCGTGGCCGGGCTGCTGCTGGTGGGCGGCCTGCTGACCGGGGCGCTGTCGCGCAGGACCCCGGCGATGCTGCTGGCCGGGGGCGCGGCGGCCGCGGTGACGGTGGCCGCGATGGTCGTCGTGTTCGAGCCCGCGCTGCCGCCCCCGCCGCCCGACGGCGCCGCCCCGACGGCGGGCCCGCAGACGGTGGGAGCACAGGCGGTGGGGGCACAGGCGGGCGGACGGCCCTTCGCCCAGGGACGGGTGACGACCCTGCCGGCCCGTCCGGCCGCCGGCGAGGAGTTCACGCTGCGCCTCGACCTCACCGACGGCTCGACCGGGCACCCGGTGGACGATCTCGTCCTGCACCACGAGGCGCTCGCCCACCTGGTGGTCACCAGCGAGGACGGCGCGTACTTCCGGCACCTGCACCCGCTGCGCACCGCGCCGGGACGGCTGGAGGTCCGGCTGCGCGCCGACCGGCCGGGCCGGTTCCTGGCCTACGCGGAGCTGGAACGCGAGGACTCCGGCGGCCAGCTGCTCAGCGGCGAGTTCGGGGTCGCCGGGCACGCGGTGGCCGCCCCGCCGCCCGTGCCGCCCGCGACGGGGGGCACGCCGGTGGTGCGGCCGTCCGTGCCGGTCGCGGGCCGTCCGGCGGCGATCGAGGTGGGCATCGGGGTGACGCCGCGGCAGTGGCTGGGCATGTCCGGGCACCTGATCGTCCGCAGCCGGGACGGCACGTTCCTCGGCCACGTGCACGAGATGGGCGTCCCCGCGCCTCGGCTGCGCTTCACCTTCAGCTTCCCCGCGCCGGGCCGCTACCTGGCCTGGGCGCAGTACGCGGCCGGCGACCGGATCGTGACCGTGCCCTTCACCGTCGAGGTCGCGGAGGCTCTCGGATGAGGCGGACCCTGGCCGTCGCCGCCCTGCTCGCGGCGGCCCTGGCGCTGTTCCTGTACGTGCGCGGCTCGGCGCCCGGCCCGCTCAGCCTCACCAGCACCGGCCAGCGGTACGCCGTCACGGTCCTGGTCCCGAGGCCGACGACGGGCCGCGTCACGGCCGAGGTCCGGGTGACCTCCGGCGACCCGCACACGGTGGCGCTGTCGACGGTGATGCCCGGCATGGGCCACTCGACCCCGGAGATCGTCGCCGACCCTCGGCAGCCGGGCCGTTACGTGGCCGAGGGCGAGCTGTTCCCGATGGCGGGGGTGTGGGAGCTGTCGGTCCGGCTGAGCGGCGCGGCGGGAGAGGAGGTGCTGGTGGTGAAGGCGCCCATCACGGGATGAAGAGCCCGCTCTTGACGTATGAAATGAACGATCTTTTAATTCGTCCATGGGACGTATCGCCGGCGTCACCGCCGCCGAGACGCGGGAACGCCTGCTGCGCGCCGCCGCGGACGTCTTCGCCAGGCGCGGCTACGACGGCACCCGCGTCGCCGACATCGCCGCCGCGGCGGGGGTGAGCAACGGCGCCCTGTACGCCCACTTCGGCTCCAAGGCCGGCCTGCTCGTGGCCGCGCTGGGCGCGCACGGGCGGCGGCTGCTGGCCGGCCTGTTCGCCGACGACCCCGATCGTCCGGTCGCCGACCTGCTCGTCGCCGCCGGCCGCCGGCTCCCCCGCCCCCGGGACGCCGGCGGCGACCTCATCGTCGAGGCGCTGGTCGCCGCCCGCCGCGACGAGGACGTGGCCCTGCCCGTGCGCGACTACGTCGGCGAGCGCGCCGACTGGCTGGCCGGCCTGGTCCGCGCCGGCCAGGACGGCGGCGAGCTCGACCACGCCCTGTCGCCGGAGGCCGTCGCCCATTTCTGCCTCCTGCTCGCGATGGGCAGCGCGCTCATCGCCCCGGACCCGCACCAGGTGGACGAGGAGGAGTGGGCCAGGCTGCTCATCCGCGTCGTCGCCGCCCTCTCCCCCGCCCCACCGCACGAAGGAACGCCGTGAGAGTACAGATCGACCCCGGGCGCTGCCAGGGACATGGCCGCTGCTACGACCTCGCCCCCGACCTGTTCGGCGAGGACGACGAAGGTTACGGAACGGTCCCCGGCGACGGCGCGGTGACGCCCGACCGGGAGCGCACGGCGCGGCTGGCCGTCTCCAACTGCCCGGAACGGGCGATCGACCTCCTCGGGGAGGCGTGACATGAGCGTGGACGAGCGCTTCGTCAAGGGCTTCGGCGAGCCCGGCGACGACGAGGAGATCGGCACCCGCAGCGAGATCGTCACCGGCCCGGTCTCGGACTGGGCCACCGACTTCTCCCACCTGGAGCCGGAGTGGGCCGCCGACCCGTACCCGATCCAGGACGACCTGCGGCGGCGCTGCCCGATCGCGCACACCGACCGGTTCGGCGGCGGCTGGCTGCCCACCCGCTACGAGGACGTCGCCGCCGTCGCCTACGACACCGAGCGGTTCTCCTCACGTTCGATCATCATGAGCAACTTCCGCCCGCCGCGCGAGAGCGCCCCCGTGGGCGGCACGCCGCCGATCTCGTCCGACCCGCCTTTCCACCACGACGCGCGCAAGCTGCTGCTCCCGGCCTTCACCAAGACGGCGGTCGCCAGGCGCGAGGAGTCCACGCGCGCGCTGTGCCATGAGCTGATCGACGGCCTGGAGGGCCAGGACGTCGTGGACGCCGCCCGCGACTACGCCCAGCACATCCCGATGCGGGTGATCGCCGACATGCTCGGCTTCCCGCCCGAGGACGGCCCGCGCTTCCGCGAGTTCATCGAGAACGCCCTCGAAGGCGTCAACCTGCCGCCCGAGCAGCGGACCGCCAACATGGGACGGCTCTTCGACTACCTGCTGGACCAGATCCGCGACCACGTGCAGCACCCGCGCGACGACCTCACGACGTACCTCGTCGAGGCCGAGCTGTACGGTCACAAGCTGGAGGCCGGGCATGTGGCGGGCACGATCGCCCTGCTGCTGATCGCGGGCATCGACACCACCTGGAGCGCCATCGGCGCATCCCTGTGGCACCTGGCCAAAACCCCCGAAGACCGCCGACGCCTGAT
>NZ_JBIUBJ010000042.1:0-33177 GCF_044547985.1 Nonomuraea sp. NPDC052265
TCTTCTCCAGCACGACGTTGCGCCCCTTGGGGCCCAAGGTCACCTTGACGGCGTCGGCGAGCTGGTTCATACCGCGCTCGAGACCGCGCCGGGCGTCCTCGTCAAACGCGATCATCTTGGCTGCCATAAGGCTAGACCTCCCAGATGCAGGGTGGCGTGTGCTGGACCGAGCCGACGCCCGCGACGGCATGGGTCTGCATCTCCGTGCGGCAGACCCCATCGTCTCGATCCGGGTTGTTGGCACTCTGCCACACAGAGTGCCAACGAACTGTTTAGCACTCTACCCTGCCGAGTGCAAGCCACAGGCCCCCTGCCCCAGGTCATCGGGCAGGTCATCGGGCACACCGGTTCGTACGGCGAGCCGCCCCGGAGGTGCGGCCCGCCGTGCGAAGTCGACGGAGGAAACAGTGGCGGGCTCACGCGGACTGCGCTGCCGCGCGTCCCACCTGGTGCATACCAGCGATGGTGAATCAGACCGTGCGGACCGACTCCGCCTGCGGCCCCTTCTGGCCCTGCGTGATCTCGAACTCGACGCGCTGTCCCTGTTCGAGAGAGCGATACCCATCCATCATGATCGCTGAGTAATGGACGAATACATCCTTACCACCGTCTACCGCGATGAAGCCGTAGCCCTTGTCCGCGTTGAACCACTTGACGGTGCCCTGCGCCACTTCCGACTCCTCTTACTGGGCCTCGCAGATCTCGCCCATTCCTCCGCGAGACCTGTAATCGCATGACTTTTGGGAAAATCAGCCAGACGATCGCCCTCGACCATACCTGTGGCACGGGGTTTGGCAACAGAGTCAACCGACAAACCGCTAATTTCCTCGAAGGCTGAGTCGTTCGAGGTTGAATTGGGTTCCAAAACAAGAAGGCGCCCACAAGGGGCGCCTTCAAGAGTCGGAGGTCCGGCGGTCAGCCGCCCGCGACGGCAGGGATGATGGAGATCTGAGTGCCTTCAGGGGCGGGAGTGTCCAACCCCTCGGCGAAACGGACATCCTCTTCACCAACGTATACGTTGACAAAACGACGAATCTTGCCCGATTCATCCAGAATTCTCGCGCCGATCCCCGGGTAGTCGGAGTCGAGCTTGGCGAGAACGTCACGAAGAGTCGCCCCTTCGCCACTCACCTCGGCGTTACCCCCGGTGTAAGTGCGCAGAATGGTGGGAATCCGCACAGAAACGCTCATGGTTTTTGTTGCCTTTCCTGGATTGTCAGACAGTCGCGCGGAACGCGTCGAGCGAGGGCCGGATCACGGCGGTGGGCCGCGCGTCGTCGCTGATCGCGTCGAGCGTCTTGAGGCCGTCGCCGGTGTTGAGGACCACGGTCTCGGCCTCGGGGTCGAGCCTGCCCGTCTCGACGAGCTTCTTCAGCACGCCCACCGTGACGCCGCCCGCGGTCTCGGCGAAGATGCCCTCGGTGGAGGCCAGGAGCCTGATCGCGGCGACGATCTCCGGGTCGGTGACGTCCTCGACGCCCCCGCCGGTACGCCGGGCGATGTCCAGCACGTACGGCCCGTCGGCGGGGTTGCCGATGGCCAGCGACTTGGCGATCGTGTCCGGCTTGACCGGCTGGACCACGTCGTGCCCCGCCTTGTACGCCGTCGAGACCGGCGAGCACCCGGCCGCCTGCGCCCCGAACACCTTGTACGGCGTGTCCTCGACCAGCCCGAGCGCGATCAGCTCCTTGAACCCCTTGTCGATCTTCGTGAGCTGGGAGCCCGAGGCGATGGGGATGACGATCTGCTCCGGCAACCGCCAGCCGAGCTGCTCGGCGATCTCGTACGCGAGCGTCTTGGACCCCTCGGCGTAGTACGGCCGCAGGTTGACGTTGACGAACCCCCACCTCTCGCCCAGCGGGTCACCGATCAGCTCGGAACAGAACCGGTTGACCTCGTCGTAGGTGCCGTCGATCCCGATCAGCCGGCCGCCGAACACGCGGGCCATGGCGATCTTGGCCGCTTCGAGGTCGGCCGGGATGAACACGCACGCGTCGAGGCCGGCCCGCGCGGCGGCGGCGGTGACCGCGCCGGCGAGGTTGCCCGTGGAGGAGCAGGAGAGCGTGTGGAAACCGAAGTTCCTGGCCGCCTCGACGGCGATGGCGACCACGCGGTCCTTGAAGGAGTGGGTGGGGTTGCCCGAGTCGTCCTTCACGAACAGGGACCGGATGCCGAGCGCCTTGCCGAGGTTGCCGGCCTTGACCAGCTTCGTCCAGCCCGGGTTCATGTTGGGCTTGCTCGCCACGTCGGCGGGGACCGGGAGCAGGGAGCGGTAGCGCCAGATGTTGGCGGGGCCGGACTCGATGTCCGCGCGGGTCACCTGGCCGAAGGAGTAGGCCGCTTCGAGCGGCCCGAAACACTCCAGACAGGCGAAGCTGGGGCCCAGGGGGTAGCGCGTGCCGCACTCGCGGCAGGACAGAGCGACGGCAGGACCAAAGTCGAGCGACATGAAGCGAGGCCTTCCCTCATCTTCGCCCGCGGCCACCTTGACCGCGAACCGGAATTGGCACCTTGTCCCGGTCGGCCTCGCCAGGTCGCGAGCACAAGCCGGGAGGGTTGCCGGGGCTTCGCAGGGCCGGTCCCTCCACCCCTCTGGATGAGCAATATTCAGTTGTTCGAAAAGGACTCTACCTTCTCAAGTGGTGGAAACAACCACCTGTCTCACGATGCGAGAGGGCACGTCTCACCGATAGTCCTCCCCGAGGACCCCCTGCACGTACTTGCGGGCCTGGTGGATGCGGGACTTGGCCGTGCCGAGCGGGATGTTGAGCTGCTCGGCCACCTCGTTGTAGTCGAGCTGGACGATGTCGCGCAGCACCAGCGCCTGGGCCAGGTCGGGCTTGTCGGCCTCCAGCGCCTCCATCGCGTCGAGCAGGTCGAGCCGCGAGCCGGCGATCACGCTGACCCGCCGCGCGTCCGGCTTCTGCATCGGCAGCTCCTCCGACGTCTGCTCGGCGGCCCTGCGCTTCAGCGACCGGTACGTGGTGCGCGCGCAGTTGGCGGTCACGATGTGCAGCCAGGTGCTGAACCTGGCCCGCCCCTCGAACCGCCCGATGTTGCGCGCCACGGCCAGCAGCGTGTCCTGCGAGGCTTCTTCCGCGTCCTGGTGATAGGGCAGGATCCGGGCGCAGTGGCGCATCACGTCAGGCTCGATCCTGGCCAGGAGCTCGCCGAGCGCGCGATGGTCTCCGGCCGCGGCCGAGCGGGCGAGTTCCTCGGTTAGCTCATCTAGCGCCATAGCTGGGATCCTATGGGCGAAGGGAGCCCAAATGAACAGCGTTCTCGTGGCGTCCAACCGCGGGCCGGTCTCCTTCACCGTCGACGACGACGGTGAGCTGACCATGAAACGCGGTGGTGGGGGCCTGGTCTCGGGCCTGTCGGGGGTGGCCAAGGAGCACGGCGTGCTGTGGGTGTGCGCCGCGCTGTCCGACGGCGACCGCAGCGCCGTACGCCTGGCTCCGGGGGGCCGGCTCGACCGGACGGGCTACGACACGGGCGCGTTGCGGATGCTGGACATCCCCGCGGCCACCTTCCACCGCGCCTACAACGCCGTGGCCAACTCGACCCTGTGGTTCGTCAACCACCTGCTGTACGACATCCCCAACTCCCCCAGCTTCGGCACCAAGTTCCGGCGCGAGTGGGAGTCCTACCGCGACTACAACGGCGCGTTCGCGCTGGCGCTGGCCGAGGAGGCCGGGCACGGCGCGCGCGTGATGGTCCAGGACTACCATCTGACGCTCACCCCGGCGATGCTCCGCGCCGAGCGCCCCGACCTGCGCATCGCCCATTTCAGCCACACGCCGTGGGCGCCCCCGGAGTACTTCTCCCTGCTGCCCGACGCGGTGACCAGAGAGGTCCTGGACGGCATCCTGGGGGCCGACCACGCGGGCTTCCTCACCGCGCGGTGGGCGGCGGCGTTCATGGACTGCTGCGAGGCGCTGCTGGGCGCGCGGGTGGACCGCGCGGCCCGCACGGTCACCCACGAGGGCAGGCAGACCCGCGTCGGCGTGCACAGCCTGGGCGTGGACGGCGCGGCGCTGTGGGCGCGGGCCTGCGAGCCCGACGTCGAGTCGCACATGGCCGCGCTCGCCGAGCAGGTGGCCGGGCGCCGGCTGATCGTCCGCATCGACCGCACCGAGCTGTCCAAGAACATCGTGCGCGGGCTGCTGGCCTACCGGGAGTTCCTGGCCGCCCATCCGGAGTGGCACGGCAAGGTGGTCCACCTGGCCTTCGCCTACCCGAGCCGGCACGACCTGCCCGAATACCGCGAGTACACCGCGTCGGTGCAGCGCTGCGCACGCGAGATCGAGGACGAGTACGCCACCGAGGACTGGGACCCGGTCATCCTCAACGTCGACGACGACTACCCGCGCTCGCTGGCCGCGTACCGGCTGGCGGACGTGCTGCTGGTCAACCCCATCCGCGACGGCATGAACCTGGTGGCCAAGGAGGGGCCCGTCCTGTCGCCGCGCTGCGCCCTGGTGCTCTCGCGCGAGGCGGGGGCGGCGGCCGAGCTGGGGCCGTACGCGCTGGTGGTCAACCCCTACGACGTGAGCGGCACGGCGGACGCGCTGCACGAGGCGCTGGTGATGCCCGAGGACGAGCGCAGGCGCCGCCGCGACCGGCTGCACGAGGCGGCCACCGCGCTGCCGCCGCACAAATGGCTGGAATCCCAACTCGACGCCCTGCTTTAACATGAGAAGTCGGGTTCACTGCCAATGACGGAGGCTGCCGGGTGTCGACGGTCTCAGTGCCCATCCGACTCGTCCGAGACCGCCCGACCTGGCTGATCTACTTCCTGCTCGGCACGTTCGCCACGTTCGTGTACGGCCTGAGCGCCGCCCTGCCGCTCCTGCGCGCCGACCAGCGCACCACGGCCACCGTCGCCGGGCTGCACGGCACCGCCATGGCGCTCGGCACGGTCGGGGCCGGCCTCGCGCTCCCCCTGCTCACCAGACTCCTCGGCCGGCGCGCGACGTGCTGGTTCGGCCTGGCCGGGATGAACGCCGGCGTGCTGCTGGTCATGGCCACCTCCGCGCTGCCCCTGACGCTGCTGGGCTACGGCGTGGCCGGCGGCTTCGGCTCGGTCATGCTCTACGCGGCGATGGCCGAGCTCAGCGACCACCACGGGCCCGCGGGACCGGCCGCGCTCAGCGAGGCCAACGCCGTGGGCGTGCTGGTGGGGATGGTGGCGACGTTCGTGCTGAGCCAGGTGGCGCAGAGCGCGCTCGGCTGGCGGGCCGCCCTGCTGGTCACCCCGGCCGTCAGCGCCCTGCTCGCGCTGGCGCTGGGCCGCACCTGGCCCGTGCCCCGGCAGGCCGCCGGAGGGGCGGGCGACGTGGTCACCGGGGAGGGCGTCCCGGCGCGGGAGGGCGGCTGGTGGCGCTTCCACCTGGCCGGGGCCGTGCTGTTCTGCTGCGTGGCCCTGGAGTTCTCGTTCAACCTGTGGGCCGCCGACCTGTTCGCCCTCAGGACGGGTGTGACGACGGCCGTCGCGGCGACCGGGCTGACGGCGTTCGTCAGCGGCATGGCGGCGGGCAGGTTCGCGGGGGCGCAGCTCGCGCTGCGGCTGCCGGCCACGCCGCTGCTCATCGGCGCTCTGGGCCTGATGGCACTCGGCTGGCTGCTGTTCTGGACGAGCGGCGCGCCGGTGCTGTCGTACGCGGGGCTGGCGCTGAGCGGGCTGGGCGCGTCGCTGCAGTTCCCGCTCGCGCTGAGCTCGCTGATCGCCACCTCCGGCGACCGGGCGGACCGGGCGGCGGCCGCCTCGCCCGTGTGGGCGGGCGCCGCCATGGCGGTCGGCCCGCTGCTGCTCGGCTCGCTGGCCGACGGCTACGGCACCGGGACCGCGTTCCTGCTGGTGCCCGTGATCATCGGCCTCGCGGTCGCCGGGGTGCTCATCTCCAGTCGGCGTACTTGAGCGTGTCGGCCAGGCCGGGCGTGTCCCACTGGTCCACGACGAGGATCCGGCTCTTCGGCAGGTACCACTCGCGCTGCGTGAAGCGGGCCTTCACGCCGTTGCCCGAGTAGCTGACGCACTTGGCCTGCCAGGCGTTGTAGGCGGCCTTGTGCCCGGCCCCCATCTGCCGGTAGCCCCTGGTGACCTTGGGGCCGATGACCTCGCCCCACTTCCGGTTGAACGGGCAGGGCTGCACGTCACTGGCCGGATAGTACGGGTTCTTGCCCGTGTAGGGCCCGAAGCCCTCCGCGCCCCGCTTGATGGCGTCGGGGCCGAGGATGTAGAACGCGTCGCACTCGGGCGAGCCCCAGCCCTGCGGCTTGGCGCAACGGCCGGTGACCACCTGCACGTAGTCGGCGCCCTGACGGTGGACCACCCACTCGATCGGGATGTAGAGCGTCAGGCCGCCGCGCAGCTTGAGCTGCTGGGCGGGGGCGGCGGAGGCGGCCCCGGGCACGGCGAGCACGGCCGCCAGGGTCGCGGCCGAGGCGGCGGCGACGGCGAGAGATCGTCTTGACATGCGCACCAACGTAGGGCCCGCCACTTGCAGCCCGATCACGAACGACTGAAAGCCGCGAGCCGGCTCGAAGACGGCGAAGGCCGCGAGCCGGCTCACGAACGGCTGAGCTCAGGGACGGCTGAAGGCCGTCGTCAGCTCCCGCAGCAGCGCCACCACGCCGTCGGGCCCGTCGACCACGATGTCGGCCCGTTCGGCCAGCGCGGTCACCTCGGCCGAGCCGCTGCACACGGTCACGCCCGGCAGCCCCGAGGCGCGTACGGCCTCGAAGGCGGCCAGGTCGCCGAGGTCGTCGCCGACGAACATGACGGACCTGGCGTCCCGCTCGGCCAGGAACAGCCCGAGCGCATGGCCCTTGTCCATGCCGGGCGGGCGCAGCTCCAGGACCATGCGTCCGGGCTCGATCACCAGGCCGTGCTCGCGGGCCAGCTCGGCCAGCGGCGCGCGCAGCGCGGCGAGCGCGCCCTCGGGGTCGGGGGCGCGCCGGGTGTGCACGGCCACCGCCCGGCCCTTGTCCTCGATCGTCACGCCGTGCAGCCCGAGCGAGTCGAGCAGCAGCGGCAGCTCGGCCCGGACGCGCGGCACGCCGGGTGGCGGCGGCGGCGCCGAGACGCGTCCGTGCTCCCACCGCTCGAAGCCGTAGTGGCCGAGCACCACGAGACCCGGCACGTCGGCCAGGCCGGGCCCGAGTTCGAGCGCGGTGGCCGCCGGCCTGCCGGTCACGATGGCCACGGCGCCGACGTGGGCGCCCAGTTCGGCGAGCACGGCGGGGGCCTCGGGGTGGATCTTGGCGGAGGCGGGATCGGGCACGATCGGCGACAGGGTTCCGTCGAAGTCGAGCCCGATCACGGCGCCGGACGGATCTTTGAGAATCGCTTCCATTCCAGGGATGTTCCTCACGCGGCTGCCGTACCCAGCCGGTCAGGGGCGCATGCCGAGCCGTCTCGCCGCACGGTCACGCTGACGGGTGGAGCGCAACCTTCGCAACCGTTTGACCAGCATCGGGTCCTGCTCCAGCGCCTCGGGTCTGTCGATCAGCTCGCCGAGCAACTGGTAGTAGCGGGTGGCGGAGAACCCGAAGGTCTCCTTGATGGCCTGCTCCTTGGCGCCCGCGTAACGCCACCATTGGCGTTCGAAGGCGAGGAGTTCGAGATCGCGGTCGGTGAGGGGTGGTCTGGACGGTTCCTGGGCAGCACTGTCACCGCTGAGCGGTGCTCCCATGATGTCCTCCTCGGAAGGGGCGTGCGACGATCACATCGCACGCTTCGCGGCCCGTGGCCAATCGTAATGTGCGATGTGCGGCCGTTCACGGCGGATTGCCGGACGTACCGTCCCCAAATGTGACCCCAGTCATCACGTTCCTGACGGACCACGGGCTCGAAGACGGCCATGTGGCCGCCTGCCACGGCGGCGTGGGCGGCGCACGGGCCGCCGCCTGGGGCACATGTCCGACTTTCTCCTACACACTAGGGCGAATAGCCGCATAACATCAATTACTCCGCGTATCGGGCTGTTTACCGAAGCGTCGGAACGAATCATCGGCCGCGTGCCAGAATGCACGGCAGATCGGGCGTCCCTCCCCTCCCGTTCGAGGTTGACGTGTACCAACTGTCCGTCGTGCTGCTCTCCATCCTGTCCGTGTTCTGGCCGCAGGCAGACGCGCCCGTGCCGGAGCGCTGGCACGCCTGGCCGGTGGCGCGGATCTTCCCCCTGGCCGTTCCCGGCGTCAGCCCGTCGGGGGCCAGGGTGACGTACGTGCTGGCGGGCGTGGCCCCCGAGGCGCCGTGCCCGGTGGCCTTCCAGCCCGCCGCGGTGCGGCCCGGCTGCCTGACCGCGCTGCGGGCCACGTACGCCGACAGCACCCAGACGTACGTGGCCACCGTCGGGATCGCCGTGCTCGACGCGCCGCGCCCCGGCCCGTACGGCGGGGTGCGCCCGGCCACCGTGCGGCCCGTCGCCTTCCCCGGCGGCCCGGCCGAGCGGTTCGGCGAGCGGCAGTACTTCACCGGGGCGCTGGTCGGGTCCGGCGACCCCTACCTGGTGGCGACGGCCGCGGGGTACGCCGACGGGCGGGCGTACCGGCCGGGCGACCGTTCAGCGCCGCGGCTGCGCGGCGCCGCGCGGCAGCTCGCCGTGGCGCTGCACCGGGCGCTGACCCGATGAGGGTGCTCGCGTCCCTGCTGCCGGCCCTGGTCCTGGCGGCCGGGGTCGCGGGCGTGGCGTCGAGCGCCACCGACGACGTGCGGACGACGGCGTCGCCGAGCGCCTCCGGCGGCGTGGGCGCCGCCGCGCGGGCCCGGCAGTGGCAACTCCGGGCCCTGCGCCTGCCCGAGGCGTGGCGGGAGAGCAGAGGCGCGGGCGTACTGGTGGCCGTGCTGGACACCGGGGTGAACGGCCGCCACCCCGACCTGCGGGGCATCGTGACCCAGGGCCCCGACCTGACCGGCGCGCCCCCGCGCCTGTGGGGGCACCACGGCACCGCCATGGCCGGCCTGATCGCCGGCCGCGGGCACGGCGAGGGGCGCGGGGAGGGCGTGGTCGGCGTGGCCCCCGCGGCGCGGGTGTTGTCGATCAGGGTCACGCTGGAGAACACCGACCCGCTGCGCGCCGAGCGGCGCGCCGGCCGCCGCGACGCCCTGGCCGAGGGCATCAGGTACGCCGTCGACCACGGCGCGGACGTCATCAGCATGTCCCTGGGCGGCGGCAGCGGCGCGTGGGAGGGCTCGGCGGCCGAGGAGGAGGCCGTGCAGTACGCGATCACCCGCGGCGTGGTCCTGGTGGCCTCGGCGGGCAACGACGGCGACACGGCCAACAGGAAGAACTTCCCGGCCGCCTACCCGGGCGTGATCGCCGTGGGCGCGGTGGACCGGCGGCTCAGGGTGACCCCCTTCTCCAACCGCCAGGACTACCTGTCGGTGGTCGCGCCGGGCACCGACGTCGTCACGGCCGACGGCGGCAGCGGGTACGTGGTGGGCGACGGCACCAGCTCGGCGGCGGCCATGGTCGCGGGCGTGGCGGCCCTGGTGCGGTCGGCCCATCCGGGTTTGTCGCCGTACCACGTGCGCATGGCCATCGAGCGCGGCGCCAGGAAACGGCCTCCCGGCGGCTACAGCCCCGCCTACGGGCACGGGGTGGCCGACGCGCCGCTCGCCCTGCGGGAGGCCCGGCGGCTGGCGCACGGAACGGCCTCACCGGCCGCCCGGCCCGGCCCGTACTTCGGGCGGGGGCCGGCCGTGCCGCCCGCCTCCAGGGCGCCGGTGGTGGCCGGGATGGTGGTGCTGGCGGCGGCCATGTCGGCGCGGGTGGTCGCGACCCGGCGAAGACGCCGGAGGGATTCACCCTAGCAAGCGCTTGTGTGATACTCCTGGCTATGACCTTAGCGATCGACGGCTGGTTCGCCATCGACGGGGACGGCACCACCCACCTCCTCGGCACCACCTGCCTGACCTGCGGGACCGTCGCCTTCCCGCCCCAGCGGGGCCTGTGCCGCAACCCGCGCTGCGAGGGCGAGGAGACGGCCGAGACCCGGCTGCCGCGGCGCGGGCGGGTCTGGTCCTACACCGACGCCTGCTACCCGCCGCCGGAGCCGTACGTGGCGGCGCGGCCGTACCGGCCGGTCACGCTGGCCGCCGTCGAGCTCGACGGCGCGGGGCTGGTGGTGCTCGGCCAGGTCAAGGACCTCACGGCCGGCGACCTGGAGGTGGGCATGGAGCTGGAGCTCGTCCACGGGCCGCTGGCCGACGGCCCGCTGGTGTGGATGTGGGGGCGGGCCTCGTGAGCGCGGTGGTGGTGCTGGGCGCGGGCATGCACCCGTGGGGCAAGTGGGGGCGTCCCTTCGTCGAGTACGGCGTCGCCGCGGCCCGCGCCGCCCTCCGCGACGCCGGCGTGGCCTGGACCGACGTCCAGTACGTGGTGGGGGCCGACACGATCAGGAACGGCTACCCGGGCTTCGTCGCCGGCGCGACCTACGCCCAGGCGCTCGGCTGGACGGGCGCCAGGATCGCCTCCTGCTACGCGGCCTGCGCGTCGGGGGCCCAGGCTGTGGACATCGCGCGTACCAGGATCATGGCCGGGCTGTGCGACGTGGCGCTCGTGGTGGGCGCCGACTCCACCCCCAAGGGCTTCTTCAAGCCCGTCGGCGGCGACCGGCACGACGACCCCGACTGGCTGCGCTTCCGCCTCCTCGGCGCCGCCAACCCCGCCTACTTCGGCCTCTACGCGCGCCGCCGCATGGCCCTGTACGGCTCCACCGGCGACGACTTCGCCGCCGTCAAGGTCAAGAACGCGCGCGCCGGCTCGCTCAACCCCATGGCTCGCTACCGCGCCCCGGTCACGGCGGAGGAGGTGCTCGCCTCGCCCATGGTCGCCGACCCGCTGCGCCTGATGGACATCTGCGCCACCTCCGACGGCGGCGCCGCGGTCGTGCTGGCCTCGCAGGAGTACGCCAGGCGTCTCGGCGCGACGGCCCCGGTACGACTGGCGGCCGTCTCCACGGTGACACCGACCTTCCCCAACGCGGTCCTGGAACTGCCGAACTTCGCCACCGACTCCTGCGCCGCCGTTCCCGCGCCGGAGAGGCCGTTCAGGGCCGCGATCGCGCACGCGGCCTACGAGGAGGCCGGCCTGGGCCCCGAGGACGTCTCCTTCGCCGAGGTGTACGACCTGTCCACCGCCCTGGAGCTGGACTGGGTCGAGGACGTCGGCCTGTGCCCGCCGGGCGAGGCGGACAAGCTGCTGCGGGCGGGCGAGACCGCGCTCGGCGGCCGGGTGCCGGTCAACCCGTCGGGCGGCCTGGCCTCCTTCGGCGAGGCGATCCCGGCCCAGGCGATCGCGCAGCTGTGCGAGCTGACATACCAGCTGCGCGGGGCGGCGGGCGCGCGCCAGGTGCCGGGCGCGCGCGTCGGCCTGGCGGTCAACCAGGGGCTGTTCGGCCACGGCTCGGCGATCGTGGCCACCACGTGAGAAAGCCCTCCGGGATGCTCTCCCGGAGGGCCTTCAGGTCATCCCGCGTGGACCACGTCGTGCGTCTCGGCGAAGTGACAGGCACTTTCGTGCCCGGTCCCCGTCCGGATCTGCAGCAACGGCTCCTCCACCGCGCAGATCTCCTGCGCCTTCCAGCACCGGGTGCGGAAGCGGCACCCCGACGGCGGGTTGGCGGGCGAGGGCGGGTCGCCCTGGAGGATGATCCGCTCGCGCTGCTCCCGGCCCTCGGGGTCGGGAACCGGCACCGCCGACAGCAGCGCCTGCGTGTACGGATGAGCGGGCTTGTCGTAGATCTCGATGTCCTTGCCGAGTTCGACGAACTTGCCCAGGTACATCACGCCCACCCGGTCGGAGATGTGGCGGACCACCGACAGGTCATGGGCGATGAAGATGTAGGCCAGGTTGAACTCGTTCTGCAGCCGCTCCAGCAGGTTGATCACCTGGGCCTGGATCGACACGTCCAGCGCCGAGACGGGCTCGTCGCAGACGATGATCTCCGGCTGCAGCGCCAGGCCGCGGGCGATGCCGATGCGCTGCCGCTGGCCGCCCGAGAACTGGTGCGGGTAGCGGTTGATGTGGTCGGGGTTGAGCCCGACGACCTCCAGCAGCTCCTGCACCTTGCGGCGGCGGTCGCCCTTGGGCGCCACCTCCGTGTGGATCTCGTACGGCTCGCCGATGATGTCGCCGACGGTCATCCGGGGGTTCAGCGAGGTGTACGGGTCCTGCATCACCATCTGGATGTTGCGGCGCATACGCTTCAGGTCGCCGCCCCTGGCCTTGGCGATGTCCTTGCCGTTGATCTTCACCGAGCCCGAGGTGGGCCGCTCCAGCGCCATCAGCACCTTGGCCAGCGTGGACTTGCCGCAGCCCGACTCGCCCACGATGCCCAGCGTCTCGCCCCTGTTCAGGTCGAACGACACGCCGTCCACGGCCTTGATCGCGCCGATCTGCTTCTTGAGGACGATGCCCTGGGTCAGGGGGAAGTGCTTGACCAGGTCGCGAACCTCGAGGATGCGCTCACTGCTGCTCGCCATCGAGGACCTCCCTCCAGTAGTGGCAGGCGCTGCCACGCGTGCCGCTGATCTCGTAGAGCTGGGGGGCGCTGGTCACGCAGTTGTCCTGCCGGTACGGGCACCGCGGGTTGAACGCGCATCCGCTCGGCAGGTCGAGCAGGTTGGGCGGCAGACCCTTGATCGCGTACAGTTCCTGGCCCTTGAGGTCCACCCGGGGGATGGACTCCAGCAGGCCCTTCGTGTACGGATGCCCCGGCGCCCGGTAGATGTCGTGCACCGGGGCGTTCTCCACGATCCGGCCGGCGTACATGACCGAGATCTTGTCGGCCACGTCCGCCACGACGCCCAGGTCGTGCGTGATCAGGATCATGCCCATCTGGCTCTCGCGCTGCAGCTCGGCCAGCAGTTCCATGATCTGCGCCTGGACCGTCACGTCCAGCGCGGTGGTCGGCTCGTCCGCGATCAGCACCTCGGGGTCGAGCGCGATGGACATCGCGATCATGATGCGCTGCCGCATGCCGCCCGAGAACTGGTGCGGATAGTCGTTGACGCGCTGCCGGGCGGCCGGGATGCGGACCTTGTCCATCAGCTCGATGGCCTTGTTCACGCCGTCGCGCTTGGACATGCCGCGGTGGACCCGGAACATCTCGCTGATCTGCCAGCCCACGGTGAACACCGGGTTGAGCGCCGAGAGGGCGTCCTGGAAGACCATCGCGATGCGCTGGCCGCGCACCTGGGTGCGGGCGTCCTCCGAGAGCTTGAGCAGGTCGGTGCCCTTGAAGCGGATCTCGCCCTTGGGGATGACGGCCGGCGGCATGTCCAGGATGCCCATGATCGCCTGAGCGGTCACGGACTTGCCCGAACCGGACTCGCCGAGCACCGCCAGCGTCTCACCGGGGTTGACCGTGTAGCTCACGCCGTTCACCGCGCGCACGACGCCCTGACGCGTACGGAACTCCACGTGCAGGTTGTCCACCGCGAGCAGCGGTTCGTTGCCCAGCCCTCCCTCGGCGGGCAACACGTCTGTCGACGTCTTCTTCACTTGATCCCCCCTTCTACCTGAGCTTCGGGTCGAGAGCGTCGCGCACGGCGTCGCCCAGCATGATGAACGCGAGCACCGTGACGCTCAGGAACAAGGCCGGGAAGAACAGCGGCAGCGACGCGTCGAGGAACCGCGGCCGGGCGTCGGCGATCATGAGGCCCCACGAGATGTCCGGCGACTGCACGCCGACCCCGAGGAACGACAGCGCCGCCTCCGCCGCGATGTAGCCGCCGAGGTTGATCGTGCTGACCACGATCACCGGCGCCAGCGAGTTCGGCAGCAGGTGCTTGAACATGATCCGCCACTGGCCCGCGCCCACCGCGCGCGCGGCGACCACGAAGTCCTGGCTCTTGGCCGTGATCACCGACGCCCGCATGATGCGGAACACCATCGGCCATCCGAGCACCGCCAGGGCCGCGATGACCAGCAGGATGCTGTTGATGCCGCTGTCACGGAAGGTGGCGGCGATCAGCAGGGCGCCCAGGATCGGCGGGATGGCGAAGAAGATCTCGGTGACCCGGGAGGAGACCGAGTCGATCACGCCGGCGCGGAAGCCGGCGAAGAGGCCGAGCAGACCGCCCACGATCATGGTGAGGATCGTGGTCGTCACGCCGATCACGATCGAGTTGCGGGCGCCGTAGATCGTCCTGGCGAACACGTCACAGCCCTGGCTGTCCTTGCCGAACGGGTGCCCCACGCTGGGAAGCTGCCGGGCGGTGGACAGGTCGCAGGTCTGGGCGTTGGTCGGGTCGATCGAGGTGAACAACGACGGCCAGAACGCCATGACCAGCAGGATCGCGATCAGCACCGCGGAGATGATGAACATCGGCCGGCGGCGCAGGTCGTACCAGGCGTCGGTCCACAGGCTGGCCGGCTTCTCCTGCTTCTGCTTCCCGCGCTTGCCCTGCTTCTCGGGGGACGGTGCCGCCGGGACCTCCGTGACCAGCGACTTCGCTTCCGGCAGCATGGGCCCGACGTTTGCTTCGTTACTCATAGCGGATCCTCGGGTCGAGCACTGCGTACAACATGTCGACGACCAGGTTGGCCAGGATGTAGATCAGCACCAGCACGGTCACGATGCCCACGACGACCGGTTGTTCACGCAGCAGGATCGATTGGAACAGCTGGTTGCCGATGCCCGGCAGGTTGAAGATCGTCTCCGTGATGACCGCGCCGCCCATCAGGTTCCCGAGGTCGGCGCCGAGGTAGGTGACCAGCGGGATCAGCGCGTTGCGGAGTCCGTGCCTGCCGATGACGCGGCGTTTGGACAGACCCTTGGCGGTCGCCGTGCGGATGTAGTCGGCACGCAGCGTCTCCACCAGGCTCGTCCGCGTCAGCCTGGTGAGGTAGGCGATCGACGTGCCGGCGAGCACGAAACCGGGCAGCAGGTAGCTGCGGAACCCGGCCGAGATGCCCGCCACGGGGAAGATGTCGCTCCCCGTCCACAGCTTGAGCTTGACTCCGAGCACGAGCTGCAGCACGAAGCCCGTCACCAGAGTGGGGACGGAGATCAGCAGCAGCGTCGAGGCGAGGATGGCGGTGTCGGAGGCCCTGCCGCGGCGCAGCGCCGCCCACAGGCCGAGGCCGACGCCGATGATGGCCTCCATGACGAGAGCCGTCAGCGCGAGGTTCAGCGTGACCTGGAACTTGCCGGCCATGAGCTGCGAGACCGGGATCCTGGAGAAGGTGGTTCCGAAGTCCCCGTGCAGGAGCACGCCGCTGAGGTAGTACCAGTACTGCAGCAGCAGCGGATCGTTCAGGTGGTATTGGTCGCGCAGGACCTCGGCCACCGCCGGATCCAGGCGCTTCTCGCCCGCCAGTGCCTGGATGGGGTCGCCGGGCAGGGCGAAGACGATCGCGAAGATGAGTAGCGTGGCGCCGAGCAGGACGGGTATCGCCTGCAGCAGTCGCCTGATGACATAACGGCCCATTCAAGCCCTCCGGTACATGCGTGGAGGCAGTCACCTTCGTAGCCGCGGTTTGCCCGGCCCCCTAGTGACTGCCTCCAAGCTCAGTCCTCCGCCGGGCGGACGGCAAGAGCCGTCCGCCCGGCGAATGACGTCAGGCCTTCTCGATGTCGGCCCACTGAACCTGGTTGAGCAGGTTCAGCTTGACGCCCTTGACCTTGGGGGAGTGTCCGAAGTTGCTCCGGTAGAAGTACACCGGGATGTACGGCATGTCCTTGATCAGGATGTCGTCGGCCTGCTGGTAGAGCTTGAGGCCCTCGGCAGCGTCGGCGGCCTGGTCACCCTTGGCGACGATGTCGTCGAACTCCTTGTTCTCGTAGCCGCCGTAGTTCGAGCCGGTCGAGATGGCCTGGGTGCCGAAGATCGGCGTCAGGTAGTTCTCGGCCGACGGGTAGTCGATCGACCAGCCCATGCGGAACAGGCCCTTGTACTTCTTGGCGTCCAGGTCGTCCAGGATGGCCTTGAAGTTCTCGAACGGCTTCGGCGTGACCTCGATGCCCAGGTTGGCGCGGAGGTTGTTGGCGACGGCCTCGATCCACTCCTTGTGGCCGCCGTCGCCGTTGTAGCCGAGCTCCAGCTTGGCCGGGCCCTTGGCGTCGGCGTAGAGCTTCTTCGCCTCGGCCGGGTTGTACGTGCAGGCCGTGCAGGCGCCCTGACGGTAACCGGGGATGGCCGGGTTGATGAAGTCGTCGGCCGGGGCGCGGGTGCCCGCGAAGACCGTCTCGGTGATGGTCTTGCGGTCGATGGCCATGGAGATGGCCTTGCGCACGTCCGGGTTCTTGAACTCGGGGTTGTACTTCAACGGGACGCCGATGTAACCGACAGAGGCGTCGGGCTCGTCGAAGTAACGGTCGCCGAGGACGGACTTGGCGGTCGCGATCGCCGAGGCGGGCAGCGAGTCGTCCACGTCCAGGTTCTCGGCCTGGAGGTCCTGGAAGGCGGTCTCGGCCGAGCTGTAGATCTTGAACTGCAGCTTGGTCCAGTTCTTCGGCTTGGTGCCGGGGAACTTGTCGTAGACCGTCATGTCGATGGTCTGCGCGCCGCCCTTCTTGTAGGGCTTGTCGACCTTGAAGAGGCCCTGGCCGATCGGCTGCTCGCCGTAGGCCTGGGTCACCTTGCCGTCGGCGCCGAGCGCGGAGGCCGGCAGCGGGTAGAAGGCGGTGTACCCGAGCATCGTCTTGAACTGCGAGAACGGTGCGGACAGCGTCACCTCAAGGGTGCTGTCGTCGACAGCCTTGAGGCCCTTCATCTCCTTGGCCGTCGGCGTCTTGCCCTCGCCCGGGTGGACGTCGGCGAAGCCGTCGATGCGCGAGAAGAAGGCGGAGGAGCTCATGGCGTTGTCCTGGTTGGCGCCATAGTTCCAGGCCCGCGCGTAGTCAGCCGCGGTGACCGGCTTGCCGTCGTGCCAGGTGTAGCCGGACTTGAGCTTGATCGTCCAGACCTTGCTGTCCTGGGTGGTGATCGACTCAGCGGCCTCTTCAACCGGCTGCTTGTTCTCGTCGTACTCGACGAGCGGCGAGAACACCGCGGCGAGGACTTCGGAGCCCTCGGTCTCGGTGGTGTTCAGCGGGTTGAGGAGCTCCTGAGGCTCACCGATCTCCATGCGGACCGGCGTTTCGCCGCCGCCCGCGGCAGTGCCGCCGTCCGAGGCACCGCCGCCACACGCGGCAACCGCGAGGGCGAGCAGCGCGGTACCGGCGACGATCTGTGCGCCCTTAGTAACACGCATGGTGAAAAAAATCCTCCCTCTACAGGTGGGCGACGACGCTGAGCTGCGGTGATGGTAAGCAGCCTGACGGGGGGTTCCTGGTATCCCCCGGATTTGGCTGACATGGTCAAACCAGCCGACGCCCTGCCAGTCGATCGCGACTATCCCTTACTACTTGCCACCAGCGAGTCTCTGGCGCGTTGCAGTTCGGTCACACGTGCGCCAATCCAGCGTCACAGACATTCCACCCGTAAGAATACAAACCCCCCAGGGATGCTCAAACAGGTCAACCCTCGACGTGAACAGCGGATGAAAATTACCCCCTACAGGACCGTGGTCGCGCCCTTCCCGCCATGGCCCGCCTCGCTGGGCTACGGTTGAGCGAGTCTTGACGGCACCTTGGAACCTGGCGCCCCAAGACTCCGTCCAAGCATCTGCCGCGTCCCTCGCGGCAGGCACCCCACCGACCGGGATCCAATAGAGTCCTTGCCATGAGCCAGCCGGAATCCGCTGTCGCGGACGCCCAGGCGGGCGGCCGAAGCGGGCAGGAGCCGCTGGCCAAGCTCGCCGAGAGATACGGACTTCGTCGTGCCATCGCGCGGCCGAGGTTCCCTGTCTATCTGCGCCAGCTCTGGGAGCGGCGACACTTCATCCTGACGTACGCGACGTCCCGCAACGTCTCGAAGTACTCCAGCTCGGCCCTGGGCCAGCTGTGGCAGGTGCTGACCCCTCTCCTCAACGCCGGCATCTACTACGTGATGTTCGGCGTCATCCTGGGCGGCAAGGGCAACATCGTGAACTACCCGGCCTTCCTGCTGACCGGGATGTTCGTCTTCACCTACACCCAGCGCACGGTCACGGCGGGGGCCAAGTCCATCTCGGGCAACCTGTCGATGATCCGCGCCCTGCACTTCCCGCGCGCCTCGTTGCCGCTGGCGTACACGATCCAGGAGCTGCAGCAGCTCGCCATCTCCATGGGCGTGCTCCTGGTCATCGTGGTGGCCACCGGCGAGTGGCCCACCTGGTTCTGGCTCATGATCCCGGTGGTGCTGGCGCTCCAGACGATGTTCAACATCGGGGCCAGCCTGGTCATCGCCCGGATGGGCTCCCAGATGCGCGACCTCAACCAGTTGCTGCCGTTCATCACCCGCACCTGGCTCTACGCCTCGGGCGTCTTCTTCTCGATCCAGGACAAGGTGGTTGGGTCCGCCGGTATGCCCCAATGGGTCGCCGACGTGATGTACCTGAACCCGACGGCCTCCTACATCGAGTGGATGCGCGACATCCTCATCAAGACCTATCACCCCCAGAACGGACACAACCCCCCGACTATGGTGTTGGTGTCTTGCGTATTCTGGGCAGTGTTCGCACTCGGCTTCGGCTTCTGGTACTTCTGGCGGTCCGAGGAGAGGTACGGGCGTGGCTGAACTGACCGAGGAGCTGTCACAGGTGAAGGGCGAGGAGCCCGCCGTCCCCGGCAAGGACGTGAGGGTGCACCCCAACCCGGAGCCCCCGGGCAAGCGTCCGCTCGACGTTCCCACGGGCACCCCGACCGTCATCGTCGACGACCTGCACATTGTCTACCGCGTCTACGGCACGGCCACCGACAACGAGAAGGGCAACGCGGTCAACGCCCTCACGCGCCTGCTGAAGCGCCAGGGCCGCCCGCAGATGAAGGAGGTCCACGCCGTCAAGGGCGTGACCTTCGTGGCCTACCACGGCGACGCCATCGGCATCGTGGGCCGCAACGGGTCGGGCAAGTCCACGTTGCTGCGCGCCATCGCCGGCCTCCTCCCGCCGCACGAGGGCGCCGTCTACACCGACGGCCAGCCCTCGCTGCTCGGCGTCAACGCCGCGCTCATGCGCGAGCTGACCGGTGAGCGCAACATCGTCCTCGGCTGCTACGCCATGGGCATGACGCCGACGGAGGTCAAGGAGAAGTACCAGGAGATCGTCGACTTCTCCGGCATCGACGAGTTCGTCCAGCTGCCCATGTCCACGTACTCCTCGGGCATGGGGGCGCGCCTGCGCTTCGCCATCTCCTCGGCCAAGACCCACGACGTGCTGCTCATCGACGAGGCGCTGGCCACCGGCGACCGCGAGTTCCGCAAGAAGAGCGAGGCGCGCATCCGGCAGATCCGCGAGTCCGCCGGCACGGTCTTCCTGGTCGCCCACGACCTCAAGGTCATCGAGGAGACCTGCAACCGGGTCATCTGGCTGCACAAGGGCAAGATCAGGATGGACGGCGACCCCAAGGAAGTCATCTCCGCCTACAACAAGGGCTGAGCCCGCTTTCGATCACCCATGCGAGACGTGGGTGACTCGCGCGCCGAAACACTGACAGCGTGACTGTCGTTCCGATAGAATTCGAACGCGGATTCGAACCAAGGAACGCTGATGGAGTGGGGGCGCGCGATGGGAGAGCTTTCGGCCGCGATCGACCACCTGGCCATCGAGGACGTGGCCGAGATCCCCAGGATGCAGCTCGCCGAGCAGCTGCTGGATCTTCACTGGCAGATGGCCCGGCTGCAGGCCCAGATAGCCCGCCGCACCGGCGTCCGGCTGCCCTGACCGATCGAGGGGACCGCCGTCGCTGCCGGGAGCGGGCGAGGCCGTACGAGGGTGGGGAAAAAAGAAGGCCGCCGACCCCGGATCGGGGCCGGCGGCGGGCTCGGCGCGGCGCCGCTGCCCTGCAGTCAGCGGCGGGACGCGTGTGCGAACCCCGGGCTGGGGCACGTCCGCCCAGACCCGTGGCGGGCCCGTCCGCCCGAGGCGGCGGACCCGCGACCGACGCGCGGCAGTGCCGTCGGCGCGCTCGGCACCTTTGAGCGCACACCATCGGCCTGTCGCATCGGGGCGACGGCGCCCCCGTCGTTCCGCGGGCGTCCACTGACGCCTGGGAGAGCGGGAACACGCCGTCGGGAACAACCTGTCGCTTGAACGCGGGCTGCCGTCACGGCCGTCACGGCCGGTTCGCGAGCGTCGGCACCTAGGACGCCGGCGAACCGTCGCACCGGCCCTCGGCGGGCCGCGTCCGCGCGTCGTCACGGCATGTCCGGGACGCACCCGCGCGGGTCACATCCAGAACACGTCCGGGACGCGCCGCGCTCGCGTCAGTTGCGCACCCAGGAGCCCCGCACCGAGCTCGTCACCGCGTCGGTGCTCCAGCCCAGGGCGGACACCATGTCGCCGTAGGAGCCGGCGGCCTTGGAGCCGTTGGCCGAGACGAGGCCCGCGGTGTCCTCCATGAGCGGGGTGATCTCGTCCACGGAGGCGGTCTGGGTGGTGCCCGGCAGCGCCTCGACGACCGGCGCGGCCTCGACGGGGGCGACCTGCCCGACCACCGGGGCCAGCTCGCCGCTCGAAGCGTGCGGCAGGGCCAGCCTGGCGGCGCGGGTCAGCCCGCCCACGCCGGACTCGGTGGACAGGTCGCGCAGCCCCTTGGTGGTGCCCGTCATCGTCGTGGCGGCGTTGCCGGCGGTGCCGGCGCCCGTGCCGGGCAGCAGCGCGCCGCCGCCCACCTTGCCCATCGCGCCGCCGACCGAGGCCCCGGCCAGGGCGGTCATCGTGTCCATGGCGCCGCGCAGCGGGGCGCCGGCGCCGGTGAGCTGGCCGTTGCTCTGCGGCGCGCCCTTGACCAGCGGCTGCGCCATGCGGGCGCCGCCGAGCAGCGGCAGCGACTTGGCCAGGCCCCGGCCGCCGCCGCCGACCGACGGGCTGCTGAGGATGGGCGACAGCTCGGGCAGCGGGCCGCTGAAGCGGGTGACGTCCTCGGCCGCGTTCGGCGTCATCGCCATGCTGGCGCGCCGGTTCTCGTCGGCGGTGTCGCGTGCGTTGGCGTCGGTGGCGGCGTCCGACTTGGGCTTGTTGCCCCCGGTCAGGCCGCCAAGGCCACCGCCCAGGCTGCTGAGCAGCCCGCCGCCGAGCAGGCCGCCGAGCAGGTCGAGCGGGCCTCCGCTGGTGCCCCCGCCCAGGCCGTCCAGCGGGACGGCCTTGGCGGTGTGAGTGAATTGAACTTCTGCTTGAGCTGGCACGGCCAAAGCCGCCGCCAAGCCGAATGCTGTGACGGCAACGGCCGCCTTGACTACTCGATTCATGATTGCCTTCCCGGCTCGTGATCGATCGCTCTCGAATGCGGTGGAAATGCGAATCGATAACCCCCGAATGCCGTGGCGCACACGCTATGGGCACCACACGAAGCGTGCTGTCACGGCTGAGCTACGGAAGCAGTTGTATCACTCACCGTGATCGCCCGCAGGCGGCCGGAAAGCCCATGTAGCAGGGTTTGCAGCCCGGTTACCGAGTAAAGGGGGAGCGTTGAGCGGAGAGACAAAACGGGAAATACCCCGGTTTTGATTTGGATTCCGCGCGGACCCGATCGTGATCGGGCCCGCGACGGCATCGTGCGCCCGCACGGCCCGCGAACAACTGGTCGCATTAACAAAAGTCACGGGCCGGGGGCGCACAATTCAGCGGTCGTGGTACGCGAACGCGACCACTCAGATGGGCAGCAGGGCGTCGGCCGACTCGAACGGAAAACGCTCGGCGAACGCCGGCCGCAGATCCGTCAGCCAGACCGCCGACGGGTCGTACCGGGCGAAGAACGGCCGCCCGACCAGCTCGGGGTCGCGGGCCTGGATGAGGTGGAGCACGAAGACGCGCTCACCGGCGATCTCGGCGACGCCGTCCACGCACACCTTGCCCGGCGTGGCCGACATGGACGGCCCCCGGACCGTACGGCAGAGCCCGGAGACGGTCGAGTAGGCGTCCCTGAAGATCTCGTACGCGCGGGCCAGCGGGACCGCGAAGTAGTCCTGCGGCCCGGTGTCGCGCTCGACGAACATGTAGTAGGGAATCAGCCCCATCCTGAGCTGCCGCCGCCACATCGACGACCACACGGCGGGATCGTCGTTGATGGACCTGATCAGCGGCGCCTGGGTCCTGATCGTGGCCCCGCTGCCGAGGATGCGTTCGACCGCCGACTCCACCAGCGGCGACTCCAGCTCCCTCGGGTGCGAGAAGTGGGCCATGAACGCCAGGTTCTTGCCGGCCTTCACCACCTCCTGGAACAGGCCGAGCGTGGCGTCGGCGTCGGGGTCGGTGGTGAAGCGCTGCGGCCAGTAGGCCAGCGCCTTGGTGCCGATCCGGATCGATTCGAGCTGGTCGAGGCCGAGCAGCGGCTCGATGTAGCGCCGGATGACCGGCTCGCCCATGATCATGGCGTCGCCGCCGGTGATGAGGACGCTGGTGACCTCGGGATGCTGGCGGATGTAGGACACCATCCGGTCGATGTCGTCGGAGGCGAACTTCAGGTCCGCGTCCCCGATGAACTGCGCCCACCGGAAGCAGTAGGTGCAGTAGGCGTGACAGGTCTGCCCCTGTTTAGGGAAGAAGAGCACTGTCTCTGGATATTTGTGCTGCATGCCGGGCACCGGCTCGTCGCCCATCTTCGGGACGTTGAGCTCCTTCTGGCCGGCGGGATGCGGGTTGAGCTGTGCGCGTACGCGGTTGGCCTCGGCCTGGATCTCGCTGTTGGGCGCCTCGGCCTTGAGCAGATCGGCCAGCCTGGCCACGTCCGCGGCGGGCAGCATGTCCTCCTGCGGGAAGACGAGGCGGTAGATGGGATCGTCGGGCGCCGCCGACCAATCTATGAGTTCGTCCACGACATAGGCGTTCGTCCGGAAGGGCAGCACCGTGGCCACGGCGCGGACCTTCAGCCGCTCCTCGTCACCCAGCCCCGCCCGTCGCAGGAGCTCGTCGAGGTGCTTGGACGTGTACGCCTTGAAGCGTCGTGTACCTGCCTGGTTCAAGATCACTAGGCCTTTCCCATCTTTTTTGTTCGCTCGCGTGTAAACCTCACGACCTTGTCGCGCGTCTACGGTTCTTAATATCCGGACGCGACGCGCCGCGTCCCCGGTTCCGCTGGGCTCCAAGTTTCCTTGCAGGTTCTCGACACTCGCGACATATCGCGATTCGTCATACACTGATTTATCGTGACCGAGGATCTCGACCTGCGCGCCTCCGACGCCGACCGCGACCGCGTGGCGGCCCTGCTGGGCGACGCGCTCGCCACCGGAAGACTGACCAGCGTCGAGCACGCCGACCGTCTGGAGATCGCCTACACGGCGAAGACGATCGGCGAGCTCGTCCCCCTCACCCGGGACCTGCCCCAGGTGTCCACCCCGTCCGCCCTGCCCGAGGCCATCGAGCACCAGGTGATCAGCTCGAAGTTCAGCAAGATCGTGCGCAAGGGGCGCTGGGTCGCGTCCCGGCGTACCAGGCTGTCGGCCCGCTTCGGCGCCCTCGTCATCGACCTGTCCGACGCCGTGCTCCCCGGGCGGGAGATCACGATCGAGACCGACGCGAAGTTCAGCAAGCTGATCGTCCGGGTGCCCGAGAACGCCCACGTGATCGACGAGGGCAGCTCCGTCTTCGGCAAGCGGAACGTGAGCGGCGGCTCGGCGGGTGACGGCCCGCTGATCCGGGTCACCGGCTCGTCGAAGTTCTCCAAGGTCATCGTGACCCGCGGCCTCGACGACTGGAACCTCCACTGACGGGCGTCCCCGTGAATGGAACCGCCGCGCCGGGGAACCAGGGAGGTCCACCCGACGGTTGACCTGACCTCGGGCCTGCCTACGATGCGGACATACACGAGCCCGCGTACCGGCCCGGCCGGCGACGGCGGGCTCGCCTGTCCCACGAGGTGACCATTGTCCGACAGCAGGCCCATCGCGCTCGACGCCATGGGAGGCGACCACGCCCCCCACGAGATCGTGGCCGGCGCCGTCCACGCCGTACGGGAGCGCGGGCTCCCCGTCGTGCTCGTCGGTTCACCCCGCATCCTGTACGAGGCCCTGGCCGACCACGACGCCACCAAAGAGGTCCCCATCGTCAGGGCGGAGGAGGCCCTGGCCATGGACGAAGGCGCCCTGGCCAGCCTGCGGCGCCCGAGGTCCAGCATCGCCATCGCCTGCCACCTGGTCCGCCGCGGCGACGCCTCGGCCGTGGTGTCGGCCGGCTCGACCGCGGGCATCGTCGCCACCGGCCGGCTCCGGCTCAAGGCCCAGCAGGGCGTCCTGCGGCCGGCCATCGCCGTGGCGCTCCCCACGCTCCCCACCCCCACGCTCCTCGTGGACGCCGGCGCCAACGCCGAGGTCAAACCGGAGATGCTGGTGCAGTTCGCCCACCTCGGCGCGGCCTACGCCGAGCTCGCCAACGACATCCCCGAGCCCAGGATCGGCCTGCTCACCATCGGCAGCGAGGCGGAGAAGGGCAACAAGCTCGTCAAACGCGCCCATGAGCTGCTCCTGGCCTCCCCCGGCATCCACTTCACCGGCAACGTCGAGGGCCACGACCTCCTCACCGGCAAGGTCGACGTGATCACCACGGACGGCTTCACCGGCAACGTCGCACTCAAGACCATGGAAGGCACGGTCCGGTACGCGTTCGGCGAGCTGGCCGAGACCATCGGCGAGAGCCGGATCGCCAAGTTCGGCGCGCTCATGCAGCGCGGCCGCCTGCGCGAGCTGCGCAGACGCCTCGACGCCGAGGCCCACGGCGGCGCCGTCCTGCTCGGGCTGAACGGGACGGTGGTGATCGCCCACGGCTCCTCCAGGGCCCCCGCGATCAGCGCCGCCTGCCAGGTCGCCGCCGACCTCTCCGCGGGCGGCATCGTCTCCAGGATCGGCGACAGGATCGCCGCCACGCATCGCTCACACAGACTCTGGTGACGCCGTATGGTGAGACCGATCCACAGAAACGGGGGGTATGTGGACGGCCTCACCTCAGCACAGGTCGCGGGGGCGAAGACCAACGAGGTGCCGCGGCGGTCGAGCAGGTCGCTGAGCGCGATCATCAGGGCGAACGTGTTCACCCTGTTCAACCTGGTCATCGGCGTCCTCTGGGCGCTGATCCTGATCTTCGGCGAATGGCAGGACGGCCTGTTCGGGCTGGTGATCGTGGCCAACGCGCTGATCGGCATCGTCCAGGAGCTGCGCGCCAAACGCACCCTCGACAAGCTGGCCGTCATCAACGAGGCCCCGGTCGGCGTCCGCCGTGACGGCCTGGACCAGCAGGTCGAGCCGCACCGGGTCGTCCTCGGCGACCTGGTCCTGCTCGGCTCGGGCGACCGCCTCCTGGTCGACGGCGAGGTCGTCGCCTCCGACGGCCTGGAGGTCGACGAGTCGCTGCTGACCGGCGAGGCCGAACCGGTGCACAAGAAGCCCGGCGACCAGGTGCTGTCGGGCAGCTTCGCGGTGGCCGGCTCGGGCGCGTACGTCGCCACCCGAGTCGGCACCGACGCCTACGCCGTGCGGCTGGCGGAGGAGGCCAGCAAGTTCCACCTGGCCCACTCCGAGCTGCGCGAGGGCGTGGCCAACTTCATCAAGTACATCACCTGGCTGGTCATCCCCATCGGCGCCCTGCTGATCTACAGCCAGCTGCACAACTCCGCCGACTTCGGCACCGCCATCACCGGCGCGGTCGCCGGCATCGTCACCATGATCCCCGAGGGCCTGGTGCTGATGACCTCGATCGCGTTCGCCGTCGGCGTCATCCGCCTCGGCCGGCGCAAGTGCCTGGTCCAGGAGCTGCCCGCGATCGAGGGGCTGGCCAGGGTCGACGTCCTCTGCCTGGACAAGACCGGCACCCTCACCGCCGGCGGCATGGACCTCGACCAGGTGCTCCCGCTGCGCGACGGCCACCCGGTCGAGCCCGCGCTGGCCGCCCTGGCCCACCTCGACGCCCACCCCAACGCCACCGCCCAGGCCATCCGGGCCCGCTACCCCGCCCCCGCCGACGGCTGGTCGGCGGCCTCGGCCGTGCCCTTCTCCTCGGCCCGCAAGTGGAGCGGCGCCGACTTCGGCGGGCACGGCGCCTGGCTGCTGGGCGCGCCCGACGTGCTGCTGCACGACGGCGCCGGCTACGACAAGGCCGCCGAGCTGGCCGCCACCGGCACCCGCGTCCTCGTCCTGTGCCGTACGCACGACCTGCGGGCCGCCGAGAACGGCGGGGCCGTCGAGCCCGTCGCGCTGGTCACCCTCAGGCAGAAGATCAGGCCCGACGCCCTCAAGACCCTCGGCTACTTCGCCAAGCAGGGCGTCACGGTCAAGGTGATCTCCGGCGACAACCCGGAGGCGGTCTCCGCCATCGCCATGAGCCTGAAGATCCCGGGCGGCGACCGTTCCGTCGACGCCAGGACGCTCCCCCAGGACGACCCCGACAAGCTGGGCGAACTGCTCGACTCCCACACCGTGTTCGGCCGGGTCAGCCCGCAGCAGAAGCGGCAGTTCGTCGGTGCGCTGCAGGCCCGCGGGCACACCGTGGCCATGACCGGCGACGGCGTCAACGACGTCCTCGCACTCAAGGACGCCGACCTCGGCATCGCCATGGGCGCGGGCAGCCCGGCCACCAAGGCGGTGGCCCAGGTGGTGCTGCTGGACAACAGGTTCGCCACGCTGCCGCACGTCGTCGGCGAGGGCCGCCGGGTGCTGGCCAACATCGAACGCGTCGCCAACCTCTTCCTCACCAAGACCTTCTACGCGATCGTGTTGTCGCTGGCCGTCGGCGTGGCCGGGGTGATGTTCCCGTTCGCGCCCCGCCACTCGACCCTCACCAACGCGCTGACCATCGGCATCCCGGCGTTCTTCCTGGCGCTCGCGCCCACGCTCGAACGGGCGCGGCCGGGGTTCGTCCGGCGGGTGCTGCGCTTCGCCGTACCGGCGGGGGTGTTGTGCGCGGGCGCGGTGCTGCTGTCGTTCTGGGCCGCGCACAGCGGCACCTCCACCCTGACCGAGGACCAGACGTCCGCGGTGATCACGCTCTTCCTCACCACGTGGTGGGTGCTCGTGCTGATCACCAGACCGCTCAACTGGTGGCGGATCACGCTGCTGGCGTCCATGGCGGGGCTCTTCGCGGTCGCCCTGGCGCTGCCGCCCGTCCGGCGCTTCTTCGCCCTCGCGCCCGGCGACCTCAGCAACGACCTGACGGCCGTCGGCATCGCCCTGGTGGCTGCTGTGGCCATCAGCATCGCGGTCAAGGTCGCCGGTACCCTTAGAACATGACCGACCCGCAGATAGTGCTCACCGAGCGCGTCCAGCAGGCGCTGGCCAACGCGTTCGGCGCCGAGCACGCCGACGCAGACCCGCTGATCCGGCCCTCACAGTTCGCCGACTTCCAGGCGAACGTCGCGATGAGCCTGGCCAAGCGCCTGCGACGGTCCCCGCGGGAGGTCGCCGAGGCGATCAGGGCCGAGCTGTCCGACTTCCCCGGCACGGTCGAGGTCAGCGGCCCCGGCTTCCTCAACATCACGCTCGCCGACTCCTGGATCGAGTCCCAGACCGCGGGCATGCGCGACGACCAGCGCCTCGGCGTGGGCACGAGCACGCCCGCGCAGACCGTGGTGATCGACTACTCCGCGCCCAACGCGGCCAAGGAGATGCACGTCGGCCACCTGCGCACGACCATCGTCGGCGACTCGCTGGCCCGCCTGCACGAACACCTCGGCAACAAGGTGATCAGGCAGAACCACCTCGGCGACTGGGGCACCCCGTTCGGCATGCTCATCGAGCACCTGCTCGACATCGGCGAGCCGGCCGCGGTCGCCCAGCTCGAAGCGGGCATGGGCACCGAGTTCTACCAGGCGGCGCGGGCCAAGTTCGACGCCGACGAGGGCTTCAAGCAGCGTGCCCGGGTCCGGGTCACCACCCTCCAGTCGGGCGACCCCGCCACCATGCGCCTGTGGCACGTCTTCATGGACGCCACCGTCCGCTACTTCAACAAGGTCTACTCCCTGCTCGGCGTCACGCTGACCGACGCCGACCTCGCGGGCGAGAGCATGTACAACCCCATGCTGGCGAAGACCTGCGACGACCTCGAGTCGTCGGGCGTGGCGGTCCACAGCGAGGGCGCGCTCTGCCTGTTCCCGCCCGGCTTCACCGGCTCCGACGACAAGCCCCTGCCGCTCATCATCAGGAAGAGCGACGGCGGCTACGGCTACGCCTCCACCGACATGGCGGCGATCCGCTACCGCGTCCACGACCTGAAGGCCGACCGCATCCTCTACGTGGTGGGCGCCGACCAGGCCCTGCACTTCCGCATGGTCTTCGCCGCCGCCCAGATGGCCGGCTGGCTGCCCGACACGGTCTCGGCCGAGCACGTCCAGATCGGCATGATGCTGGGCAAGGACGGCCGCCGCTTCAAGACCAGGTCGGGCGAGTCCATCAAGCTGATGGACCTGCTCCAGGAGGGCGTCGACCGGGCCGCGGCGGCCATCGCCGAGCGCGGCTACGACGAGACCACCCGCAGCGAGATCGCCCTCGCCGTCGGCATGGGCGCGGTGAAGTACGCCGACCTGTCGGTCAGCCACGACAGCGAATACGTCTTCGACTACGACCGCATGCTGGGCTTCACCGGCAACACCGGCCCCTACATGCAGTACGCCACCGCCCGCATCCGCTCCATCTTCCGCAAGGCGGACATGGCCCCGGCGGCGGCCACGTCCCCGATCCTCCTGGGCGACCCCGCCGAGCGCGCCCTGGCCCTCCACCTGCTCGGCTTCGGCACGCTCATCGAAGAGGCCACCGCGCGCTCCGAGCCCCACCGGCTGTGCAACTTCCTCTTCGAGACGTCGAGCCTGTTCAGCACGTTCTACGAGCAGTGCCCGGTGCTGCGGTCCGACGTCGAGCCCGAGACCCGCCTCTCGCGGCTGGCCCTGTGCGCGCTGACCCTGCGCGTGCTCGAAACCGGCCTCGACCTTCTGGGCGTCCCCGTCCCCGACCGCATGTAACAGGCAGTTGGCTCAAAGTCTCCCGTTCCGTCATGGGCGCGCCTCCACCGGGTTGGCGCGCCCTAACGGCTAGGCTTTACGCGGTCATGAACTGAGGCCGAAATGGGGGAGTTCTCTGCCTTGAGCACGGACCTGACTGCGAGCCCCCAAGCAGCGACGGAGTTGCAACGCTACGCCGAGGCGCTGCTGGCGCACCTCGCCGCCAATGGCACCGCGCCTCCCGCCGCTCCGGGCTTTCGCGACATACCCGGCCATTGGCTGCCCCCTGCCGTCGAAGCACTGGTCGCCATCCTCGCCGGCGACGACCCGCTCGAACCGCTGAGCAGGGCCGCCGGCCGAGACCAGCAGCAGACCGCGCTCTTCCTCTGCCTGGCGCTGGCGGTGTCCGGGCAGGGCAGCCGCATTCACGCCTCCTGGCTCGGCACGGCCTTCGGCGAGCTGTCGCTCGACCGTCCCGTCACCCACGGGCAGCGCTCGCTCTGGCTGGCCGCCGCCCGCGGCGCCTACGGCCCGGCCGGCAAGATCTTCGTGCTGCGCAAGCTCGACGCGCTGGCCGTGCAGGAGCACGCCGACGTCGAGGAGTGGGTGCAGGCGCTGGTGCCCGGCGAGCCCTCGGTCGTCGTGCCGCCGTCGCTGGCCGACTTCCCGGAGATGGCCGAAATCCCTGATCTGGCCCGTCCGGCGGTGGCGGCCGCCCGCCTGTCCAGGCTGCGCGGCCGTTGCGCAGAGATCACCTCGGCGCGGCAGGCCGACCACGACTCCCCCGCCCCGCTCAGCAACAGCTCGGCCAGCCCGGCCGCGTCCTGGGCCGAGGACGAGCCACTGGCGGTCCTGCGCGCCCAGATCGGGCAGGGCGGCCCGGCGGGCCCGATGGCCTCGCTGATCTCCCACCTGCTCGACGACCTGCGTCCCGGCGCCGACCCGCACCTGGCCGCCATCGCCCTGCACGTCGCGGCGCCCATCCTGCGCGGCCTGGCCGAGGAGCTCGAAGCCGACAGCCGGCTGACGCCGCCCGCCACGCTGACCGTCCCGCTGCTCGGCCACCGCATCCACCTGCGCCCCGAAGGCCCCGACGAGACCTCGATCGCCACGGCCGAGAACGCCATCCTCACCGAGGGCGTCGTGCCGCGCGGCCGTCCGTGGGCCGCTCTCGTGCTGATCGTGGCGGGTGTCGCGTGCCTGGCCGGAGCGGCGTTCAGCGCCTCGCTCCTGCTGACCGCCGCCGGGGTGGCCATGCTCGGGCTGGGCGGCTGGCAGCTCTGGCAGCGCCACAAGACGGTCGTCGCCGACGCCCGTTACGTGGCCGCCCAGGTCAACGAGCTGAAGGAACTGGCCGAGGGCGCCGTGTGGGCCCTGCACGCCTACGCCAGAGAAGCGGACGCACGCGCGAAACAGGCCGCTGACGATGCAGCCGAGCTCACCCGGCTGATTCGTCGCGGCCCGCGCGCTGCCTAGACCTGATCAGGTCGTCTCGATCTCCACGTGCGCCGGCGCGAGCAGGAACACGCGGTCGGCGATGCGCTCGATCCGCCCCTCACAACCGAACGCGAGCCCGGCGGCGAAGTCGACCATCCTCGTCGCCTCGGGCATCGCCATGCCCGTGACGTCCATGATCACCGTCTGCCCGTCACGGAAGTGCTGACCGATCAACGGTGCGTCGTTGTACTTGAGCGGCTGCACCATGACGATGCGCGACGCGTCGACGTTCGCGCGCCACCGCCGGGCGGCACGCTCCGTCGCCGGAACGTACTCGTCCTCGTAGTGCTCGTCGTCGTCATAGCCGTCGTCGTAGTGATCGACCCCGCTCAGGCCAAGGTAGTTCACCACCTTGCGCACTGCCCCCATCGGCTTGTCCTTTCCTCAGGAACTCACCGTAATCGGCACGTCCCTACACATTGGACGGTAACCGACGATTCCGCATTCGCCACGCGACACGCCCAGCCCTAATTCCATTTTGTACGGCTTGCAACCCGCTTGCATCTGGATATCCGTCCCCCCCGTATAGCATCGGCCACATGCGCCTGTTCACTGTAGACGCCTTCACCGACACAGCTTTCAAGGGTAATCCCGCAGGTGTCTGCCTGCTGGACTCTCCGGTTACTGATGGCTGGATGCAGAGCGTAGCCGCCGAGATGAACCTCTCCGAGACCGCCTTCCTGCTCGGCGATTCCCTACGGTGGTTCACCCCTGTGGCCGAGGTCACTCTCTGCGGTCATGCCACGCTGGCGACCGCTCACGTTCTGTATTCGACCGGCACGGCGACCGGCCCGGTCGAATTCCGCACGGCCGGCGGAACGCTAACCGTGAATCGCGCCGCCGGAGACCTCATCACGATGGATTTCCCGGCCAAGGAGGTGGCGCCCGCCACGGTTCCCGACGGCCTGGAGAAAGCGCTCGGAGCAACACCGGTGCGGGTCGGGAAAAGCGACCTGGACCTGCTGGTCGAGGTCGATTCAGAGGAGACGGTACGCACCTTGCGCCCCGACATCCCGGCCCTGTCGGCAGTGGACGCCCGCGGCGTCATCGTCACCGCCCGCGGCACCGGCACGGATTTCGTCTCACGATTCTTCGCTCCCAAAGTCGGCATTCCGGAGGATCCGGTGACGGGCTCGGCCCACTGCGCGCTGTCCCCGTACTGGTCCGCGCGCCTCGGCCGCACCGCCCTGACCGGCGCGCAACTCTCCGCCAGAGGCGGCCTGGTGCACACCCGCCTGGACGGCGACCGCGTCCACCTCGCCGGCCATGCCGTCACGATCCTCACCGGCACGCTCCTTCCGTCCAGGTAAAAACTTCCTTACCTTCCTTGCTTCCCTCCTCTCAGCTCTCTAACCTGCAAATCGAGTTGGAGGTTAGTTCCCACAACAGAGGCAGGAGGTTCGGAACCATGCTGCTGACTTCGATCGACCCCTTCTTCCAGGAGTTCGAGCGCCAGTTCACCCGGCTGGCCCGCCAGACCTTCGACGACCGCGGCTCCGCCATGATGCCGATGGACGGCCTGCGCCGCGACGACGACGTGGTCCTGCGCTTCGACCTGCCCGGCATCGACCCGGACTCCATCGAAGTGACCGTCGACCGAGGCGTCCTCAGCGTCAGCGCCCGCCGCGAGGAGGAGCTCGCCGAGAACGAGCGCCTGTTCGTCCGGGAGCGCCCGATGGGCACGTTCACCAGGCGCGTCTACCTGTCGGAACACCTCGACAGCGACCGCGTCGACGCCGGCTACGCCAACGGCGTGCTCACCGTACGCATCCCCGTCCTCGAACGCGCCAAGCCGCGCAAGGTGGAGATCCGGCACAACGACGCGAAGGCCATCCGGGCCTGACCCGGCACCGGGGGCGGGGCATCCCGGCCTCGCCCCCGAACCCCGAGGAGGTCACGATGCCCGAGCTGCCCTTCGACGACGAACACGCCCCGCTCTACTCCCTGGGCCAGGTCGCCGAGATGCTCCAGGTCCGCCAGGCCTACCTTCGCCGCCTGGACGAACACGACGTCATCAGCCCGAGCCGCTCATCCGGCGGCCAACGCCGCTACTCCCGCCACGACATCGTGACCGTCCGGCACGTGACCGACCTCGCCGACCAGGGCATGACCCTGATCGCCATCCGCCGCATCCTGGAACTCGAACGCGAACTCGCCGACGTACGCCGGCAACTGAAAGAAGCCCACACCTCCCTGACAACGCCAAGGACGACACAAGATCCGCACAGCACCGACGCCCAGGAGCACGTCCCGCAAGGCGAGACGCAGGCGCCAGGAACCACCCCTCCCAACCGGGTAGACGGTTGGCCCCCAGAACTCTGAGCCCAGACCAATTTCCCTGACACCCGCCACCCCCGCTGCCCCCAGGCAACACCCATTCCGGCGGCTCCCAGAACCACCAGGCCGACATCAACGAGCCCTCGGTGAGGTCATGGCGAGACGCTCCCACCGCTGAGAGTCCACATGCCCTCGCTGTCCCTGGCTCAGCGAGCCCTTCGGGGGACACAGGCCGGAACCACAGAAATCGCCGTAGCCATCCACCTCCGCCTCGAATCAGTCCCGATCACATTGTCCGTGGGCGGGCTTGAGGCCCAGGATGCGGTCGCGGGTGATGGTTCTGGGGCTGGCGTGAAGGCCTGCGTTCCGCGCAATTCGGGGGTTCTGGAGTCCGTCCCGAGCTGAAAGTGCAGGTCAACGGAGCGGAGGCTGGTGACGCGGGCGGATATG
>NZ_JBIUBJ010000043.1:0-30745 GCF_044547985.1 Nonomuraea sp. NPDC052265
CTGGCGTTCACGGCCACGGGCGTGTAGACAGACAACCACGGGCTCCTGGCCGCTGAGCTGCTTAGACAACACCTCAGCTACCGGGAGCCCGCTCCCGTTCACCGGCCAACAGCCCAACCATGACCACAGCACGGCACTCTTCTGACTCGAGCCCCCAATACCAAATCCCTTTGTCAGCAGGCTCTAAGAGACGCAGACAGTCGAGTCCGTGCTCGTCACGTGCTCTTCGGCACGCATCCGGCACATCGACGACCGGACAGCGGGACGTTCAGCGCTCGGTTTGGACCGCTTCGCCAAGCCAGACCTGCGGGAAGACTGCATGAATACCAAGTGGGAAGACCGGCGAGGCACCTCAGTCCGGAATTCATCTGGTACAGGCTCAAGGATTGATCAAGCTGTTTGCCAATCGCTGCCCGGACACGGGTACATGCGAGCACAGCAGAGCCCGAACATGCGTGCTGTGCGCCCTGTGCGATCGGCGGGCTAGCCTCCCTTGAGCATCGCTGAGATGCTACATAGGGAAGTAAGGGGCTATCGCTCCCTGGCTGTTCACGACCCCGTTTGAGGCCGAGTCGCTGGCGTCACCCGGCGAGCTCGTCCGGGCGACGTTGTGAGATGCCAGCCTGATCAGCGTTTTTCCTGCTCACGATTTTCTGCGTTTTTGTATAAACATCCCCTTGAAAACGACGAAACCGGCCCGAAGGCCGGTTGGCTGGTGGGAGAGCAACGCTCGCGTCGCCGCGCCGCATCCCCTTAAGCCCTTGGTAACACCGCTCGTGCACCAATACAAGTCATTCGCGGCGATATGCCGGAAGCAGGTCGCGTCCCGAGACGCTAAGCGGCTTGCTAGAGGAAGGTCACCCCGCCAAACAGTGCCGGGGCGTCGGAGGGGCCGTCCTGGCGCACGTAGATGTTCCCGCCGTCGAAGGGCAGGGTCGGATTTCCGGTGGCCTCGGCGCTCTGGCGCGTCACCAGCTCGGCGTTCACGAGAAGCGACCCGGCGACGACGACGAGGAGGAGGACGGCCAAGGCGATCAGGAGGCGTCGCCGGCGGCGCACCGGTCTCAGGGAAACAGTCACCGGCCTACCATCGCCGCCGGTGCGCGCCGGCGTCTTGAACGAATGTTCCGGTCGGCGGCTCAGGGCAGACGCGTACGCAGGAAGCCCTCGTAGTCGTTGGCCGCGACGCGCTCGCACTCCGCCCGGTAGTTGCCCACACCGCCCAGGTACGGCATGAACACCCGCTGCTTCCCGGGGATGTTCGCGCCGGAGTACCAGCTCTCCGACTTCGCGTACAGGGTGAAGTCGGCCAGCTCCCGCACCTGCTCGGTCCAGGAGGACTCCGCGTCGGGCAGCGCCTCGATGACGGCGTGCGGGCCGAGGTCGCGCAGGCAGTCCGCGATCCACTCCACGTGCTGCTCGATGGAGACCATCATGTTGGTCAGGACCGAGGGGCTGCCCGGGCCGGTGATCGTGAACAGGTTCGGGAAGCCGGCGACGGCCAGGCCGAGGTAGCTGGTGGGGCCGCCGGCCCACCGGTCCCTGAGGCGGATCCCGCCGCGGCCGCGCAGGTCCATGGCGAGCAGGGCGCCGGTGATGGCGTCGTAGCCGGTGGCGAAGACGATGACGTCGGCCTCGTGGACGGTGTCGCGGGTGCGGAGGCCGGTGGGGACGATCTCCTCGATGGGGGTCTCGCGCAGGTCGACCAGGGACACGTCCGGGCGGTTGTAGGTGGCGTGGTAGCCGGTGTCCAGACAGAGGCGTTTCAGGCCGATCGGCTGGTCCTTCGGGGTCAGCCTGCCGGCGGTCGCGGGGTCGGTCACGATCGCGCGGATCTTGGCGCGGACGAACTCGGCGGCGCTCTCGTTGGCCTCCTCCGACAGCAGCAGGTCCGTGAACCCGGTGAGGAAGCCGACGCCGCCGCGGGTCCAGCGGCGCTCGTACTCGGCCTGCCGTTCCCCGGCGGTCACGTCGAGGGCCGCGCGGGTGCCGTACGGGACAAGGAAGCCGCCGGGGGAGCTGCGGGCCCGGCGGGTGAGCTCGTCGCGATGGTCCTCGAACCAGCGGGCGTGGCCCGGGTCGAGGGGGCCGTTGACCGCGGGGGTGCTGTAGCCGGGGGTGCGCTGGAAGACGGTGACGTGCGCGGCCCGGCCGGCGATGGCGGGGATGAGCTGGATGCCGGAGGAGCCGGTGCCGATCACGGCGACGCGCCGGCCGGTGAGGTCGACGTCCTCGTGCGGCCAGCGGCCCGTGTGGTAGGTCGGCCCCGCGAAGGAGGCGAGGCCGGGCAGGTCCGGGACGTTGGCGGCGGACAGGCAGCCGACGGCGGTGACCAGGAAGCGCGCCCGGAGGGCGTCGCCGTCGCCGGTGGTCACCGTCCAGGAGCCGGTGGCCTCGTCGTAGAAGGCGCTCTCCGCCCTGGTGCGGAAGCGGATGTCGGCACGCAACCCCAGCAGGCCGGCGACGTGCCGGGCGTAGTCGAGGATCTCCGGCTGGGCGGCGTACCGCTCGCTCCAGGCCCAGCCGCGGACGAAGGAGTAGGAGTACTCCAGGCTCTCCACGTCGCAGCGCGCTCCCGGGTACCGGTTCCAGTACCAGGTGCCGCCCACGTCGCCGCCCTCCTCCAGGACGAGCGTGCGCAGGCCGGCCGCGCGCAGGCGGTGCAGCATGTACATGCCGGCGAATCCGGCGCCGATGACGATCACGTCGAGCACGAGCGCTCCCCCCGTTGGAACCGGCGCCCACCTTGGCACCGGTGCCTGGAGGGCCGCTGAAGCGGGGCTGAAACGCGTTCCGGCTTAGTTCCAGCCGAGCTTCAGACCGTGCTGCCACAGTGGTCGCGGCCGGGGGCGGCCCAGCGACCAGGACGGTCGTCAGTGACAGCACATTCGTACGGGGACCATCGCGCCAGCCATGAGCTCGGGCCTCCCGTCCGAGGGTCCGCCACCCCGGGGCAACAGAACACCTCGGAGGGGAAACGGGTGCTGGAGAAGGTAATCGGGGGCGAGCTGCCGCCTGTCGTCCTGGTGGACTTCGCCATGTTCTCCATGGCCGACACGTTGACGGGACTGATCGGCGTCCCCGAGTCGGGCCGGGCGGTCTACCGTGTGGACGCCGTACAGGACATGGAGGTGCACGGGCAGCTGTCCGTCAAGCGGCTCGCCGACCTGCACGCGCGGGAGATCGAGGCGGAGCTGGCCGGCCCGCCCGCCGCGGTGCTCGGCTGGTGCAGCGCGGCCGCGCTCGCGATGGAGATCGCGCAGCGGATCGGTGACGCCGAAGTCGTCCTGGTGGAGCCGACCTGGCCGACGACGGAGGAGATCGGGCGGGAGCTGGCGCACCTGCGCGCGACGCTCGGCGCCGGTCCCGGCGGCGCGCCCGCCGAGGTCACCAGGGACTCGGTGCTCGCCGTGCTCCGCGCCGACCTGGTGACCAAGCTGACGGCGGAGGGGATCCCCGAGTCCGAGCTGGACACCTGCGTGGACCTGCTGGCCGGGCGGTATCGCGCCTGGTTCGGCTTCCTGTTCGCCACGGCGGAGACGCCGACGCCGACGCCGGCCAGGCCGATCCGGATCGTGGTGAGCCGCGACAGCGACCGCGGGCCCGCGCCGGGCTGGACGCCCGCCGAATGGGAGCCCGTGCGCGTGGAGGTGCCCGGCGGCGAGTTCCTCAGCAGCCCGGCGACCCGCGAGCACATCCTCGACCTGGCCGGACACCGCCATGGGTGAGCCACGGGCGCGCGTCTACTGCTTCGCGCACGCGGGCGGCGCGGCCGGCGAGTTCCGCGCGTGGGACGACCTCGCCGAGGACGTGCGGGTCGTGAGCGTCGAACGACCGGGCCGCGGCGCCAGGTTCGGCGAGCCCGCGGCCGAGGACCTGGTGGCCCTGGCCGCCGACCTGGCCCGCACGCTGCCGCTGGACCTGCCGTTCGGCCTGTTCGGGCACAGCTTCGGCGCGCTGCTCGCCTTCGAGGTCGCGCACGCGCTGCGAGCGTCGGGACGCGCGACGCCGGACCGGCTGTGGCTGTCGTCCTTCCCCAGCCCGGACGCCGCCCGCCGCGAGCCGGAGGTACGGCACCTGCCCGACGCCGACCTGCTGCGGACCCTGCACCGGCGGCACGGCGGCATCCCCGCCGAGGTGCTGGACAACCCGGAGCTGCTCGCCATCGTCGCGACGTACATGCGGGCCGACTACGCGGCCATGGAGACCTACCGCTTCCGCTACGACCGGGACCCGCTGCCCTGCGCCGTGCACGTGCTGGCCGGCACGGACGAGCACGACCTGCACGACCGGCTGCCCGGCTGGAGCCGGCACGCGAACGGCGGGTTCTCCTCGCGCCTCCTGCCGGGCGGCCATTTCTACCTGCGGCGGCCGGACAACAGACGCGCGATCGTCAGCTCGATGCGCGAGGCGATGACCAGCGGCATTACGACTACGGGGGGGCATTGATGGATGTCATACGCGGGCCGGAGATCGACGCGGAGACCGACGTGGGCGAACTCGTCGCCGAGGCCGCGACCGGCTTCGCCGGGCGGGTGGCCGTGCGGGAGCGCCGGCGCGGGCTGTCCCTCACGTACGAGCAGCTGCTCGGGCACGTCGAGACACAGGCCGGCGCGCTGCTGGCGCGGGGCGTCGACGCCGGGGACCACGTGGTGGTCGCGGTCCCGCGATCGGCCGAGGAGGTCGTCGCGGTGCTCGCGGTGCTCAGCGTCGGCGCGGTGTACGTGCCGGTGGACGGCGGGCTGCCGAAGCCGCGGCTGCGCGCGATGTTGTCGCGGGTCCGGCCGGTGGCGGTGATCGGGGACGCCGCCGTCGCCGAGGCGGCTCCGGGCCCGTGCGTCCCGGTCGGGCCGGTGGCGCTCACCGCCGAGCCTGCCGCCGGGTCCCGTCCATGGGCGCGCCGCGCGCCGGACGACGCCGTGTACGTCACGTTCACCTCGGGCTCGACCGGGGTCCCGAAGGCGGTGCGCATCCCGCACCGGGGTGTCGTCCGGCTGGTACGGGGCGCGTCCTACCTGCGCCGCGGCCCCGGCGAGCGGATGTTGCGCCTGGCCCCGCTGGCCTTCGACGCCTCGACGCTGGAGATCTTCTGCGCCCTCGCCACCGGCGCGACCCTGGAGATCTACCCGGACGGCCCGGTCTCCCCGGCCGAGCTTGCCGCGTTCCTGCGCGAGACGGGCGTGAGCGTCGCCTTCATGACCGCCGGGCTCTTCCGGGTCATGGCGGGCGAGGCGATCGACGCCTTCGCCACCGTGCGTCAGGTGCTCACGGGCGGCGACGTCGTGCCGCCCGACGCGGTACGCGCCCTGCTCGCCCGCCATCCCGGGCTGGAGGTCGTCGCCGCGTACGGGCCGACGGAGAACACGACGTTCTCCACCGTGCATCCGATGACCGGCCCGGCCGAGGCGCACGCCCCGGTGCCGATCGGCCGGCCCGTCGCGGGGACCACCGCTCTCGTCCTGGACGAGGCGGGCCGGCCGGCCGCCGACGGCGAGCTGTACCTCGGCGGCAGCGGCCTGGCGCTGGACTACCTGGACGCGCCGGAGGAGACCGCGCGGTCGTTCGTCGTGCCCCCGGAGCGGCACGAGCGGTTCTACCGCACCGGCGACCTCGTGCGCCGCGACGAGGACGGGCTGCTGCACTTCACCGGCCGCCGCGACCGGCAGGTGAAGGTGCGCGGCTACCGCATCGAGCCGGCCGAGATCGAGAGCAGGCTGCTGGCGAACCCGCTGGTCAAGGACGTCGCCGTGGTCGTGACCGGCGCGGACGCCGCCTCCAGGAGGCTGCTGGCCGCCGTCGTCGCTGATCCGGGCGACGACGGGCTGGTGGAGCGCCTGCGCGGCGCGCTGCGCGAGGAGCTGCCCGGCTACATGGTGCCCGCGCTGTGGGCGGTGGTCGAGCGGCTGCCGTACACGCCGAACGGCAAGGTGGACGTCGCCGCGCTGGAGGCCAGGGCCGGATCAGGCAGGGCGCGGGCGGTGCCCGCCGACGCGTTCGAGGACGTGATCGTGGGCGTGTGGACGGAGGTGCTCGGGACCGGCGACTTCGGCGTCGAGGACCCCTTCTTCGAGATCGGCGGCGACTCGCTGCTGGCCGGGCGGGTGCACCTGCGCCTGCGCGACGAGCTGCCGGGGCATCCGCTGCGCATCGTGGACATCTTCCAGTACCCCACCGTCCAGGCCCTGGCCGAGCACCTGCGGGAGGCCGTCCGATGAGCGTCGCGATCATCGGCATGGCACTGCGCCTGCCGGGCGCCGCCACTCCCGAGGCGTTCTGGGCGAACGTCGCGGCGGGGCGGGAGAGCCTGACCCGGTTCGGCCGCGAGGAGCTGGCCGCCGCGGGCGTGCCCCAGGAGGAGCTGGACGATCCGGCGTACGTCCCCGTCCGCGGGGTCATCGAGGGCGTCGAGGACTTCGACGCGGACCTGTTCGGCCTACCGCCGCGCGAGGCCCAGCTCACCGACCCGCAGCAGCGGCTCTTCCTGGAGTGCGCGCTGGAGGCGCTGGAGCACGCGGGCCACACCCAGGACAGCGACCCCGGGCCGATCGGCGTGTACGCGGGCACCGGCAAGAACCACTACCTGCTGCGGAACGTGCTGGGCCACGCCGGGCTGGTCAGCAGCATGGGCGACATGGCGATGCTGGTCGGCCACGAGAAGGACCACGTGGCGACGCGGACGGCGTACCGGCTGGGGCTGCGCGGCCCCGCCATCGCCCTGCAGACGTCGTGCTCGACGTCGCTGGTCGCGGTGCACATGGCCGCGCAGAGCCTGCTGCGGCACGAGGCGGACCTCATGCTCGCTGGCGGCGCCTCGATCAGCCTGCCCCAGCGCTCCGGTTACCGCCACAGCCCGCACGACATCCTCGCGCCCGACGGCCACTGCCGCGCGTTCGCCAAGGACGCGCGAGGGGCCGTGCCGGGCAACGGGGTGGGGGTCGTGGTGCTCAAACGGCTGGCGGACGCCATACGGGACCGCGACACGATCTACGCGGTGATCAAGGGGTCGGCGATCAACAACGACGGCGCCCGCAAGGTCGGCTACACCGCGCCGAGCGTGCGCGGCCAGGCCGACGTGATACGGGCGGCGCACGCCGCGGCGGGCGTCCGCCCGGAGACCATCCAGTACGTCGAGACCCACGGCACCGGCACGGAGCTGGGCGACAAGATCGAGGTCGAGGCGCTCACCCAGGCGTTCGGCGACGTGCCCGAGCCGGCGTCGTGCGTCCTCGGCACGCTCAAGCCCAACATCGGGCACGTGGACATCGCCGCGGGCGTCGCCGGGCTGATCAAGGCCACGCTCGCCCTGTGGCACGGGCAGCTCCCGCCCAGCGTCAACTGCGACGAGGAGGATCCCGACCTGCGGCTGCACGAGGGGCCGTTCCTCATCAACCGCGTGCTGCGGCCCTGGCCCGCCACCCAGGGGCCGCGCCGGGGCGCGGTGAGTGCCTTCGGCGTGGGCGGCACGAACGCGCACGTGATCCTCGAACAGGCGCCCGCGGCCGGCGCGGCCCGGACGAGGGCGGAGACTCCGACGGTCGTCCCGCTGTCGGCGCACACCGCGCCAGCCCTCACCGAGCTGACCGTCCGGCTGAGCGGGCACCTCAAGGAGCACCCTGACCTGGACGTCCGCGACGTGGCGCACACCCTGCGCAACGGCCGCCACCAGCGCGGCCACCGCACGGCCGCCGTCGCGGCCACCGCCGCCGACCTGGCGCGCCCCACGGCGTTCCGGCTGCCGGTCCTCGCCCGCGCCCGGGTGAGCGTCGGCTTCCTGTTCACCGGGCAGGGCAACCAGCACCCGGGCATGGCCGCCGGCCTCTACGACCGGTTCCCGGTCTTCCGCGCGGCCATGGACGAGTGCGCCGCGCGGTTCGCCGGGACCGCCGACCTCCACGAGCTCCTGTGCCGGACCCCCGCCGACCAGGCCGAGCTCGACACCATGGCCCTCGCCCAGCCCGCCGTCTTCGCCATGGAGTACGCCACCGCCGAGCTGCTGCTGTCCCTCGGCCTGCGGCCGAAGGCGCTGCTCGGGCACAGCCTGGGCGAGTACGCGGCGGCGTGCTTGGCCGGCGTGATGAGCCTGCGGGACGCCGCCGTCCTGGTCGCGGCCCGTGGCCGGCTGCTGGACCAGGTCCGCGGCGGTGCCATGCGCGCGGTCTTCGCCGCCGCGGACACCGTCGCCCCGCTGCTGCCGGAGTCGTTGTCGCTGGCGGCGGTCAACGCGCCGCGCTCGATCGTCGTGGCCGGCCCGGCCGCCGCCATGCCGCGGCTCACCGAGCTGCTGGACGCGCGCGGCATCGGGCACCGCGCCGTGCCCGTGCCGATCGCCGCGCACTCGTCGATGCTGGACGGCCTCCTCGACGAGTTCCGCGCCCATGCCGAGCGGCTCACCTACCACAGGCCCACGATCCCGATCATCTCCGGGCTCACCGGCGGCCCGGTCGAGGACGGCCTCGACGCCGCCTACTGGACCGCCCACCTGCGCGGGACCGTCCGCTTCGCCGACGCGGCCGAGCACGCGCTCGGCTGGCGGGACCCGCTGCTGATCGAGGTCGGCCCCGGCAGCACGCTCACCACGCTCGTGCAGGAGACGGCGGCGGGCCGCCCGGTCGTCGCCCTGGCCGGTCTGCCCGGCCGCAAGGACGAGACCGACTCGCTCACGACGTTGCTGGAGACGGTCGCCGCGGCCTGGTGCGCGGGCGCCCCGGTGGACTGGGCGGCGCTGGACGACGACCGGCAGGCGCGCCGCGTCCCCTTGCCCGGCTACCCGTTCCAGCGCTCCCGACACTGGCTCGACCCCGTGCCGCCGCGACCGTCCGCACCCGCGCGGGTCGAGGAACCGGCGGCCGAGGACGATCGGGAAACCCCCGAGGAGGGGAACGACGCGCAGGTCGCCGCGGTCTGGCGGGACCTGCTGGGCGTCGAGCGGGCCGGCCCCGACGACAACTTCTTCGCCCTCGGCGGGCAGTCGCTGCTCATGGTCCGCATGATCGCCCGGCTCAAGGAGCTGACCGGCGTCGCAGTCCCGCTGCGCGAGGCGGTGGCCGCCCCCACGGTGCGGGGTATCGCCGCGCTGCTCGCGCACCACGGAAGGGGATCGGCATGACCGCCAGGCTCGCCGTCGTGTTCGGCCCGGGGGCGGTGACGCTGGGCGACCTGCTGGCCGGGCTGGGCTTCGGCCCCGAGCTGATCTTCATCCTGCCCGGCAGGGCCGCCTCGTACGCGAGCGTGCTCCAGGGCGAGGGCACCGTGGTGGCGCTCGACGAGGCCGCCTCGATCGGCCAGGTGGACGGCATCGTCGCCTTCGGCGAACGCGAGCTGCCCGTCGCCGCCCGCCTCGCCGCCTCGGCCGGACTGCCCTTCCACACTCCCGAGACCGTCGAACGCCTCACCGACAAGAGCCTGCAGCGGCGCGCCCTGCGCGGCCACGGGATCGAGACCCCCGCCTTCCACCTGCTGCGCGACGCGGAGGAGTGGCCCGCGGAGCTGGCCCTGCCCGCCGTGCTCAAGCCGGTGAAGGGCGAGGGCAGCCGCAACACGCACCTGGTCCGCACGGCGGAGAACGGCAGGACGCTGGCCCGGCGGCTGCTCGACCCCGGCGGGCCCGCCGCCGAGGAGGCGCTCGTCGTCGAGGAATGTCTCCTCGGCACGCCGTGCGAGCCGTACGGGGACTACGTCTCGGTCGAGAGCGCCTGCGTCGGCGACGACGTCCGCACCATCGGCGTCACGGGGAAGCTGCCGCTGCTGCCGCCGTTCAGGGAGAACGGGCAGTTCTTCCCCGACACCCTGGACGAGGCCCTGCGCGCCGAGGTGATCGAGCTGACCGGGCGGGCGCTGAAGGCCCTGGGGGTGCGCCACGGCATCACGCACACCGAGATCAAGCTCACCCCGCAGGGCCCGAGGATCATCGAGGTCAACGGGCGCATCGGCGGCTTCATCAACGAGCTCTACCAGCGGGCCGCCGGCCTCGACCTCATCGAGGCGGCCGGACGGCTCGCGCTCGGCCAGGAGGCCGACGTGTCCGTGCGGCCGCGCGGCGGCGTGTACTTCCAGCACTACAGCCGTCCGCTGCCGCAGGCCACCCGGCTGGCCGCCGTCGAGGGCGCCAGAGAGCTCACCCGCACCCCCGGGATCATCGCCTCCCGCCGGCTCGTGCGGCCGGGCGCCGCCCTGCCGCCCGACGGCACGGCCGTGTACCTGGACCTGACCGTCGGTCACGCGCCGACACACGAGGAGATGCTCGACGTCCTGGAACGCGGCCTGTCGCGGATCCGCTTCACGTTCGACACGCCGGCCGGAGCCGTCACGCGTACCGGCCACGAGTTGCGGGCCGTCGAGAGGGAGGCGACGTGAGCGGGCCGATGGGCGTCGCGGTCGTCGGCTACGGCAACGCCGGCCGCCAGCACGCCCGGGCGCTGGCCGGCACGCCGGAGGCGTACGTGGCCGCCGTGGTGGACGCCGATCCGCGCGCCGCCGCGTCGGCCAGGGACGCCGGGCTGGCGGTGCGCGGCCTGGAGGAGGCGCTGGCCGACGACCGCGTCCGCGCGGTGGCGGTGTGCCTGCCGCCGGGCGCGCGGGCGGAGACCGCGGAGCGCGCGGTGGCCGCGGGCCGGCACCTGCTGCTGGAGAAGCCCCCGGCCCGCAGCGCGGACGAGCTCGACCGGCTGCTCGCGCGCACGGCGGCGGGCGACGTGCTCGCCGGGGTGATGTTCCAGCACCGCTTCGCGCTGCCCGAGCCGCTGCGGCGGCCGCGGCCGGAGCGGTTCGCGGGAGCGGTGGCGACGCTCACCGTCTCCCGCACGCGGCCCGACGCGCACTACCGGCAGGCGGGCTGGCGCTCCGACCCGCGCGACGCGCTCGGCGGCGTCACCGCGCACCTGGGCGTGCACTATCTCGACCTGGCCTGCCAGCTCCTCGGCGCTCCGGTGTCGGTGACGCCGCTGGCCAGGGACGACGCCGCCCCGGGCATCGACGCGCAGCTGTGTGGGCACGTCCTGTTCGCCTCCGGCGCCCGGCTGTCGGTGGCGATCACCAGCCGCTCGCCCGCCCGGATCGAACGGCTCACGGTGCTCGGCGCGGACGCCTGGGTGGAGATGCGGTCCGGCACGATCACCGGCGAGCTCGCGGGCACACCCGTCAGCGGGGAGGCCAGGCCCGCCGAGCGGCTGCGTGCCGAGGTCTACTCCGAGCTGGCCCGCGCCGTGGCGGGCCACGCGCCCTTGGAGCTGGCCGGGGCGGGCCGCGCCCGTCCCGTCATGGCGATCCTGGACGGCCTCCTGCGCGGGGAGGCCCGATGACCCCCATAGGGCTCAGCTCGGGCTCCTTGCCGCACGCCACCGCCGCCGACCTCGCCGCCACGGCCCTCGGGCACGGCGGCAGCGGCCTGGACCTGCGCATCGGCAAGGGCCACGCGTGGGAGCTGGACGGCGTCGAGCGGGGCCTTTCCGCCATCGCCGCCGCCGGTGCCGAGGTGTTCTTCACGGGCGTCGGAGCCCGGCTCGGCGACCCCGCGGCGGAGATCGTCGATGCGCCGCCGGCGTGGCCGGTCAAGGTCTTCTGCGTCGAACGGCCCGACCCCGGGCTGGTCGCCGAGCAGGCCGCAGGACGCGACCTGTGGGTGGAGACGCACGCCGGCGGCCCGGACGTCACCACGCTGATCGACCTCGCCGAGCGCACCGGCGTCGGCCTCGTGCTGGACGTCCTCGGCCTGGCGGAGATCGGCGGCGCCGACCGGCACGAGCTCGCCGCGCTCGCCCCGCACGTCCGCGCGGCCCAGGTCAAGGGCTTCCATCGCACCCCGCAGGGGACGCGGCACCGCCCGCTGGAACCGCGCGACCTCGAACCCGTCCTGGCCGTCATGGAAGGGACCCCGCTGAGGTGCGTCACGGTCGAGTCCCGCGCCGGGAACCCGGGCGCCGACCTCGCACTGCTCGCCAAGCTGCTGAAGGAGAACACATGAGACTCGCCGTGATCGGCGACGAGCTCGCCCAGGATTGCCGTACGGTCGCCAGGACCGCCGCCGAGCTGCGGTTCGACGCCGTCGAGATCAGGTCGATGGACGGCACCCCGCCCCACCTGCTGAGCGACGCCCAGCTCGGCGCGGCCCGCGCGGCCCTGGACGAGCACGGCCTGGCCAACGCGGGCTTCGCGCCGCCCGCGCTCAAGACCGCGCTGCCCGCCACCGACGCCGACCTCCAGGCCGCCGCCGAGCTGCTGGCGGACGGCTGCCGGCAGGCCGCCCTGCTCGGCGCGCCCCACGTCCGGATCTTCAGCTTCTACCGCGACGGCGACCCCGACCCCGTACGGGCCGCGCGCCTGACCGCCCAGGTGCTGGACGGCCTGGACCTGCCGGTCCCGCTCGTCGTCGAGAACGGCACCAGGACCAACACCCCGACCCTGCGCCAGCTGGCGACCTTCCTCGACGAGCTGGGCCGCGACGACCTCGGCATCCTGTGGGACCCGGGCAACACCGTCTTCAGCGGCTGGGACCCCGATCCCTTCCCCGCCGACTACGAGGCCGGCCGCGAGCGCATCCGCCACGTGCACGTCAAGGACCCCGACTCCACCCGCGGCTACGTCCGGCTCGGCGACGGCGACCTAGACTGGCCCGCCATCCTGCGGCGGCTGGCCGAGGACGGCTACGGCGGGTTCGTCAGCCTGGAGACCCACTGGAGGCCCGGCCGCTCACTCACCGCCGCCGAGCGCGACGAGCCCTGGGGCGAGGCGTTCTCGCGCGGCGGCCACCCGGCCAGCGTGGCGTGCATGCGCCGCCTGCGCGACTGGGCGGACGAGCTGATCCCGGCGGGCACGGAGTCGTGACCGGGCCGGCGCCGCTCATCCTGCTCGGCGCCCAGCGCTCGGGCACCACCGCCCTGGCCTCCGTGCTGGAAGCCGCGTTCGACGCCGCGGGCGGCCTGTTCACCATCAACGGCAAGCTGCCCTACGTGCTGCACCGCTGGTGCACCGAGGCCGACGTGCGCGGCCGCCACCTGCGGGTGGACGAGATGCTGCACGCCCTTCGGCGCAGGCCGCCGTACGGGCGCGGCAGCGCGCGGTGGCTGGCCACGGTGGAGGACGTGCTGCGGGCGGCCGCGGCCGAGGTGGCCGCCGGAGCCACGGGCGACGCGCTCGCCCTGCGGCGGGACCTGGTACGCCGGGCCTACGCGGGCGCGAGCCGCTACGGCGAGAAGTACAACGAGTACCTGCTGGAGCTCGACCGGCTCGCCGAGACCGTGCCGGACGCGCACTGGGTGCTGCTGGTGCGCCATCCGGCGGCCGTGGCGGCCTCGACACTGCGCTGGTCCGGCGACCGCCCCTGGCGTCCTGACGGCTGGGCGGCGGCGCTGGACAAGTGGGCGGCCTGGCACGAGCCGTGGCTGTGGCACGACCACCCCCATCGCACGGTCGTCGAATACGGGCGGCTGTGCGCGGGCGCGGACCTCCGGCGGCTGTCCCAGGCCACCGGCCTCGACCTCGCCCCCTACGCGGGACTGATCGCCGAGCGCCCGCCCGCCGAGCCGCCCCACGCCCTGCCGGCGCACGTCGAGCGCCTCTGGCAGGAGCTCCTCGACCAACGAAAGGCATGAACGACATGAACGATCGCTGTCCGGTCCAGCCGTACGAGACCACCGACGCCGCCTCCGCCTTCGGCCTCGGGCTGCACCACGTACAGCTCGCGCTGCCCCCGGGCGAGGAGGAGGCGTGCCGCCGCTTCTACGTGGACGTGCTCGGCATGACCGAGATCCAGAAGCCGCCCGTCCTGGCCGCCCGCGGCGGCCTGTGGGTGCGCTCCGACGCCCTGGAGATCCACCTGGGCGTCGAGGAGGACTTCCGTTCCGCCCGCAAGGCCCACCCCGGCATCCTCGTGACCGACCTCGACGCGCTCGCCCGGCGTCTCACCGACCGCGGCGTCGAGGTCACCTGGGACGGCAACTTCCCCGGCCACCGCCGTCTGTACGCCTTCGACTGCCACGGCAACCGGCTGGAGTTCCTCACCCCCGAACGGGAGCCCGCCTCGTGAGATGGGCCAGGAACTGGATCGGCCTGCCCGACGTCCCCGTCGCCCGGCGCTGGGCGTGGGTCGCGGTCATCGACGCGGTCGGCACCGGCATGCGCATCCCGGTCACCGTGATCTACCTGACCGTCGTGGTGGGGCTGGACGCCGCGTCCGTGGGCGTCGGCCTCGGACTCGCGGCCCTGGCCGGCACGCTCTGCGCCCCCGCCTGCGGCGCGCTCATCGACCGCTACGGCCCCAAGCCCATGGTCGTGGTCTGCTTCCTGACCGCGGCGGCCGGGTATCTCGGCTACCTCGCGATCCGGGACTGGGTCTCGTTCATCGTGGTGGCGATCGTCGCCGAGATCGCCGAGCACAGCGGGCGTCCCGCCAAGCAGGCGCTGGTGGCCTCCATGGTCACCGCGGAGCAGCGGGTGAAGCTCATGGCCTTCCAGCGCTCGATCCGCAACATCGGGTTCGGCCTGGGCGGCCTGACCAGCGCCGCCCTGCTGACCCTCGACGCGCACACCGGCTACTACGCCGTGCTGGCCGGTGACGCCCTGTCGTTCCTGGTTGCCGCCGCGCTGGTGTCCCGCATCGCGGTGACGCGGGCGCCGCGCCCGACCGCGCAGGCCGGGTCCGGCAGGCGCGACGGCTTCCGCGACGTGCTCGCCGACCGGCGCTACGTCGCCCTGGCCGTGCTGAACACGCTGGTCATGACACACGTCACCGCGCTGAACGTGGGCGTGCCGCTCTGGGTGAGCCGGCACACCACGGCCCCGCCCGGACTGGTCGGCGTGCTGTTCGCGCTGAACACCGCGCTCGTCGTGCTGCTGCAGGTCCGGCTCACCAAGGGCGTGTCCAGGGCCGCGGACACCCCGCCGGTCTACGTGCGGGCCACGGCGGCCTTCGCGGTGGCCGCCGCCGGCTACTGGGCGGCGTCCGTGGCCGGCGGCACGCTGGCGTTCGTCGTGGCGTTGCTGGTGGTCGCCGTGCTGGCGCACACCGCCGCCGAGCTGTACGGCGCGGTCGGGGAGTGGACGGTCTCGGTCGACCTCGCTCCCGAGCACCTGCGCGGGCGGTACCTGTCCCTGTTCCACGTCAGCTTCTCCGCGCACCAGGCGGCCGGCCCGGTGCTCGTCATCCTCCTCATCACCAAGGCGCCGGACCTGGCGTGGTTCGTCCTGGCCGCGGTCCTGGGCGCGGGGTGCCTGGCCAGCGCCTGGCTGGCGCGCGGCGCCGGGGAGCCGGCCGCTACGAAGGAAGTGAGCACGACATCATGACCACCCTCGACCACACCTCGCCCGCCGGAGCGCCTTCGCCCGCCGGGGCCTCTTCGCCCTCCTCTCCCGGCGGGGCCTCTTCGCCCGCCGGGGGCTCTTCGCCGTCCGCTCCCGCCGCCGTCGCAGAGTTGCTGGGCGCGGCCTGGCAGGCGGCGCTCGGCGCGGCCCCGGCCGGGCCGGAGGCGGACTTCTTCGCCGACGGCGGCGACTCGCTGCTGGCCGTGCGGATGCTGAGCCGGCTGCGGCAGGCGGGCATCACCGCGGCCCCCGCGGACATCCTGCGCGGGCGCACGTTCGGCGGGATCCTGTCCCGGCTCGAAACGACACCGGCCCCTGCGGCCGGTCCCGACGCCGGTCCTGACGACGGCGCCGGCCCGGTGCCGCTGCTGCCCGCGCAGCGGCGGTGGATCGCCAACGACTTCACCGACCCCGGCCACTTCTCCCTCGGCTGGATCTTCGACGTGCCCGAGCGCACCCCGGACGGCCGCCGCGTGGACGGCGAGCTGCTGGAGAGCGCCGTCGTGGCGCTGGTCCGCAGGCACGAGGCCCTGCGCACGCGCTACCTGCTCGGCGACCGGCCGGGTGCCGAGGTGCTGCCCGACGTCCCCCCTGGCCTGTTCACGCTGGTCGACGTGCCCGACGAGGAGGTTCCCCCGGCCCTCGCGACCGGCTGGCGTACGCACTCGCCGGCCGATGGCCGGGTGCTGGCCGCCCGATGGCTGCCCGCGCAGCGGCTGCTCCAGGTCGCCCTGCACCACCTGACGCTGGACGGCCTGTCGGTCGAACTCGTGGCCGACGACCTGGAGGCCCTGCTCACCGGCCGGCCACCGGCCGCCGACCCCGGCACGCCGCGCGGGCACGCCCGGGCGCTGGCCGCCTGGCTCGCCTCGCCCCAGGCCGCCGCTGACCTGAAGGCGTGGGCCGGGCAGAACTGGCGCGACGTCCGCCGCGTCCCCACCGAGCACGACGGACCCGCCCTGCTGCCCAGCATGGACACCGTCAGCGGCCGGCTCGACGCCGGGCACACCGCCGCCCTCCAGCGGCGGGCGCCCGCCGGTCTGACGCTGGAGTCGCTGGTGCTGGCCGCCGCGGCCAACGCGATCATGGACAGGTTCGGGCTGCCCGCGGTCAGCGTGGACACCTACCACCACGGCCGGGACCGGCTCCCCGGCGGCCCCGGCCTCGATTCCGGCATCGGCTACTTCCAGGCGAACTACCCCGTGGTGATCAGCACGGGTCCCGGCGACTGGACGGAGCGCGCCGCGGCGGAGCTCGGCCGGGTGCCCGAGGCACGCTTCGGCTTCGACGCGCTGCGCTTCGCCGGCCACACCGCCCTGGCGGACCTGCCCGGCAGCGGCATCAGGCTGAACTTCCGCAGCCGCATGAACGCGATCAACGCCAGGGCCGCCGACTGGCTGGCGCCCTCGGCGACCTCGGCGGGCGGGCGCCGTTCGCCGCGGCAGCGCGAGCCGTACCTGCTGATGCTGGAGGCCGACCAGGTCGGCGACAGCTTCGCCTTCGCCGTCAAGTACAGCCGCGACCACTTCGCGCGGCGGACCGTCGAGGACCTCGTCCACGGCACGCTGGACCTGCTCGCGCGGGGAGCGGGCGCGTGAGCGCCGCCGCGTCCGCGCTGGAGCTGCGGGACGTCGTGCTGTCCGTCGGCCCGCCCGGGGCCGAGCGCGTCCTGCTGCGCGGCGCCGACCTGCGGGTGGGCGAGGGCGAGAAGGTGCTGCTGTCCGGGCTGGACCTGGAGGCCCGCACGAGCCTGACGGCGCTGCTGGACGGCCGGATGCCGCCACGGTACGGAACCGTCAGCGCCGGGCCGGTGCGCAGCGGGCGGCTGGGCCGGGTGAGTCCCAGCCGGACCACCACCGTGCTGGACGCGGGAGACCGCCCGGGTCCCGCCGGCCCGGCCGACCTGCCGTGCGCCGACGATCCGGGCTGCGTGCTCGTCCTGGCCGGATCGGCCTGGTCGGGGATGGGCGTGCCGGGCCGCTACCGCTCGCTGCGGCTGGACGGCGGGCAGTTCGTCGAGGTCGAGCCGGTCGCCGCGCCCCGCGAGCCGGCCCGCGTCCCGCTGGCCGAGCTCCAGGCCCGTACCGTGGAGGCGCTGCTGGCCGCGGGCATCGGGCACGAGGCCGCCGAGGCCGCGAGCGACGTGCTGGTCGACGCCGAGCGCCGCGGGCACCGCTCGCACGGCGTCGCGCTGCTGCCCACGTACCTGCGGCGGATCAAGGAGGGTGGGATCAGGGCCGAGGCCAGGCCCCGGCTCACCGAGGTCACGCCCGCCGTCGCCGCGATCGACGCCGACGGCGGGATCGGTCAGGTCGCCGCCAGGATGGCGGCCGAGTGGTGCGCCTCCAGGGCCGCCGCGCACGGGCTGGCAGCGGTCGCGGTGCACGGCAACAACCACGTGGGGATGCTCGCGGCGTACCGGCACGCCTTCCAGGAGCGGCAGGTGGCGGGCCTGCTGCTCAACACCTCCGGCCCGTCCGTCGCCGCTCCCGGCGCCGCCCGGCCGACCCTGGGCAGCAACGCGATCTGCCTGATCACCCCGACGCGGGAGGGTGAGCCGTTCTGCGTGGACCTGGCCACCGGCGTCGTCGCCGCCGGCAAGATCAGGGACGCGGCGAACCGGGGCGTGCCCGTGCCGTCCGGCTGGCTCCAGGACCTCTCGGGCGCGGCCACCACCGACCCCCGCGAGCTCGACCGGGACGGCTCCATCCCGCTGTTCGGCGACTACAAGGGCCTGTGCGTGACGCTGCTGGCCGAGATCCTGGCCGGCGCGCTGGCCGGCCACCGGGTGAGTCCGGACGTCGGCAAGCAGCGCAAGCACCTGGACCAGGTGATGAACTGCTCCCAGCTCTTCGTCGGGTTCTCGCCCCGGCACCTCGGGCCGCCGGACGAGCCCTCGCTGGAGGGGTTCGTGCACCGGCTGCGGGAGGCCGTACGGGCCGGGCACGCCGCGGAACCGCCCCGCCCCTGGTTCCCCGACCAGCCGGAGGAGGACCACGCCGCCCTCGCGGACGCGCGCGGCGCCGAGGTGCCGCGGTCGGTGCTGGACGAGCTGGGATGGGGGCCCTCGTGACCGCCGTACTGGCCGACCCGGCGCTGGGCTCGGCTCCCGGATGGCCGCTGGTGCTGTACTTCCACCACGTCAACGCGCTCGTCCAGCACTACACGGCCCTGAACCCCGACGACTTCAGGCGCGGGCTGGAGATCGTGCTCGACGGCGTCGGACCGGCGCTCGACCCGGCCGCCATAGGTCCCGGGTTCGAGCCGCCCGACCGGCCGAGCGTGCTGGTCACCTTCGACGACGGCTACCGGGACAACCTCGACCTGGCCGCGCCGCTGCTGGCCGAGTTCGGGGTCAAGGCGCTGCTGTTCTGCGTCACCGGGAAGCTGGACGCGGCCGGGCGGCTGAGCGCGGCGGAACGGGCCGCGCTGCCGCCGCGCGAGGCGTACCTGACGTGGGCGGAGGCGCGGGAGTTCGCGGGGCACGGTCACGTGCTCTCGGCGCACACCGCGCACCACCCTCACCTGCCGGACCTGCCGCCTGAGCAGGCCGCCGAGGAGATCGCGGTCTCGCTGCGCGCGATCCGCGAGCGCACCGGGCGTCCGCCGCGCACGTTCGCCTACCCGTACGGGCTGATCCCGCCCGGCCCCTCCCCGGTCCCTGACGGGATGCTGGCCTTCGGCACCGTCAAATCGGCGCCGGCCCCGTGGTCGCGCCGTCCGCGGCACATCCGCCGCACGTATCTGCCGGTCGGCGAGACGGCGCGGTGGACCCGTCTCGCTCTTGGATGGAGGCAGCAGTGGTACGGATCTCCGTGATCATCCCTACTCGCGACAGGGGCGCGGACCTGCGCCGATGTCTGGAAGCGCTGGCCGAGTGCGCCCAGCGCCTCGACGGCTCGGACGTACGGGCGAAGCTGCACCAGGTCGTCGTCGTGGACGACGCCTCGGCCGGCGGCCACGCCACGGCGGCGGCGGGGGCCTCGCCGCTGCCCGTCGAGGTGTTGCGCAACCGCGCCAGGATCGGGGCGGGCGCGAGCCGCCGCCTCGGCGTCGGGCTGGCCACCGGCGACGTGCTGGCCTTCCTCGACGACGACGCCGCGCCCCGCGGCGACTGGCTCATCCAGGCCGCCGACCTGGACGAGGAGCGCCCGGCGATCACCGGCCGGGTGCTCTGCTTCGACGACAGCCTGCTCTCCCAGGCCCGTCAGGCCCGCTACGACGCCCGCTACCTGCGCCTGGAGCGCGACGCGCCGGTCGGGTTCTTCGCCGGCGGCAACAGCTCGGTGCTCACCGAGGTCTTCCACCAGGTGGGCGGCTTCTCCCAGGAGGGCACCGGCGGGGACAACAGCCTCGCCGGCGCGCTCGCGGAGCACGGCAGCCCGGTGCGGTTCCGGCCGGAGCTGGTCATCGCGCACCGCAACGGCAAGGGCTGGCGGCGCGCGGTGTCGGACGCGTGGGCCGCCGGGCGCCAGCACACCGAGCGCATGACGGTGGCCGAGGGCGCGCGGGCCCTGCGGGAGGGGGCGGTCGGCGGCACGTCGGCGGTCCGTGAGATCAACCGGCTCCTGGGAGCGGTGCACGTCGTGGGGCGGCTCACCAGGCCGCGGTAGGCCCCTGGCACTGCCACAGCTCCGCCGCGTACGCCTTCAGCAGCTCGTGGAGCGCGTACCTGTCGTCCGCCAGCCGGGTCAGCAGGTGCGCGCCCACCAGCTCGTCGAGGATCGGGCGTACGCGGTGCACCGGCAGCCCGGCCAGCTCGGCGGCGGCCTGGGCGGTCGTGCCGATCCCCGGCAGCGACCCGAGCCCGCGGAACAACGCGGCGGCGGCCGAGCTCAGCGACCGGTACGACCAGGAGAAGACCGCCCGCAGGTTCGTCGCCGGGTCGCCGCCGGTGAGCGTGTCGAGAGGCGAGGACCGCAGGTGAGCGGCCAGCCGGGTCAGCGGCCTGGCTGGATACGTCAGGGCCTGCGCGGCGGCGATGGCCAGCGCGAGCGGCAGCCCGCCGCACCGCTCCACGATCCTGTCGGCGGCCTCGGGCTCCGCGGCCATCGTCTCCTTTCCGACCCGGTCGGCCAGCAGCGCGTACGCCTCGGCGGGCGGCAACGGCCCGAGCGTGAGCTGGTGCGCCCGTTCGGTGATGACCAGCGGCGTCAGCTGCGTCCTGCTGGTCACCACGGCCGCGCATCCCGGCGAGCTGGGCAGGAGCGGCCGCACGTGCGCGGCGTCCCTGGCGTTGTCGAGCACCACCAGCACCCGCTTGCCCGCCAGCAGGCTGCGGTAGAGCCCGACCTGCGCCGCCAGCCCGATGGGCACCACGTGGGGCGGCGCGGACAGCGCGTAGAGGAAGACGCGCAGCGCGTCGGCGGGATCCATCGCCGGACCGTGCGGGTCGAACCCGCGCAGATCCACATAAAGCTGACCGTCCGGAAATCGTTCCGCCGCCCGGTGCGCCCAGTGCACGGCCAGCGCGGTCTTGCCCACGCCCGCCGGGCCCACGACGGACAGGATGGCGGGCGAGCCGAACTTGAGGCCGAGCGCCAGGTCGAGCCGGCCCACCTCGTCCAACCGGCCCACGATCGCGCCCGCCCCGGGAGGAAGCTGCGCGGGAACGATCACGCGAGCCGCTTCCGCCGCGCGCCCGGCCGGGGACGAGGGCGGGTCGATGGCCACGTCGTGCCGCAGGATCGCCTCCTCCAGAGCCTGCAGCGGCCGCCCGGGAGCGATGCCCAGCTCCTCACCCAGCCTGCACCGCAGCCGCTGGTACAGCGCCAGCGCGTCGGCCTGCCGGCCCGTCCGGTACAGCGCCAGCATGAGCTGCCGGTGCAGGTCCTCGTCGAAGTGATGCCGGTGGGTGAGATCCTCCAGCTCGGGGATCAGCGCGGCGTGCTCGCCCAGGTCGAGCCGGGCGGCGATGAGCATGGTGACCGCGATCATGTGGACCCGCTCCAGCCGCCCGGCCTGCTCCTCCAGCCACGGATGCACGCTCAGGTCGTCCAGCGGCCGGCCCCGCCACAGGGCCAGCGCCTCCCTGAGCCGCGCCGCCCGTCCCGCCGGATCCGCCGCCTGGCGGGCCTGCTCGACGAGCCGCTCGGCGGCCAGCACGTCGGTCGTGATGTCCGCCGCGTCCAGGGCATAGCCGGCCGCGCGGGTCACGATCGACGTCCGCACGCCGAGCAGCCGGCGCAGGTAGGAGATGTGGCTCTGCAACGTGTTCACCGCCGTGACCGGCGCGCTGCCGCCCCAGACGATGTCGATCAGCCGGTCGCTGCTGACCGCCTCACCCACCCGCAGCGCCAGCGTGGCCAGCGCCGTCCTCCTGCGGATGCCCGAGACGCCGGTGATGCCGCCGCCCACGATGACGTCCAGCGGGCCGAGCAACCGGATCGTCACCGGCTGTTCAGGGGGCACGGCCTGGTCGGGGAGTTCGGCCGCGGGGCGCGCGTGCCGGCTCGTGGGCTGGTTCATCCCCATCAGGATGGGGGAGAGCGGTTGTGATCGCCTTGCTTCTCACTTGTGATCCGTTGGGCGCTCTCCTGGTACGGCTGGAGCCGACGTCGCATGGGCGGCCGCGGAAGACCGACCCCTTTCCGGGACGGATGGTGTCTGACCATTCGAGAGGAAGCCCATAAGAGGAGTCGACATGCGAGGTGACCAGCGTACGGCCGAGGAGCTTCTGGCGTCGGCCCGCGACGGGGACGGGGAGGCGTTCCGCGGCCTGGTCGAGCCGTACCGTCACGAGCTCCAGGTGCACTGCTACCGCATCCTCGGCTCCGTCCAGGGCGCCGAGGATCTGCTGCAGGAGACCTTGCTGGCGGCGTGGCGCGGGATCGGCGGCTATGAGGAGCGTGCGTCGCTGCGGACGTGGCTCTACCGGATCGCGACCAACCGTTGGCTGAACGCACTGCGTGCCGGCGCGCGCCGTCGGCACGAACACGCGGCCTACCGAGCGGAGCTCCCGATGCCCGAGCCGTCGCGTCGCCGAGAGGAACCGAGCTGGCTGGAGCCGTACCCCGACGTGCTGCTCGCCGGGATCGCCGACGACGTGCCCGGCCCCGGAGGCCCGGTACGAGGCCAGGGAGTCGGTGTCGCTGGCCTTCCTCGCGGCGCTGCATCGACTGCCGCCGAGGCAGCGGGCCGTGCTGGTGCTGCGGGACGTCCCGGGCTTTCGGGCCGCCGAGGCGGCGACCGTTCTCGGCACGTCCGAGAACGCCGTGACCATGGCGCTGAAACGAGCGCGGGCCGCGCTGGCACGTGAGCTGCCAGGACCGGGCCGGGAGAGCGCTCCGCTGCCGGACTCCCCCAGGAACGCCGGATCGTGGCTGACTTCAGCCGCGCGTTCGAGGCCGGAGACGTCGCCGCGATCGTGGCGATACTGACGGACGACGCGTGGCTGACCATGCCACCGGTGCCGCTCGAATATCACGGCCTGGACGCGATCGGGCACTTCCTGACCACGGTCGCACTCCGCGACGGCCGCCGATTCGTGCTGATCCCGACGCGGGCGAACGGCCAACCGGCCGATCCTGGCGCCCCGACCTGCGAGAATGTCGCGGATCTCGTCTTGGTTGTCCTGCACGTTTCCGACTCTAGGCAGCGTCCGGCAAGAGACAGGGGTGGAGATTGTCCCCCCCGATAAACCCCACCTCCCGCGCGTGCGATGGAGCCGGTTTCCTGGCTGTTGTACGGCGTGACGGCCTGTCGTCGACGACAGCCGTCACCAGCGCCGCTCGATCAAGGAAGCAGCCGTCCTCGACTCGCTGAGGACCCCTTCGCATCCGAGCAGGCCAGCGCTGCCCTCCCTTGCCGCCGACCCCCTTCGGCGCAGCCCTCAAGGAGCATCACGCATGACCACCATGTCCGATACCGCCGGGTCTCGATCTCCATGACGAAGAAGACGTACAGGCGTTTGAAGAACACGGTGTCGATGTGCAGGAGGTCGCAGGCCAGGATTCCGGAGGCCTGGGAGGTGAGGAACTGTCGCCAGGTTGGTGAGGTCTGGCGTAGCGCTGGGCCGGGGCCGGCCGCGGCGAGGATGCGGCGGATGGTCGCGTTCGGGTAGGTCCAGCGTTGACTGACCAGCTGGCGGTGCCAGGCCGACAAGGTGCCCGGCGTCACGATCCCATGGAGGCGAAGCTGCGTGGGCAGTAGTCGCGTCAGTGCGGCCGGCAGCGCTCGGTCGGCCCAGTCCGGTCGTGGCCGGGAGACCTGACGACGCAGGACGGCGACCTCATGACGCAGCATCAAGATCTCTACGTCCTTGGAGGTGTCGCCCCGTGCGAGAAGCGTCAACCAGCCGGCTGTACCTGCCAGAGGACGTCAGGTACAGCTGACAGCGTGGGACGCACACCCCACAACAAGGAGTCGGCTGGATGAGCGGCATCGAAGTGACCCTGGTAGAACTCGAGCAGCGGATGCTGGACGCGGACGCCGCCTTTGACGAGAGGTTTTTCGAGGAGTACTGCGCCGATGACTTCGTAGCCATGGGGCATTTCGGCATCGTGTCCAGGCAGCAGGTTCTCGACATGTACGTCAAGGGAAGCGGGAACCCAGACCGGTGCAACCGGGCACAGGATGTTGTGGTCAAGCCGCTCGGCGACGCAGGAGCCGTGGTCGCTTACAAGCTGACAAGCACCAGCGGCGATGAGACGTCCTCATGGCATGCGTCGACGGTCTATCGCCGGACCTCCGAGGGCTGGCGCGTCGTCCTCCTCCACCAGACACCCATGTAGGGTATGGCGTGCCTCGTGGTCTGGTGCTCAACTCGGCGGCCACGGCGTCGAGTTGCCAGCGGATGTGGACAGGACAGTCGGTGCCCTTGAGGTAACACTGGCGCAGCAGGCCCTTGATGCTCGTTCGAGCCGCGCCCCCAAAGGCCGGCCGGGTCGCGGAAGTAGACGGGCGTGCCAGCGGTGACGGCGAGCTCGTGATGACGGCCCGTCTCGCTGCCGTGGTCCCAGGTCAGCGAGCGCTTGAGATGGGCGGGCAGCATGGCCATGGTCTCCACCAGGGCGTCACGCACGCGATCGGCCGTCCGTTCGGTGGGTAGGTGGACGAGCATCACGTAGCACGTCGTGCGCTCACCTCCTGCCCGGTTCCGTGAGTTGTTCGAGGCCTACCTCCAGCCACACAGCCAGGGACTGCGCCTCATGACTCTGGTGCGTCCGTCGGTGTTGCTGGCGTCACCGGCGGCGCCGGCCTGTCCGAGGCGGTACGCGTGGAGTGTGACGGCCTCTCCGGCGACGAAGGTGTGCAGGAACGTCTGTCCGGCGGTGTTCTGGCTCCCGTGTGCCGGGCTTTGGATACCGGTCACCGCTTGCCCGCCAGGGATGGATGCGCCGTTTGGGGAGCGCCGTCCGTGAAGCGATATCCGGACGCTTAGTAGTGTAGTGATTACAATCCGCTGACTTGTCTGAATGACCGACTGCCCGCGTCCCGATGACCGTGCAGAAGTGGTGTTCGGGCTGATCAGCCAGGCGCCCTGTTCGGTAGGGCTGGCCCTACCACCAAGCGGGGGGCGTCCTGCTTGGGGCGAGCCTGCGCAGGAGAATAGCGTGCTGCCGTGATCAAGAAATTCCCCCGCATCGCGGCTCTCACCTGTGCCGCGTTCCTGGCCATTGCGCCTGTGACGGCGACCGCCGCGACCGCAACTCCTGCCAGAGGCGCCCTGATGAAGGCCGAGCGGGTGAGCCGCATGACAGGCAGCGAAGTCAACGCGTTCCTCGGCAAGGCGGGCTTTCCCGCGATCGAGAACGCCAAGGGCGTCGACGTCTACAGGGTCAGTTACCGCACCGTTGACGTGAACGGCAGGCCCACCACGGCGACCGGTTCACTCGTCCTGCCCCAGACCCCCGCCCATGAGCTTCGCGTCGTCAGCTACAGCCACGGCACAATGGCCGACAGGCGGGAGGCGCCCTCGGTGACGTCCACGGGGGAAGGCCGCTTTCTGCCGGTCTACTTCGCCACGCACGGCTTCGCCGCGGCCGCGGCCGACTATCTCGGCCTGGGCGAAGGACCGGGCGCGCACCCGTACATGCATGCCGCCACCGAGGCCGGCGCCTCCATCGACCTCCTCAAGGCCGCCCGGAGGATCGCCGGGCAGCAGCAGGTCACGTTCGACAAGCGGATCATGGTGACCGGCTTCTCCCAGGGTGGCCACGCCGCCATGGCCCTGGGCGCGGCCCTGCAAAAGGACCGGGACCTGGACGTGTCAGCGATCGCGCCGATCAGCGGCCCGTTCGACATCGAGCACGCAGAATTTCCCGCCGCGGTCGACGGCAGGCTCGACGGCCGATCGGCGGCGTTCTATCTCGCCTACTGGCTGACCTCGATGGACCGCGTCTACGACGTCTACGATGAACCGTCCGAGGCGTTCCGCCCGCCGCATGACGCGAAGGTGACGGACCTGCTCGACGGGAGCCATGACCTGGGCACCATCGCGGCCGCCCTGCCGTCCACGGTGGACGAGCTCCTCACCCCGGACTATCTCGGCAAGCTCGGCAAGCCTACGGGCCGGCTGTTGGAGGCGATCAGGCGCAACGACACCACGTGCCGCGACCTGCGGCCCGGTGCGCCGGTGCGGCTTTTCGCCGCCACCGGCGACCGCGACGTGGTTCTCGCCAACTCCGCGAGCTGCCTGAAGGACCTACGGGCGCGGCACGTTGATGCGTCTCTCACGGATGTCGGCGACGTGAACCACCTGACCTCGCTCAGGCTCTCGCTGCCCAAGGTGCTGGCCTGGTTTCAGCAGGGAGCCGGCACCGCTGCCGGCTGAACAGCCGGCAGGCCGCGCTTACAGGTCGCCAGCCGTGGGAGGCGCCCGGGAAACTGCCGGGAGCGACGTGAATGGGGCCGCGCGTATTACCCTGCTCAGCCCGATCTTCTTCGCGGTCGAACAGCTACCCGCCGACTCTGGATCGGGCAGATCGCCACGACTGCTCGTGCTCCAAGGAACGGGACCAGCGACCAAGGTTCCCGCCCCTACCCGCGAGCTGTCGCCCTGCTGGATCCGAAAAGTTGGTCGCGGAGGTTGACCTGTGGCCATGCGGCTTGGTCCTGCGGCAGGTTGCCCCGCCCTGCCCTCAGGTGAACCGACCCGATCTGCGCCCCACAACCTCAGAGATCAAGAGCGGCTGAAATGTGAGGGAGAACTGACAGCGCCCGCTCCGCTGATTTCAGGCGAAGCGGGTACGCGGATCGTCCCGACGTAATTGCTCAGACACTGCCCTCTACCGCGGTGTTGTCGGCCGACAAGTCGGCGAGGATCTGCGTGAGGGTGGACTTGATGCCCTGGATACCGTCGGCCCCGACGATGCCCGCCCAGCGGGCCTCCAGTCCGGCGAAGTAGCCGGCGCTGATCTCGGCGGCCCAGGTGCCCCGGTCGGCGAAGATGACCACCCTGCCTCGGCCATCGGCCGGATCGGGAACGCGTCGCACGTAGCCGTGTTGTTCCAGGTAACCCACGAGTTCGCTCATCGCTTGCGGGGTCATCCCCGCTCTGCGGGCCAGTGTGGTGGGCCGGGTGCCGTCGCAGTCCATCAGCCGGAACACGTTCAGGTAGTGAGTGGGGCGTAGATCTTTGCACCCGTTCTCGACCAGGTGGCGGAGCAGCCCGTCGAGGATCAGGTTGAACGTCTGCCCGATGAGCTGCAACAGGAGCGGCTCATCGGTTGTAGATTGTTCGGCCACCTTATAACCTAACCTTATAAAGCTTCCTGAATAGTTCCAGCATAGCCGAAGGAGACGAGATGCCCCCACCCTCCCCCGCACGTCCAGTGAGGTGGCGCAGGGGCGCCAGGACCGTCGGCGGGACACTTCTCATCCTGTTGGGTCTGCTGTGGATCCTCCAGGGTGCCGACGTGGTACGAATCGATCCCATCTTGTGCGTCGCCGACTGCCGGCCCATCACCGGCGGGTCACCCGGCTGGCTGGCCACCGGGGTGGCCGCTGCGTTGGCCGGAGTCTTGCTCGTAGGTGTGCGAAGAGGTCCGCGCCAGGGAGGTGGAGAATCGGGACTCGAACGTCCCGTGGATGGCCGTTGAGGTAGATGCCGCCATCCACGTGCTTCAACGGTTGGCGGAAAATAGGGCTCATCGGTCGCGCTCGGGGACCACTCGACACTCGGGACCGATATGCAGCCAAAGCCGGGGACATGACCTGACTTCGTCCCAGGTCCTCCGAGGACGCCTTCCTCGACGGCAACTCATCGGCGTCGAATAGCGCGGGCTACCGGCTGCGACCTGCGGAAACGTCCCTGCCGTCGTTATCGTGGTACAAGCCGCCGGACTCATTCCCGATTGTCCCGACCGAAACCCGCACCCCCTGGCGAGAAGCCTCACCTTGGGCGACCTGCAACGATCACTCCATTTTGGGGCTGGGGCCACACTCGGGAGGAGGACGCCGTCACCTCAGGGGCCCGCTCTGCCTTGATCTCGCTGTCGAGCTGGACGCCCGCGAGGCGCTCGGCGTCGGCCGGCGGCAGGTGCCGGAAGGTGAGGTCGTCCAGGGCGTGACGCAGCGCGGTCCGCTCCGCGCCCTCGGGAAGAGCGCGGCGACATTCGTCAGCCGTGATCGGCGCTGCGAAGCTGATCGACATCGGAGTGTCGGCAAGAGTACGAGCGCCCCGACACGCGTGGGCGGGACCGGACGCGTTACCGGGTTCTCCTGGCCGTACCGCTGATCAGTGCGTCGAGGGCGGCTCGGCCCTCCTCGGCGCGATGCGGGATCAGCAGGAGGGTATGGGCTCGTTCCAGCCGGGCGCCGATGCCCTCCCACTGGGCGACCGAGGCCGCCAGCGCGTCCGGGTCCGCGTGGAGCCTGCCGCCGGCGCGAGCCAGGCATGCCGAGGCCCAGTGGTTCTCCCCGGCTGTCAGGAGCGCGGCCGCGAGCCGGTCCGGGGCGTCGGGCAGCCCGGCGGCGACCGCGAGCTCGGCTCCCGCCGCCTGCGCGTACGCCGCGTAACGTCCCATCGAGAACGCGCCGAAGGCCCGCTCCACCAGGGCGGTGGCGTCGCCCAGGTCGCCGGAGTGCAGCGCTGCCCGGGCATCGACGAACGCGCCGAAGGACGTCAGCCGGGCCTGCCCGGCCAGCGCGTGGTCGACCACCACGCCGGCCCTGTGACGCCAGAGCCGGAAGCGGACCCGGTCGTCGAGAAGTCCATGGGCGAGCGCGACGGCCGACACGGAAGGCAGCAGCCATCCGGCCGGGGGCCGGCCGGCTCGTTCCCAGCCCTCCCACATCCGTTCGCCGTAGCGCAGGGCCGCGCCGAGATCTCCGGTCAGGACGAGCGCGGGGATCAGTCTGCTGGCCGAGATGTAGGGGTGGTCTCCGACGAGGTCGTCGGCCATCATGAGCCGACCGGCGCTGATCGCAGCGGGCAGATCTCCCGCGACGATCGCGTCGGTGCAGGCCACGTGAAGGGTGTCCACGATCTCGATGGCCGAACGCGGGTCGTCGCGGTCCATCTCCGACAGCAAGGCCAGCCGCTCCTCGGTGTGCCGCCGGGCCTCGTGATGCCGGCCGGCCCGTACGGCGGCGGTCGTCACCGCGTCGAGCCCCGCGCTGATGAGCACGGCGTCGCCCGTCGTCCGTGCGACGGCGAGCGCGCGGGCGGCCAGGACCGGGTCCGGGTCGAAGGCGCCCGGCCGCTCGGTCCAGGCCGCCGCCGCGGCGAGGGCCGCCGCCACGATCGGGTCGCGGGGGTCTCCTGCCTCGGCGGCCTCGGTGAGATGACGGCGAAGCCGCTCGCCGGGAATGCCCTCGGGGAAGGAGGCGAGAAACCTCGCCGCTGTCTCCACCGCACGGGCCAGGGCGACCGCGCGGCCGTTCTCGTCGCCGGCGGCGTGGGCCTGCGCCGCCGAGGCGAGCAGCAGGTCGAACACGTATTGCCCGGAGATGTTGTCCAGGGCGCAATTGGCGGCGTTCCGCAGGTCCTCGGCCGCTTCGGCCGGACCGGGCGCTCGTTCGGCTGCCTGCCGGTAGTGGCCCTGGGCCTCGGCCAGGAATCGCCGGGCGAAGGCGAGGTGCCCCAGCGAGCGGGCCAGGCTGTGCGCCGCCCCGCCCGGTCCGGGCGGTGCGGCGGCCAGCGCCGCGCGCAGATCGTCTGCGACCTCGTCGAACTCCCGCCGCCAGACCTCGGCGCCGTCCTGTTCACTGTGCTGGGTCGGCGACGCCGACCCGGCCCCGCGGTGTCCGGCGGCGACCAGCCGCTCCCGCATCGCCGTCGCGGTACCGGCGGCCCACAGCAGATGGAGTTCCCGAGCCGCGTCGTGCTCACCGGAGTCTCGTAACAGGTCCTCGGCGAAGGCTCTGACGGTCTGCAGGAGCCGCCATCGGCTCGCCGTTCCCGGGGAGCGTACGACGAGGCTCTTGTCGACGAGCCGCCCCAGCACATGGCTCACGGCGCCGGGTGGGCGGCCGGCGGTGAGCGCCGTCGCGGCGGCCAGGTCGAAGCCGCCGCAGAACATCGACAGTCGCCGGAACAGCACCTGCTCTTCCTCGTCGAGCAGGTCGTGACTCCATTCGAGCACCGCGCGCAGGGATCGATGCCGCCGGTCGGCGGCCCGTCCCCCGGTGAGCAGCCGCAGCGTGTCGTCGAGCGCGACGAGCAGCCCGGCGAGCCCCAGAGAGGCGCTGCGGGCCGCGGCGAGCTCGATGGCCAGGGGAATGCCGTCGAGCCGGGCGCAGATCTCGGTCAGCAGGGCCGGGTCGGCGTCGAACTCCGGATCGGCCGCGGTGGCCCGGTCGAGGAAGAGCGCCTCCGCGTCGGAGGCCAGGGGCAGCGGGCCGATCGGCACGGTACGTTCGCCGGGCACGCCGAGGCGCTCACGGCTCGTCAGGAGGATCCGGGTGCCCGGACAGGCTGCCAGCATCCGCTCCGCGAAGCCGGCAGCGGTGTCCAGCACGTGCTCGCAGTTGTCCAGGACGAGCAGCGCCCGATCGCGGCGAAGCCGTTCGATGACGGCATCCTCCAACGGCTGCTGGGCGCGCTCACTGACCCCGAGCACCTTGGCCGCCGCCTGCGCGACGAACCCGTCCCGTACGGGAACCAGATCCACGAACGCCCCACCGGCCGGGTACGAGGAGCAGATCTCTGCCGCCAGGCGGCTCTTGCCCGCGCCGCCGGGACCCAGCAGCGTGACCAGCCGGGAGGCGCCGAACGCCGCCAGAACCGCCTCGTGTTCCCGTTCGCGCCCGACGAACGAGGTCATCGGGGTGGGAACCCCGGGTTGCGGCGTGTCCGGGATGTCGCGGTCCACCCCGGCCCGCACCGCCTGCTGCGCCAGCTCCTGCCGGTCGGCCACACCGTACTTGCGCAACAGCGAGGCGACGTGGCTCTCGACCGTGCGGACGGAGATACGTAACTTGTTCGCGATCTGCGCGTTCGACAGCCGCGCCGCCACCGCCGCCAGCACCTCGCCCTCGCGCTGGGACACCTTTGCGATCATTCGGA
>NZ_JBIUBJ010000044.1:0-27937 GCF_044547985.1 Nonomuraea sp. NPDC052265
CCGTCGAGCGAGGCGGCGATGGACGTGGCCGAGGCGCAGCTGCAGCACATCGCCCGCTGGTTCTACGACATGACGCACGAGTTCCACGTTCAAAAAAGCTACCTGTACGTGGAGGAACCGCGTTTCCGGGCGGGCATCGAGGCGAACACCCGGCCGGGCGCGGCGGAGTGGGTGGATCTTGGGCGCTCTGGCCAGTCCACTTCCGAGATCACGAACATGATCGACCGTTGGCCGCTTCTGCTCGTATCTCGGCTCGACCCTCCGGGGGCCGCGCCGCCGGTCCTGTCTATGCTCAAGCCCATGGCACTGGAATGGGAACAGATCATCGTCGACTCCGCCGACCCTGTCGCTCTCGGGCGCTGGTGGGCCGAGGCTCTCGGCTGGGTTGTGGTCGACGAATCTGAGGAGATCATCGAGATCCGGCCTGAGCCGGACCGGATGCCGGGGCTGCTCTTCGTGCCTGTCGCCGAGGGCAAGACGTCGAAGAACCGGCTCCACCCCGACTTTCGCCCCGACGACCAGGAGGCCGAGGTCGCCCGGCTGCTCTCCCTCGGTGCCCGGCGCGTCGACACCGTGCAGGACGAGCAGCACTGGGTGACCCTCCTCGACCCGGAGGGCAACGAGTTCTGCGTCCTGGGTGAGCGGAAGAGCTGAGCGGGGGCCGGCAGTTATTCGGGGCCCCGAGTCGTACGGCGGAGCTCGAACCCCCTCGACGTTGCAGCAGGTCGAAGCGCTCAAGATCCACCCATGGCCGGACTTCCCGTTATCTCGGCTCGACCCGGGACCGGCCCGCCCGGCGAGCGCCGGGACTGCCGCGCCGGCCGCCCCCGCCCTCTTTCTCCAGTCCCGTCAGCCTTCCACGCCGATGGCGCGATCGCGGCCCACGAGTTCGCGTCCCCCGTTCAGGCGCCGGGCGCCAGCCTGAGGACGGCGGCCGGCAGCCCGCGCAACGCCTCGGGGACGACGACCCCGCCGGAACGGTCCACCGCGGCCGGGCCGTCACCCCAGGTGGCTCCGGCCCGCGCCCGTTCGACCAGGTCGCCGGCGAGCGTCAGCCGTCCCGCGGCCGGGTCCAGGGCGATCACGTGGAGGCCGCCGTCGGGGGCGGCGGTGTAGCGAACCGGGTCGCCGACGGGCTCGGCGTGCCGGACCCACGGCCGGGTGCCGTAGATCGCCTCGCCGTGGGCCGCCAGCCAGACGCCCAGGTGGCGCAGCCGTTCGACCTGGGACTCCGGCAGCGAGCCGTCGGCCCGCGGCCCGATGTTGAGCAGCAGGTTGCCGTTCTTGGCGACGGTGTCGACCAGCAGGTGGACGAGCTCGTCCGGCCGGACGAGGTGGCGCTCGTCCTCGGCCCGGTTGAAGCCGAACGACTGGCCGAGCCCGCGCGTGGCCTCCCACACCCACGGGGAGGTCTGCTGCTCGGAGACGTACTCGCGGGTGCGCGAGCCCAGGTGCGGCACGCCCCAGCGGTCGTTCACGATGCCCTCGGGCACCCGCTCGTAGTAGTGCTCGAACAGCGCCTGCAGGCTGTGCGGCCCGGCCGCCTTGCCCGAGTCGGGCCAGTCGATGTCGTTCCACAGCACGTCGGGGGAGTGCCGGTCGATCAGCTCCATGGCCTGCTCGAAGCAGTAGCGCGCGAACGCCTCGTCGTTGCGGCGCAGCGTGAACAGGTCCGTCATCGACTGGATCGGCGGGAAGTCGGACACGTGCCAGTCCAGCGCCCCGGAGTAGTACAGTCCGAACCGCAGGCCCGCCGCCCGGGCGGCGCGGTCCAGCTCGGCGATCAGGTCGCGGCGGGGGCCGCGGCGCGCGCTGCTGAAGGCCGTGGTGGCGGTGTCCCACAGACAGAACCCGTCGTGGTGCTTGGCCGTGGGCACGACGTAGCGCGCGCCGGACCCCGCGATCAGCCGCATCCAGGCCGCCGGGTCGAACGCCTCCGCCCGCCAGGAGTCGGCCAGGTCCTCGTACGGGGTGCCGACCCCGTACTCCCGCTCGTGGAAGGCGCGGGCGGGCGAGCCGGGGATGCGGACGGTGTTGGCGTGCCATTCGGCGTACTGGTGGTAGCTGAACTCCAGCTCCACGGGCACGTGCTCGCCGGGCAGCCGGGCGGTCGCCCACGCGGGCACCGAGTACAGCCCCCAGTGGACGAAGACGCCGAACTTGGCGTCCCTGTACCAGTCGGGCACGTCCCTCGCCGGGTAGTCGGCGCCCAGGTCGGGGCCTACACGGCGGTCGAAAAACAGCACTATGGTCCTTTCAGCGGCCGGCGAGGCCGGCGGTGGCGATGCCCTTGACCAGATGCTTCTGAAGGGCGAGGAGGAGCAACAGCGTCGGCAGGATGGACACGATGGAGGCGGCCATCACCAGATGCCACTGGTTGCCGTTCTGGCCGAAGAACAACTGCAGGCCGAGCGGCACGGTGCCGCGCTCGGTCACGTCGTTGACCATGATGAGCGGCCACAGGAAGCTGTTCCAGTAGTTGATGAAGGTGAACACGGCCAGCACCCCGAGCGCGGGCCTGGCCAGCGGCAGCATGATGGACAGGAAGATCCGCACCTCGCTCGCGCTGTCGATGCGCGCCGCCTCCTGCATCTCGCGCGGCACCGAGCGGAAGAACTGCCGCAGCAGGAACGTCCCGAACGCGGTGAAGGCCCACGGGAAGATCAGCGACTGGTAGCTGTCCACCCAGCCGAGCTTTTGCATGAGGATGAACATGGGCACGACCAGCACCTCCTGCGGCACCATCAGCGTGGCCAGGAACAGCAGGAAGACGCCGTCCCGGCCGCGCCAGCGCAGCGAGGCGAAGGCGTAGGCGGACAGGGCGGAGGCGGTCAGCACGACCAGCGTGCCCACGCCCGCCACCAGCACGCCGTTGAGGATGTAGCGCTGGAACGGCACGTACGTGAACACGTCGCCGAAGTTCTGCCACCGGATCCGCGAGCCGACCAGCGACCCGGGATCGCTGAACGTCTCGCCCGCCGGCTTCAGCGCGGTGGCCACCGCGAAGATCAGCGGATAGAGGAAGGCCAGCGTCACCGCCGCCAGCAGCACGTGGGAGACGACGGATCTAACTCTCATAGTGCACCCACCGCCTCTGCCCGAGGAACTGCGCGGCGGTCACGAGCAGGATGATCGCGAACAGCACCCACGCGCCCGCCGCCGCCAGCCCAAGCTCGCGCGACTGGAACCCGGCCTGGTAGACGGTCATGACGAGCGTCTCCGTGGCGTTGCCCGGTCCGCCGGCCGTGAGGATGTACGGCTGCGTGAACACCTGCAACGAGTTGATCACCGTCATCGTCGTGGCGAAGAACAGCGCCGGCGAGATCAGCGGGAGCTGCACGCTGACCAGCTTGCGCAGCCCCGTGGCCCCGTCGAGCGAGGCCGCCTCCAGGACCGACGGCGACATCTCGTTGATCGCCGCGGAGAAGACGATCATGTTGTACCCGAACCCCTGCCAGACGCTCATGGCCACCACCGACACCAGCGCGGTGCGCCCGTCGGCCAGCAGGTTCGGCACGGTGCCGACCATCTGGAACAGCAGCTTCCAGATGACCGCGTTGGCCACCATCGGCGTGATCGCCGGGATGAAGAACAGCACCCGCCACAGGTTCTGCCACCGCGACCTGCTGATCCAGAACGCCAGCGCCAGCGCCAGGACGATGTTGAGCGGCACGTACAGGCCGGTGAAGACGAACGTGTTGCGCAGCGCGGACATGAAGGCCGGGTCCTCGCCGAACAGGTAGCGGAAGTTCTCCAGGCCGATGAAGCTGCTCCCGCCCAGCATCGGCCAGTCGAAGAAGCTCATCACCACGGCCATGCCGACCGGGAACAGGGTGAACAACCCGAGCCCGAGCACGCTGGGCGTGGCGAACCCCAGCGCGCTCCACTGCTCTCGTGACCTCACTGCCCGCGCGCCCCCTGCTGCTGGATGGTGGCGAGCGCCTCCTTGGCGCCGCTCGCGCCGGTGTAGACCTGGAGCAGGTGCTGGGCCATGAGCTTGGTGACGTCGTCCCAGTTCTTGGTGGTGAACAGCGGCACGCCGCCGGCCACCGCGTCCTTGACCGCCGACACCGCCGCCCGTACGTCGTCGGCCTTGTCCTGGTTCTTGCCGACCAAGAAGTTCTCGTACGCCGGCTGCTCGGAGGTCATCGCGGGGAAGCCGCGCCCCTCGCCCGCCAGGTACGCCTGCGCCTGCTTGCCGCTGAGCACGGAGACCGCCTTGACCGCCTGCTCCTTGTACGGGCAGCCCTTGGCCACCCCGAACCCGGAGTTGGCCACGTACGTCTTCGCGCCCCCGGCCCCGGCGGGAAGCTGCGCGACGCCCACCCGGAACTTGGCGTCCTTGATCGTGGATCCGATGTTCCAGGAGCCGTCGACCGCCATCATGGCGTTGCCGTTGACGAACTGCGTCTCGCCCCAGCCCAGCTCCGCCGATCCGGCCGGCACGCTGGCCGCCTTGTTCCCGGCCAGGCCCGCGTACCAGGTGGTGGCCGCGACCATGGGCTCGCTGTCGAGCTGCAGCTTCACGTCGTCGGTGACCGGCTTGGCGCCGTTGTAGGACAGCAGCATCGACAGCAGGTGCAGGTCGGAGAAGGACATGCCGAACCCGTACTTGCCGCCGGTGGTCAGCTTCCTGGCGGCCTGCTCGAAGTCGGCGGTGGTCCAGCCGGGCTTGGGCTCGGCCAGGCCGGCCTTGGAGAAGGCGTCCTTGTTGTAGTAGAGGAGCATCGGGCCCAGGTCGTAGGGGAGGGCCAGTTGCCTGCCGTTCATCTTCAGCGCGTCCAGCGCCGCGGGGGCGAAGCCTTCGGGAGCGGTGAGGGGTTCGAGGAGATCGGCGTAGGCGCCCAGGCGCAGGCTCTGCATGGAGACCAGGCACGGCTGCTCGCCCGCGGCGAACTCGGTCTGCAGCTTGGTGAAGTAGGCGTTGAAGGGCGCGGTCCGCAGGTTGACCCTGATCTTCGGGTCCTGCTCGGTGACCAGCTTGGCCAGGTGGTCGAGCTGGGCTTTCTCCTCCTCGCTGCCCGCCCACATCTCCCAGTCGAGGGTGACCGTACCGTCGTCCTGCTTGGCGCCGCCCGCCGTGCCCGCGCCGCCGCCGCCGCACGCGGTGACGCCGGCGAGGAGTACGAGCCCCGCGGCCAGGAGTGCCTTCATGGGGGGACCTCCGTCAGGGTATATTTTTCGGGGTCGAATTTATTAATGATGCGGAACCCTAGGCTTGCTCCGGATCAGACGTCAAGAGGGAGGACCGCGGATGCGCGAGGACCTGGCCAGGACGGAGATCCTGACGACGCTCGGGTCCGAGCCGCTCAACCGCACGCAGCTCGCCCTCAGGCTGGGGCTCGGCGCGGCGACCGTGACCGAGCACACCCGGCGTCTCATCGAGCTCGGCTACGTACGCGAGCTGGCGCCGCAGGCGGCCGGGCGTGGCCGCCCGAAAGTGCCCCTTGAGCTGGTGCCGGACGCCGCGTACACGCTCGGCCTGCGGGTGCACCACACGCATGTGGTCGGCGTGCTCATGCGGCTCAACGGCAGCGAGGCGCGCCGCTTCACGGTGCCCTTCGACCCCCGCGCCGACCCCGTCGGCCAGCTCGCCGCCGTGTGCGCCCGCGAGCTGGCCGACCCCGCCGCCGGCGGCCGGGTGCGCGGCATCGGCCTGGCCATCCCCGGCGTGATCGACCAGGCCAGGGGGATCGTGCGCATCTCGCCGCACCTGGACTGGTCGGACCTGCCGCTGCGGCCCCTGCTGGCCGAACGCCTGCCGGTCCCCGTCCTCATCGACAACGACACCCGCGCCAGCACCTGCGCCGAGCTGCTGTTCGGCGCCGGGTGCGACCACGACGACTTCCTGGTGCTCGCCGTCGGCGGCGGCATCGGCATGGGCATCGTGCTCGGGCGGCGCATCCATCGCGGGGCCGACGGCGTCGCGGGCGAGTTCGGGCACGTGCCGATCGACCCGCAGGGGCCGCCCTGCGTGTGCGGGCGGCGCGGCTGCCTGGAGTCCTACGCGGCCGACTACGCCCTGGCCGCCCGCGCGTACGAGCGCGGGCTGACGCCGGTGCCGGTGCCGGTGGCCGAGCTGCCCCGGCTGGCCGCCGAGGACGTGCCGGGCGTGCGCGACCTGATGGCCGAGGCGGGGGCGGCGCTCGGGAGGGCGGCCGCGGGCGTGGTGAACGTCCTGGCCGTACGGGCGCTGGCGGTGATCGGCGAGAGCCACGTGCTGTGGCCGTATCTGGAGCCCGGGTTCCGACCGGCGGTGGAGAGCGGCGTGCTGTCAGGAGTGGAGATCATGGTCCGCCCCTGGGACGACAGCGGCCACGCCCGAGGCGCCGCCACCCTGGCCCTGTCGGCCACGGTCGCCGCCCGCTGACCCGCGGCTTCTTCTCCGCGTCCGGCGTGTCCCGGGAGAAGGTCACGGCCCCGGCGATGACGTTCGTCACCGCCGACCCTCCACATCGGCATCTGCCGGGCGCGCGGGGCCGCGAGACTCACAAGTCGACGATGCGGTATCAGGCGCCGGCGAGCTGACGGATGAGCGGAAGGAGGATGTCGTCGACGATAGAGGCGATCGCGCCGTCGGCGGGCGGGCGGCCGTGGAGCACCACCTCGTTGCGGATCAGGTCGAAGGGAAGCTGGAGCACGCGTGGTGGAAGGGTCACCGCGCGGACCTCATGCCGGTCCGCCGCTCTGGCGAGGACGGTCGCCGCCGCGTCCTCGCGGGTGGAGCGCGCGATCCAGGCGTGCAGGGCTGCGGCGGCGTCCGGGTCGCGGGCCGTTTCCGCGGCCAATCCCGCCAGAACCTCGCCGCGTACGGTGCCGAGGCCGTTCACCGCTCGCCGCAGCAGTTCGATCAGATCTGAGCGCAGGCTGCCGGTGTCAGGGACCTCGATGATGGGCGGGGCGGCGCGCTCCATGGCAGCGAGCGCGAGTTCGGCCCGGGTGGGCCATCTGCGGCTGAGCACTGGGCGGCTCGTGCCGGCCAGCGCGGCGACCGCTTCGAACGTCAGCCTGGCATAGCCGACTTCCTGCAGGATCTGCCACGTCGCATCGAGTATGGCGTGGTCCAGGCGCTCTCCTCGTCGCCGTGTGGCCGTCATCGAATCACTCCTTAAGATGCGCTTCGTATCTTACCTGTGTTAGCGTACGAAGCGAAATAAGATACGTTTCGCATCCTAGGGAGCATTCGTGATCACCACGGCCAGTGTTCACAACGAGGGCGCGCAGATCGTCTACGACCACCAAGGCAGCGGCCCGCTGCTGCTGCTCATCTCCGGGGGCGGCGGCGACGCCGCCCGCCACCGGCGCCTGGCCGCCCTGCTCGCCGAGGAGTACACGGTGGTCAGCTACGACCGGCGGTGCAACTCCCGCAGCAGCGGCGACCTCACCCGGAACATGGACATGGCCCAGCAGGCCCGCGACGCCGTCGCCGTGATCCACGCCATGGGCCACGAGCGGGCCTATGTCTTCGGCAACAGCTGCGGCGCCTCCATCGGCCTCGAACTGGCAGCCCACCACCCGTGGACGATCACGAAACTGATCGCGCACGAGGCTCCGGTGATGTCCATCCTGCCCGACGGCCGCTTCTGGCAGACGTTCATGGACGGCGCCCACGACACCTACGTCAAAGAGGGCGACGTCGCGGCCATGAAGGTGTTCCACTCCTCCTTCGTGGGCTTCGAGGAGTCCACGGTCGCCCGCATCTCGGCTGAGAACATCACCCCGAACAGCCAGTTCTTCCTGTCGCGGGAATTCCTGCCGATCACGTATTACGTGCCGGAGCTCGACCGGATCCGCGCCAACGGCGTGGCGGTGGTCAGCGCGGCCGGGAGTGCCAGCGCCGGCGCGTTCTACGCCCGTACCGCGCCCATCATCGCCGAACGCACCGGCTGCCCGTTCGTCGAGTTTCCGGGCAACCACATCGCCTTCATCAACGATCCGGAACCCTTCGCCCAGGCGCTTCGCGACGCCCTGCGCTGACGGTTTTCTCATTCGCGTGGAGGTCCACCATGACGGAACACACCACCGAGGCCCTGCCCGAACTGCCGACGGCCAGATCCTGCCCGTACCTTCCGGCAGACGGCTACGAGCCGTCACGCTGGAACGGCGGCGCGGTGACGAGGGTGCGCCTGCCCGGCGGACGCCAAGCGTGGGCGGTGACCGGATACGCCGAGGCCCGCGCCCTGCTGGCGGATCGGCGGCTGACCGCCGACCGCGCGCACCCCGGTTCGCCCATGCAGATACCGGGCACTGCCGGCCCGCGCGCCCGGCCGATGCTGCTCGGCGCCGAGGGCCGGGAGCACCAGCGACAGCGCAGGGTGCTGATCCCCGCCTTCACGGTCAAGCGCATCACGGCGCTGCGGCCACGGCTCGAACACCTCGTGAACGAGCGGCTCGACGCCTTGCTGGCCGCCGGGCCGCCCGCCGACCTGGTGTCCGGCTTCGCGCTGCCGGTGCCCTCGCTGACGATCTGCGAGCTCCTCGGCGTCCCCTACGAGGATCACGCGTTCTTCGAGCAGTGGGCCAGGCTCCGGCACGACCCTGAGCGGGGCACGCAGGCGATCGCGGAACTCGGCGATTACCTCGACGAGCTGGTGCGGGCCAAGCAGTCGGCCCCGGGTGCCGGACTGATCGACGAACTGCTCGCCAACCAGGTTCAGCAGGGCACGATCAACCGCGACGAAGTGGTCGGGCTGGCTCTCGTGCTGCTGATCGCCGGGCATGCCACCACCTCCGGCATGATCTCTCTGGGCACTCTCGCACTGCTCCAACATCCTGAACAACTCGCCGCCGTACGTACCGGCGAGGTCGCGCTGCCCGCTGTGGTGGAGGAACTGCTACGGTACGTCTCCAGCGACGGGGCACTGCCCCGGGTGGCGCTCGAAGACGTCGAGATCGGCGGGCATCTCATCGGCGCGGGCGACGGCGTACTGATCGTCACCTCCGTCGCCAACCGCGACGAGGCGCTGCTCGCACACCCCTGGGAGCTGGACGTGCACCGGCCCGCCGGGCAGCACCTCACCTTCAGCCACGGCATCCACCAGTGCCTCGGGCAGAACCTGGCCCGCACTGAGCTGGAGATCGCCTTCCGCACCCTGTTCACCCGCATCCCGTCCCTCAGCCTCGCCGCCTCCACCGGCGATCTGACCACCAGTCGCGGGTCGGGCCTGAACACGCTGCCCGTCACCTGGTGACCAACGATGAGATCCGCGTTTGGCCGGACGCCGGAAGTAGCTCGCCTTGCTTGACGAGGCGATACGGATCGCGCTCGGGTGAGCCGCGCTTCGTCCTCCTCAATGGTTCGGCGGGCATCGGCGAGGCGCAGCTGATGGAGCACCATGCCGCTGACGCCGAGCGGGCCGGCCGATCAATGACACGGACATGGAGAGGAATGGGTGGATGCGGCGGCGCACGTTCCTGAAGGCTGGGCTGGTCAGTGTGTCGGCGCTGGTAGCCGCAGGTGGCGGCGCGTTCGGCTGGGCCTGGCTGTCCTCCACCGCGGGCAACGTGGGCGAGCTCACGTTCGACCGCCCCCTACGCATCCCGCCGCTGCTGGAGGGCAGCTCATTCGACCTGAAGCTCCAGGCGGGCATCAGCGAGTTGCGGCCGGGCGTGAAGACCAGCACGTGGGGCGTCAACGGCCCCCATCTGGGGCCGACGTTGCGCGTACGGCGGGGTGAGACCGTGGCTCCACAGGTGCGTAATGCCCTGCCCGAGGCCACCTCGGTGCACTGGCACGGCATGCGTCTGCCGGCCGTCATGGACGGTGGCCCGCATCAAATGATCGCTCCGGGCTCGACGTGGAAACCGACCTGGAAGATCGACCAACCGGCGGCCACCCTCTGGTACCACCCGCATCTGCACGGCACCACTGCCCGCCACGTCTACCAAGGGCTGGCGGGGCTGTTCCTCATCGACGACGAGCACACAACGAAGCTGCCCCACGAGTACGGCGTCGACGACATCCCGCTCATCATCCAGGACGCCACCTTCGACGGCGACGGCTCGCTCACGCTGGACAACTTCGGCATGTCCATGCTGCCGGGCATGGACCTGATGGGCTTTCTCGGCAAAGAGGTCCTGGTCAACGGCACGCTCGGGCCGGCCTTCAAGGTCACCACCACGCGGGTGCGGCTGCGGCTCGTCAACGCCTCGGTGGGCCGGATCTACCACGTCGGCTTCGCCGACGACCGGGAGTTCGCGCTGGTCGCCACGGACGGCGGCCTGGTCGGCAAGCCCGTACGGCTGAAAAGGGTGCTGCTCGCCTCCGGCGAACGCGCCGAGGTCGTGGTGGACTTCCGCCCCGGCGATCAGGTCGTGCTCCGCAGCTTCACCGCGGAACTGGGCGGCGGCACCGCGCTCGACCGGTTCACCGGCGGCGCCGATGTCTTCGACCTGATGAAGTTCACCGCGCCGGGCCCGCTCGCGGAGTCGGTAGCCGTGCCTCCCCGGCTCGCCGACGTCCCGGCTCCGGTCGTCCCGCCGAACGCCAAGACCCGGACCTTCCGCTTCAGCAGCACCTCCATCAACGGCAAGGAGATGGATCTTGCCCGCATCGACGAAGTGGTCCCGGCCGGAGCCGTCGAGGTCTGGGAGCTCACCAACCCGAGCACCAACCATTCCTTCCACGTCCACGAGGTCAGCTTCCGGATCCTCGACGTCAACGGGAAACCACCCGCCGCGTACGAGGCGGGCCGCAAGGACACGGTGTACGTGCCGCCGGAAGGCCACGTACGGCTGCTGGTGGAGTTCGGCGACTACACCGACCCGAAAGCTCCCTATATGTACCACTGCCACATGCTCGTCCACGAAGACAAGGGCATGATGGGCCAGTTCGTGATCGTCGAACCGGGCCAAGAATCCCACGTGAACACCCGGCTCAACCTGAAGGACCCCCATGGATCCCATTGAGATCCGCGACCTGCGGCCGGAGGAGATCCACGCGGCGGTCGGCGTGCTGGCGCGCGGCATGCGGGACAGCCCCCTCCACGTCGTGGCCTACGGCGAGAACCCGCAACGGAGGCTGCGCTGCCACGCGCTCATCATGCGCGGCGTGTTCGCCACCTCGCCGGACCTGCGGCCGATCTGGGTCACGTACGCCTTGACGGTGGCGCCGCTGATGAACAGGTCGGCGGCGAGGCGCAGGGCCTCGGCAAGGTGCACGGCTTGGAGTCCTGTTTCCACCCCGGCGATCAGCTCGAGGTCGCAAACCTCGGCTATGGCCATCTGAAGGGCGGAGCGGATCGGCAGCTGGTCATCGGCCACGACGATACGGACGATCAACGCGCTCCCACCGGCAGGGGCAGCAGGGCCGCCAGCCGAAGCCGCCGCCGGGGCACGGTCCGGTGGGCAAGCGTCCCCGCACCAGGTTGACCCGCTCGCGCATTGCGACCAGGCCGTGACCGCCTCCCACCCGATGAACGGCGCCACGTCCATGGTCCATGACTTCGACGACCCACTCGTGTCACGGTAGTCGACGGCCACCTGGCATCAGTCGGGGCCGGCGTGGCATACCACATTGGCGAGGCCGTCTTGGATTGGCTGGCGGCCCGGCTGGCTTGGCTGCCCGTGTTCACGGTCGGCTTACTCGCGGTCCGGGCCGGGTTCCACCGTCGCGAAACGCGCCCCGTTGTCGCTGCTCAAGGGCGTGCGACACCGTGCCCCTGTCGGGCCAACGCATCGGACTCGCGTACACCGATGCCGGGGAGCAGCGGGCTGGCCAGCACGGCAACACCGAAGACGGCAACGTTGAACCACAGCGCGGTCGCCGTTGCCGAGGCGAACCTGTCTCCCGCAAGAGAGAAAAAGATCGCGCCGACGAGCGCAACCCCCAGAGCGGTGCCGAACTGGATGGCCGTGTTGACGACCCCTGAGCCTGCGCCGGCGTCGTCCGCGGGCACGTCACCAAGCGCCACAGTGGCCAGGATCGGCACACACAGCCCCATCCCGAGCCCGATGACGAGTTCGGCGGCCACCACGTACGGCCAGGACAGATCCGCTCCGAGCCATCCCACTGAGACGATCATCATGGTCACCCCTACCGCCATGACCGCCGCTCCGGCACCGACGAGTCCCCGGCTCGCCCGGCGCAGCGCCAACCGGGTCGTACCAGTGATCCCGAGGGGCCAGGCCAGAGTCACCAGCGCGACGCGCAGCGGCTCCCAGCCCAACCCCATCTGCAGGTGATACGTCAGCACCAGGAAGAACGACGTCACACCGGAGAACACGAGCAGCACCACAACCACACCGACCGTGAACGACCGGTGCGCGAACAACGCCGGTGGGACGAGGGCCGATCCGTTCAGGCGATGGCGCCGCCGCTGATGAGCGGCGAATGCGGGCACGGCCGCCACAGCCATCGCCATGATCGCGAACATCCAGCCCGGCCATCCGGCCTCCCGGCCCTGCATGAGCGGATACAGCAGGCCCAACGCGATCAGGCTCACCAGCGCGACCCCCACCAGGTCCAGCCGCAGAGGACGGGTGGAGCGAGTCTCCGGCATGACGCGCAGGGCCAGTGAGAACGTGACCACCCCAATAGGCACGTTGATCAGGAAGATCGCCCGCCAGCCCAGCCCGGCCACGTCGTACTCGGTGAGTACGCCGCCCAGGAACGGCCCGCTCACGCTCCCCGCGCTGAGGACCGCCCCCAGCATCGCGAACGCCTTGCCGCGTTCGTGCGGTTCGAACATCGCCACGATCACCGACATGACCTGCGGCACCATCAGCGCCGCCAGCGCACCCTGCGCGAAGCGGCCCGCGAGGAGCGCCTCGGGCGTCATCGCCGCCCCGCAGACCACCGAGGCGAGCGTGAACCCCGCGACCCCGACAAGGAAGATTCGCCTGCGGCCGGCGATGTCGCCCAGCCGCCCGCCAGTGATCAGCAAGATCGCGAACGCCAGGGCGTAACCGGCCAGGCTCCATTGGGCCGTGGCAGGGCGGATTGATCACGGCGAAGGACCGCTCGGAGTTGATCGCGGCTGTGTCCGATCAGGGCCGGGTGACAGCGATGCGATCGGCGCTGTTCCACGTGGTGGTCGCCGCCCGAGCCGGGATCAACGTGACGGACTTCAACTGCTTGGCCGTCCTCGACAAAGAAGGACCGATGACCGCCCACGAGCTGGCTGAACACATCGGCCTGACTCGAGGCGGTGCGATCACGGCAGCAATCGATCGGCTGGAGCGGGCCGGATATGCCAGCCGCCGCCGGGATGCGACAGACCGTCGGCGAGTGCTGGTCGAACTCGTGCGCGGGGGCCCCTATCAGGACCTACTGGAAATTCTGGTGGGAATCAACCATGCTTACTCCGACCTCGCGGCCGGCTACAACGACGAGGAACTGGCCGTCGTGCACGACTTCGCGCGGCGCGCCAACGACCTGATCCACGAGCAGACGCGACAGCTGAGGGATAAGGCACGCTGAGGGACCTGTTCGCGGCTTTGGCGCCTTCGTGCTTGCGCCGACGTACTCGCGGCCCAAGCGGAGGGTGGCCGTGCGTAGTGCTTCCCTCCGGCGGTGCAACTCATGGGGTGAGTGTCGGTGATGCGCGTCATCACCACCAGACCGGTCCCGTACTCCACGGGTGAGGGCGCATGCCGGCCTGTCGTTGAGGAAGCTGTGACCAAGTACACCCGAGCGGAGTTGGCCGAGGTAGCAGGGCAATCGCGCCGCGAGATAGCTCTTCACAGTCGTCCCAAGGGGATCAGCCAGTAACGGCCCGCCTGCTGCCACTCGACCTGCGGCACAGGCCAGGCTGGGTCGGATGTGGCCAGCTGCATGACCCGCTGCCGCGTCATCGACTCGCATAGCCGAGCGCGATGCCGGGCACGCCAGCATGCTCATGTTCCCGGAGGGCCAGGACTGGAGTCAGCCAAAGCCGGTCAGTGGCAGGGCTTCTTTCGGGCGCTGCCTGGCGGGCGGCGGCGCGGGTGCGGGCGGTCCAGTCGGCGACGAGGTCGTGGTGCTCGCGTCGTAATCGGAGCTCGGCGCGCGGGCCGGCGCCGTCGTCGTCCTGGTCGTGGGGCGGGGGCGCGGTGCCGTCGAGCCAGCCGAGCGCTTCGTGCGGGTCGGTTTCGACGCCGGGAAGGATTTCCACGCTGTCGTTGCCGGCCGGGGGCGCGAGCAGGGTCAGGGGTGGCACGTCGAGGGCGCGGGCGACGACGAGGAGTTCGGGGACGCTGACGGTGGCGCGCTGCCGCGATCTCCGCACCCTCGACACCCTGCGTGACCTTACGTTGTGCTGGTTCGAGTCTGGAGCGCCCTCAACGCGTCCCGCGTCTCCTCCAGCGGACCCCGTACGACCTGCCGCGAGTTGGCCAGGTCCTGCACCCCGCGGGCGCGCTGCGGGTGGTCGAACCCTGCCCGGCCCCGCCGCCCCGGTGGGCGGAAGGGCCGTGACCTGCTGGGAACCGATCTATCCGAGCACCGGGTAGTTCGCGCGGAACACGTTGTGCGGGTCACGGGCCCGCTTGATCTCCCGCAGCCGCGCGAGCGCGCTGCCGGAGAAGGACTGCGCCGCCGTGTCACCGGGGGAGAGCAGGGTGTACGGCTTGCGGCCACTGATGTAGGACTCAAGGTCGGCCACGACCTCGGCCTGCCTGGCGCGCGTCGCATCGGCCGCGTGCGGCAGGCCGAGACCCAGCAGGCCGAGCAGGTACGGCTCAGCCACCGCGCCGCTCGCCCCGGCCCCGCCGTCCAGCTCGGCGAGCGCCCCGCCCAGGTGCCTGATCTGAAGGTTGATGAGCGGTTCGACCGGCTTGGCCAGCAGCAGCTCCACCGCGTCCGCGTCCAGCCCGGTGAGCAGCTCCGCACGAGCGATGGACGGCGCCGGATCGGTGGGCTCGGCGGCGATGTCACCCAGGTCGGCGACCGGGACGACGCCGCGGCTGTCGAAGATCGCGCCCCCGATCTTGTCGATGCGTGCCAGCAGGTCATCCCTCTGAGCCGCCTCACCCAGGTAGGCCAGATCCAGCGTCACCATCGGCGGCGCGCCGGGTGGCTGAAGCCGGTTGATCCAGACACTGAGTTCACGCGGCGCCTCGGCGGTGATCTCCAGGAACGCGTCGTACACCTCCCTGGTCCGGTGCTCCGGCCAGATCACGCGCCCGCCGTACAGGACCGGCACGGGATACAGCTCGAGTTCGAGGGCGGTCACCACCGCGAAGTCCCCGCCACCGCCGCGCAGCGCCCAGAACAGGTCGGGGTCGGACTCGGCGGTCACCCGGCCCGGCTCGCCGTCGGCGTCCACGATGTCGACAGCCCGCACGCTGTCGGAGGCGAAGCCGTACTTGCGGCTGAACCAGCCGATCCCACCGCCCAGGGTGTAGCCGGTCACGCTGACCCCCGGCGCGCTGCCGGACAGGCCGGTCAGACCCAGCGGACCGGCCGCCGCCAGCACCTGCCCCCACTTCACGCCCGCGCCCACCCGGACCACGCGCTCCTGCGCGCGTACCTCCACCTCGTTCAGCAGGCCGGTACGCAACAGGATCAGGCCTTCCACCTCACCCGAGGCGCCATGCCCGCTCGGCTGCGCGGTCACCGTCATACCCGCCCGCCGCGCGTAACGCACGAGCGCCGCCACGTCATCGGCATCCGCGGCCTCCGCCACGGCCGCCACCGGCTGCCTGACGGTCAGGTTCCACGCGGTGGCCGCCTGCTCGAAGCCGTGGTCATCGGGCAGGAGCACGCGCCCCTTGAGGACACCGCGCAGATCGTTGATCGCCATTGTCGTCTCCCTTTTCGAGTTCTCAGAAATGCGAAGGAATACCGTGCTGCACTGCGGGGACGTCAGGCGGGCTGCGCGGCGGGCGCGGGGGTGGCGGGCTCTTGGGCCTTGCGCGCCTTGCTGGTCTCGCGGAGGATCAGGAGGCCCGTGACCGCGATCAGTGCCGAGGTCAGGCCGTGGATGCCGAACGCTGAGGCCGTAGAGCCATGGTGGGCCACAACGTTGACCATGTCGCCGAACGGGGCGGCGGCCACCATCAGCAGGACCCAGCCCAATGCGCGGCGGTGGCCCGTCACCAGCAGGATGCCCATCGCCAGGCCCATCGCGATCTCACGGCTGCCCTTCACGAAGGGGAAGCCGCTGTCGCCGGAGGGCCAGTTCGGCAGGCCCGGGAAGGACGTGTCAAGGGGCAGGACGAAGGACAAGCCGAGGTAGAGGGTGAACAGGACGACGCCGGTGGCCAGGGCGGTGTTGAGCTTCCTCAGCGACATGGTTGTGCTCCTTCGACGTTCAGACTGGGCAGGGTTGAGCTGGGGACACAGCCGGGGCGGCGCCGCGACGAACTCCATCAGCAGTCGTGACTCACGGCGGAGCACACGGCATGTCCTGGCTGTTGACGCTCATCCGCTCCCGCCCTTCATCGGTTGCGACGTGTTCAGACTGCTCCCAGGCCTTTGGAAGGGATTTGGAGCCGATTTGGAACGTCCACGTAAAATGTGTTGATCATGGTCTTCATCCGAGTGCTGGGCTCTTCAGCGGCCGAGGTCGGCGGCGAGCCCGTTCCTCTGGGCGGGCCACGGCAACGGGGCGTGCTGGCGTTGCTGGTGGCGGCGCGCGGGCAGGTCGTGCCCGTCGACCGGATGATCGAGGACCTGTGGCGCGGGGAGCCCCCCGGGCGGGCGCTGATGTCCTTGCAGGCGTACGTGTCCAACCTGCGTCGGCTGCTTGAGCCCGGACGTCCGCCGCGCACGCCGGCCCGGCTGCTGGTCAGCGCGTCGCCCGGTTACGCGCTGAGGCTGCCGCCGGAGTCGGTGGACGCGTGGCGGTTCGAGGACCTGCTCGGCCGGGCGCGTGCGGACACAGACCCGCGCGTCGCCCAGGCTCGCCTCGCCGAGGCGCTGGGCCTGTGGCAGGGGCCGGCGTTCGCCGAGGTCGCCGACGAGCCGTGGGCCGCCGCCGAGACCGCCCGACTGAACGAGCTGCGCCTGGTCGCCACCGAACTGCACGTCGCGGCGGGGCTGCGCGTCGGCGACCCCGCCGCGGTCGTTCCCGAGGCCGAGCGGCTCACCCGGGACGAGCCCCTCCGCGAAGAGGGCTGGCGCCTGCACGCCCTGGCTCTGTGGAGCAGCGGCCGTCAGGCCGAGGCGCTGGCGACGCTGCGCCGCGCCCGCGGCATCCTCGCCGAGGAACTCGGGCTCGACCCCGGCCCGGACCTGACGGCGTTGGAGGAGGCGATCCTCACTGGGCGCACGGACGTCCTGCGCGCGACCGTCCCCCCGCCACCGCCGGTCGCATCGCGACCGGCCCCGACCGCCGAGGCGCCGTTCATCGGACGCGAGGCACAGCTGTCGGCACTGGTCACGGCCGCCGCCGAGGCCGCCGCCGACGGCGCCCGCATCGCCCTTGTCACCGGCGAGGCCGGGCTCGGCAAGTCGACGCTGCTGGAACACCTCGGCGGGCGGCTCGAACGTGACGGATGGCTGGTCGCCGCCGGCCGCTGCCCCGAGGTCGACGGCGCGCCGCCCGCGTGGGCCTGGACCGAGGCGCTGCGCGCCGTCGCCGCGACCACGTCCCCGGGCGAGTTCGCGGGCGACCTCGCGCCGCTGCTCACCGACACCGGCCCGGTGGACGCCGACGCCACCGCGGGACGTTTCCGCCTGCGCCAGGCCGTGTGGAAGTGGCTCGCGGCGGTCGCCACGGAACGCCCGGTCGCCGTCGTGCTGGACGACCTGCACTGGGCGGATGCCGCCACGCTGGAGCTGCTCGGCGGCGGCCTCGGCACGCGGGCCCCGATCCTGGTCGTCGCCGCGTACCGCGCGGACGAGAGCGGGCACCTCACCGGGACGCTGGCCTCCCTCGCGCGTGCCACACCCCTCCGCCTGGCGCTGCCGGGGCTGGACGACGACGCCGTCGCGGAGCTCGTACGGGCCGAGTGCGAGGCCGACGAGGAGACCATCGCCGGGATCGCAGAGCGCACCGGCGGAAACCCGTTCTACGTGCGGGAAAGCGCCCGGCTGCTGAACGGCGAAGGCGCGCTGGTCGCTCTCTCCGAGGTCCCCGAAGGCGTACGGGACGTCCTGCGCCGCCGGCTCGCGCGCCTGCCCGAAGGAAGCGTGTCCGTCCTCCGGCTGGCTGCGGTCGCAGGCCGGGAAAGCTCGGTGGACGTCCTCGTCAAGGCCGCCGACACCGGCGAGGACGGCGTGCTGGACGCCCTCGACGCGGGCGTCATCGCCGGGCTCCTCGACGAGCCCGGCCCCGGACGCGTCCGCTACGTCCACGCCCTCGTCAGGGACACGCTCATCGCCGACCTCAGCAGACTGCGCGCCACCCGGATGCACGCCCGGATCGCCGCCGCCCTCGAAGGAACCGACGACATCGCCGCGCTCGCCCACCACTACGCGCGCGCCGGCTCACCGAAGGCCGTCGGCTACTGTGTCCGGGCCGCCGAGCGCGCCGAGGCCCGCTATGCCCACGACGTGGCGGCCGAGCTCCTCACCGACGCCGTCACCAACTCGACCAGACCGGACGAACGCGTCGAACTGCTCGGCAGGCTGCTGCGCGCGCAGATCCGCGCGGGAGCCGTCGCGGCCGCTCGCGAGACACGCCGCGAAGCCGTGGAGTACGCGGAGTCCCTGGGCCGCGACGACCTGATGATCGCCGCGTTCACCGCGTGGACGGAGCCGACCGCCTGGCAGACCCGTACGTACGGCACCGTCGACCGGCCCGTCGTCGACCGCCTGAGCCGCCTGCTGAAGCGTGACCTGCACCCTTCGGTGCGGTCCCGGCTCCTGACGGCATACGCGCACGAACTGGTCGGCGAGAACGACCCGACCGTTCTGGAGGCGGCGCAGGAGGCACTCGACCTCGCCACCGACCCCCGGCTGCGGGCCGCGGCGCTCCAGATCCTGTCCGAGGTCCACGGCGACGCCGACCTCTGCCGGGAGCTCGTGAAGATCGGCACCGAGCACGACCTGCCGGTCTACCGCGTCACCGGGCTGCTCAACCACGCCGCCGTCGCCGCCGCCGCCAACGACCCGGTGACCATGCGCCGGCTGACCACCGAGGCCCTGGAACTCGCGCGCGCCTACCGGATGCGCGAGGCGATCGCCGCCACCGAGATCACGCTGGCAGGCCTGGCCCTCATCGAAGGCCGGTTCGCCGACGCCGAGCTCCTCTACGTCAAGGCCGACGAGGGCATGCGGCGCGCCGGATCGGTGCACACCACAGGCTTCCTCCAACTCGCCCTGGCCACAATCTGGCTGAACGACGGCACGCTCGGCGCGCACCTGGCCGACGTTCGCGCCCTCCACGCCGCGCTCGGCCCCATGACCTCCGACCTGCTCGCGCTCGCCCTCCACGCCAACGGCCTGGACGCCGAAGCCCGCGAGGTCCGCGCGTCATCCGACCCGATCCGCCCCGACTTCTTCTTCACCTTCCTCACCACGCTGCGCGCGATGGCCGTCGTCAACCTGAACGACCGCGACGCCGCCGAGGAGATCTACGCGACCCTGCTCCCGCACCGCGACGGCCCCCCGGCGGGCGCCGCGAGCCTGTCGTTGGCGCTGCGCCCGGTCGCCCACACCCTCGGTGAACTGGCCGTCTTCCTCGGCCGCACCGACGAGGCCGCCGCCCACTTCGCCCAAGCCGCCACCATCGCCGACCACTGGAACGCACGCCACTGGGCCGCCGAGGCCCGGTTGCGAACGACCACCTAGCCTCTGCCCACGGCACCGCACATCTGTGACACAGAACTTGCATTCTCGGTCACGCTGGCTGCTATCGGGCCGTGTCCGCCCAGCCCGGCCACGGTTACCGACGACGTGCTCGCCGCCGCGCGGGCCCGGCGCGGGCGCGGCCAGTCGGGCACCCGGACTGCCCGCGACCACGACGTGGGCCGCTCGACGCTGTTACCGGGCGCTGGAGAACGAGGCCCCCGGCAGTCACGGCTTGATCAACATGGCTCAAGCGGGGCGGGCAGAATGCCTCCCATGATGGATGTGCGTGTGATGCTACGGCTGCTGGCGCTGCTACGTGATGCGGATTGCGAGATCTGGGTTGCTGGTGGATGGGGCATCGGGCCTCCCCGTGCAAGAACGCGTCCCTGCACGGTCTCTTCGGTCTTGGCGGCGGAGCTCAGCAGCCGGTAGGCCAGTGAGGCCAGCCGGTTTCGGCCCGGACTCACCGGCCTACCGGCTGGTGTCGAAGCGATCAGTGGCGGTGCTGTCCACGTTAGGCGGTTACGCGAGCGCCTTATCAGCGGACACATCCGGCGTGGCGGCCAGGCGGCGCTTGCGCCTGGGCAGGCCGAAGGTCGGGTGCGAGATGCCCCACAGCGAGATCTGGAGGATGCCGGACTTGATCCGCGCCGCCTTCCTGCCGCCCACGTACTTCGGCTTCGGTCGCGCCTTGTCGTCGACCATCTGCAGGATCCCGTCCCGCCGTCCGAGGCTGATGTGGTTGCCCGGGTAGTCCAGCTTGCTCTTGGCGATCTTGCGGCCGGTCAGGCGTCCCACGATCGCGTCCGTGGCCTGCCGACCGGTGGAGCCGGCCGAGGCGCAGGACATCGGCAGCGGCCGGCCGTTGTCGCCGATGGCGTAGGCGCTGTCGCCGGCCGCGTAGACGTTCGGGTGCGAGAGCGACCGCATGGTGTCATCGACGATGATCCGACCATTGTCGGTGACCTCCAGCCCGCCGGCGGCGGCGATGGGGTCGACCGCGAACCCCGCCGTCCACACGGTTGCGTCGGACGCCAGAGCGGTGCCGTCGTCGCACAGCACCCGCGTCGCCTCGACGGCTTCGACGCTGGTGTCCTCCAGGACGGTGATGCCCAGCCGGTCGCAGGCCCGGCGCAGGTGGCTGCGGGCTCCGTCGGAGAGCCGGGCGCCGAGCAGGCCGCGGGCGATGAGTGTCACCGACAGGCCGGGCCGGGACTCGGCGAACTCGGTGGCGGTCTCGATGCCGGTCAACCCGTCGCCGACGACCAGCACCCTCCCGCCCTCGCCCTGCCCGACCAGGCTGTCCAGGCGCTCGCGCAGGCGCAGCGCCGCGGGCCGGGCGGTGACGTGGAAGGCGTGCTCGGCCACGCCGGGGATGCCGCAGTCGGCGACGCGGCTGCCGAGCGCGTAGACGAGCGTGTCGTAGCCCAGCTCACCGCCGTCGTCGGCATCGGCGTGGACGTGGACGACCTGGCGTTCGGGGTCGACGGCGGTGACCCGGGCCAGGCGCAGCCGTATGCCCGTGCCCGCGAAGACGTCGGCGAGCTTCGGAGCCTCGATCTGCTGGCCGGCCGCGAGCTGGTGCAGCCGCAGCCGCTCGACGAAGTCCGGCTCAGCGTTGACCACGGTGATCTCGGTGTCCGCCGGGCACAGCCGGCGGGCCAGGTTCCCGGCCACATAGGCTCCGGCATAACCGGCGCCCAGGACGACGATGCGGTGCTTCATGTGTTGCTCCTGTCGGTTCACTTGCTCCTGGTGAGTCGACCTGGTTCTGGTCACCGACTTTCTTGATCGAGGTTGCCGTGAGCCTGTGCCGAAAGGTCCTGCCAGTCGGCCCAGGTCTTGAGCCGGTCGGCGTAGACCTGCTGGAGCATCGGGTAGAAGCCCAGTCCGAAGAGCACCCGCCGGGGCGGGTTGTCGGAGTCGACGATCTTGAGGAGTGCCTGGGCCGCGGCGGCCGGGTCGCCGGCGGGCTGCCTTCCCGCGAACGCGGCGATGCGCCGGCGAAGGCCGTCGTACACCGGGTCGGGCTCGGACAGATGGCCGTTGTTCAGCGGGTCGGGGTTCTTGCCGGACCGGGTGGCGAAGCCGCCGGGCTCGATCACGGTCACCTTGATGCCGAAGTCGGCGATCTCTTGGGCGAGGGATTCGTTCAGAGCTTCCAGAGCCCACTTGGAGGCGCTGTAGGCGCCGCTGAGCGGCATCGCCATGAGCCCGGCGGCCGAGGACAGCTGGATGATGTGCCCCGAGCCCTGCTGGCGCAGGTAGGGCAGCGCGGCCTGGATCATCCACAGCGCGCCGAACAGGTTGGTCTCCAGCTGGTCGCGCAGGTCCTGCTCGGCCAGCTCCTCGATCGCGCCGACCTGGGCGTAGCCGGCGTTGTTCACGATGACGTCGAGACGGCCGAAGTGCTCCCTGGCCCGCTTGACGCTCTCGAAGACGGCGGCCTTGTCGGTCACGTCCAGCTCCACCGGAAGCACCGCCTCGCCGTAGGCGGCGACCAGCTCATCAAGGCTCGCGGCGGTGCGGGCGGCCGCGGCGACCTTGTCGCCACGCGACAGGGCGGCCTCGACGAAGTTGCGGCCGAGGCCGCGAGACGAACCGGTGACGAACCAGACCTTGCTCATGATGTCCATCCGTTCCTTCTTCGGCGGCGGTGGCGCGGCGGTCACCGCGCAACCGGCCGAGGCGATCAACTCGGGGAGTGGCGTGCCGCGCGCATCGTTCGCACGGGGTCCTGACGACCATGCGGCGTCTGTGCCGCCACCTTTGTGACAGTGCGGCCATGTGACGTGGGTCACCGGTCACGGCTGTCACACAGCGGGGGGAGCCGACGCCTTGTACATGGAGCAGGATTTGCGAGGGCGACAGGCAGGAGCCAGGGATGAACGAGCGCAGGGACGCGACGACGGACGCAGCCGGGCCGACGGCTGACGGCAGTCGGACGGACCCGGCGACGGAGGCGTTCCTCGCCCATCACAACCTGCTGTTCACCGTCGTCTACGAGATGCTCGGCTCGGCGGCCGACGCCGAGGACGCCCTGCAGGAAACCTGGCTGCGCTGGGTCAAGGTCGACCTTGGGCAAGTGGTGGACCAGCGCGCCTACCTGGTACGGATCGCCGCCCGGCGCGCGCTGGACCGGCTGCGCGTCATGAAGCGCCGCAAGGAGGCGTACGTCGGTCCCTGGCTGCCCGAACCGCTGCTCACCGCGCCGGACGTGGCCGAGGACGTCGAGCTCGCCGAGAGCGTGTCGATGGCGCTGATGCTCGTCCTGGAGACGCTGTCGCCGACCGAACGTGCCGTCTTCGTGCTGCGCGAGGTCTTCGACGTCGGCTACGACGAGATCGCCGCCGCGGTCGGCAAGGCCCCGGCGACCGTACGCCAGATCGCGCACCGCGCCCGCCGGCACGTCGATGCCCGCCGCCCGCGCGAAGTGGTCTCCCCGGACCAGACCCGGGCGGTGCTGGCCTCGTTCCAGCGCGCGGTCGAGACGAGGGACCTGCAGGGCCTGCTCGACGTGCTGGCCCCGGAGGTCGTCCTGATCAGCGACGGCGGCGGCGTCAAGCGGGCCGCTCCGCAGCCCGTCATCGGCGCCGGCAAGGTGGCCCGCATGATCGTCGGCGGCCTCGGCAAGGCCCAGATCGCCCTCGCAGGCGAACCCGTCGTGGTCAACGGCAACCCGGCACTCCTCCTGCGCGTGGACGGCGACATCGACGGCGTCATGGCAGCCCGAGTCGAGAACGCCCGCATCACCGGCCTCTACTACGTCCGCAACCCGCGGAAGCTGACCCGCATCGCATCGGAGACCCCGCTCACCCTGCGATGAACACCGGTGACGAGCCGGCCCGCAGCCTCGGAGCGATATGGGCCTGACGGTGGCGCACCAGGCGCCCGTCGCCGGAACCGGCGGTGTCGATCGCACTCCCGAGGCCGTCACAAGCAGAACAGATTCCGCCAGATCTCATACTGGGAGGTCATTCATGACAGAGAACGTCGCCCACACCGGCGGACTCGCCGGCCTGGAACTGCCGGTCGAGCGGGGCTGCCCGTTCAGTCCGCCCGCCGCCTACGAGCGACTGCGCGAGCAGGCGCCGATCAACAAGGTCCGGTTGGCCGGCGGCGGCGAGGCGTGGTGGGTGTCCGGGCATGAGGAGGGCCGGGCCGTCCTCGCCGACGGCCGCTTCTCCTCCGACAAGCGCAAGGACGGCTTCCCGCTCTACACTCTCGACGCGGCGACCCTGCAACAGCTGCGCAGCCAGCCGCCGTTGATGCTCGGCATGGACGGCGCCGAACACGCTGCGGCCCGCCGTCCGGTGATCGGCGAGTTCACCGTGAGGCGGCTGTCCGCGCTGCGCCCGCGGGTCCAGCACATCGTCGACCACTTCATCGACGACCTGCTCGTCGCCGACCGGCGGCCGGTCGACCTGGTGCGGGCGCTGTCGCTGCCGGTGCCCTCCCTGGTGATCTGCGAACTGCTCGGCGTCCCCTACACCGACCACGACTTCTTCCAAAGCCGCACCGCCATGATGGTGCGGCGGACGTCGCTGGAAGACCGCCGGCAAGCGTTCGCCGAACTGCGCGCCTACATCGACGACCTGGTCACCCGCAAGGAGTCCGAACCCAGCGATGACCTGTTTGGCCGGCAGATCGCCCGGCACCGCCAGGAGGGCACCCTCGACCACGCGGGCCTGGTCAGCCTGGCCTTCCTGCTGCTGACCGCCGGGCACGAGACCACCGCGAACATGATCTCGCTCGGCGTCGTCGGGCTGCTGACGCATCCGGAGCAGCTGGCCCTGGTCAGGGCCGACCCGGACAGGACGCCTTTGGCCGTGGAGGAACTGCTGCGTTACTTCACCATCGCCGACGGAGTCACCTCCCGGCTGGCCACCGAAGATGTGGAGGTCGGCGGAGTGAGCATCAAGGCCGGCGAGGGCGTCATCGTCTCGATGCTGTCGGCCAACTGGGACCCGGCGGTGTTCAAGGAACCGGGCGAACTGGATGTCGAGCGCGGGGCCCGCCACCACATCGCCTTCGGGTTCGGCCCGCATCAGTGCCTGGGCCAGAACCTGGCCCGGATGGAACTGCAGATCGTCTTCGACACCCTGTTCCGCCGCATCCCCACCCTGCGGCTCGCCGCACCGGTCGAGGAACTGCCGTTCAAGACCGACGCCGTCATCTACGGCGTCCACGAACTCCCGGTCACCTGGTGAGCAGGACATGATGCGCATCAAACCGACACCGGGGCCTGCGTCGGCTCCGGCCTATCCCTCCTGACCGAACCGGTCGTCTTCGACCAGGACGACGACGGGATCGTGGCCCTGACGTGGACGGCCCGGTCCCGCAGCTCCCGCACCCGTTCGGCGGCGCGCGCGGCCCGGACCTCGGCGAGGAGCGTTCGTCCATGGCGGCGGCGCGGTGCGGCAAGGCGGTCAGGGAGGGTGGACAGGCGGGCCCGTGCGTCCTCGGCGAGGGCTCGCGTACGCGCCGCGACCTCAGCGGTCACGTACGTGTGGGCGCAGTGGCGTGCCAGGTCGGCGGCGGTCGGGTCAGCGCGCGCAAGGTGGTCCCGTACGGCGGGATGCCCCGCACGCTGCTGCCAGAGCAGGTGCAGCTCAGTCGCTTCACCGTCTGCCGAGGGGCCTTGGAGTGATCCGGAGGCCCCTTTCCGAGTTTGGTGATCAGGGGCGCGGCACCAGGCCGGGGGTAATCCCTACTGCGGTTCGGGGGTGTTCGGGATAGGGCGGTGAAGTCCGCGCTCGCGAATGTCAGTCCCGTCGGCAACATCCTGAGTTCGCTGGCCGCCACCCAGCACGACAACCTCCCGCTGCTCCAGCTCGTCTCGGTGACCGGTGGCTACGGCGTCAGCTTCCTCATCGCCTCGTTCGCCGCCGTCTGCAATCACCTCTGGCAGGACGGACTCACCTGGCGGCGGGTGGCACCCTTCGGAGCCGTGCTGACGCTGGTGCTCGTCGGCGGAAGCATGCGCTTGGCGCTCTCGGCGCCCGCCGGCGACACCTACGACTCGCTGGTGCGCTCCAGAGCGGGCACCTGATCGGCCCATCGCCTGCTGAATGCCCGGCGGGCGAGCATGAGGTGGCTGCGACCTACCTGACGCGATCAGGACAGACCGCCGGGGTTGAGTGGTTGCCTTCGATGTGCGCCGACGAGCCGACGTCGCCGAGCACGTCCGGGCCATTCTGCAGGAGCTGGACCTGCGTGACCGCGTGCACGTGGTGATCTACGCCTACGAGAACGGGCTCGTCGCTCGCCACGAATTCCATCCGAACGGGCGGTACCAGGTTCACCCCTTCGGGTGAGGCCGGACCGATTCCGTCCGGCCAAGCTTCGAGATTGTGCGTTTCCTCCGTCTCATACCTTTCAGCGTCGTCATGCTCGTCGGCTGGACAGCCCCGGCCCATGCCGGTGACCAGGAGCTGATCGACGACTACCGCTCCGTCTACGGCACGCCGGGCGTCGCAGCTCCCGTGATCGACGGGTCGTCCGTCGAGACGATCGTCCGCGTCCGGGGTGAGGACGACAACGCGGTGACGCCCCGGACGCCGTTCCGTATCGCGTCCTTGAGCAAGTCGATGACGGCGACGGCGATCATGCTGCCGACGGACCGATTCTCCGTGGACGACCCGGTCGTCAAGGTTCTCCCCGGGTTCAAGATGGCCGATCCGCGCTACCCCACGATCACTCATCGAGCCGGATCCTCGCGCCCGCACGGGACGAGGTCATCATGACTGCGTCCTCCACGCGCTCAAGTTCTGCCAGATCAACTGTTGTCGATGTCACGTGGTTCTTCGCGATCGCCGTCCTGCTGTGTTTCGCGCTGTCCGTTCCGATGGTCTTCCGGCTGGTCCCGACGGACTTCTACAACCTGATCACTCCGACCCTGCAACTTTCCCCACTGCTCGCAGCGATCATCATGTGGTTTGCCCGACGACCCGGAACGTTCCGGGAGACGTTCGCCACCGGGTGGCGCGGCACACCCAAGTGGGCCGGCATCGGCATCGGCCTCATCGCCGCGATCGCCGCGATCCAAACCGCCATCGCACTGGCATCGGGGATCTGGCAGCTCAACCCGCTTGACCAGATCTTCGCGGCGACCATGTGGATCGTTCCGGTCTTCCTCATGCAGTCGGTCTTCGCCATCGGCGAGGAGTTCGGCTGGCGCGGCTGGCTGGCGACGCGCGCCGCGTCATGGGGATTCTGGCCGCTGGCCCTTGTCAGCGGTCTGGTATGGATCGTCTGGCACCTGCCGGTCCTCGCCGTCATCGGTGATCGACCACCCTGGGACATCGTCATCTACTTCGCGGGCATGCTGCCATGGGCGCCGCTGTTGCTCGCAATTCGCCGGCAGTCGGGGAGTGTCTGGCCCGCGGTTCTGACGCACGGAGCGATCAACAGCGTCCGGGTGTACCTGTTGCAATCCGTCCCCAACGCAACGGATCACCTGCTCATCGAAGTGATCGGCTGGGTACTCACGCTCGCCGCTGCCGTGTGGCTGATGCGCCCGAGCCGGGCGCAGCCCGTCCGCGGGGCTCTTGGAGGTTAGGTTGATTCCTGCTCGGCTTTGGCCGTCATCCCGTTGCGCAAGCCCAAGCCAGAGCCTCGTCCTCGATTTTCGCGAGGTCGGGGCTGCGCGGGCCGGGTAGCGGTAATCATGCGGCGGAGCAGGGCGAGCATGTCGTCGAAGCTGGGCCGGCCACTCAAGCTCGTCCTCATCGAAGGCGAGCCGGGCACCGACACTCGCCTTGACCGCCTCGGCGTCGAGGTCGCCTCCACCAACGAGGTCACCGCCGCCGCCCGCCTGGCCGGGCGACCACGGTGGAGGAGGACACCACCTGCTGCTACGCCGTCCAGGACATGGTGTGGGTGAACGGGCCCGGCGCCCAGCCGTGGGAGGTGTACGTGGTCAAGACCGACGCCGACACCCTGGCCAAGCAGCCCCATTCGGCCTGCTGCAGCTTCTGCCCCTCCTGGCCGGTCAGTCCACGCCCACGGACGGGCTCAGCCACCGCTCCTCCAGCGGTCGAACGGACGTCACCGCACATCCAACCGCCACGACCGCCACCCCGGCGAACCCATGCGGTCAGAGCACCAGATGGCCGTGACGTGGGCTGTTCCAAGGACGCCTGTGCAGGCCCTGAGAACGACGGCATTGACCCGGTCCGTCCGTGCCGGTCAGCGCTTGATGGGGACTGCCGGGTAGACGCCTCCGTTGGCCACTTCCAGCGTGATGCTGGTGCGATCGTCGGGTGGGGCGGGATAGTA
>NZ_JBIUBJ010000045.1:0-27672 GCF_044547985.1 Nonomuraea sp. NPDC052265
AGACTCACGATTCAGGCCGTGAGCTGGGGCTTTATCTTGTGTTTGACCAGGTCAGACCTGGCATGGTATGGCGGATATAGGTAGTTGGTGTTGGAGTAGCTCCAGTCGGCTCCCGGCTCGAAGCGGGCGGGCTTGGACAGCGCGAGCCGTACCAGTTCCTCCGGCTGGTAGGTCCTGAAGCGGTTCTCCACCCACTCCTTGCCCGACCAGGCGATTCCCGGCACGACGGTCCCGTCCTCGTAGTACTCGCCGGTGAAGTTGAACACGCCGCTGGTGTGCTGCAACAGCATCCGTACGGTGATCCGCCGGTCGAGCCCGAACTCGGGCAGGTGGTCGGCCACGAGGTCGTCCAGCCCGATCGTGCCGTCGGCCACCAGGTGCAGGGCCAGGGCCGCGGTGAAGGTCTTGGTGACGCTGCCGACCCGGAAGCGGCCGTTCGTCGGCGGCTCGGCGAGGCCACCCAGCTCGCACGCCCCCGCGCTGCCGACCCACTGGCCCCGCTCGTCGTTCACGCGCAACTGCACCCCGACGAAACCGGAATCCACGATCTCCTGGATGATCTTCTGCAGCTCCGGGCGCTCGGCCTGGCTGGTCGCGGAAACGCTGTCGTTCGTCATGATTCATACGCCTTTCAGAGCTGTCGGGCCGCAATCCCCGAACCGGTGATGAACCAACCATCCCGGACCGCCCTGACGCCGGACCACCACCGCACTGACATGCCCTCTGACATGCCCGCTGACGTCGCGCCGCGGCGGCTACCGATGGCTCCGGTGCACGGTCTCCGGCCCCACCACCCGCAGCAGCTCCAACGCCTCGAACGTCTTCGACCCCGGCGGCGGCGTGAAGACCAGCAGCCGCTGGTCCTCGGCCGGGGCCAGCAGCACCTCGTAGTCGAACTCCATCGCGCCGATGGCCGGGTGCAGGATCCGCATGCGACTGCTGCGGCGTACCGCGACCTCGTGACGTTCCCACACGGAGACGAACTCCGGGCTGGCGCGGCGCAACCGCTCGACCAGCGCCCGGGCCGGCTCGTCGTTGCCGCGGCGGACCACCGCCGCGCGCAGGTCGGCCACGTGCAGACGGGAGCGCTCGGCGTGCTCCTCCTCCGGATAGGCCTCGCGCCTGAACGGGTCGGTGAACCAGCGCCACACGATGTTGCGGTCGGGCTCCTCGACCGTGCAGCTGCACCCGAACAGGGACTCGGCCATGGCGTTCTGCGCCAGCACGTCACCGAGGTCGCTCAGGAGCTGCGCCGGGGTCCCGACCAGGCGGTCGAGCAGGTAGAGCAGGCTCGGCCTGACGTGCTCGCCGGCCCGCGGCCCGGCCGGGGGCCGGTGCCCGGCCAGCAGGTAGAGGTGGTCGCGTTCGTCGCTCGTCAGCCGCAGCGCCCGCGCCAGCGCGCCCAGCAACTGGGTGGACGGCTGCGGACTGCGCGCCTGCTCCAACCGCATCAGATAGTCGGCCGACATGCCCGCGAGCAGAGCCACCTCCTCCCGCCGCAGCCCAGGAGTACGGCGGCGCGGCCCCGACGGCAGTCCCACCTCGCCGGGCAGCAGCCGCTCCCGCGAGCGGCGTAGGAAATCGGCAAGCTCCTCACGATCCATGAACCCCATCCTGCAATATCGCGAAATATCGCAGTCTAGGACTCCTTGTCCTAGGGAATCCGGTCCGCTCCTCATCCGGCACGCCGGCTGGCACGGTGACGTCCATGACCCACCACCTGACCGTCTCCGGGACCCGCGTCGCCTACCGAACCGTCGGCGGCGGCCCCGGCCTGGTGCTCCTGCACGGCACCGGCCCTGGATCGGTGACCTGGGACGGCGTCGCCGGCCACTTCACCGACCGCAACACCGTGATCCTCCCCGACATCGGCGGCAGCGACCTCGCCGAGGACGACGGCGCCCCCCTGACCGTCGAGGACCTGACCCGGCAGCTCGCGGCCGTCATCGAGGACTCCGGCAAGGCGCCCGTGGACCTGCTCGGCTTCTCCCTGGGCGCGGTGGTCGCGCTGTCCCTCGCCGCCACCCGTCCGGAACTGGTCCGCCGCCTGATCCCGCTCTCGGGCTGGGCCCACACCGAGGACGCCTACCTCCGCACCGCCCTCCAGATCTGGCTGAGCCTGGCCGACACCCCGGACGCCTTCGCCCGCTTCTCCATGCTGACCGCCTTCAGCCGCCGCTACCTCAACTCCCTCAGCCCCGAGGACCTGGAGAGCCGGGCGACGTACTTCCAGCCGCACCCCAACCGCCTGCGCCAGATCGACCTCGGCCGCCGCGTGGACCTGCGCCACCTTCTCCCCCGCATCCAGGCCCCCACGCTGGTGGTGGGCGCCGCCCACGACGGCCTGATCCCGGTGGAGAACTCCCGCGAACTCCACACCGCCATCCCCGGCAGCTCCTACCTCGAACTCGACACCGGCCACGTCTCCAGCGCCGAACGCCTCGACGACTTCGTCAAGCTCGTCCGCGACTTCACCGCCTGACCCCGGCTCCACCGCGGGTCGCCCCGGCAAAAAGACAGCGGGGGCCGGTCCGCACGCGCAGACCCGGCCCCCGCCGCCGACCGGCTCACTCAGGCCAGCGTGTCCTTGATCTTGATCTGGCCCCCGTCGATCACGAACCTCTGATTGTCGTTGTTGGCCTGGCACTCCCACTGGTAGATCCGGACCCCGTTACCGCGGTCGTTGGTGACGTCCACACACATCGGCCGCGACGTCCCCAGCGTGTCCTTGATCTTGATCTGGCCCCCGTCGATCACGAACCTCTGATTGTCGTTGTTGCTCTGGCACTCCCACTGGTAGATCCGGACCCCGTTACCGCGGTGGTTGGTGGCGTCCACACACATCGGCCGCGACGTCCCCAGCGTGTCCTTGATCTTGATCTGACCTCCGTCGATCACGAACCTCTGATTGTCGTTGTTGGCCTGACACTCCCACTGGTAGATCCGGACCCCGTTGCCACGGTCGTTGGTGACGTCGATGCATATGGGGTTTCGAGCGGAGGCCGCGGCGGGCAGAGCGAGACCCGCACTGACGGTGGTGACGAGGACGGCTCCGGACAGAAGGCGGCGAACAAGCAGCATGGTGGTCCCTCCGAGGGTGCGTTGATCGGGGCTAGAGCACCATGTCGCAACTCACCGTGTTCGATCAATCACCTTCCGTTTACAGTCCCCTACCCCCTCACCCACAGGCGGGTCGGCCCACCACCGGCCCCAACCCCCGCCGCACCGGCTCCCCACTGCTCTTTCGCCCGGCCCCGAAGGCGCGCACAGTCCGCCCATTCGGCTGCTCGGGTCGCGACAGGCGGCTGCCATTCTTCCGACAGTCCGGGCCTTTCCACGGAAAGTCGATCCATTTGTCGTCCGCCATTTCTCCCCGTGTCCGTTCGGCAGGCACACCGTGCCGCCCGACAATGCGAAAGGCCCTCCCGAATCACATCCGGAAGGGCCCTCCAAACCGGGAGCCGCCTTGGGAACCGACCTGCCGTCAACCGCCCCACAGAATCCATGGACCTTCGTGATCGAACTCCCTCGTCGTCACCCGACCGGGTCGACAGCACCTACGAGCGCCAGGGACGAAGCCGCGGCTCAGCGAGGCTTTGCCGCCCCGAAACCCCCATGCCGCACACCTGCCTGCTGGGCGGCAGGCGTATGGCCAGGTGGCGGCGCGACTCATCCCTTCAGATCGGCGTCGGAGGCGAACGGAGTTCCCCGTTCCATGCCGCGCTCCTGGTGAATGTTCAGCCCCTCCTGGCGAAAACTGATCCATCCGTCGTCAGCACTTCTTCCTGGCACCCATCCGGTGTTCACGCCGCCGAGATCGGCCCTGCCGGCCTTCACGGCCCCCTGCCCGCTGAAGAGCAGGGCGATCCAGCAACGTTTTTCAGCGCCTTGGCAGGCCTTCAGCGACGCGCGAGAAGCTGCGTACGAAGAAATGCCGTAACACCGAGGGCACACATTCGGCACACGAAATCAGCGGATCCGGCCGGCAGGAAGCCGATCCCAGGAGTCACAGCCCCGCTGGTAGCCGTAGTGGCCGCTTCTCATTGGCCTGCGGTGGCACACAAGCCATCGGTGCCGTAGTCGTACGGGTGTCCCACCACGAGCGGCCGAACCTGATCCGGGCTCCCGTGACGTCTCAAGGCGTCGAACAGAAAGGCCCCTGGCCCAGGAGCGCCACAGCCAAATCAAGAGCGTAGACACGCAAAGCCCCGCGACCACGCCACCCGGTCGGGTCGGCAAGACCTTCGAGCGCCAGGCACAAAGATGCAGATCAGCGCGGCCTTATCCATGCCTCGCTCGCCCTGTCAGCGCGCCCAGCGTCTCGGAGGAGCGCGCCCACGGGGCTGGCCCGCAAGCCTTCACGCGCGAGCTCGCCTGGCGGGCTGTCATTCCTGGACTGCCCGCCAGGGCCGAACCCGCTGCAACACCGGGAGCTACCCCAGGGATTACAGCCTGCCTTCCGCGCCCAGCGCGCTCAAGAATGGCGCGCGAAGCACCACCGACTGGTCGGAGCATGGTTCGCTTGTCTGGGATGGCAGCTTGAGAGCGGCTGTTGAGGTCGCCGCCGTCTCATAGAGACGACAGGGACACTGACTGCCGAAGTCGCGCACCCATCACGAACTGTGATTCACGATTACTCACCGCTACGACGCGTCCGGTCGCCGACCCTAGCGGCGGGCCTGCACCTTGGTCATACGGGCCGCTCATTGACCGTTGCGCAAGTCACGTTCGCGCTCTCGCGCTTGCCGTTCTGGTTCTTGAGCACCCATATGCCGTTTTCGTTGAAGCGGATCCACGCCTCGCCATCATTAAGTCCCCGTATCCAGCCGGCGGACACACCACCGAATATCCGCACGCCCTTGTCTTGTTCCAGGAACTCGATATACCCCTTGCCTTCGCCTGATCCGCGAACCTGCTTGGTGGTTATGCCGTTCACGTCGGCCTGGTCGGCGGACACGGTTCCCCAGGACTGCCCGGCCCCCTTACGCACGTTCAGCCCCTCCTTGGGGAAGCTGATCCATCCGTCGTCGGCGCTTCTCCCCTGCACCCATTCGGTGTTGACGCCGTTGAGGTCGGCCTTGTCGGCGTGCACAGTTCCCCACGCCCCGCTTCCCTGGCGGACGTTCAATCCGTCCTTGGGGAAGGTGATCTTCCCGTCGTCGGCGCTTCTTCCCTGCACCCATTCGGTGTTGACGCCGTTGAGGTCGGCCTTGTCGGCGTGCACAGTTCCCCACGCCCCGCTTCCCTGGCGGACGTCGAGCCCGTCCTTGGGGAAAGTGATCTTCCCGTCGTCGGTGCTTCTCCCCTGCACCCACCCGGTGTTCACACCGTTGAGATCGGCCCTGTCGGCAGTCACAGTCCCCCGCCCGCCAGAGTTGTCCGAGATCTCCACCCCTGTACCGGTGAAGGTGACGCGCCCCTTCTTTCCGTCCACCGCCCCCTGGACCCAGGGCGTGTCAATCCCGGTGGTGGCGGTGAGCGTTTCCAGGACGGGGAAGCGCACTTGGACGGTGGTGGTGAGGAAGTGCTGCTTCTGGGTGACGGGGTCGGTGGCGACGAGCGTGTACGTGGTGGCCCGCTTCGGCGCGTCGGGCGGGGTCCAGGTACGGCTGTCCGAGGAGATGTCCTTCTGCCCGCCGGGGAACAGGATCCTGTAGTCGAATTCGGGGGACCCCTCCCAGCTCAACGTGAGGTTCTCGCCGACGCCCACCATGCCCTTGTCCGGGTGGAAGTCACGCGGCGCCGGAATCTCCTTCGGAGCGGTCTTGACCAGCGCCACCGACGTGTAGCGGGTGTGCTCCCCGTCATCGTCCTCGGTCTTCTCTCTCACCGTCAGCACGGCCGGCCCGGCGGTGGCGGCGATGGTGACGTTCTCCATCGTCAGCACCAGGTAGTCGCCGGGTCTGAAAGAAGCTACGCCCCCGCTCTTGGGGGTGACTTCAAAGACGTTGGTGTCTCGCTGCGGGTCGACCTTCACCTCCTGGGTTAGCGCCTGGGCCCCCCACCGGTTGTCGGTGTACTTGCCCTTCATCTCCGGGAGGTTCGGGGTGAGGTCGCCAACGCCGTCGCCGACGGGCACCCTCACCTCGATCCTGGACCAATCCGTCCTCCTTGCGGTGTTGGTGATGACCAGGTACACCGTCCCTGTGGATGTGGACCTCCGTCCGGCCGCCGACGCCTCCACGGACGCCGGGTCGGTGAAGACGGTGTAGGTCAATGCAGTCATGATCACGACTCCCTTTTCGGAGGACGGCGCAGGCCGATGAACCGCCCGCCCCGAGAGCACCGGGGGCAGGACGGGCGGCGACGCTGGGACACATTCGAACCCCCCGCTTGGAGATACGCCCCAGAAGATCGCCCTTCAAATCCAAACGTGCGCATTGGAGCGCGACAATAGAACCCGCGGCGGCCATAGCAGGGCGATTCAGCAATACCTTCAGCGTCTTGACAGGCATCCTGTCCACGCGCCACTGGCGCGCCGCAAATGCCTGCCGAGCCGTGCGCCTGCGCGAGTGTCCCGGTTGCCGTCAGGATGGACGGCGTAAAGCCTCTCTTACGAAGTACGGACCGCCCTCGATGCTCAGGCCATACGGCCGCGGCACTCGCCGAGCTGGCCGCCCTTCAGGCCAACCAGTTACACATACGATCAGCGATCACGAACGCGCCGCCGGGGAACGCCACCCAGGCCCCCGAGCGCGGTGAAACAACCTCCGCATGAGCACTCTCGCTGAACGACTCCGCGCCGGAGCAGGCCACTACCGAAGCACGATCGCCGCCGTCGAACTCCTCATCGCCGACACCCAGAGCGCGTGGCTCGACAGAGAGGAATTCACCGACGTCTTCGTGTACGAGCACGAGGACAAAGACAAGGCAGTCATCGACTGGCGCAAGGTCCGCGAGTGGTTCGACAGCGGCCATTTCGGAGACACCTCGACGGCCAAGAACTGTGGGTCTCTTTATCAACTCACCCGCGTCCACGGCAAGCTCCTCCACGGGACACCACCAGGACCACCGACTCGGACGCCTCGCTTCCACTCCCAGCCTTGTGCGTCACCGCACTCAAGCACCGACGCCGGGTCCAGGAGGAGGCTCGCAAGGAAGCCGACGGCAAGTGGAAGGACTCCGGCCTCGTCTTCACCACCCGGTACGGCACCGCTGTCGAACCGCGCAACTTCAACCGCTCGTTCGAGCTACATGGCAAGGCCGCCGGTGTCCCACGCATCCGAGTCCACGACACCCGCCACACCTGCGCCTCGATGCTCGCCGCTCCCGGCGTTCACCCTCGGGTGGCAATGCGCATCCTGCGGCATTCACAGATCTCGGTCACGATGAACGTCTACACGCAGATCACCAGCCCAGAAACCCGCAAGGCACTCGATCAGCTCAACGAGAGCCCAGATCGTTAGAGGCGGTTGCTGTACGGCGCTGCTGTACGCCCACGCAAAAGGCCCTCTCGGACGAACCGGGAGGGCCTTTGAACTGGGAGCCGCCTTGGGGATTCGAACCCCAGACCCCTTCATTACGAGTGAAGTGCTCTGGCCGACTGAGCTAAGGCGGCGTGCCGTACGGCTTGAGAGAGTCTACAGGAGATCGGGGGGTTCTTGCTCCTCCCGATCACCGGATGCCCGGACAGATCACGCCATCTCTCGGCGGCTCCCTCTCCACGAGATACCGATCAACGGCGTCGTCCACGCACGGCGAGCCGCTCCCGTACGCGGTGTGCCCGTCGCCGTCGTAGCTGAGCAGCACGCCGGACCGCAGTTCCCCCGCCAACGCCCGAGCCCACCCGTACGGCGTCGCCGGGTCGCGTCTCGTGCCGACGACCAGGATCGGCGGAGCCCCCTCGGCGGTCAGGGGACGCTGCGAAAAGGTCGGCCGGGCCGGCCAGAAGGCACACGGCAGCGACGACCACACGATGTACGGCCCGAACCGGGGCGCCTTCCTGGACGCCTCCGCCGCGTCCTTCGCGAAAGCCGCAGCCGTCGTCGGATACGGGCCATCGACGCAGTTGACCGCCAGATTGGCCTCCAACTGGTTGGAGTAGGTGCCGTCGTCCTGCCTGCCCGCGAGCTGGTCGGCGTTCCGCAGCAGGAGGGAGCCGTCGCCTTTCAGCGCCCGGCGTAGCGCCTCGGTGAGCTCCGGCCAGGAGGCGCGGTCGTAGAGCGGCGTCAGCGCTCCCAGGGTGGCCAGCGCCTCGGTGACCCGCCGCCCACCCCCTCCCAAGGGCCGGGCGTCCGCCCGGCGGAGCAGGGCCCCGACCTCGTCCATCGCTCCTTCGACATCCTGGCCGGCGAGCGGACAGTCCCGACCTCCCAGGCAGTCCTCCACGTACGCGCGCAGCGCCTCCTCGAACCCCACCGCCTGCTCCGCGTTCACCCGCACCCGAGAGTCGGCAGGATCGAGGGCGCCGTCCAGCACGAGCGCACGCACCTTGCCGGGGAACAGATCGGCATAAACAGCCCCGAGAAAGGTCCCGTACGACTTTCCGAGATAGGTCAGCTTCTGGTCGCCCAGCGCTTGGCGCAGCAGGTCCAGGTCGCGGGCCACGTCCACGGTCCCCAGGTGGGGCAGGAGCCGACCGGCGCGCTGCCGGCAGCCGGCCGCGAACCGCCGCGCCGCCGCCTCCAGTTCCGCCTGCTCCCCGACGGTGTCGGGCGTGGTGTCCATGGCGACGAACGCGTCGAGCCCTTCACCGTCGAGGCAGTCGACCGGCGCCGACCTCCCGACCCCGCGCGGATCGAACCCCACGATGTCGAACCGCTCCCGCACCTTCTCGCTCAACACCAGCCGAGCGGCCCTGGCGTATTCGACCCCGGACGCCCCAGGCCCACCCGGGTTCACCACCAGGGAGCCGATCCGATCGCCGGCCGCGGGCAACCGGACGACCGCCAGCTCAAGCTGCTCACCGTCGGGCTCCCCGTGATCGAGCGGCACCGGCAACTTCCCGCACTCGAACCCGTCACCGCAGTCGGACCAGCCGAGCCCCCGCACCGCCCGCTCCTCCCGGCGGCCACACCCGCCGACGAGCAGCGTCACCGTCATCCCAACCGCGACGCCGCCACGCCCCCACCGCAGAACGCCTCGCCCCCACGGTAGAACGCCCAGCACGCCCCCCGATGCCCTAAACCGGCTCCCCTCCCCCGTCCCCGTACGTCGAGTCGTACGCCTGACGCGGCCCGCACACACTCGCCTTCGAGCAGGCACACCGCCGCCCGCCGTCGTTGAGCCGCACCACGACCGAATCGGACGGCACGTTGTGACCCACCACCGTGCCGGCCCCCTGCGGCGTCTCCACGCTCGCCCCGACGCGCGGCGCCGAGGCACGGAACTCCTGGTAGAGAGGGTGCTCGTACTTCAGGCAGCACATGAGCCGCCCGCAGGCCCCCGCGATGCGCAACGGGTTGACCGGGAGATCCTGGTCTTTCGCCATGCGCACGGACACCGGCTCGAAGTCCTTCAGGAACGTGGCGCAGCACAGGTCACGCCCGCAGGGACCGATGCCGCCCTGCAGTCGCGCCTCGTCCCGGGGGCCGATCTGCCGGAGCTCGACCCTGGCCCGCAGGTTACGGGCCAGGTCGCGGACCAGGGCCCGGAAGTCGACCCGATGAGGGGCCGAGAAGTAGACGGTGTAGATGTTGTCCTGGTCGAGATAGTCGATGCCGACGACCTTCATCGGCAGCGTGTGTCGTTTGATCAGCTTCTTGGACACGCTGCGGGCCTCGGCCCTGCGGCGTTTGTTGGACTCGTCGCGCGAGAGGTGTTCCTCTTCCGCCGGCCCCCCGCACACGGGCAGACCGTCGATGTCCTCGCTCGTGTACTGCGGCGCCCACACGCACTCCGCCACCTCGGGGCCCGAGTCGGTCGGCACCAGCACCTTGTCGCCGACCTTGGGGGTGTGCCCGCCCGGATCGAGGTAGTAGAGCCTCCCGTAGCGCGTGAAGCTCACGGCCATGATCATTCCCATGGGCTCGAGCTCGCCTCCCTGACGGCCTCGGGGGTTGTTACGGCCTTCCGTTGCCACACTACGTGGGTCCACCCGGCGAACGTGAGGGGCGCCGAGCCCGATCTTGAATCAGCCGCCCTCCCGGCACCAATCGTCCTTCGGCAGGCTGACCCGGTAGCGGGCCAGGGCCAGGCTCTCGACCATGCAACGCCGCACGACGACGGATGCGACACCCCGCTGATGTCTCAGGGTCTTGACCAGCCCGCTCCAGTCGTCGAGCTCCGACCTCATGCGCAACCGGTACGACTCCGGCATGTCCTCAACCCTGGTGGCGGCGACCAGCGCCTTGTTGCTGTCGTAGACGCGCTTGAAGTTCTCGTACGCCGACTTCTGGTCCTCGAAGAAGAAGGACTCCACCTGCTTGGACGCCCCCAGCAGCGCGACGACCTTGTCCTTCTGTCTCGTCGTGATCCCTTTCCCCTCCTTCATGACCTGTTCGCCGTCCGGTGCGCGTTCGGCACCGCATGTGGGCAGCGCCGAGCCGTCGTTGCAGAGGAAGACACTGACCTGAGCCCCGGACGGAGGGGAAACAGCGGTGGGCACCAGGTCGATGTCCTCGATCCCGGGGAGCCGGGCGAGCGCCTGCTTCACCTTCACCGGATCCGTGCCGGGCTCAAGCCCCAGCCGGAACAGGGCACGCAGGTCGTCTGCCGTCACCGCGTCGAGCACTTGCTGATTGTGCGCGAAATCCTGTCGGAAACCGGCGAGGACCGCGGCTCGGTCGAAGTACGTGACCGAGACGACGCCGGGGACCTCCTTCGCCGCCGCCTCGATCGACTTCGCCTGCTCAAGCGTGACGTCCTGCCCCTGACAGGACGGCGCCTTCCCACTGGCCGACCTCGAACAGAGGTAGATCGTCAGCTCCGACGTATCGGCCTGCCCACCGGCCGGATCGGCCAGCGTCGCCACGTGCTCGTCTCCCCGAACCCCCAGCCAGACGGCGGTCGTCGCGCCCGCGAGCACCACCGCCACGGCCGCGCTCACCAGCCGCAGGTCCACCCGGCTCCGGCGCCGCTCGGGCGCCCGCAGCGGCTTGAGCGCGCCGGTGTCGACCGTCGCGCCCGCCTCGACGAGCGCCTCACGCAGTCGGTCTTCCAACGGGCTGTTCATGATTCCTCCCCAAGCGCCCGGCCGAGGGCGGCGAGCCCTCGCGCGATCGTGGACCTGGCCGTGCTGGCGTTGATGCCCATGGTCACGGCGACCTCCTGGTCGGACAGGTCGAAGTAGTAGCGCAGGGTCAGCGCCTCGCGCTGCCTGCTCGGCAGCTCCCGCAGGGCGAGCAGCACCTCGCGCCGCTCCTCGCCCAGCAGCGCGGCGCTCTCGGCCGACCAGACCGGCGGCTCGTAGGGCACCGGGCGGCGGAACACCGTCGCCCGTCTGCGCAGGACGGACCGGCACCCGTTGAGGACGGCGGAACGCACATAGGCCAGCGCCTTGTCGGCATCCCGCAGGCGGGCCCGGCCGGCGTGCGTGCGTGCGAACGCCTCCTGCACGACGTCTTCGGCGGTGGCCTGATCGCCGACCATGATCAGGGCGAGCCGCACGAGGCCCACATGATGCTCGGCGAAGATCGACGCCACGTCGACCCGCTGCCGCGCCAGGGCCTGTTGTTGGGAGAGCAGTTCGACTTCCACGCTACAGAGACGCCTCGCGGGCTCCCCTGCTGCTCCGGTCACCCAGATATCTTTCCGCTCCCCCGACTTGCAAGAGGGCGGAAGCGGCACACCGCCCACACGAAGAGTCTTCTGGGAGGTCAACCCCCCGCAAATCGCCAGGAGCCGCCCGGCTCACCGGCACACGCCACGTCCAGGGGCATGACCGAGGAAGTCGACACCACCGCCGCCCGCAGAGGCCGCGACCGGCTCAGGCCGCCCCGCGCAGCGACAACATCATCGCTTCCACCGCCATCTGCGGGTTGACGTTGGCGCCCAGCCGTTCCCGGCACCGCATGATCGCGTCGATCCGCCGCAGCGTCTCCTCCGGCGTGGACGACTTGGCGAGCTGGTCGAGGTCGAACCGGATGTCGTCGTTGGCCAGCTCCACCCCCGCCCCGAACTGCATGGCCAGCACGTCCCGGTAGAACGACACCAGCTCCAGCAGCGCGGCGTCGAGGGAGTCCCGCTTGATGCGGGTGGCCCGCGACTTCTGCCGGTCCTCCAGTTCCTTGAGGGCTCCGGCCCCGCCGCGCACCAGCCCCCGGTTGAGCCCCTTGCCCGTGGACCCCTCGCCGTAGAGTTTGCGCAGCTCGGCCGTCTCGTTCTCGTTGAGCGCGGCCGTGGCCACCGCGGCCTCTTCCTCGGCCGTCTTGACCAGGCGTTCGGCGGCGGACACGCACTCGCCCACCCCGGTCAGCGAACGCGGGATGCCCAGCACGGCCTCCCGCCGGTGACGGGCGCCCTCGTCGAGGGCCAGCGACCGGGCCCTGCTGATGTGTCCCTGCGCGGCCCTGGCGGCGAACGCGGCGGTCTCCCACGGCACACTGTCGCGCGTGGCCAGCACGTGCGCGACGGCCTCGGTGGACGGCGTGGTCAGTGTGACCAGGCGGCAGCGAGACCTGATGGTGATCATGAGGTCGTCGGGGGCCGGCGCGCACAGCAGCCAGACCGTGCGCGGCGGCGGCTCCTCGATGGCCTTCAGCAGGGCGTTGGCCGCCGACTCCGTGGCGCGGTCGGCGTCCTCGAACAGGATGACCCGCCAGCGGCCCTGGGTGGGCGCGCCCGCGGCCCGCAGGATGAGCTCGCGGGTCTGCTTGACGCTGTAGGACAGGCCCTCAGGACGTACGGACTCCAGGTCGGGGTGGGAGCCGATCAGCACCTGGTGGCACTGGTCACAGTGGCCGCAACCGCCGTCGGGGCACAGCAGCGCGGCGGCGAAGGCGCGCGCGGCCTCCTCCCGGCCCGAGCCCGGCGGTCCGGTGAACAGCCAGGCGTGCGTCATGCCGGCGCCGCGACCGCCCCTGACGGCCTCGCCGGCCGCCGCAGCGGCCCGCGACAGCACGGAGATCGCCTGGTCCTGCCCGACGAGGTCATCGAAAACCGTCACGGGGTAAGGCTAGTCGCGGATGGCGGGCATCGTGCCCGTGGCGTCTTCGGATTCCCGGGGCACCGGGTCGGGGAGGATCTCGCGGATGCGGTCCTGGATCTGGCGGGTCAGCACCTCGGGCGCCATCGTGCCGTCGACCACGAGGTAGCGGCCGGGATCGGCGGCGGCCAGCGCGCGGAACTCCTTGCGCACCCGCTGGTGGAACTCCAGCGGCTCGGACTCGATCCGGTCGGCCGCCCCGCCCAGCCGGGTCAGCCCCACCTCGGGCGGCGTGTCGATGAGCACGGTCAGATGCGGCACGAGCCCGCCCGTCGCCCACGCGTTGATCTTGGACACGTCTTCGGGATCGAGCGCCCGGCCCGCGCCCTGGTAGGCCAGCGACGAGTCGACGTAGCGGTCGCTGATCACCAGCGAGCCCCGGTAGAGCGCCGGACGGATCACCTTCTCGACGTGCTCGGCCCGGTCGGCCGCGTAGAGCAGGGCCTCCGAACGGGCCGACAGGCCGCGCTCGGCCGCGTCGAGCAGGATGGCCCGCAGCCGCATGCCGATCTTGGTCGAGCCGGGCTCCCGCGTCTGGACCACGTCGTAGCCCTGGTCGCGCAGCCAGATGGCGATCAGCCGCGACTGGGTCGTCTTGCCCGAGCCCTCGCCGCCCTCGAACGCCATGAACAACCCCGGCACGTGCTCGGCCGGCTCGGCGGGGTAACGTTCGCCGCGCACCGCCGCGATCAGGTCGGCCGAGAGCGAGAGGCCCTTCCTGTCGTCCATGTGGCGCAGCGCCAGGATCCCGACGACCACCGCGAGCACGCCGCCGATGACCAGCACCAGGTTGGTGCCGTCGAACCGGTAGGCGATCGCGCCCAGGCCGAACTGGTGGGCGCCGAACAGCGCCGCCAGCGGGTTGGCCACCGCCACCACGAGCAGCAGGGTCACCCGCGCCGTGGACTGCAGGAACGAGAACGTGCGCCCGCGCAGCGCGTCTTCGACCTCCAGCCCGATCAGGGTGTAGCCGATGATCCACGCGATGCCGGCGCACGCCCCGAGCAGCACGGTCAGCATGACCACGATCGGCAGGTTGTGGATCAGCGCGATGGCCACGAGCACCAACCCGGCCACGGTGATGGCCAGGCCGAACAGCCGCCGCCGCGACAGCCCGCGCAGCAGCCTGAGGCCGACGAACATGCCCAGCGCCATGCCGACGAAGACCGCGCCGAACACGACGCCGTAGGCCGCGTCGCCGCCGCCGAGGGCCACCACGTAGATCTTGGCCACGCCGACCACGGCCCCACCCGCGGCGAAGGCGCCGAGCATGCCGATGATCAGGCCGCGCACGAGCCGGTTGCCACCCACGAACCGCCAGCCCTCGACGATCTGCTTGAGCACCGAGGGCGTCGAGATCGCGCCGTCACGCTTGGGGATGCCGCGCAGCGTGAAGATCAGGAAGGCCGACACAAGGTAGGCCAGGGAGTTGACGATCAGCGCCGGGGCGGTCGGGTCCATGCCGTTCAGCAGCGGCAGGACGCTGCGGCCCATGTCGCCGACCAGGGACAGCGCGGCGAACAGCAGGGCGGCGATCGGCGCGCTGCCGTACGTGACCAGCAGGTTGAGCCGGTTGGCGGATTCGAGCTGGTCCTTGGGCACCAGGTTGGGCACCGTGGCGTCCTTGGCCGGGACCCAGAACAGGTTGACGCACTCGACCAGGACGGTCGCGACGATCACCCACTGGTAGGTGCCGATGACGGGGATCGACAACACGACCGCGAACCTGGCCAGGTCCGCCGTGAACATGGTCAGCCGCCGGTCGAACCGGTCGGCGAACACCCCGGCCAGCGGCCCGAGCAGCACCGCGGGCAACATCTTGGCGATGAACACGCCGCCCACGGCCAGCGACTGCATGCGGTAGTCGCCCTGGTTGAGGTTTCCGGCGAGGGCGGTCAGGGCCAGGAGGTTGAGCCAGTCGCCAAGACTGCACACCGACATGGCCGTCCAGAGCCGGCGGAACGGCGCATGGGCCAGCACATGTGCGGCGCGCCTAGGGGCAGTCATGATTTCAGCGTATCCAGGTGTCGGCCGGACAAGGGAAGGCAGGAGACAACGCGGAATTACCCGCTTGTCCGTGGCTGAGGGTATTACGTTGGCGGGTCGGCGCGCAGGTTACACACCTGGAATAGCCCACCGAAAACATCATCAATTCATTACTCCGGCCTCTTGTCTGATCTCCTCCACCAGAGGGGACCAGGCGGCGCGGACGGCGGGCGGCAGCGCCAGCTCGTCCCAGAGCTCGACGAGCAGCGCGCCATCGACGTGGTCGAGCAGGTCGGCGGGACCTCCGTCGCTCAGCAGCGCCGAGTAGGCCGCCCGGCGCTGGTCGCGGTCGGCCAGGTCGTAGACCCGGCCGCCGAACCGCAGGACCCCCAGCGCCGCGGCCACCGGCAGCCGCCGCAGACCGCTCGGGACATGGAAGCTGCGACCGGCCGCCGTCTCCACGGCGAACTCGACCTTGGGCTCAAGGGCCAGCCGGAACCCGGCCGCGTCGAGGATGCGCCCCGCTGTCTCCAGCGTCGGCGACTTCCTGCCGTGCTCGTAGGCCGACAGCGTGGTGCGGGAGGTGCCGCTCCTGCTGGCCAGCGCCTTCTGGTTCATGCTCGCCGCGTGGCGCGCCTGCCTGAACAGCAGCCCGCCGCGCCTGGCCCAGAAGGCCACGTCGGGCGCGAGCGAGGCCGCCTGGCGCAACGCCCCTTCGGCGGGGGAGGAAACCATGCTCACCTCCTGCGAGTATCCGGACGGATACTACGCCAAGATGACACCACGTGGCCACCGCGTCGCGCAAAGTCAGGAACGCAGCTCCAGCATAGTGATCTCCGGCGGCGCTCCGACCCGTACGGGCGGCCCCCAGAACCCCGCGCCCCTGGTGACGTACACCTGCACGCCGTCGACCGTGGCCAGGCCGGACACGACGGGCTGTTGCAGGCCGACGACCAGGTTGAACGGCGCGATCTGCCCGCCGTGCGTGTGCCCCGAGAGCTGCAGGTCGACGCCGTAGCCGGCGGCCTGCTCCACCTGTACGGGCTGGTGCGCGAGCAGCACCGTGGACCGCCCGGGCGTGCGTCCGCCGAGCGCCTTGCCGAAGTCGGGCCCGTCGCCCGTGGCCTCGCCGTTGAGGTCGTTCACTCCGGCCAGGTCCAGTACGGCGCCCTGGTGCCTGATCTCCACGCGCTCGTTGCGCAACGAGCGGACGCCGAGCTGGTCGAGCTCCTCCACCCATTCCCGGGGGCCGTTCTGGGTGTAGTACTCGTGGTTACCGGTCACGAAATATGCCCCGTAGCGGGACTCAAGGCTTTTCAGTGGTCTTGCCAGGGCGCCCAACTGGGCGACGGACCCGTCCACCAGGTCGCCGACGATGGCCACCACGTCGGGACGCAGGCCGTTGATCATCCTGACGATGCGCTCGGTGTGGCCGATGCCCGTGAGCGGGCCCAGGTGGATGTCGCTCACCACCGCGAAGCGCAGGCCGTTCAGCCTCGGGTCGAGCTTGGGCAGCCTGACCCGCACCGGCTCCAGGACGGGGTCGCCCAGGGCGCTCGTCACGCCGTAACCGACCGTGCCCAGCGCGCCGGCCCCGGCCACCACCGCGGTGGTGCGCCCCAGGAACAGCCGCCTGCTCATGGGCGGCCCGGCCGCGGGCGGCGCGGAGACGGCCGCCACCACGGGAGCCGGGCTCGCCTCCGCGGGCGTCGCGGAGACGGCCGCCACCACGGGAGCCGGGCTCGCCATGACCGGGACCGGCTCCTCCACCGCCACCGGCCTGCGCTCGCCCCGGCGGATGAGCACCGACGCGACGGCCCGCGGCACCTCCAGCACGAGCAGGAACACCACGAGGTAGAACATCAACGCCACCCACAGGTAGCCCGGCCAGGCCAGCCAGTTGCCCAGCTCCATCCGCGTCCCCGCGAACGCGGCCACCACGAGCAGGACCAGCCCGACCAAGCCCCAGGTCAGCGCCTTGCGGACGCGCCCGGGGCGGGTCGCGGAGCGCACCATCCGATGCCACAGATACAGGTGCGCCGCCAGGACCAGAGCGACGAAGAACAGCACGATCACACGTCGATGCTACTTACGATTTGGCCGCCGACTTCTTCGCGGTCGTCTTCTTCGCCGGGGCCTTCCGCGTGGTCTTCTTCGGCGCGGGCGCCCGCTCGCGGCGCTCGGCCAGCAGCTCGGCGGCCCGATCGATGGTGATGTCCTCGACCGTGTCGCCCTTGCGCAGCGAGGCGTTCGTCTCGCCGTCGGTCACATAGGGGCCGAAACGCCCTTCCTTGACCACGACCGGCTTCTTCGACGTCGGATCGTCGCCCAGTTCCCGCAGCGGCGCCGCCGCCGCGGCCCGCCGCCCGCGCTGCTTGGGCTGCGCGAACAGCTCCTTGGCCTGCTCGATCGTGACCGTCAGCAGGTCCTCTTCGGACGCGAGCGACCGGGAGTCGGTGCCCTTCTTGATGTACGGCCCGAACTTCCCGTTGTGCGCCACGACCTCCTCGCCGTCGAGCTCGCCCACCACCCGGGGGATCGCCAGCAGCTTGAGCGCGTCGTCAAGGGTGATCGTGTCCAGCGACATCGTCTTGAACAGGGAGCTGGTGCGCGGCTTGGGGGCGTCCGCCTTCTTCGTCCGCTTCTTCGGCGCTTCTTCCTCGGCCGGCTCGGGCAGGATCTCCGTCACGTACGGCCCGTAACGGCCGTCCTTGGCCACGATCGTGTGCCCGCTCACGGGGTCGCGCCCCAGCTCACGGTCGCCGGTCGGCCGCGAGAACAGCTCCTCGGCCTTCTCCGCCGTCAGCTCGTCGGGCGTGGTGTCCTCGGGCACGTTGACCCGCGCGCCGTCCCTGTCCAGGTACGGCCCGTAACGCCCGACCCGCAGGACGATGTCCGTCCCCCTGATCGGGAACGAGCTGATCTCCTTGGCGTCGATGTCACCGAGGTCGGTGACCATCTCCTTCAGGCCCTCGTCGCCGTCGCCCGCGCCGTAGTAGAACCGCTGCAGCTCCGGCACCCGCTCGGCGCGGTCGTTGGCGATGTCGTCGAGGACCTTCTCCATCTCGGCCGTGAAGTCGTAGTCGACCAGGTTGCCGAAATGCTGCTCAAGCAGGTTGACCACGGCGAAGGCCAGGAACGACGGCACCAGCGCGGTGCCCTTCTTGAACACGTAGCCGCGGTCGAGGATCGTGCCGATGATCGACGCGTACGTCGAGGGACGCCCGATCTCGCGATCCTCCAGCTCCTTGACCAGCGAGGCCTCGGTGTAGCGGGCGGGCGGCTTGGTCGAGTGGGCGGCCACGTCGAGCCGCGACACGGTCAGCGCGTCGCCCTCGGCCAGGTTCGGCAGCCGCTTCTCGGAGTCGTCGCGGTCGGTCGAGGGGTCGTCGGCCCCCTCGACGTACGCCTTGAGGAAGCCGTAGAAGGTGATCGTCCGGCCGGAGGCGTTGAACTCGACGTCTTCGCCGGAAGCCGAACGACCGCTGACCTTGACGCTGATCGACTCGCCGACCGCGTCCTTCATCTGCGAGGAGACGGTGCGCTGCCAGATCAGCTCATAAAGGCGGAACATGTCGCCGGGCAGCCCGGTCTCGCCCGGCGTGCGGAACTCCTCGCCGGAGGGCCGGATCGCCTCGTGGGCCTCCTGCGCGCTCTTGACCTTGCTGGTGTAGACGCGCGGCTTGTCGGGCACGTACGCGGCGCCGTAGAGCTTGATGGCCTGCGAGCGGGCGGCCGCGATGGCGGTCTCCGACAGCGTGATGCTGTCGGTACGCATGTAGGTGATGAACCCCTGCTCGTACAGCCGCTGGGCGACCTGCATCGTGTACTTGGCGGAGAAGCCCAGCTTCCGGCTGGCCTCCTGCTGCAACGTGGTCGTCCGGAACGGCGCGTACGGCTTGCGCGTGTACGGCTTGCGCTCGACGGACTTGACCGAGAACGAGGTGCCCTGGAGCCTGCCGGCCAGCTCACCGGCGGCGGCCTCGGACAGGTGGAGCACGTCGGCCGTCTTGAGCTGCCCGGTGCTGGCGAAGTCGCGCCCCTGGGCCACCCTCTTGCCGTTGACCGAGCTCAGCGTCGCGGTGAAGTCACGCGGCCGCTCCTCGGGCTTGCCCGAGTCGAACAGCGCCTGCAGGTCCCAGTAGTGGGCGGAGGTGAACGCCATGCGCTCCCGCTCGCGCTCCACCACCAGCCGCGTCGCCACCGACTGCACCCGGCCGGCCGACAGCCGCGGCTTGACCTTCTTCCACAGGACCGGGCTGACCTCGTAACCGTAGAGGCGGTCGAGGATGCGGCGGGTCTCCTGGGCATCGACCAGGCGGAGGTTGAGGTCGCGCGGGTTCGCGACGGCGTCGCGGATCGCCTGCGGCGTGATCTCGTGGAACACCATGCGGTGGACGGGCACGGTCGGCTTGAGCACCTCGCGCAGGTGCCAGGCGATCGCCTCGCCCTCCCGGTCCTCGTCAGTGGCCAGGTAGAGCTCGTCAGCGCCCTTCAACAGCTGCCGTAGCTTGCTGACCTGCGCCTTTTTGTCGGGGTTGACGACGTACAGCGGCTCGAACCCGTGCTCGACATTAACGCCGAGGCGCGCCCAAGGCTCCTTCTTGAACGCCTCGGGGATGTCGTCGGCCCGCTCCGGCAGGTCACGGATGTGGCCGATGCTGGACTCGACCGTGTAGCCGGCGCCGAGGTATTTCTCGATCGTCTTCGCCTTGGCGGGCGACTCGACGATCACCAGGCGTGTTCCGCCGGAGCTGCCGTTCTTGGCTGGCACGCTGCTTCCTACCTCACTGTTCGCTTGCAATCCCCCTGCCGGGAGTCGGCATAGATCTGAAAGGTAACCCGACTCGCGGAAATTTCCTTCCCCCGGGCTACCCACTAGCTTCCGGGTCCACCCACAAGCACGCAGAATAAGGCCCATCGAGCGGCATGGCGCCCTGACTCACCCTGGAGACTAATCGTTGTGCTCGACTACTCCTACATGGATATCTTCATTCCGCGCGACCTCACTCGCGAAGCCGCACGTCAACTGCTGACCGAACACGCAGAGTACGGCCAGTGGGAGCTCGCTCGGGTGCGGGTGCACCCCGACGGGAGCCGGCACGTACGGCTGCGGCGCAAGGTCATCCGTGTCCGCAGCACGCTCTGAACCTGGACATGGCTTTGCCCGCCCCGGGCCGCGCCCCCGGAACGGGCAAAGCATCTCTCGCCTACCACTCACGGCGGGTGAGCGGTAGCGGTACCTGTGTTTACCTGCCTATGCCGTATATCTACTTACGGCCGAACCGGAACCGGCGGGCGGTCGCGAACAGCGTGGCCGAAGCGGCGAACATCGAGCCGAGCAGCAGCGCGAGCACCGAGCTGGAGTTCATCCCGGTGAGGCCGGCGGGCTGGGCGGCGCTCATCAGGCCCAGGTTGCCGACGGGCAGGCCACCGGTGGCGGACGTCACAGCGCCGCCGACCGGGGTGGAGGAGAGCAGGTCAGTGGCCGGGGAGAGCGGCGACGAGGGACGGGGCGGCGCCTTGCGCACGTTGTCGGCCCTGTCGGCGAGGTGACGCTTGCCGGGCCGGGCGGGGATGCGGTTCTGCCACGGCTTGGCCGGCACCTCCACCTTGCCGGGCGTGGCCTGGGCCGGAGCCTGCGCCTGACCGGGGAGGCCGGGCAGCTCGGGCAGGGCGGGCAGGCCCAGCGTCTTGGAGGCGTCGTCCACGAGCGGCAGCGAGGAGAGGCCGCCACCGACCGGCAGGCCCGAGCCCTGGAGCTGCTGCGTCACGTTGCCGGGAACCGGCAGGCCGCCGACGTTGGGCAGCCCGGCCGCGCCGCCGGCGCCGTTGACGCTGTTCAACGCGGGGACGGCGGGCACCGCGGGCAGCAGCCCGCTCTTGGCCGCGGCCGAGTGGCCGGTGGAGCGCAGGAACTGGCTGTAGCCGCCGCCCGGGTAACCCGGCTTGCCGACGTGCGCGCCGCCGAGGCAGCCCGCCGCGGCGTCGCCCAGCACGGCCACCGCGTTGCCGCAGACGTTGACCGGAGCGGTGATCGGCGCGATCACCTGGTTGCCGCTCAGCACCCCCGAACGCCCTGAGGTGTGGTTGCCGCCGCCGCCCACGCCGTCGTGCGGCGAGACGGTCGCGCTGCCCTTGCAGTGGGCGTTGGAGGCGCCGAGCACCGCGGCCGCGTTGCCGCAGACGTTGAGCGGCGCGGTGATCGGGGCCACGACCTGGTTGCCCGCCCCGACGCCCGACTGCCCGGAGGTGTGGTTGCCACCGGCGCCCCGGCCGCCGTTCTTGACCGAGACGACGCCCTTGCACCCGGCGAACGCCTTGCCGAACGCGGCCACCGCGTTCCCGCAGACGTTGACCGGAGCGGTGATCGGCGCGATCACCTGGTTGCCGCTCAGCACGCCCGAACGTCCGGAGGTCGTGTTGCCGCCCGCCCCCGAACCGGCGCGGGTGTTCAGCACCGTCGCACCGCCCCGGCAGTTGGCCACCGCGTTGCCGACGGCGTTGCCGCAGGCCGTGATGGGCGCCGTGATGGGGGCGATCACCTGGTTGCCGCTGCCCGCGCCGAACCGCCCGTCGGTGTCGTTGCCCGTGGAGCCCGGCGCGGCCATGTGGTGCTGCCAGCCGCCGCCGCCCGCGTTGGTGACGCCGGCGCCGCCCTGGCAGCCCGCGAACGCCCGCCCGAACACCGCCACCGCGTTGCCGCAGATGTTGATCGGCGCGTTGACCGGCGCGATCACCTGGTTGCCGCCCAGCGCGGAGGAACGCCCGGACGTACGGTTGCCGCCCGCGTTGCCGACGCCGCTGTTGTGCACGGAGGCGCCGCCCTTGCAGCCCGCGGTCGCGTCGCCGAAGATGGCCAGCGCGTTGCCGCAGGCGTTGATCGGAGCCGTGATCGGCGCCGTGAGCTGGTTGCCGCCGATGAGGCTGGAGTCGCCCGAGGTCTGGTTTCCGCCGGCGCCACCCTTGCCCTTGTTGTGGACGGTCGCGCCGCCCCGGCAGCCCGCGTCCGACTTGCCGAACAAGGAGATCGCGTTGCCACAGGCGTTCAGCGGCGCGGTGATCGGCGCGTTGACCTGGTTGCCGCCCAGCACGCTGGAGTTGCCGGAGGTGCGGTTGGGGATGTCGCTCGGGCCGACGTTCTCGACCGAGGCGCCGCCCTGGGAACCGGCGGTCGACTGGCCGGCCGCGCCGACCGCGTTGCCGCTGATGTCGATGGGCAGGTTGATCGGCAGGTTGACCTGGTTGCCGCCGCCGACGGAGGAGTCTCCCGAGGTGTCGGCGAGGGCCGCGCTGCTGCCGAACGACATGACCGCGACCGCCAGAAGGGCCGCAGGGGTAGATGCTTTAGCCCACGTACGCATGGTGAATGCTCCTAGTGGTTCTTGGGGGGATACCTGAAACGGTTCGCGGGCAGCCGAGGCCGTGCGAGGTCGCGCACAGCGGTGACCTCGGATTCGCGAACAGGTTGACTGACGTCTCACCCGCCGGCGGAGGGGATGGGACCACGCTCCGCCGCCGCTCTCCGGACGGGTCGTCCGGGGCGTGCCGAAATGGCGGGATCAGTCAGGTGAGAAGGAAGGGTCGTCCGCCGCTGTGCGGACGACGGGGGGCAGCACGCGCGCCATGACGGCGGGCTGGTACTGCAGCCGCGGGTCGACACCGGACCTAGCGACATCCCCCATACCGGGCCCGAACGGGCCACTGCCACCACCGTTGGGCACCAATCCATTGGTGTCCAAGATCTTTCCGGCGGAGGATGGTGGTGGCAGACCAGGATCCTGCTGGCTGTTGAGACCGTCCACGGTGCGCCCTGCCATCGCCTCGGCGTTGTCCGACGCCGAGAGGGAAGGGGGGACCGAAAGGGGAGCCGGGGACGCCTCGGCGGCTCCCGTGGTGGCCGCGGTGGCATCCGCGGCCGCCGGAGCGGCGGACATCATTCCGAACACGACTGCGAGCAGCCATCCGGCCGCCACCAGGGCGCCCATCGTGACTGCCCGCACGACAACTCCGCGAGCACCGGCCGCGAACCGCGCCATCCGGTCGGCCCGCTCGGCGGTCGTGTCCTGTTCCGGGAACGTCGTGGGCACGCGGCGCACAGCGAGGGACGACGCCCTCGACTGTCCGACCTTCGTGCGTGCCACCTGACCTCCCAGCTTCCGGAACCGGCCTCACGTCGTGAGGCCGGTCCGTGGACTCACCCCTCAACGATCCGTAACCGTAGCAGCACTCAAAGTTGCCGCAAGGGCTTTTCAGCAGAGACCCCGAAAAAGGCCAAGGACACGCCGGTCCGCTTCACGGAAGTCACCCAGGAGGGTCACCCGGGTGGTCGGACGGGGCCGGCGGCAAGGCGCCGGAGGAGCGACCCCTCCCCCTGTGCCGATACTTGGTATGACTCACCCCCCAGAGTTTGCTAACCTTACGGAGCCGACGCGAGATGACGGTCCCGCGTGCAGGCACCAAGTCCGGGTGGCGGAATAGGCAGACGCGCTAGCTTGAGGTGCTAGTGCCCAGTGATGGGCATGGGGGTTCAAGTCCCCCCTCGGACACAAACCGGTCGCCTATGGGGTCCTGGTCACGAGCAGACGTGACCAGGACTTTTTGTTTCGACGGCTGATAGGTCAGCCGGAGGCCGATCTCCGCGTAGATCTTGGCCTTCCTCATCGGGTCGGCGTTCGAGAGCACTCGCACCATGTCTCCAAGCCTGTGTGTGATCTCCGCCAGCTCATCACGTCTCAGCCGCTTCTGGGGCAGCGCGTGCGCACTGCTGAGACGTTGCTCGGCCGCTTTCTTGCGGACGAGCTCCTCCTGGATCCATCCGGCGACGAGAGCCGGGTCAGCGCCTGCCTCAAGGGCCGCCCGATGCTGCGCCAGCTTGCGATCGCACTCGGCGAGCTGGCGGCGTGCCATGGCGAGGGCCTGGGCCTCGGGCGGGACCACGTCCTGCGCGGCGGCAAGCATGTCGAGGGTCTGATCGACGTTGTGCGGGGCAAACAGCCGGCCGAGCCAGCGGTCCAGCCGCGGGACGACTCGGTCCTCTCGTAGATAGACGTTGCGAGGATGCATGAGGTGGTTCGCCAGGGCGTACTCCTCGGGGAAGCGGCAGCGGTAGTAGGGCGCGTCGTTGACCCACTGGCCCTGCATTCTGCGGTCACAGACGCCGCAGTACAGCAGTCCTCGTAGCTGGTACGGCTTCGGGGTGCGCTTGCGAGTCTTGTCCGTATGGCGATCGCCTCGCCCTGCCAGAGTCGCCTGGACGGCGTCGAAGTCCTGCTTCGACAGGATGGGCGGGTGAACGATCTTCTCGGACCAGACCCAGTCCTGCTTGGAGTTCCACCGCAGTTTGGTGGTGTGCCCCAGACCGACGTCATCCACGTCGATGAGGACTTCGTCCTTGCGCTGACGGTTCCACACCTGGTGGCCCGTGTAGCGAGGGTTGGTCAAGATCGCGCGCACGGCGCTCTTGGACCAGGCGACGCCCGAGCGGTGACGATTCCTGCCTGGGTCGTGGGCTGACGGACTGGGGATCCCATTGCGGCTCAGCCTCTCGGCGATGGCGAACAGGCCGTATCCGTCCAGGAACGCCGAGAAGATCTCCTCCACGACGGGGGCGGCAGCGGGGTCGAGCTCCAGACGGTGGGCGCGCTTCCCATCTGCCGCCTTGGCCGGATTGGGGTGAGGTCCAGCATCGGCCAAGCGGTAGCCGTACGGCGGCCGACCACCGAGGAACCGGCCTTCCATTTGCGTTTGGGCGGACATGGCGGTTCGCACACGGATCTTGATGCGATTGCGCTCGCCCTTGCTCATCCCGCCGAACACGCTCATGACCATGTCATGGCCCTCATTGGTCGGGTCGATCGGGCCGCCTACCTCGGGCACCCAGAGTGGGACTCGGAAATGGTCGAAGATCGGGATCGTCAGGCCGTACTGGTTGCCGTAGAAGGCCCGGTGGGGCTCGCCGATCACCACTGCTTCGAAGCCTCGATCGGGGTTGCGCAGCTCGGCGAGCAACGCCGCCGCTTGCGGGCGGCGAGCCCAAGGGATCGAGCGGGACTTGTCGATGTCGAAGAACTCGGCGACGATCACGCCCCCGCTCGGCTCGATGAGCGCGCGGGAACGGGTGATCTGCCAGGCCCGCGAGGACTCGGGATTTTGGTTGTCCTCAGTGGAGACTCGGCCATAGAAGGCGAAGGGAATGATGTCCATGGGTTCCCTCACGCTGCGTCCGAGTGACTGGTCTGCAGGACCTCGTACGCCTCCAGCAGGATGGCGAGCAGCTCCGCGGCAGCGCTGTGCTTCAGACGTGGGGGTCCACTCGGTAAGACGATGTGCGGAGCTGGGTGGTTACGGGGGACGGATGCGGCCATGATGGGGGTGCTCCTATTCGTTCTTAGTCAGCGGTAGGGGTACGGCTCCGGCGTCATGCTTGGTGGTATGGGCGCCGGGGCCGTTGGAAGCCGCCTCGTGACGCCGAGCTGGACGTCATGGCTGGCCTCTCGGCAGGACAACAAGTCAGCGACGCGGGCGCTGCGGTTGATCCTTAGGTGTAGCGGTCGTCGTTGGGGCGGCAGCCGGATCGGTCTAACCATCAACACCGGCCTCCCGTCTTCGGGTATTCGGCCAGGCCGACACCAGCAGAGCGACGAGAGGCCCTCCTCCGTGGAGATGCGACATGACCGTATTGTGGCACTGATCGCCGTATGGATCATTACTCTTCTTGCAGATCCTTGTCAGGGGTTTCAAATGCCTCGTTTTCCCTCTCCGGTGAGCGACGATCTGAACGAGATAGACAGTCTCCTGACCAGGTCGTTTTCGATTGGCGCTACTGCTCCACGAGATCCCCTAGCCCGTCAGTTGCGAGACCTTCTCGGTCAGGATGTCCTGCTGGTACGGACACTAGTTGAGATGTTTGTACTAGCTCAATCGGAAGGCAATACTCCCTGTCAGCTTCTCTGGTACAGCTAGCCCATTTACCCTGGGGCCATGTCAGTGCCCGACTTCAGCGACCCACGTCCGGCCTACCTTCAGATCGCCGACGACCTATGTCGGGAGGTAAGAGAGGGGCATCTGAAGGTCGGCGAGCGGCTGCCAGCACGGCGGCAGTTGTCCGAGCGCTACGGCGTCGCCATTGAGACGATCCGCCGAGCGCTGGACGAACTCACGCGCGAGGGCCTGGTCAGTGCGCACTCAACGCGCGGGACATATGTGATCAAGACTCCTGGCAGCCCTCAGCCATCGTCCCTTGAGCTTCAGCAGGTGCTCGACGAGGTGCGGAAGCTCGCCGAGCACGTGGAACGGCTTGAGACTCGCCTTGCAGACCTCGAAGCTCGCTGGCGCCTATACACCGGGGGAACGTATTAGCCGCCGCCACGCAGGTCGACGCTCGGTTCCACGGGCCAGCGCAACGGACACGCTTGATAGGGCAACATCCACATGCCAGACGCGTGTGCGTGGACAGGTTCAGTCGTACGCCTTCCTCGGCTCCGGCGAAACAGTCGTCGAGAAGCCGCGGGTCCAGGTGGAGCGGCCCGAGCGTAGCGAGGGTCGACTACCTGGAGGCGCGGCTTCCCGACGACTATGCTCCCGCGGCGAGGAAGGCACCGGAGAGGCTGTAGAACCGCACCCATCGCCTCTCTGTAATCTCCAATCCCCAGCTCGACTCAGGAGTGCACACGCTCGTCCTGTTCTCGGCTTCAGCGGGAGAGACCGCGGCCCTGATCGTTCTGGCTGCTGGAGCGATGAGGCGTTGGTTGGTACGCCTGAGACCGCCCTCGCGGTTCGAGGCGGCCAGGAGTGCGTGAGGCTGCCGACCTCAGGACGTCCGTAGAGTTCGCTGCGATGTACCTGGCGCGGATGGCCTGTTCGGCCTCTCGTTGGTCGGGGGTCAGGTCGAGGCGATGGGAGATTTCACCTCGTATGGCGGCAAGCTCACCTTGAACGCGGTTGGCGGTCTGGCGAAGCTCATTGACGTATCTCCTGGCGGCGGTGAGATCACGATCGCGAGCCGCCTCTAGGGCGGAGGGCAAGGTGTCCGCCAAGTTGGCATGGTGTTGCTGAATCGATGGCCAGGCGGCGGAAGATGGCGCCCGATCAGCGGCCAGACGAGCAGCTTGTTCCAGTGCAGGGATCTGAGTGTTGATCCGTGCGACTTCATCGATGAGGCTGTCCTGGTGTTGGCGGAGTTCACCAAGCGCGATCGTAAGAGTGTGACGGCGGGTACGGTGCCATGGGCGGAGAGCGGTCAGTTGGCGCTGCAGGGCGCGTTCGCGCTGGCGAAGTTCCGTCAGACGCTGACGACTCGCTGTGACGCTCTGGCGGGCACGGCTCAGGTGCAGGCCTGCCGTTTGGGCAGCCTCGATTCGGCGGGCTTGTTCGTCCAAGGCCACGCGCTCACTCAGCAGGCGGTGTTCGTACGTCCCGCCGCCCTCGGTTAGCAGACGCTGAAGTGTCTGCTCTGCGGTCTCGGCCTTGGTGAAGACCCTAGCCAGACGCCGGCCGAGTCGGTTCTGTGCATCCCCCCGTAGCGTGGAGACCGAACCGGGAGAGGTTTGGTCGTGGCAGCAGTCACGCGGCGGCGCTTTGATCCGGAGTTCCGGGCTGGG
>NZ_JBIUBJ010000046.1:0-19382 GCF_044547985.1 Nonomuraea sp. NPDC052265
CGGCGCCGATGAGGGTGGCCGAGGCGGGGCCGGTCCAGTCGCCGTAGCCGAGCAGGTGCAGGCGCGGTTCGGCCAGGGCGCGGGTGCCGTCGGTGGAGATCACGCCGCCGGGGCCGCGCAGCCGTAGCGGGGCCAGGTGGGCCAGGGCGGGGCGGAAGCCGGTGCACCACACGATCGTGTCGTACGCCTCGGTGCTGCCGTCGGCCCACGCCACGCCGTCGGGGGTGATGCGGGAGAACATGGGCTCGGCCTTGAGCGCGCCCCGGTCGCGGGCCTCGCGGACGGGCGCGACGGCGACGATGTCGCCCAAGTCGCCGATGCTTTCGGCGTTCCGTCCGGCCAGGGTGGCCTGATGACGGCGGGTGGCCAGGTCGAACAGGGCGCGGCCGTCGATCTCGTCGGGCAGCAGCCGGGGCGGGCGCAGTGTCGCCCAGGTGGTCCGGGCGACCTGGGAGAGCTCGGCGAGGATCTGGGCGGCGGAGTTGCCGCCGCCCACGACCAGCACCCGGCGGCCGTGGAAGGGCTCGGGGCCGCGGTAGCCGGCGGTGTGCAGTTGCTCGCCGCAGAAGCCGCCGATGCCGGGGTAGTGCGGGACGTAGGGACGCCACCAGGTGCCCGTGGCGCTGACGACGATGCGGGCGTGCCAGGTGCCGATGCTGGTGTCCACGGCGAGGCGGTCACCGGCATCTCGCACGGCCCGCACGGTGGCGGGGCGGACGATCGGCAGCCGGTAACGCTGCTCGTAGTCGGTCAGATAGGCGACGACGTGGGCGGCGTCCGGATAGCCGCCGTCGGCGGGGATCGGCATCATCCGGCCGGGCAGGGAGCTGTACTGCGTCGGGGAGAACAGCCGCAGGGACGGCCAGGCATGCTGCCAGGCGCCACCAGGAGCGTCTTGGGCGTCCAGGATGACGAAGTCGACGCCTGTCCGCCGCAGGTAGTAGCCCGCCGCCAGCCCGGCCTGCCCGGCGCCGATGACCACGACATCGGCCAGGCGTGCCACTGAGGTCATACGGTGAGCAGTTCCACGTCCACCGGGCCGTTCTGCGCCCTGGCCGGGGCGGCGAGCGGTGCGAACAGCGCGCCCAGCCTGTTCACCGTCTCGGGGATGATCCGGTAGTAGACCCAGGTTCCCCGGCGTTCGCCGTCGATCAGCCCGGCGGTGCGCAGCACCTTCAGGTGGTGGGAGATCGTGGGGGCGGTCAGGTCGAAGGTGCCGGTCAGGTCGCACACGCACGCCTCGCCGCCGGCGTGGGAGCCGATCATCGACAGCAGGCGCAGCCGTACCGGGTCGGCCACGGCCTTGAGCAGCGTCGCCAGTTCAGCGGCGTCGGCCTCGCTGAGCGGCTCGCGAGCGATCGGCGCGCAGCACTGGATCGTCACGGCGGTCATCCACGGCTCCTTAATTCGACATTCGTCTAAATTATACGCGATGGTAGGCGACCAGGGACAAGGCGGCGGTGACGCAGACGGCGGCGACCGCGCTCATCACCCAGGTGTAGCCGACCGCCTGGGCCAGGGCGACCGCACCGAGCGGAGCCAGGGCCTTGTCGGCGACGGAGAAGATCGCGATGCGGCCCGACAAGGTGGCGTAGGCGGCGGTGCCGTACCGCTGCACGAGCAGGTGCGGCAGCGTGATGGAGCCGACGCCGAAGCCGAGCCCGAAGAGCAGGACGCAACCGATCGCGCCCGCGACGCTCGCTCCCAGGACCGGCAGGAGCAGCGCCGCGACGCCTTGCAGCGCATAGATCGCGGCGGCGATGAGAGCGGCGGGCAGACGGGTCTGCAGACCGGTGGTGACCAGCCGCCCGGTGACCGACAGGACGCCGAGCAGTCCGGCGAGCGTGGCGGCCAGGACCGGGCTGTGGCCGAGGTGGATGAGGTAGGTGACCAACACGACGGCGACGACGGCGACCGCGCCGCCGCTGGCGGTGAAGGCGATCACCAGCAGCCAGAACGGACGGCGGCGCACGGCGGCCCTGACCAGGTCGGCGCGTTCCCCGGCCGCCTCAGGTGTGCGGGCGTGGGCCGGGCGGCGGCGGATCGCCAGCGCGTGCAGCGGGATCGCCGCCAGGCCGTAGACGAGACCGAGGACCACGAGGGCCTGGCGCCAGCTGTAGGCGTCGACCAGCAGACCGGTGAGCGGGATGAAGATCGAGGAGGCGAACCCTGCGACGATGGTGAGGGCCAGGATGCCTCGCGCACGGCCTCGCGCGTCGGTGCCGTACCAGGCGATGATGACGGCGAACGCGGCCTCGTACAGCACCATCGAGCAGGCGATGCCGATGGCGGCGAAGACCAGGTAGAGCTGCCACAGCGCGGTGACCTGTGACCAGGCCAGCACCGCCCCTGCGCCGAGCAGCGAACCGAGCGTCATCAAGGCGCGCCCGCCGTGGGCATCCAGCCACCGCCCGGCGAGCGGGGCACAGACAGCGGTGATCAGCACGGACACCGTCAGCGCGGCGGCGACCTGGGTGTTGGTGGCGTGCAGGTCGTGGGCCATCGGGACGAGGAAGACGGAGAAGGCGTAGTAGAGCACGCCGTAGCCGATGGTCTGGGTGACGGCCAGCGCGGCGACGACCCGCCGGCCATGCCGGGAACGCGGCGGACCGCCGCCCTGCTGTTGGAGGGCGGCGGTCTCGGCGGGGGAACTCATGCTGGACAGGCGATCAGCGCTCGGCCCTCAGTCGTGGTCGCCCAGTCGCCCGCGAGGGTTTCGGCGATGAAGCCCTGGGCCTGCAGCCGCCAGGCGAGCGTTCCTGCCATCCGGGCGATCGCCGGGCCGTAGCCGGGGTTGGTGCTGGGGTTGCGGGCGGCGACCAGTTCGTCGGCCAGTCGGTGGGCGGGCATCGGCTCGTGGTCGCAGATGAGGCGCAGCGCTTCCTTCTGGGCGGCGGTGGGGTAGCCGTCGGACATCCGGGGTTTCCTTTCAGCCGCAGCAACTGCCGCCGGACTCGGCGGTGGCGCTCACGGTGGCGAGGGGAAGCGGGGTGGACAGCAGGCCGCCGCTGATGCCGGTGGCCAGGCCGACCCGCTGCTCCTGGGCCTCGACCAGGTCGGTGGAGCACACGCCGGTCTCGGGCAGGTCGAGCTGAACGTCCCGGGCCGCCTCCCAGTCCCCCGCCAGCGCCGCCACGACCGAACGGACCTGCTCGTACCCGGTAGCCATGAGGAAGGTCGGGGCGCGGCCGTAGCTCTTGACGCCGACCGCGTAGTAGCCGGGCTCGGGGTGGGCGAGTGCGTCCACGCCGTGGGCCGGGACGGTGCCGCAGGAGTGCTGGTTGGGGTCGATCAGCGGGGCCAGGGTGCGGGGGGAGCCGAGCACCGGGTCCAGGTCGAGCCGCAGTTCGGCGGCGATGGAGTGGTCGGGGCGGTAGCCGGTGGCCGACACGATCCGGTCCACGGTGACGGCCTGCTCGTGCCCGGAGGGGTCGCGGCTGACGACCTCGACGCCCTGGCCGGTGGCGTTGACGCGGTGGGTGAAGAAGCCGGTCATCAACTGGATGCGGCCGGATTCGACGTGGGCGCGCAGCCGGGTGCCGAGCGCGCCGCGGGCCGGCAGTGCGTCGGCGTCGCCGCCGCCGTAGGTGCGGGTGGCGTTGCCGGCTCGGATCGCCCAGGTGATCGGCGTGTTGTCCAGTTCGGCCAGGGCGAGCAGGGTGGTGGCGGCGGAGTGGCCGGCGCCGACGACCAGCACGCGCCTGCCCTCGTAGCGGTCGCGGTCTGCGCCGAGGACGTCGGGCAGGGCGTGGTCGACGGACATCTCGTGCTCGCCGTGGGCGGGCAGGCCGCTCGCGCCGAGCACGTTCGGGCTGGTGTAGGTGCCGGAGGCGTCGATGACCGCGCGGGCCTGCAGCTCGGTGCCGTCGTCGAGCCGGATCAGGAACGGGGCCTGCTCCCGGCCAGCGGTGCGGACCCGGTCGTAGCCGAGGCGGCTGATCGCGCTCACCCGCGCGCCGAGCCGTACCCGGTCGCCGAACAGCTTGGCGAGCGGGGCGAGGTAGTCGGCGATGAGTTCAGCGCCGGTCGGCAGCCAGTCGGAGTCAGGAACCGTCCAGCCGTCGGCCTCCAGCAGGCGACGGGCGGCGGCGTCGATGTTGTACCGGTACGGGCTGAACACCCGTACGTGTCCCCACTGCGCGATCGACGCGGCGATCTGCTCGCCGGCCTCCAGCACCAGGAAGTCGATGTCGCGTTCGGCCAGGTGGGCGGCGGCGGCCAGGCCGACCGGACCTGCGCCGATCACGGCGACAGGCAGGTCGCCCGTCTGCCCGAAGGTGGCCTGCTGAGGGGTGGCGAACTGCTCGATCTCGACGGCAACGGTGCCGCAGCAACTGTCACTCATGACGGCTCTCCAGATGGCGCGCGGGTCAGCGGAAGGACAAGGACGACAGGGCGGAGGTGCGGGCGCGCTCGATGGCGGCATCGGCGCGGCAGACGCGGTCGCACACCTCCGAGGTGGCCTCGTTGAAGGTGAATTCCGAGGCGTCGGCGGGGCGGCGCAGGTTGGTGAGCAGAGCGCGCATCGCGCACCTCCTGAATAGAACTTCATCTAAACAGCTCAGATTCTAAACCACTGCTTAGAAGATTGTCAAATCAGCAGAGCGCTCAGCCCCTGGCGTACGACCGCTTCCCCTTCGGTCAGCCGCAACCGCCGACAGAGGGACTCTCGCCGGGCGGGCAGCACGCAGCCAAGGCCGCCTGCAGGTCGGCCAGTGCCTGCCGCACCCCATCGGGGTTGGCCCGGTAGTAGACGGTCTTCCACTCGCGTCGTGAGGCGAGGACCCCGCCCTCGCGCAGTGTCGCCAGGTGCGTGGAGGTGGCCGACTGGGCCAACGACAGACGCTCGGCCACCTGGCCCACGGTCAGCTCGACCCCGCCCTCGAACAGGAACAGGATCTGCTGGCGGGTGTCGCTGGCCAGGGCCTTGAGGAAGCCTCGCGCCGCGTCGGTGAGCTGGATGCCGCTGCCTGCCGTCTGCATGGCACGACTCTACCGTATTGTCATTTCTGTATATGAGGATATGATCCGGCGGCATGGACACCATCGTCATCGGCGCCGGCCAGTCCGGCCTGGCAGCAGCCTGCGCACTGCGCGACGCCGGCCGCACCCCCGTCATCCTCGAAGCCGGCCACACGCCCACCGGCTCATGGAGCAGCTACTACGACAGCCTCACCCTGTTCTCACCCGCCCGCTACAGCGCCCTGCCCGGCCAGGACTTCCCCGGCGACGGCGACCACTACCCCACCCGTGACGAGGTCGTCGCCTACCTACAGCGCTACGCCGACAGCCTGGACGTCGAGATCCGCACCGGTACCCACGTCACCGCGGTGGCAGCCGACGGCTCGGGCGGCTTCCTCGTCCACACCGCCGCCGGGGACACCCTCCGCGCCATGGGCGTGATCGCCGCCAGCGGCTCCTTCGGCAACCCCTACATCCCTGCCCTTCCCGGCCAGGACGACTACACCGGACAAGCTCTGCACGTGGCCGACTACCGCAACCCCAAGCACTACGCCGGGCGGCGCGTCGTCGTGGTGGGGGCCGGCAACTCCGCCGTCCAGGTCGGCTACGAGCTCGCCGAGGTCGCCACGGTCACCTTGGCCACCCGCCAGCTGATTCAATTCATGCCGCAGTTCATCGGCGGCAAGGACGTGCACTACTGGCACACCACCACCGGCTTCGACTCCCTGCCGCCGCACTGGCTGGCCCGTATCGCCACCGGCACCCCCGTCCTGGACACCGGCGACTACGCTGCCTCCTTGGAGGCGGGCCGCTGGGACCGGCGGCCGATGTTCACCGCCTTCGACGGCCATGAGATCATCTGGGCCGACGGCGAGCGCGAGCATGTCGACACCGTCATCTACGCCACCGGCTACCTGCCCCACCTGGACTACCTGGCACCGCTCGGAGCGCTCGACGCCAACGGGCTGCCACTGCACGATAGCGGCATCTCCACCACACACCTGGGCCTCGGCTACGTCGGGCTGGAGTTCCAGCGCTCGTTCGCCTCCAACACCCTGCGCCGCGTCTACCAAGACGCCGAACACGTCACGGCTCCGCTGGCCGCCCACGCGAGTAAGTCACTGGCCGCCTACAGTCTGTGACGTGCAATTACGCGAGGTCGCCTGCGTAGCACTCCGTCAGGAGGTGCTCGGGTGAAAACGCACTGCCGTAGCCATATCGGCAATGATCACACGCGGGATGCCCGCGCTGTCGCAGGTGGGCCGCGGCCACATCGGGTTCAGCGCGTACTCGGCTCCAGCGACATGACCAGGACCTTGAGAGCGGGCCGCAGGTGCCATTGCCATAGTGACCGGCCGCCACTCCACATCTACACAGGCTGCCTCGCTCAGCCTCGCATAGGCCCAGCTTTCAAGGGCGCAGTGGCGAACCTCTCCCACTCGTACATCTGCTCGTCTCGATTAAGAATGATCAGGTCGGCGCTGCGTATCTCAGCCAAGGCGGGAGGTTCGTCCACCTGGTCCAATGCATTCTGTACCGGCCCTGCGGGACCGTCGGCGTTGCTGTACGCGATGGTCACATGAGCCTCGAACCCTTCTGCTGGCTCCGGAACCGTCGTCCACACATCTGCGATGGCCGAACGGATCGCATCGCGTACAGCGGAGGGCGGCCCCACAGGTGTTGCCTCCCAGCGAATGGCCTCTGGCGTGATGCGAGGTCGATCTAGCTTCAGCTCGAACGCCGGCAGCAACGCCAGGCGAGTCTGGGCAGCATCGACGATAGCCCGGACGTCGGCGTCGCTGACCTCGTCAACGAAGCCCACCCCTTGCATGGTCAGGTGCAGCCATTTATCGGGCACCAGATCCAGCCCGCTGACCTCGGCGAGCGCGTCTCGATACGTTTGCGCCAGCCGGTGCACTTCCGGAGAGTGTTCGAAGGTGAGATGCCAGGTATAGAAGCGACGACTGAGCCCCCAACCAGGTCGCCACCACCAGTGATCGGCCATCCGCTGCTGGTCGTTCATGTCATACCTCCACAAGATCCTTTTGCGTCGTGCCTACCCTTGCGGGAGCGCCAGTGTTCGCCGCGCAGCTTGCCTGCCCCACTCCTCGATCTCGCGCTGGATCAGAATCGCCGGCTCGCTGTCCGCCATCGACGAGTGCGCCAGATCTCTGGCCAACTCCCGGACGCGGCTCGCGACTGTCTCAAGGCGCTGATGGGGAGGCATGGCGAGCACCGCCCGCAGCGGCTCCAAAGCGCCATCAGGCTGCGCAAGCGCCAGATGTGCGGCTGCTTGCACGATGCGTACCTGGGCAACCGTCCCATATGCCTGGGGCGGTTGCTGGTGAACGAATGCCTGATCTGCTTCGTGCAGTGCTTGCTCAGCCGCGCCCACCCGCAAGAAGACCGCCGAGGCGTAGTTCGAGTACCGGAAATCCGAGCAGGAGAAGATGCCGCCAACTTCATCCACTCCGACCATGCCCTCGCGAGCTGCCGATGCCCGCTCCAATGCGGCCCGAGCCTCCGCTGCGGCCCCAAGGGCAGCCCAAGCATCTGCTTCCTGGCACGACAACAGCATCCCTACTGTGCCGTGGGATTGGTAGGTGACACCTCGACGCGCCAGGTTGACGGCTTCCCTTAGCCGACCATCCCAGAAAGCTATTTTGCTGCGGGTAGACAGCACCCACGCACGCAGATCGGAATGACCTGAGAGCTCCGCGCACAACCACGCGGTCCGCCCCTGGGTGTCTGCATCCTGCAACTGCCCCATGTCCGAGCTGATCCACGCGAGCAGCGAACACAGGTATCCCGCTGCGGCATACAGTTCGGCGCTCTGCCGTGGATGTTGGCGCCCTTCCAACAACCCGAACACCTGGTCGCGAAGCGTACGGGCGTCCTTGAACACTTCCAGCGGATCCCCACTGACGTAGCGTGCGGCAAGGACTCGGGTGTCGGCCTGAAGCTGTTCGAGAGCGATGTCGCCGATGTTTGTGGCTTCAGCCCACTGGGCCCAGGTAGCCGACTCGGTCGCGGTGGCCTGTACGAGCTCAACCCCTGTCTGCGCTTTCGACGTATCAGGAGAGAGATCAAGCTGCAGGGGCGACGATGGCAGCACTTCCAACGGCTGCTCTGCGTCCGGGTGCGCTGCGGAGCTGATGAGCTGCAGTTCTTCTTCTGGTATGGCACGGCGGTCGTCCAGGTCGAGGAGGTCACTGATCATGCACCCGTAGACCTCAGCGAGGAGGGCAAGGACTTGGAGAGTCGGCCGCCGACTGGACGGACCAGGCCACTTTTCCCACTTGCCGAGTAGGGATGCATCGGCAGCGATGACTGGACGCCGTCGATTAGCGGCGGCTGCGTTCAGCCGGTCCGCACACTGCTGGAGGCTCCAGCCGTGTGCATGACGCCAGGCTTCCCGAGGTCGGAACCGCCATCGTGCCCGCATCTCTGTCACGATCTGCGCGCTGGTGCAACCCGCTTGTGTCATCTCCGTCCGTAGCGCTTCACGAGCTGCACGCGCCCCCGGTTTCGGGTCAGCCATGGGATCCCCCTGCGGCGTAGTGCTGTCCAGTCAACAGTAACGGCGAACTACTCTTCGTGATCGCCCTGAAGTCGGCCCAGTGGTCCACGTCTCCCCTGTCAGAGCTCCAACGGCGCAGGTCAAAGCATGGACAGGGCGTCCAACGGTTTTGGACGCGGCGGCCCGTGACCCAGCGTCACAGTCGTTGACATCGTTGTTACACAGTTTGACGAGGCCTTGCTGGGAGGAGCAACACGCTCATCCGACCCGCCCAAGCCAAATTCGAGGCATTCCCATCATGACAACCGATTCCGCACCGCCTGGTGACACCTTCGACCCAACCACGGCTGTTCCTGCTCGCACCTACGCCGCACTGCGAGGGGCCAGCAAGGAGGCATTCGGCCCTGACCGGGAGGCTGTAGACAAGCTCAAGAAGGCGATCCACGACAAGGTGGACGAGGTGGCTCAGGAGAACGCGGCCGCGCTGGTCCGCGCGGTTCGTCACCTCGCCAGCGAGGGGCACCTGCAGTTCGCTGACTTGGGATGCGGCAAACCCGTACAGGGTGGTGACACCCTCGAACTCCCAGATCTGTACGAGGCCGGCGTCGCCGTCCGGCCCGAGATCCAATGGCTGGCTCTCGATTCTGACGAGTTGGTCGTGACGACCTGCCGGGCCCTACTGCGCGGGCCTGCGGTCCATGTAGTGCAGCAGGATCTCCGGCGGAGCGCCGCGGTGTTGGACGCCATGGGCACGCATCTGCGACTGGACAGGCCCGTAGTGGTGATCTTGGGGGCTGTGCTGCACTTCCTCGACGACGGGCACGCCAACGATCTTATGTTCGCTCTCCGAGCCCGCCTCGCCCCGGACAGCGTGCTCGTGTTGACGCACGTCACGGGGCACGGAATGGACCCGGCCCGGATCAAGAGCGGCCAGGTCGCCTACGAACAACTACACGGCGGCATCCCAATCTACGTCCGATCCCGAGACGAAATCGTCGATCTTGTACGTGACTTCCGCCTGCACAACACGGGAGTGCTTCCCACGATCGACTTTCTGCCCGACCCGACGGAGCGCACCCCGGAACGAGATGCGCCGCACTTCCTCATGCTGATGGCTAAACGGCCCGAAGCGTGACGGTCATGACGTGGCAGCCCCGCCCTCCCGGGAAACAGCGCATCCGAAAGCGCTGCCTGCCACTTCTGGCGCGGACGGCCCGGTGTCCACTCCCCGCCGTACCGCACCCTGGCGCGGGCCGCGCCATCTTGCCAGTGCGTGGCCGGCCCGCGCCTCTTCACTCAAAGACCACCCGCTATCCAACCCGGAGAAGCTCGTGACTTCACAGCATCGCCACCGATGCCCTGATGCACGAATCCAGCGCACTCATCGCTGGAGCCTGATCAAACGTGACGAGCCTGTCACGCCAATCGAAGCGATCCCCAAGTTGAGCGACACGAAAGCCCGCGCCCTGGCCGTGCAGTTGCAGGGGTCGCTGGGCGGCCGTTGGCAGGTGATGTGGGAGCCGTACCTTCGGGTCTTCACCGCATACCCGGCGTACGACCACAGGCTTAACACGCCGGTCAAGGCCGACAACCTCCGCGAGGTGTGGCGTCGCATCCTCGACGTCGATCAGGTGCTACTGGAGGAGATGGCCAAGGCTATCCCGGCGCACCCTCCGGCGGTCGTCCACGTACCACCCGGCTTCCTTCAGGAGGTGCTCGGGTGAAACAGCGAGACGTGGCCGCTCAGGCGCCTCCGCGCGCAGGCGGGCACTGCGCGGCCACGTCCGGCACCGTCTGGCATGCGAAGGAGAATTGCTCACCAGGCCGTGCACTGCGGCGCGGGCCAATCACCCACGATCACACCCCGGGTGCGCGTGCCGTCCCACTCGCCGCCCACATGCAGGCACGCCCCTCGTGGGCGGCGAGACACAACATCCTCATGGGCGCACCGCGCCCAACCTGGACAAAGGTCGGATCCGATGGATGGAATTGTGCTCGCCTATCTCCGACTCGACGCGGCGCGACACTCTCGCGCGTCTGTCGAGCCCGCACGCGCTCCCTTTATTGCTCGGCCCGCCCCGGTGAACGGTCACAGCGGGGAGAGCGCAGACGACGACACGGTCCGACGGCCGAGCACGACGACGGCCGAGTAGCCGCCGTGTCCCCGCCCTGGAGTCGGGAGGGCCCGATGGATCTGATCTTGCTCGTGTACGGGAACCCCTGGACGCCCGAACTGCCACCCGACGCCTCGCTCCGCACCGGGCTCGCGCGGTTTCTCATTGGCGCATGTCTGACACTCCGGTTGGTGTTCAGCGGCGCAAGGACCAGCGGGGATGCCATACACGTGCAGTTGCTCGCGCAGGCCGTCTTACGCGCTTCGAGCCTCCAGCCGGGCCCTCGGTGCCCATGCCCGGCCGAAAGGTACTGGAGGACGCCCTTGCCCGCGAGGCAGGGCGGCTCCCAGCCCCCCGCGTGTCCCGTAGACACCACTGGCCGGCGCCGCCAGCGTGAACCCGCGCCACACCAAGCCCCTCCGCAGGTAAACCGTCCACAGAACACACAACAAGGAGACCATTCGTGACCGACGAGACCGCTGACCAGGCCGGTGTGCTGAGGGACAAGCTCGCGGACGAACTCGCCGCGGCGGGATACATCACGTCGGCGGAGGTCGACCGCGCCTTCCGCACGGTGCCTCGGCACGCCTTCGTGCCCGCCGGCACCCCGCTGGAAGTCACCTACAGGCTCGACGAGGCCGTGGTGACCAAGCGGGATGAGAACGGCATCGCCATCTCCTCCATCAGTGCCGCGTTCGTCCAGACCGCGATGCTGGAGCAGGCCGAGCTGAAGTCGGGCATGATCGTGCTGGAGATCGGCGCCGGGGGCCCTAACGCGGCGATGGCCGCCGAGATCGTCGGGCCGGAGGGCCACGTCGTCTCCGCGGACATCGACCCGGAGGTGACCAACCGGGCCAAGCCGAGCCTGGAGGCCACCGGGTACGGCGACCGGGTCACCGTGCTCACGGCCGACGCTGGACACGAGATCCCCGGCTACGACAAGTTCAACGCGACCATCGTGACGGTCGGCGCGTGGGACTTGGCCCCAGCATGGCGGAACCAGTTGGCCGAGGGCGGCACGCTGGTGGTGCCGCTGCGGATGAACGGCGTCAGCCGCTCCATCGCCTTCCGCCGCGTCAACGACCACCTCGTCAGCACGTCCTCGGTGGTGTGCGGGTTCGTCGCCATGCAGGGCGTCGGCGAGCACATCGACCGCGAGTTCCGGCTGCCCGACCCCAACGGCCACATCGTCACGCTCCGGTTCGACGACGGGGCACCCGACAACCCCGCCCTACTGGACGGCGTCCTGGCCTCCGAGCGCAGTGAGGCGTGGTCCGGCGTCACCGTCGGCGGCAGCGAATCGTTCGCCGACCTGCACCTGTGGTTCGCGAGCTACCTGCCCGGCTTCTGCAAGCTGGCCGTCGAGGAGGGGACCGAGCTGGCGCAGGAGCGCAAGACGTGGTTCCCGTTCGCTGGCGTGCGCGGCGACTCCTTCGCCTACCTGTCGGTGCGTCCCGCCCCGGGCGGGTCGGGCGTGGAGTTCGGGGCCCGCGCCTACGGGGCCCACGGGCAGGAGGCCGCGGCCGCGATGGTCGAGCAGATCCAGGCATGGGACGAGCGGGCCCGCAACCGAGCCGAGCCCACGTTCGCCTACTGGCCGACCGGTACCACCCCGGTCATCTCTGAGGGGACCGCGACCTTCACCAAGACCCACGGTCTTGTCACGATCTCCTGGCCTGCCTGAGCAGCCGCTCAAGCGGGACAGGATGCCCCACGCCCAATCCCATGTGAGGAGTGTGACCCTGATGGCTCCACCGCTGGCACTCGCCGCTGACGTCCTGCCTTCGGCTGACGTCGCGGCCGATGAGGAGTTCGAGCTCGATATGCGCGTCATCGAGGCCGCCACGCCGCTGGTGACCATGATGTGCGCCACCGACGACGGGTGCGGTGTCTCGTGCGCCACGAGCGCCTGCAGCACGGCCGCCAACAACCCTTCCTGACCCACTCTCTGCCGTGCGGTGCCCACGACCCGCGTGGGCACCGCACGGTGCCGGTCCCGATCCGGGCGAGGAATCACCATGAGCGTCCCCCCGCGCTACCGCCATACCGGCCTGGTCATGGTGCGAGGAAGCACCGACCCGGGCGACCTTGAACTACCGGCCTGCCTCGACCTCCATGACCCCGCCGTCGTCCTCCAGGACGGCCGGGCCTGGCTGGCGAAGACATGGGCACGCAGCGACGTGCGCGAGGCCCTGCAGACGGCCAGCCCAGACCTGGCTGCCCGCGTCGACGTCCTGCTCGGTTCTGCCACAGCCTCGGCGTCCAATGTGCGCCGCGCCACCGCATCGTTCCTGCTGCGCTGGCGCGGCCGACCGACCCCCTTCGGACTGTTCGCCGGGATCGCCACGGCCGGAATCGGGCCCGCAGCGGCCGCCATCGGTACCCGGCATCAGGCGTTCGCACGGGTGGACGCCGACTGGATCACCGGCCTGATCGACCAGATAGAACAGCATCCGGGCCTGCGCCCGCGCCTGACCGTCGTGGCCAACAACCTCGGGATCGTCCGCGACGACCGGTTCATCGTGGCCTCCCTGGCGGAAGGCGAGGCCCGCGCAGCGCGCCCCGTGCGTGAAATCTCCGTACGTCTGACCCGGCCCGTCCGGTCTGCGCTGGAGACGGCCTCGGCCCCAGTCCCGTTCAGCCGGCTCGTCGACGACCTGGTCAGGCGGTTCCCTCGCGCGTCGGAGGCATCGATCGTTGACCTGCTGAGCACACTGATCGGCCAGCGCATCCTGATCACGAACCTACGGCCGCCGCTGACCATCGCCGATCCGCTGCCGTACCTGATCGAGGTGTTGCACAACGTAGGCGAGGACCTGGCCGACGTCGCGGCGCTGCTACTCGACCTGGAAGACATCCGTGACCTGCTGGCCCGGCACAACAGCACGGCCGACGCGGCACAGACTGCGGCAATCCGCGCCACCACGACCAGGCGGATGGCGGCGCTCGCCCCACAGGCGCGGCTGACCGTAGACGTCGGCCTGGACGCGTGGATCTCCGTCCCCGAGGCGGTACTGGAGGAGGCGGCGCACGCGGCCACCGTCCTGCTGCGGATAGCCAGCGAGCCGTTCGGCCGGACGAGCTGGATGGACTACCGCGCCCGATTCCTGGCCCGGTACGGCCCCGGCGCGCTGGTCCCGGTCAACGATCTGGTGGCCGACTCCGGTCTCGGCTTTCCCGGCGGCTACTTCGGTGCGGCCCGCGCCCGGCCGACCTGGCGCACGCTCACCGATCGAGATGCCTACCTCCTGACACTCATCCAGAACGCGATCCACGCCGGGACAGACGAGATCACGCTCACCGACGCCGACATCACCGCCTTGACCGTGGGCGACCCCGCCACCGGCAGGCTGCCCGAACGCCTCGAACTCGGCGTCGAGCTGCACGCCGCCTCCACCGAGGCCATCAACCGCGGCGAGTTCGCACTGCGCGTCGTGGCCACGCCGTCCGCCCACGCCAGCATGGCCGGACGGTTCGCCCCGCTGCTGGACGACGACGACCGCGCCCGGCTGGCCGCCTCCTACCGGACCAGCCGCCGGGAGCCGAACGAGGACGCTGCGGTGGCTGTGCAGCTCTCCTTCCCGCCCCGCAGCCCCCGCAACGAGAACGTCGTCCGAGTCCCGCAACTCCTGCCCGCCGTGTTGCACCTGGGCGGGCATCCCGCGAGCAGCGGAATCGACCTCGGCGACCTGGCGGTGACCGCCGACTCCGTCCACATGCACCTGGTGCAGCGCTCCACCGGCCGGCGCGTCATAGCCCACATCCCGCACGCCCTGGACACCGTCTGGCAGACGCCGCCGCTGGTACGTTTCCTCGCCGAGATCACCGACGCCCGAAGCGCCGTCTTCAAACCGCTCAACCCCGGCGCCGCCCGCCTCCTCACCTATCTACCGCGCATCCGGTACCGGCGCACCGTCCTGGCCGCCGCCCGCTGGCTCCTGGCCACCGACGACGTCCACGGCCGCGGGCGGGAGTGGGACGCGGCGTTGCAGGCGTGGCAGCAGCGGTGGCGCACGCCCGCGCACGTCTTGCTCTGCCACGCCGACTTCCGGCTCCCGCTCGACCTCGACCAGCCGGTGCACCGAGCTGTGCTCCGCAGACACCTGAAGCGGGCCGGACGGGTCGTGCTGCAGGAGGGCCACCCGCCGCGCGGGTTGGAGTGGCTGGGCCGCCCGGCCGAGCTGCTGATCCCGATGACCACCATCGACCCGCCGCCACATCCTCTCCCCGTGACCGTGCCGCCGGGCCGCACGTTCCACCCCGGAGCCTCACCTGTGGTGTGCGCGCATCTGACCGGGCCCCCTGCGCGGTTCGACGACATCCTCGTCCGGCACCTGCCCGCCTTCGCCGACGACGTCGCCGACCTGATCGTCTGCTGGTGGGTGCGCCGTCACCGCGACATGATCCAGCTCGACGCCGACCAACATCTCGCCGTGTTCCTACGCCTGACTGACCTCGACCAGTACGGGCCGGTCGCGGCTCGTCTGGCCGCCTTCGCCGCCCACCTGGAAACGCTCGGCCTGCCCGCGCACCTGACCCTTGCCCCCTACCACGAGCAGCCCGGACGGTACGGCGACGGCGACGCCCGCACGGCGGCCGAGCACGTGTTCGCCGCCGACACCCGAGCAGCCATCGCCCAGATCGACATGGCCGCCACCAGCGGGCTATCTGGTCAGGCGTTGGCCGCCGCGTCGATGACACACCTGGCCGCCGCGTTCGCGCCCGACCCCACTGCCGGGTACCGGGCGCTCGTCATGCGCCTGGAACAGCAGACGGGCCCGCTTGACCGGACGCTACGCGACCACGCCCTCCACTGGGCCAACCCCGCCGGCGACTATCGGGCCGTACGCGCAGTGCCAGGAGGTGAGGAGGTCGCCGCCGCGTGGCGAGTCCGCGATGCCGCACTGACCGCCTACCACCACGCGCTCGCCCTCCAGCGCGACCCGGCCACGGTGCTGCGAACACTGCTGCACGATCACCACGTGAGGGCCCTCGGCGTCGATCCCGAGTTCGAGAAGGTCACCGACCGGCTCGCCCGCGCCGCCGCGCTACGCCACCTCGCCTTGGCCGGTGCCCGATGAACGGCCGTACCGCCCCCGAGGTCGGGGAGCTCACCGAGCGGGACGTGGACCGGCAATCGCTGGCCAAGGGGTCGGCCGCGACCGCGCTCTTGCACATTGAGCGAGCCCTGACTGGCGCTGGAGACTGGGCTACCGCTCACGCCCACATCAGGCAGGTCACCTCCGGACCGATCGACAGCGCACCGCACGCGGGGCTCTACTACGGGGCGCCCGCCATCGCGTTCATCCTGCACGCTGCCGCCACGAGCCGCGATCCCCGCTATCAGGTGGCGGCCCGTGGCCTGGACAAGCACGTCGCGCGGCTGGTGCAGCGCCGCCTGGCCACCGCGGCGGAACGGACCAGGAGGCGCATGCCAGCATCGTTCGCCGAATTCGACGTGTTCCGCGGGCTGACCGGCCTCGGCGCGTTACTGCTCCTGCGAGCCCCCAACAGCGACCTGCTCGGCGGCGTGCTCGACTACATGATCCGGTTGTCCAAGCCGCGCCGTCTGGACGGGGTCGAGCTGCCGGGCTGGTGGGTCGATCACGACCCTGACCCGCTGTCGCCCACCCCGGGTGGACACGTCAACCTCGGTCTGGCGCACGGCGTGGCCGGGCCGCTCGCGCTGCTGTCCCTGGCCGCGCTGCGCGGCTGCAGGGTGCCAGGCCAGATCGACGCCATTCACAGGGTGTCCGGCTGGTTCGATCAGTGGCGGCGCTCCTCGCCCGAAGGGCTGTGGTGGCCGCAGTGGCTCACCCGCGACGAACTGGGCACCGGCCATACTGCCCAGCAAGGCCCTGGGCGGCCGTCGTGGTGCTACGGCACGCCCGGCATCGCCCGCGCGCTGCAACTGGCCGCTCTCGCCACCCGCGACCCCGCCCGGCGCGGCATCGCGGAGAAGGCCATGGCCGAATGCCTGACCGACCAGCAACTCCACAAGATCACCGATCCGGGACTGTGCCACGGAATCGCCGGGGTGTACCAGACCGCCTTCCGGGCCGCCGCCGACGCCGCCAACCCCGCGATTGGCCACCGACTCCCCGTCCTCGCGGCCGCGCTCGCCCGGCACGCTCACGACCAGAACGACGCCGTGGGGCTGCCGGACGGGCCCGCCGGGGTCGGGCTGGCCTTGCAAACCGCACGTCACTCCGCACCGCCACGCTCGGGATGGGACGCATGCCTCCTCATCGCCACCACACCATGACCGCCGCGCCGTCGCAGCTCGCCGGGGGTGTTCTCGCCTTCCTCGCAGGCGCAGACCTCGCCGCCGTCGCCGACGACCTCGACGTGGATATGGCCGACCTCGACGAGGCCGCCACGGTTTACCAGGCCGCCGGACTCGCGGCCCTGGAACGGCAGGCCGAAGCACGCTGGTATCAGCTACGCGTCCAGTTCGTCGACCTGGATGCCGCCGAGAAGATCGGCGCACACCAGCTCGGGCCGCGCCTAGAGCAGCTCCAAGCGTGCGGCGCAATCGACGGATGGTGGTTCCTGCGCAAGCCGCCGGGCTGGAGGCTGCGCCTGCGCGACGCCGACACCGTGGCCGTTGACCGGCTGCTTGACGACCTGACCGAAGCCGGGACTCTCACCCGCTGGTGGCCGACCATCTACGAGCCGGAGACCGCCGCCTTCGGCGGCCCGGCCGGGGAACAGGCGGCACACGAGCTGTTTTGCGCCGACAGCCTCGGCGTCCTGCACTACGCCCGCCAGGGCCGTCCCGACCTCGGTCGCCGCGAACTGTCCGTCGTGCTCATCAACGCCCTGCTCCAGGCTGCTGGCCTGGACTGGTTCGAGCGCGGCGACGTGTTCGCCCGGGTGGCCCAGCTACGACCAGCGCCCGCCCCGGGCGACAGCGGTCGCGTGGAGGCGCTGACCGCCAACATGCGCACACTGCTGGCCATCCCCGCCCAACCCGGCACCCCGCCTTTCGCGCCGGGCGGGCTCGCCGGCTTCGCCACACCGTGGCTCACCGCCTGGCAGAGCGCCGGCAACCAACTCGGCCGCGCCGCAGCCGAAGGCCGCCTCACCCGCGGGCTGCGCGCCCTCCTGACCCACGTGGTGATCTTCCACTGGAACCGGCTCGGCCTGTCGGCCACCACCCAAGGCATCCTCGCCCACGCGGCCACAGCCGCCTTCCTGCCCGAAAGCTGACCATGGACCTCGTCACGCAGCGCGCGGCCGTCCGCCGCTTCCCGCTCGTCGGCCGCGGCCGACCCGCATGCCCCTCGCTCCCGGAGCGAGTCCGGGAGATCGCCGACATCGCCGAAGCCGCCGCCCGCACCGGCACCGACGTGCTGCACGAGGCGGCGCACGCGCTGAACAAGGCCGCGCTGCTGGCCAGTGACTGCGGCCTGCCGGACCTGGCCCGGAACCTGTGCTGGCAGCACATCAACGTCTACCGACAAGCTGGGCACCCGCTGTCCATACGCCAGGCCGGATACATGCTCGAACCCGTCCTCAACCTCGCCAGGCTCCAACTCCGCGCCGATGACGGTCAACACGCCCTACGGCTACTGGACTCGATGTACCAGGCGGTCATGAACCGCGCCGATCTCGTGATCGAGAACCGCACGCTACCGCTGGCCAACCTCACCGGCAGCCCACGCGAGCGCCAGAAGTTACGCGAATGGGTCTGGCAGCAGTACATCGCTGACGGCATCCGCGCCCTGGTGCTCGCCGACCGGTGGCCCGAGGCAGTCACGCACGCCACGGCACACCGAGGCATCGGTCTGCATCTCATGGACGGACGGCAGACCGAGATCATCGCTCACTGTCTGCGCGGCGCCCCGCAAACAGCGCGCTCCCTCTTGGAAGCGAGCACGATCACCGAGCCGTGGGAGCAGCAGGTCGCCGCCTGCTTGCGCGTGATGTGCACCGAGCCGAGCAGCACGGCGCCCGACCAGGATGTGACATCGATGGTCGTGCAGTTCCTCGCGGACAAGCCGAAGCCCGGTTACGCGGTCTTCCGCGCCAGGCTCGGCCTAACTGTCGCCACCTTGGCCGCCGACGTCGACCCTGGCATGGCCAGCCTCGTACATGACCATGCGGCCACCGAGGTGCTCACCTCCGGCGATGGATACGCTGCCAGGGACATCCTCACGAACCGCCACCCCCTGGAGGGCGTGTCAGGCGGACGCCGCCAAGCGCTGGCCCGTCTAGTGGAGTCCGCCGGTCTGGGCAGCAAGAGGCTCCCTGCGCCGCTGCTGGATTCGTTCACCTGCTCGGCGAAGGCGGCGAGCGAGGCGTTGACGGCGACAATGTGACTAACCAAAGGCCGGGGAAACGCAGGGAGGTTCCACCGCTCAGGGCCAGTGCTGATGCAGCGGGCGGGCACCGGCGGCTCGACTTCGGGGTTTCTCCCAGTGCCCCGCGTTCCACTAACTCGGGGCGCGACGGACGCGCAGCCGCTACGTGTCGAGCGACAGCGCGCGGACGGCCCGGCTAATGCAGCGATGGGGCCGCCGGAGCCGTGCGGTGCCCGTTGTTAGGCTGCTGGCCCCGGCTGGTCGGTGCAGCAGCAGGGGCACGTCATCTGCGTCACCTCGCCCGGGACGCGCCAGCGGTTGCGGCAGATCCATCCCCGACGACAGCTCACCAGCGTGTCGTTGACCAGCAACTCGCCAATCTCTAAGAGCCTGCTGACAAAGGGATTTGGTATTGGGGGCTCGAGTCAGAAGAGTGCCGTGCTGTGGTCAGGATTGGGCTGTTGCCCCGTAAACAGGAGC
>NZ_JBIUBJ010000047.1:0-16966 GCF_044547985.1 Nonomuraea sp. NPDC052265
GATCTTGAAGGGGTTGGCGATGTAGAAGCCGACCATGCCCTCGCTCACGTAGTTCGCCTCCGCCGCAGCCGGGGTGGAGGGCGGCATCGAGGGGCTGGTGCTGGATGCCGCGGCCGACGGGGTGTCGTGCACCGGCTGATCCTTCGGCCCGCATGCGCAGGTCAAGGCCGCCGTGAGCACAAGAACGATCGCTCGCAAGGGGTGCATGCCGAAACAATCTTCTATGTCTGACAAGTCAGCCGTCCAGGCTATGGATCATCTGTGTGGCATGCCTGCAGATCGGCCAAACTATCCCGTCGATTCGCTTCGGCCTGCCAGTATGGATTTTGTCATCCGGTACATGGGCGGTCCTGACGGATCAGAACCCAATATGCTCGGCCGGATCTTCCTGCTGCCCCGTGATGCCCTGCTTGGCCTGCCGCCTTGCCGGGCGGTCGGCTCATGTGCTGGCGGGCCTCCGGTCAGAAGGCCCGCCACGCCGAACTCACCTCAGAATGTAGAGGCGGTGGACCGGCCCCACCAGGATCTTCTTACACTTGTAGTCCTTCGCGTAGCCGACGGCCTTGTAGTAGCGCCCCGCGACCTGGCACGCCTGCTTAACGGCGAACACTCCCATGAAATGCCACTTTGCCGCCGCGGTAGCCGTCGCAGCAGTCGAGGCAGAGGTGAGGGAGACGGAGACGCTGCTCGTGACGGCAGGGCTTGCCTGAGCGGAGGCCGCCGAGATGCCCACTACGCCCGGCGCCAACGAGACCGCCACAGCTGCGGTGAGCGCTGCCGTGATCATACGAACCTGCATGACGATCGCTTCCTCTCACGAAATGGATGAGCACCTTGCCTGACGTTGTGGTGCAACAGTCGGGCGGATCATGTGGAGAATTCGTTGAGGATGTGTTGACTCCGTGTCTTTGAGCACGTTGCTGGGGGACCGCACGGTACTTCAGTCGGCCGCCGTTGCGAGCGGCCTCCCGGCTCACCGTGGATACCGGGCGGCCGATCGACACGGCGATCGAACGTAGTGAGGCTCCAGCCTCGAGACCGCGGCAGATCGAGTCCCGGTCCTCCCCGCTCAAAGGCACTGGCGGTCATCGGGATGCGCACCGACTTCTTCGGCCGCTGCGCCGCCTACCCGAGCTGGCACCGGCCCTGGCCCGCCCGCTCGTGGTCGGGCCGATGGCCTGGCGCAACTGCGCCAGGCCATCGAGCAACCGGGCCACGCTCGCGCAGCTCACACTCGAGGCGGGGCTGGCGGAGCGCATTCTGGAGGACTTGGGAGCGACCTGTGCCGAGGACGGCGTCTTCCCCACGGTCTCCAGCGACCCCGGCGGCGTCCTGCCCCTGTTGCCGCACACCCTGCTCACCACCTGGAAGCACCGCGAGGGGCAGCAGCTGACCTTGGCCGGCCATCAGGCGACCGGCGGGGTCAGCCGTCGCCGGCCCACACCGCCGATGCCGGTCTCGGCAGGGTGGGACTGGCCGACCGCGACCGCGCCCGGCGGATGCTGACGCGCCTGGTCCTTCTCGTGAGGGCAGCGAGCCCTCGCGTCGCAAGTACCGTTGGCCGAAACTGCTCGGGCCGAAGGACGGTTCCGGACATGACGCGGCCCGCCAGGTCCTCGACCAGTCCGTCAAGGACCGGCCGGCCACCATGGACAGCGACGTTGCGGACGACAACGCGGACGGCACGGCCGAGTTGGCCTGCCAGTAGGAGTGGAACGGCCAACCGGGCTTAGTGTCACATGTTTTGACACCATGGGCCTGACCAGGGCAGACTTGCCCAATGGCGGATTCTGAGGCTGTGGCGTTCCTGCGTGCTGATGTTGATCGATTTTGCCGGGAGATCGCCGACCTGGCGCCTGCGGTACGGCTGCGCCGGTTGGCGGAGCTGCGCACGATGCTGGAAGAGATGACCGACGCGGCGCTGATCGGGGCGATGGCGGACGCGCGAGGTGAAGGATGGGGCCTGCGCAAGATCGGCGCGAGCGCCGGGATCTCGCATGAGCAGGCGCGCCGGATGCTAGCCGAGGGCCGTCCAGTCCGGGAGCAACCGGCGCGCTGAACGAGACGGGGGTTACTCGGCGGGCGGGGGCGTGCGCAACGGCCGCAGCTGTCCGTCGCGGACCAGCTCCGGCAAGGAGAAACTGTAGCGGCCCAGCATGTTGAAATGCTCAAAGCCCAGAGGTGAGAGTCGGGCGATGTCGGCGGCAGAGATTCTCTTACCCTCGGCTCGCATTTCTTCCAGAGCACGGGCCGTATAGACAGTGTTCCACAGAATGCAGACGTTGGTCATAAATCCCAAAGCGCCAAGTTGGTCTTCCTGGCCTTCTTTGTATTTCTGTCGGAGTTCGCCTTTCTGGCCGTGGAAGATTCTGCGGGCCAGGGTGTGGCGGGATTCTTGACGGTTAAGCTGGGTGTTGACCCGGCGGCGCAGCAGCTCGTCGTCGTAGTAGCTGGCCAGGTAGGTGGAGCGATCGAGCTTGCCCAGCTCCATCAGAGCGCGCCCGATGGGCGTGGGGGTGCCGCCGCCGGCGAAATAACGGAACAGCTCGCTGGCCTTGGCCGCGCCGACCGGCAGCGATCCAGCCACCCGCAGCAGATCATCCCAGGAGTCGTCGATCAGCTTGATGTTGACCCGGCTGCGAACCAGGGCGTCGATGGACCCGTAGTAGGCGCCAGGGTCGGCGCGATACAGGGTGGCGCTGCCGACATCGGCCAGGCGCGGGGAGAACTGCCAGCCCATCAGCCGGAAGATGCCGAACGCGATTTCGGAGGCGCCCGCGGTGTCGGAGGTGATCTCAGTGGGCTTCAGCGACGTTTCCTGATCCAGAAGCCCTTCCAGGATGTAGTACCAGTCTTTGGGAGTGCCGGGAATGACGATGCCGTGAAAGCCGGTAAATTGATCCGAGGTGAAATTGTAGTAAGTGACGCCCTTGGCTCCCTTTCCCTTTCTAAAATATTTAGTGTGTGGGGCCGGCGTTGATGGTTTTGACCGGGACCACGAACCGCAGACCGTCGGCGGAGGCGAGTTCGCCGCCGCCCCATGCCTTCGCCAGGTCCAGGCCGGAGTGGTGGTCGACCAGGGCGGCGTTGGCGGCGGTCAGGGTGGCGGCGCGCAGGTAGTTCTGTTCCACCCAATACAGCCGGTCCAGGGCGAGGGCGGGTTCGCCTTCGGCGGCCATCGGCCGCATGCCGACGTTCATCGCCTGGCTGACAAGAACGGCGGCGATCGAGGTGATCATGTCCTGTTTGCGGGAGGGCACGTCGCCGGAGACGTGGGTGAAGTGGTCCAGGCAGCCGGTCCAGGAGTGCACCTCCAGCAGGGCTTCGGGCAGGTCCACGATGGGCATGCGGGCGTCGATGTCGGCGCGCAGCGTGGTCAGGGAAGCTGGCTCGTCCAGGCGGTCCAGACCGGTGAGCACCAGGCGGTCTTTGCCGTCTTCGTCTTTGGCCGGGCGGACCCAGTCGTTGCGGCCGTCGTCTTCGCCGGACAGGCCGGCGGCCAGTTGGCGGTAGGCGAAGTCCAGCGTGTCGGCCCAGCGTTCGACATCGGCGCCGGGCTGCGGGGACAGGTTCAGCTCATCGCAGATGCGGGGCCGGGCCCGCTCCCACTCGGCGCCCTTCAGCAGCCCGGCGGTGGGGTCGCCCCACTTGCGCAGGCCGGGCACGAACACCTCGTGGCGGCGCAGCGACTCGCGCAGCCGCTCGACGGCCGCCACGGGGTAGGCGCTCTTGTTGAAGGTGCCGGCCAGTTCGCCGCGCTTGGGGAAGACGCGCCGGTGCCAGGCCGAGGTCAGCACGCCTGCGGGGACCTCTTGTGGGTCGATGTCGGTGCGGCGGCGCTCGATCGCTTTGAGGAAGTCCAGCGCCGCCAGCACCTCATGGCCGCGCCGCACGCCCTGACCGGCGACCTCGGCAGCGCCGGCGTCGAAGTCGAGGTGCTTGAGCAGCTTGGGCAGGAAGCGGCGGACGGTGGCGTAGCGCTGCAGTAGTTCTTCTTGGAAGTCCTCATCGGGTTCGCGGGCGATGTCGCCGATGACGTCGGCGGCGGCACCGATGGCGGCCAGGTCCATCTCATCGAGGGCGGCGCGGATGTCGCCGTCGGGGATCTCGGCGACCGAGCGGATCTTCAACCACACCTCGCGCAGCACGATCGCCGCAACATCGAGGTCTTTGAGGGTGCGCATCCGCTCCTTGGTCGCTTTGAACGCCGAGGTGCGCAGCAGGTCGCCGACCGCCAGGTCGAACACCTCGACCGCGTCGTCGGCCGACTGCCGGTCATGGTCGCGGCGAAGGCGACCAGGGTGGCGAGTTTGCGATCGCCGGCCAGTTCGGCGACGGCCTGGGCGCGGGCGGCGTGGGCGAAGCGGGCCAGGGCGGCGATCTTGCCGGGCGGCACCGCGCTCAGGTCCCAGCCGGCCGCGCCCAGGTCACGCAGTTCCACGTGCCGATCCAGGGCTTTGACCAGGCCGGTGCCGCTGACGTCGGTGGGGCTTTTGCGTAATCGGTCCAGCCGGGAGACGCGCCGGCCCTCCTCGACCTTGACCAGGTTCTCCAGTACGGCGGCCTGGTTGGGGCTGGGGGCGGCGGCCAGCAGCGCGTGCTGGCGTGCGGCGACGCGCTCGCGCAGCGCGGCGATCAGCCGCTCCAGGGTGGTGACGCCGGGCAGCAGGATCTTGGCCTCCACCAGGCGGTGGGTGGCCAGGTCGAACAGCACGATCGGGCGCTCACTGGTGGTCCAGGTCCGCTTGTAGAGCCAGCAGGCCAGCGCGAACCACTGCTCGCCGGCAAAGGCGGTGTAGCCGTAGGCGGTGCGAATCTGGTCTTGGTGATCCCAGCGTGCCTCCTTCTCGCCGTACCCCTTCAGGTCGGCGGCCTGCAGGCCGGGTTGCTCGGCGACGTAGTCGACCACCGCGGCGGGGATGTCTTCGGGATTGTCCAGGAAGCAGTTCAGGAACCGTGCGATGCCCAGTTGCAGGGACCAGCCGAGCTGGTTGCGGGCGCCGTTGGCGGCCATCGCCCGGCGCCGGTCGTCGGCATCGAGGTGGAAGAAGGCGCCCAGCTGGGCGATGTCGGGGACGGTGTTGAAGACGCCGTAGCGGCTGCGTTGCTCGGGGTGAGGAAACAGACCGGCATGAAAGGGCCTCCAGGCATGCGAGGGCGCCCCCACCTCGCGCAGCGCGGGGGCGCCCTCGGATATCAGCAGCGGTCACGTCAGATGATCGACGTGACCGATTACGTGGTGAATTGTGTCAGTCTCACGCCGGTCCTGATCACCTGCCGTGGCGGTGGGGGTCGACGTGGTGGTCTCGGGGGTGAAGACGCGGGCGAGGAAATCGTCGAGGGTCGCGGGCCTCGAAGGAACCGTCCACGGACAGGGCGGTGGCGATCGAGCATTCGCTGACTGCCCCCGGGATCTCGGGGATCAGAGATTCGGAACGAAATCCGGCGTTAAGGGGGTTCCCCTTGGTCAACAGAGGCCGCTGCCTTTTCCCTGCGGCCCGCACACCGTTCGTGCCCGTCTCGGCTACGACCGCGCCCATGTCCTGCTCGACAAGTACGCCGTCCCGTCCAGCGGGGTTTCACCGCGGGAGCTCGTCCGTCCACTCGGTGGTCACCGAGATATACGAGTGGCTCAGCGCCGCACCCCCTTCGGCGGTCAGCAAGATGTTGGCACGCGCCACCCGGGCGGCCTCGGGATCGACGACCATCCTGACCCCCAGGCTCTCGGAGAGCGGGATCAGCAGTTCCTGCCCGCCCTCGACCGGCCCCGCGTTCTTGACCCCCGGCGTCGCAGCGAGGGCCTCGAACGCCGCCGAACGAACCTGCGCGGGCGTCGGCAGCTCCGTGATCAGAGTGATCAGCGGGGAGACGAGCGCGCCTTGCCGATCGGCAGGCATCATGGCGCTGTCATGGCGGGGTAGCCCGGCGATGCGCTCCTTCAGCTCCTCCGGATCCGCCGGAAGCCCTTCGAGCTCCTCGAAACCGATCTCGGCACCCATGAGCCTGAACGGGGCCGAGTCCTCAACGACGGCGCCGGGAGCGGCGTACGGATCGTTCCTGGACCAGCGGTGGCCGTCGCGGGTGGTCCAGCTCTCCTGCATCTGGGGCCCGTTCGGGCCCTGGAATGTACGTGTGATGTGCCAATAGGTCCCCGTGCCCTGGGGGATGTGCTCGGCGCTGGTTGCTGCCATGAGCAGGACGTCCCTGCCCGAGACCGGTGCGGCCGCGGGCGGGGACACGCTGGTGACGATCACGGCGATGGCCACTGCGGCGGCGACCGCCATGCCCAGCACCGGCAGGAGCCGACCGCGACGCCCGACGGCACCTGCCCGCCACGGCAGGCGCCGGACACCCTGGGGACGGGCAGGACGCGTTTGGGGAGCGGCTGTGGCGGGGTCCTCAGCTGTGATCAAGGTGAGGAGCGTTTGTGCCTCCGCGTCGGAAGGGTGGCCTCCCGGCTGTCCGGGCGCGACCCGGGCCAGCGCCCTCGTCATGGCGTCGATCTCGTCGGTGTTCTTCACAGCGACCTCTCCGCCGGCGCAAGCCGGCTTTCCGGGGTTGAACGGATGCCCGCATCGGTCAGCGCGCGGGAAAAGCGCCGGCGAGCGCGGTGGAGCCTGACGCGTACGACGTTGCGCGACAGGCCCAGCGCCGTGGCGATGTCCTTGTGGTCGAGGCCCTCCCAGGCGACCAGCGCCAGCAATTCCCGGTCGTCGTCGGGCAGGGCCCGAAATATCTGGGTGATCGCTTCCCGGTCGAGCCCGCTATCGGGAGAATCGGCGTAACGGTCGGCCATCTTTACATCGAGCTCGGCACTGCGGGCCTTGCGGCGACTCTCGCTACGGTGGTGGTTGGCCAGCACGTTGCGTGCCACGCCGTAGAGCCATAACGTGGCCTCTTCCCCTGCCGGCAGATCGTCCATCCGCTGCCAGGCGATCGTGAAGGTCTCCGCCACCACGTCCGCAGCATCCTGCGGCGAGTCGCAGCGGCGCACGGCATACGCTGTGATCTGGCCATATGTCTCCCGGTAGACGGCCTCGAATCTGGCCAGCCGTTCGTCAGGCACGGGCGGTTCCCATGAGCGATTCCTTTGTCAGCACGAAATACAGACATGTCTCCTATGTGTCGAGCGAGCCCATCATTACGCGCCAACTCAAAGAAGTTTCAGCGTGTTGGTAGCGCAGAAGCGTGTGCACCTCGGGTTCTCGGAAACGCTCGATTGCCAGAGAAGATCACCAGACGGCTTCGCAGGGCTGGTTGTGATCGCCAGAGAAGCTGTTTTCTTCTCAGAACTCGTTCTCATGCAAGTCCGTGGATCTCCAGATTCTGGGAAATGTTTGTGAGAACATCTGGGGCATGGCCAAGGCCCCGGAACCCCGCGAACACACCGAATCAGCTCATCTGTCTGCTATCGCCGAGGAACACACCCGTGACGCCGATGAAGTCGAGCGTCACCCGTGCCCGCGCTGCACCGTCGCGGCGGGCTCGCCGTGCCGGTCACGTTCGGGCGCGGTGGCCGGCACCTACCACACCGGACGCTTCACCAAAATTCCCCGGCTGGCGAAGCTGCTGCGAGTGCCGACCCCGGCCGACCGGAACCCGGGCCAGCCGTGGCGGCCGGGCACACCGCCGCCCGCGCTGCTCAGTGACGATGGGCCGTCGGCGGACATCCGGATCGGCTACGCCCGCTGCTCCGCCCTTACCCAGGAACTGCAGTCGCAGCTGGACGCGCTGGCCGCGCACGGCATCGGCCGCGAGAAGATCTTCGCCGAGAAGATCTCGACCCGGGTGAAGGTGCGCCCGCAATTCGAGGCGGCGCTCACGCTCGCGCGCCAGATCAAGGCGCACGCCCCGCACTGCCGGGTCATCCTGACGGTGTATGAGATGAAGCGCCTCGGCCGCGACGCCGCCGAACTCACCGCGCTGGCCGACCACATGACCGCACACGGCCTGGTCCTGGAGATGCTCGCCGGGCCGCTCGCCGGGATCTACGATCCGTCCGGGCCGGGCCGGATGCTGTTCGCCTTCTTCGCCGCGATGGCCGAGACTGAACGCGAGGCCATCCGAGAGTCCACCCTGGAAGGCCTGGACGCCGCCGCCCGCAAGGGCAAGCACGGTGGCCGCCCCCCTGTGATCATCGACGACATGCTGCACACCGTGCTGCGCCGCAAGGCCGCCGGGGAACGCGTCGAAGACATCCGCAAAGACCTGATCATCCCCACCGGCAAACGCAAAGGCGAGAACCCGTCCCTGGCCAGCATCTACCGGGCCCTCGCCGAGCATGAGAAGACACAGGCATACCCCGAAGCCGTCGAAGCGGCCCACGCCGACTTCGCCCTCCTGCAAAGCGAAGACATCCTCCGGCCCCGCCCGGCCCGCAGCCGACGCCCGGCGCAGGCGCCGACGGCCAAGGAAGCCGAACTTCGCCATCGCCTGCAGGGCCAACCTCACCCGAACGCGGAGCTCCAATAGAGCGCACACGATCAGTCCCCGCGCTGTCAGCTGATCAAAGACCGCAAGAGTCGCTCGCGCTGCTGCTCGTTAAGTGCGCCAACACGCTGTTTCTCCTCCACCCCGCAGGCGGCCATCAACGCCGCGACCCTGGCCGGCCCATAGCCGGGAACGGCCCGCAGGACCTGAACCACCCGTGTCCTGCCGACCAGATCCTGCCCGCTGCGCTCGAACACCTCCGCCACACTCACCGCGCCACAGGCCACCTCCGCCAACAGCGCACGACGCGCCGTACGCGCCTCGCCCGCCTTCGCCAACGCCTTCGCACGCTGCTCCACCGTCATCACCGGCAGGGCCATCAGGCACCTCTCCCATAGAGATCGGCTGGTCAGTGGCCCACCAGAGATCACAACGGGGCCGCCGTTGATCATCATCCCGCACAGCGTGTTCACACCCGCCGCGTCGAGCCGTGCGGGATCGTCGGTACGCAGGTGGGCGGGCACGCCCGGAGGCAGCCCGGCGCCCCAGGCCAGGTGGCAGGTGGCGTTCTCGTCCAGAAGGGTCTCCATGAAGGTGAGGCCGCTCTCGCCCACCCGCGAGGAGCTGTCGACCAGAGCGAGCTCGCCCAGCCGGGCCCCTCGGCACGCCGCTGTTCGAACGGAGCACCCGGTCCATCGAGCTGACCGCCGCCGGAAGGCGGTTCCTGCCCTTGGCCGTGGCGGCGGTGGCGGCGTTCGACGAGGCCGTGGGGGCGGTCCGCGTGGTGGACAGCCCCGTCCGCGTGGACGTCTACGACGAGCGCTTCACGCCCCTGCGCATGGTCAGGGAGGCGAGCGAGCGCGACCCGCGGCTGCGCGTGGAGGTGAGCATGCGGCAGGGGCTCGCGGTGGCGCTGCCGGCGCTGCGCCGCCAGGAGATCGACGCGGCCTTCGGACGGGCGCGCGACCTGCCGTGGCCGGAAGAGCTGGCCCAGCGGCTGGTCCACCTGGAGCCCCTGGCCGCGTTCGTCCCGGAGGATCACGCGCTCGCGCACCTGAGGGAGCTGCGGCCCGCCAACCTGCGGGCGGGCGGCATCGCGATGCCCGACCCGGCGGGCGCCACCGAGTGGCGCGCCTACCTGAGACGCCTCGCCGACCGTCTCGGCGTCCCCTTGCGCTTCACCGAGCCCGCCATCGGCCAGGGGCACCTGGTCCAGCAGTTCCTGCGCGAGAAGAGCGCCGTCGGCCTGGGGGAGTGGAGCATCGGCGCGACGGGGAGCGGGCTGCGCCGCATCCCCATCGTGGACCCGATCCCCCTCCTGCCGTGGTGGGTGGTCTGGCACCGCCGTAACCCGCACCCGCTGCTCCGTACGCTGCTCGGTCAGCTCCCACGCGTGAGCCCGCCGGACCTGTCGGACGGGCGGCACTGGATCCCCGACGCCGACCGTGCCCTCCCGTAGGGTCGCCCGGCGCCTCTACAGCCGGACTCCGGCCGGCAGTTCGTCGGTGAGGCGGGACAGGCGTGCGGCGGTCGCGGGTTTGGCCGCCATCCGCTGCCGCCGGAGGTGGGCCGCGGTCCGTTCACGCGTGCGTCCTTCGTGGCCGGCGCGAGGTGGTGCGGAGCAGGGCGTACCCGATCAGGAGCGAGACGACCAGCACCACGCCGGCGTCCACGGCGGCGGCCAGCCGGACACCGCTCAGCAGAGCCGGGGCCGCGGCCTGACCGGCGGCCTGGAGCGCGGACACATGCGCCATGCAGATGGCGCTGAGGATCGGGGTGCCGACGGTGATGCCGATCTGCTGGGCGCTCGTCACCAGCCCGGTCGCGACCCCTTGAGCCGTGTCGGGAAGCCCGGACGTCACGGTGACGCCGTAGGAGACCACGACCGCCATGTGGCCCACGGAGGCCAGGCAGATCACGGCCAAGGCCGGCCAGACAGCCTCGGTCACGGTCATCGCGGCGGTGCAGACGCCCTGCAGGGCCAGCCCCGCGACCAGCGTCCGCCCCGCGCCCAGCACCCGGATCACCGAGGAGGAGACCATGCCCGTCACGGCCAGGACGACGCCCTGGCCGCCGAAGAACAGACCTGTCCGCAGGGGTGACAGCGCCACGACGTCCTGCAGGTAGAGAGTCAGCAGGAAGATGAACGAGCTCATCATGGAGAAGGTGATCAGGCCGCCCAGGCTGCCGAAGGCAACCGTGGGCCTGCGCAACATCGTCAGCGAAACCAGCGGCTGCGGGGCTCGCGACTCGATGACCACGAACCCGCCCAGCAACAGCACGGCCGCCGCCATGGCCACCACCCTCACCGCTCCCGCCGCCGACAGGGCAAGGATGAGGCAGACCAGGCCGCCGCTGACTGTGGCGGCTCCGGGCAGATCCAGCCGGGGAGAGCGGGCGCCCCGGCTCTCGGTCAGCAGTCCGGGCGCCGCCACGGCGAGGACGCCGCCCGCGACGGCCAGCAGCGCCATCGTCGAACGCCAACCCAGCGTGTCGGTCATGGTGCCGCCGACCAGCATGCCGACGGTGAATCCGAGCGAGAGCACCGACCCGCTGGCGCCGAGCGCCCGGTTGCGCTGCGGCCCTTCGGCAAAGGTCGTCGTCAGCAGCGACATGCCGGTGGGAATGACAGCGGCGGCCCCCAGCCCCTGCAGGACCCGCCCCGCGACGAACACCCCCGGGTTCCACGCGAGGGCGGCCACCACGGAGGCCACGGTGAACAGCAGGACGCCGCCCAGGAAGAGCCTGCGCCTGCCGTACAGGTCTGCCATGCGGCCGAACAGCAACAGGCATCCGCCCGAGGGCAGCGCGAAGGCGGTGATCGCCCATTGCAGGTCGGCCTGTTCCATCCCCAGCTCCCTGCCGAGATCGGGCAAGGCCACATTTAGAATCGAAAAATCCAAAGAAATGATGAATTGCGCGGCACACAGGATGGCAAGGATGAGAGAGGCACGCGTGGTGAACCGAGCGCCGTGCTCCCCGGAGGAGGTTCCGGCACCGGCCTCGGCGTCCCTGGACAAGGGGTCGATCGTCATGGCGTCCACGCTCGGCCATCACCGGTCTGCGCGGGGAGAGCGTGGTGACACCGGTGGTGGCACCACCAGTCGAAGCGGTGCGCGGTGAGGTCGGGAGAGGAACGTCGCCGGGACCTGCGTGACTTCCTGGTGAGCAGGCGTGCCCGCGTCAGCCCTGCCTCCGCCGGCCTGCCGGCGGGCGGGCGCCGGCGCACGCCGGGGCTGCGCCGTGAGGAAGTCGCGGTGCTGGCCGGGGTGAGCCCGGGTTGGTACCAGTGGCTGGAGCAGGGACGCGACATCAACGTCTCCGCGCAGGTGCTGGACGCGGTGGCCCGGGTCCTGCAACTGGACGAGGTCGAACGGCGGCACCTGTACACGCTGGCCGGGCACAATCCGCCGTCTCCGGCCGGACACCCGCACGCCTACTGCGAGGGACTGCAACGACTGATCGAAGCCTGGGACCCCAAGCCGGCGACCATGCTGGACGCCTCCTGGAACCACGTGGCCTGGAACGAGTCGGCCAGGCTCGCGCTGGACATGGCGCAGGCCGAGCGCAACTGCCTGGTGGGCTTCTTCCACGACCCGCGGTACCGACGCCGGGAGCGGGCCTGGCAGGACCTGGCGCCGACCGTGGTGGCGGCCTTCCGCGCCACGGCGGCTGAGCAGCCCCGCGATCACGACATCCACGACGTGGTCCGCGCACTGGATGCGACCAGTCCCGAGTTCGCCCGGCTGTGGGCACGACAGGACGTCCAGGCAGCAGGAATCTGGATCAACGAGGTCGACCATCCTGTCGTGGGCACGCTGACCTTCGAGAGCAGCCAGATGAGACTGCCCGCCAGACCCGACCTGACCATGGTGCTGTACAACCCGCTGCCCTGCACCGACACCGCGGACAAGCTCGCCTGGCTGCGCTCCGTCACCGCGCCCGTCTGAGACCGGGCGGAACCCATCGACGCCTGCCCCGACCGAGTAGACCGATCGTTACAGGTGGCGCGGGTCCGCGCCGGGAGGGTCACGCCGTAACGGTTGAAGAACGCCCGCCGCTCCACGGGTACGGCAGAGGTGCAATAGATCTATGTCAGCCAGGCAGCCGCGGCCACCCGCACGGCAGGTCATCGCAGCGGCAACCGCAGCCAGGGCTCGCCGCATGATGAGAGCCACAGCCCCGACTCCTCTGCCAACGGCGCGACGAGGCGGGTGGAGCCGGCGGTTACCTTGGCTGATTCCTCTGGTGGCAGGGATCGTCGGAGCAGCCATCGCGGCGACCAACGAGAGTCTCCCGGACTGGGGACGCTGGACCCTTGCCGGTGCAGCTCTGGCCGGGATCTCCCTTCTGGGCATCGCCGTGCTCATCGGCCCGGCTGCGCGCCGCCTGGCCGGGGAACGCCACCCGTTGACGCAGGCCGAGCGTCAGCAGATGACAGCCGCCGAACGTGTCGAGGCGATTGCGGGTTGAAGGAAGCCGCTGGCGCCGGCCTGCAGTGCCTCGAAGACGTACTCGTCGGCCGGGATGATCTTCAGCCTGCCGGTCGGCTCGGCCGCGGTGCGCCTGCCGTCGTCGGACAGCAGCAGGTCGAGGTGTACACGCGCGCACATCCTCGGCAGTCCCGTCCTGACCGCCAGCTCGACCCAGCTCCTCTGCCGCCGCGTCGCCCGGCGATCCGGCCGAACGCGGAGTGATCGGCGTGCGCTCTGCAAACGCCCAGTTCAGCTGCAGTCTCCACGCTCTGGCACCGTATGTGTAACCCCGCTTTCCCCCCATTGAGCTATTCGGCATTGCTAAGTACCGGTAGTCAGTGTTACCGTCTACCGGTACTTAGCATCACCGAGTAGCTGAGCGGGGGGAGAGAAATTCATGGGCAAGCAGGTGGCGGAGATGCTCAAGGGTGGGACTACCTCGAGGAGTGCCGGAGGGCTTGGAACTTTCTCACCGAACGGCTCCCGCAGCTTCGAGAGGGACCCGACTGGACATGGTCACAGAACCGCGGCAGTACCCGGAGAAGCTCGCCGGGTCGATCGAGGACAAGGCGCTGGTGCCGGTACAAGGCGCGAATCAGAGCCCCCGAGAACAATCGCACGGCGGTCGAAGCGCCGGAGCGGTATCTGGTGCACTTCGGGCCGGGGGCGGCGCGATTTCGATGTACGAGGATCTCGCCGTTCTGTTCGAGCAGAGCACGGCGAGCGGAACGCCAATCCGCGAGATCTTCGGGCAGGACCTTGTGGAGTTCGTTGAGGCGTTCGTGGAGAACCAGCCGCTGGGGCAGTGGATCGGCCGGGAGTGGAACCGATTGATCAGCGCAATCGCCCGCGCCGCCGGCGAAGACACCGGAACGGACGACAGGACCCTTGATGGCGACACAGCAAGCCAGGCGATCCAGAGGCCGTACAAGAACTCCTCACACGATCAGGTGGGAAACATGACGAAGAACACCACTTCGACCTAGGTGGACCGGCATGTTATCGGTTGACGACACGGCCCTGGCGGTCACCGACACCGGCGGCACCGGCATCCCTGTGCGCTATTTCAATGGCAACACCGCCACCCAAGGGTACTGGCGGCACGTCATCGCCGAACTGGGAACCGGGTGGCGGCACATCACCTACGACATGCGAGGTCGCGGCAAGTCGAAGCGTTCGGCGGACCATTCGTTCGAGACGAAGGTGACCCCGCGGGTGAGCGCAGCACAGATCGCGGAAAGCAGCATTGAGACCAGTCGCATCGCCCGCGAGCGCGTCCTGGCCCCGGGCTGGACAAGATCATCTCCCGGCGCGGTATGTGGTCACGTCGGGGGCGCCCCTCGAAAGCAAGGGTGATGAGCAGGAACCCGTCCGCGCCGGCCTCACCAAGGTGGTCAAGCGCAACCCGAACCAGCAACCCAGATACCCCAGATACCGACGGGGCCTACCGGCTCGCTCACCCTGGCCGACGCGCCGTGATCGAACCCGCACCGCCGTCCCCGGCGGGCTCGACCCCTCGACGCCTTCGCCATCGACACCGCTGACAGCACCGTGACCTGCCCAGCTGGGCCAACGCCGGGTCGCACGCTCCCCCTTCACCCGCACTGCGGCGACTGTGCCGCTGCCCTCGGCGCACTCGCCGCCACCTCCGCATGCCCCCGCTGATTTGGCCAGTGCACCCGCACCGACAAGCCAAAACGCACCATTCTGCCCTCGATGGCAGCAACCAACCCCAGAAGGAATGCACATGTCCAACTCACAACGGCGAGGGCTCCTCGCCGCAGTAGCGCTCGCGATCCCGCTCGCGGTCGCCGGCACTCCCGCCGCATCCGCGACGGCGGAGCCGGAGATCAAAGTCTCCGGCGGACTGACGCAGCCGGTCTTCTCCTACAGGGACGCCATCCGCGAGCACGTCCGGGTGCAGTCGCCGGTCGACAGTGACGGCGACGGCAAGAAGGACCTGGTCCGGGTGGACATCATCCGGCCGAAGGAGTCCGGTTCAGGGCTCAAGGTCCCGGTGATCATGCACGAGAGCCCGTATTACGACGTACCGGGCATCGGCTTCGAGAACGAACACAAGAAATACGACGCGAACGGGAACGTGACGAAGTTCCCGATGTATTGGGACAACTACTTCGTGCCGCGCGGGTACGCGTTCGTGTCCGTCGACATGATCGGCACCAGGCTGTCGGAGGGCTGCCCGACCACGTACGGCGCCACCGACGTGCTGGGCGGCAAGGCGGTGGTCGACTGGCTGAACGGCCGGGCGACCGCCTACGACGACAAGGGCGATGCGGTCGAGGCCACCTGGACCACCGGCCGCACCGGGATGATCGGCCACTCCTACGAGGGCGCGCTCGGTGCCGGCGTCGCCGGCACCGGCGTCCGGGGGCTGGAGACGATCGTGAACCTCTCGGGCTACACCAGCGGATACGAGACGGCGCGCAACAACGGCGCCCTCACCTGGTGGAAGGGCGTGCAGGAAGAGCTGGCCAAGCGTATCGACCTCGATCCGGACGAGAAATGCGCGGCGGTGCACAAGCGCCTGCTCGAGGGCGCGGATGACGCCACCGGCAACTACAACGCCTACTGGGACGAACGCAACTACCGGACCGGGCCGATCTCCAAGGCGAGCAACATCCGCGCCAGCGTCTTCTCGGTGATGGGCATGCAGGACCGCAACGTGGTCGGCAGCCAGTTCTCCGAATGGTGGGCCAAGATGCCCAGCACCGTGCAGCGCAAGGAGTGGGTGACGCAGTACGGGCACCTCGACCCGTTCTGGGCTCGCCGCGACGTGTGGCTCACCACCCTCAACAAGTGGTTCGACCACGAACTGATGGGTGTGGCCAACGACATTATGCGTCAGCCGCGCGCCGACGTGCAGCTCGGCCCGGATCGGTGGATCACCCAGGCCGACTGGCCGGCACCGACCCGGACGGCCACCCTCAGGCCGCGGCAGGACGGCTCCCTGAGCCGCAAGCCCTCGGCCGGAACCGGCAGCTACCTCGACACCGCCCAGACCGAGATCGCGATGGCCGACAAGCCCGCCACCCCCAACCCCGACCGGCTGGCCTTCCTGACCCCGCCGCTGAAGAACGCGACGCGTCTGTCCGGAACGCCGTCGGTGAGCCTGAAGGTCAAGCTCGACAAGCCGACCGCCAACCTGGGCGTCCTGCTCGTCGACTACGGCACTGACACCCGCATCAACTACCGCGAACGCACCGCGACGTCCGCGGAAGGTCTCAAGTTCATCGGCGGCGAAGATTGCGTCGGCGAGAGCACGGCTGACGACGACGGCTGCTACTTCAAGGCCGGCGACAACACGGCGACCACCGGCTTCCATGTGGTCACCCGCGGAATCATGGACGCGCAGAACCACAGGTCGCTCAGCCGCCAGACGCCGCTGACGCCGGGCAGGTCGTACCGGATCACCTGGAAGACGCTGCCGCTGGACTACGAGTTCAAGGCCGGGCACCGGCTGGGCCTGGTCCTGACCGGAACCAACGACGACTTCAACCTCGACGTGACCGGCAACGGCGGCGGCGACAAGGCCGAACCTGGCACCGGGGCCAAGGTCACCGTCGACCTGGCCGGCACCTCGATCTCGCTGCCGGTGGTCACCGGCACGTCCATCGACTAACAGCAACATCGACATTCGCGGACGGTCGCGACCGGCATGGCGGGCGGCGGCGGCTCCCAGGCGGGGAGCCGCACGCTCTGCGGCGGTCTCAGGCACCATCGCTGCCCTGGCCCTTCTCTTGCTGGTCCCCGTTCTTGTCGGCCTGTGATTGCGCCTCACGGTCCAGGTCGTCACGAGCGCTGGGGCTGTTGGGGGCCTTGTCGACTGCGGACTGCAGGTGAGCGGGCTTCTGCCCCCGCCCGGTCAGGGGCCAGGGTGGTAGATCAGGTGCAGGACGCCGGTGGCGAAGGTGGCCGAGTGGACCAGTCGCATCGGGGTCGGACCGCCGTCGGCGAAGAGTCGCTCCCCCCGGCCGAGGACGACCGGGTGGATGAGGAGGTGTAGTTCGTCGAGCAGGTTGTCGCGTAGCAGGGATCGCACC
>NZ_JBIUBJ010000048.1:0-3321 GCF_044547985.1 Nonomuraea sp. NPDC052265
TCACCGCCGGACAATCTTTTGGGAAGGGCTCCGACTTCGGTCGGGGCCCTTTCTGTGTTTCCGGGGTTGTTTCGTGTGGTGTCTGGACGTCGACGGGGGCGTGGGCGGGGGCGTTGGTGGGGCGGCGGGGTGTCTGGAGGGTGGGTGTTGCGGCCCCGTTTGTGCGATGTGCGGGGTCGGCATGGTTCGGCTACGGGTCGGGGCGGTGCTGGCTTTGAGGGATGGTGGGAGGGGTGGGGTCGGGCGAGGTCAGAGGTCGTTCATGGACCTGGCAATCTCCCTAGGATACTCACCGTAATCGGGTAACTCTATTAGAGTGACCGCTTCTCCACCTTCCAAGCAGTCAGCGCGTCGGAGCCGTCGGCTGCTGGCGTGGACGTTCGCGTCGATCTCCGTCGGGTTGGTGGCCGCGGGGGTCGTGGGGTTTTTCGCCGAGCCGTTACAGCTGGAGCTGCTGGACAAGCGGGCCAGTGTCGTCAGCATGTTCGTGGGTGTGGCGGGGTTGTTCATAGCCGGTGTCGGGCTGTGGGCGCAGCTTCGGGCCGCCATGACGCCTTCCGGTGGTGGTGAGCCCGCCGGTGGCAGTGGAAGTGGTGCGGGTCAGGATCAGGCGGGGCAGCCTGGTGCTGGTGCTGGTGCTGGTCAAGGTTCTGGTTCTGGTTCTGGTTCGGGTGTGGCGGGGGCTGGTGGGGGTGGGGCGGGGCCGGGGGGTGGCGGTCTCGGGGGTGCGGCGGGTGAGCGGTCGGTCGTGATGGGGCGGCAGGAGTCCGGTCTGGCCATGACGGGGGACAGGTCCACGGCGGTGACCGGGGGGCATGTCGACGTCATCGGGGACGTGCATCTGCCGTCGCGGCCTCGGGTCGCGACGCGGCCTGTACAGCTGGGGCCGCGACCGCCGCAGCTCGTCGGACGGGACGAGGCCGTGGCGGAGCTGCGGGAACGGCTGCTGGGGAGCGACGTACGGCCGGCGGTGGTGGCCGTGCACGGGCTCGGCGGCGTGGGCAAGACCAGTCTCGCGCTGGAGTACGCCTACCGGTACCAGCACGACTACCAGCTCGTCTGGCAGTTGCCGGCGGCCGAACCGGCGGTGTTGTCGGCGGCGTTCGCCCGGTTGGCGGCGCTCATGGGATTACGGGAGCTGGGCGCGGACGCGGCGGACCCGGTCGACCAGGTGCACGCCGCGCTGGCGGCGCGTACCGAACCGTGGTTGTTGATTTTGGACAATGTGCCGGAGGCCGAGGCGGTGCGGCCCGTGTTGCCTCCGGCGGGGCCGGGGCACGTGCTGATCACGAGCCGGTCCGGGAGCTGGCCACGGGATCAGGGGCTGGAGCTGCCGGTGCTCGACCTGGAGTCGGCGGCGTTGCTGCTGCTGGCGAGTTCGGGGCAGGACGACGCCGGGGCGGCCGCCGCCGTGGTGGCGGAGCTCGGGGCGTTGCCGCTGGCGCTGGAGCAGGCCGCGGCGTACATGTCGGAGACGGGGCTGGAGCTGTCGGAGTACCTGGATCTGCTGCATCACCAGCGTGCCGAGTTGCTGGCGCAGGGGCAGGCGTGGGGGTATCGCGAGCGGGTGGCCTCCACGTGGCAGTTCGCGTTCCAGCGGCTGGCCAGGACGAGTCCGCAGGCCATCGCGCTGCTGCGGCTGCTGTCCTGCTACGCGCACGAGGCGATTCCGTAGCATTTGCTGCTTTCGCCGTTGGGTCGGTGGACGTCGCGGGACCTTTTCCGGGCGGACGTGCAGCGGCGGCTGGCCTACGGGCGGATCTCCGGGCCGCCGACGCGCCTGCTGCGGGACGTGCATCCCAGCGTGCTGATGATGATGCGGGCGCTGCCGCGCGACACGCTGCGGATCAACGCGGCGCTGAGCGCGTTGCGGCGGCACAGCCTGATCGGGCCGCCCGTGGACGGGACGGTCACCGTGCACCAGCTGGTGCAGGCCGTCACGCTTGATCAGCTCTCGATGCGGGCGCAGCGCCGGTGGCGGGAGGTGGCGGCGGTGCTGGTGGAAGCCGTGCTGCCGGACGATCCCGGGCAGAAGGTGCGGTGGCCGCGGTACGCCAGGCTGTTGCCGCACATCCGGACGGTGCTCGGGCCGACCTCGCCCGGCATGGACAAGACGGCCCAGTATCTGGGGGCCAGCGGCGACTACCGTACGGCGAGGTCGTTGTTCGAGGAGATCGCCGACGCGCTCGCGGCGGCGCTCGGCCCGGAGGAGCCGGCGACGCTGACGGCCCGGCACGAGCTGGCGCTCTGGACGGGCGAGGCGGGCGACTCAGCGGCGGCGCGTGACCAGTACCTGGAGTTGCTTCCCGTCTACGAGCGGGTGCTCGGTCCCGAACACCCGCACACCCTGACCACCCGGCACAACCTGGCCCAGTGGACGGGACGGGCGGGCGATCCGGTGGCCGCCCGCGACCAGTACGCGGCACTGTTGCCGGTCCGGCAGTGGGTGTCGGGCCCGGAGCATCCGGACACCCTGACCACGCAGGCCAACCTCGCCCAGTGGACCGGGCAGGCGGGGGACGCGGCCGCGGCCCGTGACCAGTACGCGGCGCTGCTGCCCGTGCGGGAGCGGGTTCAGGGGGCCGAGCATCCGTCGACGCTGATCAACCGGCACGAGCTGGCCAGGTGGACCGGTGAGCTGGGGGACGCGCTGGCCGCCCGCGACCAGTATGCGGCGTTGCTCCTGGTACGGGAGCGGGTGTCGGGGCCGCATCATCCCGACACGTTGACAGTCCGGCATGAGCTGGCCCGGTGGACGGGGGAGTTGGGGGACGCTGCGGCGGCCCGTGACCTGTACGCGGCGTTGGTGCCGGTACGGGAGCGGGTTCAGGGGGCTGAGCATCCTGACACGCTGACTGCCAGGGCGAACCTCGCGTACTGGACGGGGAAGGCGGGGGATGCGGCGGGGGCGCGGGATCTGTGTGCGACGTTGCTGCCGATCCGTGCCCGCGTGCTCGGGGCCGGCCATCGGGCGACGGTGACGACGAGGGAGCAACTCGCCTACTGGACGGCACAGGCCCGTCCGTGAAGGCCGCTCGGGAGCTGCGGCTCGGGGCCGGGGCCGGGGCCGGAGGCGAGGGATGAGGCCGAGGGTGAGGCGGTCGGAGGTGGCTGAGGTTGTGGGGGGTGAAGGCGAGGGGGGCGGCAGGGCCGCTGAGGGACTTGGGGGTGCTTGGTGGGAGGGGGAGCCGGGGGGGGGGGGGGGGGGGCGGCCCCCCCCCCCCCCCCCCCCCCCCCGGGCGGGGGGGGGGGGGGGGGCCCCCCCCCCCCCCCCCCCCCCCCCCCCCCCCCAGGGCAAAAAAAAAACCAAACCAACAACCC
>NZ_JBIUBJ010000048.1:3329-15368 GCF_044547985.1 Nonomuraea sp. NPDC052265
CGGGGGGGCCCCCGCGGCGGGGGGGGGGGGGGGGGGGGGGGGGGGGGGGGCCGGGGGGGGCGGGGGGGGGCGCGCCGCCCCCCCCCCCCCCGGCCGCTACTGGGGAAGGACGAGGAGGGCGTCGCCGACGCCGCGCTCCACGCCGTCCGATGGCCGGTTGACCAGCTTGTTCGACACCACCATCGCGGTCGAGCCGCCGCCGTCCAGGTTGATGGCCTGGACCGCGCCGAGCCAGCGCATGAACTGGGCGGCCTCGTGGAAGTTGGCGCCGACGGTCACGCCGGGCTGGCGGCCGTCGATGGTGGCCAGGATGAGGCTGCCGTTCCTGGTGACGCCGAGAAGGGTGCGCGGGTGGCGGCGCAGGATCATGTTCACGGAGTCGTGGCCGTCGCGCTTGGCGGTGATCTTCACGTGGCCGTTGCGCACGAGGCCGACGCCGCCGGCGATCACGTTCAGGTCGGGGGTGAGCTTGAGGGCCTTGCCGGTACGCAGGTCGGTGACCTTCGTGTCGATCTTGACCGTCCAGCCTTCCCAGGCGTGCTCGTCGAGCCATTCGGCGGACGTGCCCTGGCCGTGCAGCACCTGGGTGCCCTTGGCCACGGCGGCGCCGCTCGCGCGTACGGTGACCGCCTTGCCGTTGGCGTCGAGGACGATGTCGGTGCCGCCGGTCGGGGTCTTGGCGCCGTACTCCTCGGTGTAGAGGACGGCCTCGTCGGTGGCGGCGGCGCGGTTGACGCCGTTGACGGGGAGCTTGTCGCCATCCTGGGAGATCGCGGTGACGGCGGTCCTCAGCTCGGTGATGCGGGCGGCGCGGCCCTGGAGCACCACGGCCGAGCGGCCCGGGACGGCCTCGCTGAGCAGGCGTCCGGCGACCACGGAGGCGCCGACGGGCTCGCCGCGCAGGTTCTTGGCGGTGTGGATGTTGAAGAAGCCGCCGTTGACGCCGACCACCGCGTTGCGCGCCTTGGCCATAGAGGAGACCGTCTCGCGCTTGGCGACGCTGGTGCCGAGGGAGGCGGCGTACGAGCCGCGGAACGTCCGGGAGTCGATCATGACGACCTTGGCGTCCCAGGGGCCGGTGGTCTTCAGGCCGTCGTCGCCGAGGTAGTCGACCTTGACCTTCAGCCCGGCTTCCTTGAGCGTCTTGGCGGTCTCGTCGGCCTTCGCCTTGTCCTTGAAGGACCACAGCCCCACGCGGACCATGTAGACGGTCTGGGAGGGCGCGTCGGCCACGCTCGGCCGGACCACCTTCTGCAGGCTCGGCGCCTCGCCGGTCGCCTCGACCTCGGCGACCTTGGCCTGGGCGGTCTCCAGGGCGCCGTAGTCGCGGCCGCTCGGCATGAGCACGGTCACCGTGTAGCCGTCGGTGGAGCTGCCGGCCTTCACGTCGTACAGGTCGATGCCCTGGGTCACGGCGGTCAGCGTCTTGGTTGCGGCGGGCCGGGAGCCCAGCGGGAAGTCGGCCGACGGGAACTGCACCGCGAGCCGCGCCGCCGAGGCGGGCAGCGCGGTGACGGTGATCGTGGCGGCTATGGCCAGGCCGCCGGCGATGGTGCGTCGAGACATGAACTCTCCAGAGGGCGGAAAAGGGACCGAACCATCCTGACGAGATCAAGGTCCCGGAGTCAGCCGAACGCGCCAAACTGCTCAAGAGGTTACAAGATTGACACCCAGCCCAGATAACATTGCGCTATGACCCGTATCAGCATGTGGTGGCGGCCGGCAGACGGCCGCTGATCTTCCATGCTGGGCCGTCCTGGTGGCGGCCCTTCCGAGCGCGGGCTCCCCTCAGGCGGCGGCACACCTGAAGGAGAGAGCCATCGTGAACGACGTCGTCCTGACCGGCGACCGGCCGACCGGACGCCTGCATCTGGGCCACTATTTCGGCACCCTCGCCAACCGGGTGGAGCTGCAGGACCGCTACCGGACGTACGTGCTGATCGCCGACTACCAGGTGATCACCGACCGCGACCTGCCCGGCGAGATCCAGCGCAACATCACCGAGGTGCTCCTGGACTACCTGGCCGTCGGCCTCGACCCGGCCAAGGTCACGATCTTCCAGCACAGCGCGATCCCCGAGCTGAACCAGCTCCTGCTGCCGTTCCTCAGCCTGGTGTCGGTGGCGGAGCTGAGCCGTAACCCGACGGTCAAGGACGAGATCGCGCACAGCGCCCGGCGCGCGGTCAGCGGCCTGCTGTTCACCTATCCGGTGCACCAGGCCGCCGACATCCTGTTCTGCAAGGGCACGCTGGTGCCCGTCGGCCGCGACCAGCTCCCGCACGTTGAGGTGGCCCGGCTGGTCGCGCGCCGCTTCAACGAGCGGTACGGCGAGGTCTTCCCGCTGCCCGAGGCCATGCTGGGCGAGCGTCCGCTGCTCATGGGCCTGGACGGCGGCAAGATGAGCAAGAGCCGCGGCAACGCCATCGCCCTGGCGGCCACCGAGGACGAGACCGCCGCCCTCATCCGCAAGGCCCGCACCGACTCCGAACGCCTGATCACCTTCGACGAAGCGCACCGGCCGGGCGTCGCGACCCTGCTCACCCTGGCCGGGCTCTGCCTCGGCCGCCCGCCCGAGGAGATCGCCGAGGAGATCGGCGACGGCGGGGCCGCCGCGCTCAAGGCGCTGACGACCGAGGCGGTCAACGAGTTCCTGCGCCCGATCAGGCGGCGGCGGCGCGAGCACACCGAGGCCGACGCCAGGCAGGTGCTGGCGCAGGGCAACGAGCGGGCCCGGGAGCGGGCGGTCCGCACGCTGGACGAGGTCCGTACGGCGATGGGGTTCTAGCGGGGCTGCCCGGACTGCCCGGACTGCCGGGACTGGTACACCTTGCGCAGCGTCTCGTGCACGATCCACGTCGTCCGCGCACCCTCGGCCAGCAGGCACACGTCGCCCGGGCCGACCTCGATCGTGGTGCCGCCCTCGACGGCGATCGTGGCGCGGCCGGACAGCACCACGAAGATCTCGTCGGTCTCGACGTCGGTGACGATGCCGGGGGTGATCTCCCAGATGCCGCGGCCCTCGCCGAGTTCCAGCGACGAGGTGGCGGGGTCGCCGGCGACGATCTGCTCGGGGGCGAGCTCGTCGGGGGTCAGCCGCACGTCGTGCACGGGGACGGAGAACGCGCCGGCGGTCGCGATCATGCGGCCGAGGTCTTCGAGGTCGGGCATCAGGACGTCAGACATGTTGCTCATTTCACCAGGTCGGCGAGGCGGGCGCCGTCGAGGGCGTAGGCGGTGAAGCCGTTGGCGCCGGTCATCGTGCCGGCGGCGACCATCGCGTTGACGATGGCCTCCTCCGTGGCCTCGATCACGGCGTGGAAGAGCGGGTCGAGGCGGGCGTCGGCCAGCACCCGCACCTCGAACACGCCGGAGCCGCCGTCGTCGAGGGCGTTGGAGGGCAGGCCGCGGTTGCCGGTGGCGAAGCAGATGAAGCCGTCGCCGCTGGAGCTCTCGCCGGCGCCGCCCGTCCTGGCCACGCCGAGCCCGGCGCGCCGGGCGAGCTTGCGGCACTGGTGGGGGAGGAGCGGCGCGTCGGTGGCGACCACGGCGATGATCGACCCGGCGCCCTCGTGCATGCCGGGGCGGGGCACGTCGTCCATGACGATCGGGTGGCCGTTGACGGTGAGCCGGTCGCGGCGGCCGTGGTTGGCCTGCACGAGCACGCCGACCGTGTGGTCGCCGCTCACGCGGGACGCGGTGCCGATGCCGCCCTTGAACCCGTGGCACACCATGCCGGTGCCGCCGCCGACCGAGCCCTCGGGCACCGGGCCGGCCGAGGCGCCGTGGTAGGCCCGTTCGACGTGCTCCTGGCGGACGTGCCGGGCGTCGATGTCGTTGAGCTGTCCGTCCCAGGTCTCGGCGACCACCGGCAGCGACCACGCGCCCGCGCCCCGGCCGCCGATCTCCAGGGAGACCAGCGCGTCGCGTACCACGCCGACGGAGAAGGTGTTGGTGAGCCCGATCGGCGAGTGCAGCAGGCCGAAGTCGTCGAGGTAGGGCAGGCCGGTCATCTCGCCGTTGCCGTTGAGCCAGTGGTAACCGGCGTAGACGGGGGAGTCGTAGGCCGGGCCCGGACCGGGGCGGACGACGGTGACCCCCGTACGGGCGGTGCCCTCGGTCAGCGTGGTGTGGCCGACCAGGACGCCGGGCACGTCGGTGATCGCGTTCAGCGGACCGGGGACGCCGGTGCCGATGACGATGCCGTGATCACGAGCTCTCAACGGTTCTCCCTGCGGAAGGACTCCAGCGCCAGCAGCGCGACGTGCAGTGAAAGGCATGACTCGACGTCGTCGAGGTCGGTGTCGAGGATGCGTTCGAGGCGGCGCAGGCGGTCGTAGAAGGCCGGTCTGGACAGGTGGGCCTTCTGCGCGGCCACGGCCTTGTTGCGGCCCGCGTCGAGGTAGGTGCGCAGGATCCGGGTGAGGTCGCCGCCGCGCTGGGCGTCGTGCGCCAGCAGCGGGCCCAGCTCGCGTTCGGCGAACGTCTGCAGCCGCGCGTCGTCGCGCAGCAGGTGGAGCAGGCCGCGCAGGCGCAGGTCGGGCAGACGGTAGAAGGCGCGGCCGTCCGGCTGGCGCACGGCCACGTCCGCGACCTGCTCGGCTTCGAGGAAGCTGCGCCGTACGTCGCGGATGGACTCCACCACCGACCCCGCGGCCAGCACGAACGCCGAGCCGGGCGGCCACAGCACGCGCAGCCGCTCGGCGAGCGCGGTCAGCGCGGGCTCGGCGTTGGTACGCGGCGGGAGCGGCAGCAGGACGCCGACCCGCTCCTGGTCGAGCGCGCCCACCAGGGCGGGCAGGCGGGCGTCGCGGCAGGCGGCGGCGGTGGCCTCGGCCAGCTCGCCGAGCTGCGCCTGACCGTCGAGCGCCTGGTCGGCGGGTTCGGTCGGCCTGATGACGACGCTGATCAGCCTGCGCCCGGTCAACGGCACGCCGACCGCGCGGGCGCGGGCGGCGGCCTCGTCGGGGTCGGCGTAGGCGTGGGTCAGGATGCCGGTGATGATCGTGCCGTGGGCCTGGCGTTCCAGGGACTCCTGGTGGCGTTCGAGCAGGCGGCCGAGGGCGAGCGTGGTGGCGGCGCGTTCGGCGAGCACCAGCTCGCGCGGCGTCGGCGGCGTCTCGCAGATCAGGATCAGCCGCCCCCAGTCCTGGCCGCGCGCGCCGACGGTGGTGACCAGCCAGCCGGATGCGGGGTCGTACGCCGTGCGCTCGGCCAGGGCCACCCCCCGCGACCTGCTCTCCCAACCGGCCAGCAGCGTGCCGGCGTCGCGGCCCGCGGACTCGCAGGCCAGCACCTGATGGGCGAGGTTCTCCAGCAGCACCGGGCGGCCGGACAGCCGGGCGACCTGGGTCAGCACCTCGGCGGGCGAGGCGCCCTCGACCGACAGCTCGGTGAACACCTCGTGCAGCTGCTCGGAGGCGCGCAGCTCCTCAAGCTGGATGTCGATGATCCGGGCGTGCACGGACTCGGTGATCTGCACGAACGGCGTCTCGCGAGCCAGCACGATGACCGGCAGCCCGTGCTCCTCGGCCGTCTTGACCACCGCCCGCGGCAGCTCGCGCAGGAACCTGCGGCCCAGCTCCACGATCAGCCCGGAGGCCCCGACGGAGGCGAGCTCGCCGATGTAGTCGGCGAGCTTCTCCGGGTCGTCGGGGAGTGCGACGCCCGTGGTGAGCACCAGCTCGCCGCCGCGCAGCAGATGGGCGATGTCGGCGATCTCGCCGACGTGCACCCACCGCACCCTGGTGTCGAGCCGGTCGGCGCCCGCGACCACGCGCGGGCTGCCCCGGCGAACGGTCTCCAGGGCGAGGACGTCGGCGATGGTGGGCAGCACGGGGCGAGCCTAGCCGATCAACCTGTAAGAACGGTCATACAGCCATATACACACTGTCACAGGTTGAACTCCTCCTCGCGGTACTCACCTTGAGGTTCGCGCACCCGGAGCTCCACCCGCCGGATCTTCCCCGAGATCGTCTTCGGCAGCTCGGCGAACTCCAGCCGGCGCACCCGCTTGTACGGCGCCAGCTCCCGCCGGCAGTGCTGGAAGATCGACCGTGCGGTCTCGGCGCCGGGCTCGAACCCGGGCGCCAGCATCACGTACGCCTTCGGCACGGCCAGGCGCACCGGGTCGGGGGCGGGCACGACGGCGGCCTCGGCCACGGCCGGGTGCTCCAGCAGCACGCTCTCCAGCTCGAACGGCGAGATGCGGTAGTCGGAGGCCTTGAAGACGTCGTCGGTCCTGCCGACGTAGGTGATGTAGCCGTCCTGGTCCCGGGTGGCGACGTCGCCGGTGTGGTAGAAGCCGTCGCGCATGGCCTCGGCGGAGCCGCCGACGTACCCGGCCATCAGGCCCAGGGGCCGGGGGGCGAGCGGCAGGCAGATCTCCCCGTCGTCGCCGGGCTCGCCGGAGATGGGGTCGATGAGCACGATGTCGTAGCCGGGCAGCGGGCGTCCCATCGATCCGGGCTTGACCGGCTCGTCCGGTACGTTGCCGATCTGGGCGGTCGTCTCGGTCTGGCCGTAGCCGTCGCGGATGGTGATGCCCCACGCCTTGGCGACCTGGTCGATGATCTCGGGGTTGAGCGGCTCGCCCGCGGCCACGGCGGTGCGCAGCGGCAACTTCCAGGCCGCCAGGTCCTCCTGGATGAGCATCCGCCACACGGTCGGCGGCGCGCAGAACGTGGTGACCCGCTCGTCGCGCAGCACCTCCAGCAGGGCGCGGGCGGCGAAGCGCTCGTAGTTGTGGATGAGCACGGTCGCCCCGGCGTTCCAGGGCGCGAACACGTTGCTCCAGGCGTGCTTGGCCCAGCCGGGGGAGGAGACGTTGAGGTGCACGTCGCCGGGGCGCAGGCCGATCCAGAACATGGTGGACAGGTGACCGGCCGGGTAGGAGGCGTGGGTGTGCTCGACCAGCTTGGGGCGGGAGGTCGTGCCGGAGGTGAAGTAGAGCAGCAGGGGATCGCCGGGCCGGGTGGGGGCGTCGGGGGTGAAGCGCTCGGCGGCCTCGTACGCCTCGCGGTACGGCAGCCAGCCGTACGCGTCGCCGACCGCGATCCTCGTGAACTCGCCGGCCCCGAACTTGCCCGCGTCGGCGGCGTTGGCGATCACGTGGGCGACCTGACCGCGTTCGAGGCGTTCGCCGATGTCCTTGGCCGTCAGCAGGGTGGTGGCGGGGATGACCACCGCCCCGAGCTTCATGGCCGCGAGCAGGGACTCCCACAGCTCGCTCTGGTTGCCCAGCATGAGCAGGACGCGGTCGCCCCTGCGCACGCCCTGCTCGTGCAGCCAGTTGGCGACCTGGTTGGAGCGGGCCGACAACTCGGCGAAGGTGTGGGAGACCCGGCTGCCGGGGTTCACGATGGTCAGGGCCGCGGCCTGCGGCGTCTCGGCGGCCAGCACCCCGTCGAACCAGTCGAGCGCCCAGTTGAACTGCTCGGCCTCCGGCCAGCGGAAGTCACGCCGGGCCGTGGGGTAGTCGGCGCTCAGGAGAAGGTCGCGGGCCGCGCGGAAATCGCTCATGCCCCGGATCCTGCTACGTCGCCAGCCGCCGCTCAAGGCCGTCGAGCACCGACACGAGCCCGAAGTCGAACGCCGTGGCCCGGAGGACCTGCGGATCCTGGTACGCCCCCATGGCCAGGCTCTCCAGCATGTCGGGGAGGTCGGCCGCGGCCTTGGCGACCATGCCGCGCATCTCGTCGGCGTCGTAGTCGGAGTCTTTCGCGGTGGCGTCCCAGGCGATCTCGGGCAGGGTCATGCCGTAGACGAAGGCGGTGACGGCGGCCACGGCGTAGTCGACGTCGAGGCCGTGGAACCCGGCCGCCCTGAAGATCTTGCGCATTCGGTCGGAGGCGGACAGGGCGTGCGGGCCGAGTGCGGGCACCCGGCCGAGGAGGTCGGCCGACCAGGGGTGCCGCAGCATGACCGTGCGCATGCCGTAGGCCATGGCGGAGGCGGCGTCGCGCCAGCCCACCTCCGCGGCGTCGGGGACGGTCATCTCGGCCCAGACCTGGTCGTAGGCGAGTTCGAGCAGTTCGTCCTTGTTGGCGACGTACCAGTAGAGGCTGGTGGCGCCGGCGCCCAGCTTCGCGCCGAGCTTGCGCATGCTCAGCCCAGCCATCCCCTCCTGGTCGAGCAGCTCCAGCGCGGCCCGGACGATCTCCTCGCGGCTGCGGCCCGGGGCGGCGGCCTTGCGCGGCTCGCGGAACCAGACAGAGGTGAACTGCTTGGCGGTCATGCCTCCAGGATAAATGCTCTCGCACAGTGTGCGAGAGTTGTCGTACGCTGTGCGAGTGACCTCGAACGCTGTACGAGACCCCCGTCGCTGGTGGGTCCTTGTCGTGCTCTGCCTCTCGCTGCTGGTCCTCACGGTGGACGGAACCGTGCTGAACCTGGCGATCCCGTCCCTGATCGAGGAGCTGGGCGCGACGCCGTCCGACATCCAGTGGATCCTCGACGCCTACGTGCTGGTCTTCGCGGGCCTGCTGCTGACCGCCGGAAGCCTGTCCGACCGGTACGGCCGCCGCCGCTTCCTCGTCATCGGCCTGGCCTTCTTCGGCGGCGCGTCGCTGCTGGCCGTGCTGGCCGCCGAGCCCTGGCAGGTGATCGGCGCGCGGGCCCTGATGGGGGTCGGCGGCTCGATCCTGATGCCCTCGACGCTCTCCATCCTCATGACCGTCTTCGAGGAGGACGAGCGGCGCAAGGCCATGGCCATCTGGGGAAGCGTGGCGATGCTCGGCGTGATCGCCGGGCCGACGCTGGGCGGCTTCCTGCTGGAGCACTACTGGTGGGGCTCGGTCTTCCTGCTCAACATCCCGATCGCGGTGCTGGCCATCGTGGCCGCCTTCGCGCTGATGCCCGAGACCCGCAGCGCCGGGCGGCGGATCGACCCGGTGGGCGTGGTGCTCTCGATCGTGGGCCTGACCTCGGCCGTCTACGTGATCATCGAACGGGAGTGGAACCTGCTCTTCATCGCGCTGGCGGTCGTCTCGCTGACCGTGTTCGTCATCTGGGAACGACGGGCCGAGCATCCGATGTTGCCGCTGCAGCTGTTCCGGAACCGCAACTTCAGCGGCGCGTCCTTCTCGATCCTGCTGATGTCGTTCGGCGCGGGCGCCGTGATGCTGATGCTCACCCAGTACCTGCAGTTCGTGCTGGGCTACGGCGAGCTCCAGGCCGGTCTGGCCATGCTGCCCCAGGCGGCGGCGGCCGTCGTCTTCAACGGCGTCGGCGCGGCGCTGGGCAAGAAGGTGTCCAACCGGGTGCTGATCTCGGCCGGGCTGCTGATCATGGCCGTCGGGTTCGTCGTGATGGCGCTCACCACCGGCTACCTGCCGCTGATGAGCGGGCTGGTGCTGATGGGCGCGGGCGGCGGCCTGGCCGGTCCCTCCGCCTACGCCTCGCTGATGGGGGCCATCCCGCTGGAACACGCGGGTGTCGGCTCCGCGCTCAACGACACCGTGCAGCAGGTGGGCCTGGCCATGAGCATCGCCGTGCTCGGCAGCGTGCTGGCCGGCGTCTACACCGCGGAGATGCCGCTCGACGCGCCCGCGGCGGCCCGCGAGTCGATCGGGGTCGCCGAGCAGATCGGGCTCGGCGAGGTGGCCGACCGGGCCTTCACCGTGGCCGTGCACCTCGGGTCGTGGGTCGGGGCCGGGTTCAGCGTCGCCGCCGCGCTGCTCGCGCTGGTCGTGCTGCGCCCGGCCGCCCCCGTCGCGGCTCCCGAACTGGCCAAGGTCTAGCGGACGCGGGGCTCACGCATGCTCTCCAGGCTGTCGAGCTTGTGCGTGCGCTCGTCGTGGCCGATCTGCCGGAGCAGGTCGGCCACCGAGCGGTAGCGGCCGTACTCCTCGGCGTACGTGCCGGGGTCGGGTACGAAGTCCAGGTCGGGGTTCTCGGCCACGAACGTCATGTACTCGTGCTCGGCGTGGTCCTCGAACTCGGCGTTGAGCCGGTAGCTCCAGTCCGGCCGGACCACGAACAGCACCCAGGACACGTGGTAGTAGAAGAACGCGATCAGCCACGGCGCCGCCTTGTGCAGCAGCCAGTTCTGGCGCTGCCCGGCGCGCTGCACCAGATCCTGCATGATCAGCAGGTGCCACTGCTCGTTGTCCTGGTCGGCGCGGGCCTCCACGATGCGCTCGAAGACCCTCCTGGCCAGGGCCGAGCGTCCGGCGTGCCGGTGGACGGCCCAGTAGCCCATCCGCTCCCACGCCTGGTACGGCACCCGCGCGATGATCTCCAGCATGGCGAACTTCGTGTACGAGCCCTTCCTGCCGTACATCAGGTCCACGGGCTTGAACATCATCCGCGCCAGCAGGCTGTAGTCCATGCGCGGGGTGTCGAGGGTGTCCTGCTGGGCGCGGCGGAGCCGGTCGCGGTCGAGCTTGGGCGGCCCGGCGGGCGCCTCGGGGCGCAGGTCGATGGTGACGGTCATCTCGGTCTCCTCGGTTCGTCGATGGTCCGATGGTGGCCGAGCGGGCCCCGCCGGGTCGTCGCCCGCGAGTGGTCAATCGCGATGCCTCTGGCGGCGTACCGGGGGGCCGGCGCGTACGCCCCCAGGCGCACGGGTGATCCCCTAGGGGGAGGACTTACATCTTGTAAGGTGATTTGACCCCGTGCCGACAGCCTGCCGCTGTGAGGAACCGCGGGAGAACGGGATACTCGGGAGCATGTCGGAGCTACTCGCGCGCCACCGGGCAGTGATGCCGAACTGGCTGGCCCTCAACTACAACGAGCCCATCGAGATCGTCAGCGGCAAGGGCAACCGCGTCATCGACGCCGATGGCAAGAGCTACCTGGACTTCTTCGCCGGGATCCTGACCAACATGATCGGGTACGACGTGCCCGAGGTGCGCGACGCCGTCGAGCGCCAGCTCGCCACCGGCGTGGTCCACACCAGCACCGTCTACCTACTGCGCGGCCAGGTCGAGCTCGCCGAGAAGATCGCCCGGCTCTCCGGCATCCCCGACGCCAAGGTGTTCTTCACCAACTCCGGGACGGAGGCCAACGAGACCGCCCTCCTCCTCGCGACGTACGCCCGCAAGACCGACCAGGTGCTCGCCATGCGGCAGAGCTACCACGGGCGCAGCTTCGGCGCGGTCAGCGTCACCTCCAACCGGGCGTGGAAGAACAACTCGCTCTCCCCGCTCAACGTGCACTTCCTGCACGGCGCCGACCGGCACCTCACCCAGTTCAAGGGCCTGTCCGACGCCGACTACATCAAGGCGTGCGTGGACGACCTGCGCCACGTGCTGGCCACCTCGGTCTCCAACGACGTGGCGGCGCTGATCGCCGAGCCGATCCAGGGCGTGGGCGGCTTCACGATGGCCCCCGACGGCCTGTTCGCCGCCTACAAGGAGGTCCTGGACGAGCAGGGCATCTACCTCATCTCCGACGAGGTGCAGACCGGCTGGGGCCGTACGGGCAGCGCGTTCTTCGGCATCCAGAACCACGACGTGACCCCCGACATGATCACGTTCGCCAAGGGGCTGGGCAACGGCTTCGCGGTCGGCGGCATCGTGGCCCGCGGCGACCTGATGGACGGCCCGCACGCCGTGGGCCTGTCCACGTTCGGCGGCAACCCCATCTCCATGGCCGCCGCGAACGCCACCCTCGACTACGTCCTCGACCACGACCTCCAGGCCAACGCGGCGCGGACCGGCGACCTCATCATCGGCGGCCTCAAGGAGGCGGCCGCACGCCTGCCGATCGTCAAGGACGTACGCGGCAAGGGCCTGATGTTCGCCGTCGAGCTGGAGAGCCCCGCCCAGGCCGTGCGCTTCATGGAGGAGACCAAGAAGGCGGGCCTGCTCGCGGGCAAGGGCGGCCTGTACGGCACCGCCATCCGCATGGCCCCGCCCCTCACCCTCACGGTGGACGAGGCCACCGAGGGCCTGGGGATCATCGTCAACGCACTCGAAGTCATCAACGCAGAGGCAGCAGCTCAGTGAAGTCGGTCAAGCACTGGATCAACGGCGCTCTGACGGACGGCGACAGCCGTACGGCGGAGATCTTCAACCCGGCGACCGGGGAGGTCAGCGG
>NZ_JBIUBJ010000049.1:0-14517 GCF_044547985.1 Nonomuraea sp. NPDC052265
GGCATATCCGCCCGCGTCACCAGCCTCCGCTCCGTTGACCTGCACTTTCAGCTCGGGACGGACTCCAGAACCCCCGAATTGCGCGGAACGCAGGTTGATGGGTGATATGTAATGGTCTCTCGGTGTGTGCTTGTTGCTGATAAGCAGTGCGCATCTCTCGCTGCCTGGCTGCTATTTGGGCTGGTCAGAAGCGCCTCCAGGGCGGCAGCCTCGCAAAGCGTTCCCGCTCATCAAATGCGGGTGTATCTACCAAGGTAGTGCTGCTGCAGTTGGTTCAACCCGGCGGTGGCCTTGGCGTTCGAGGACTTGGGTGGTATCGGATGGTCCAGACGCCAGCTGCTCAGGCCGTGTACGTTTACCTGCCCGGCTCGGAACAGATACTTATCCGCAGGGAGGCGTCATTGCCGCACGCGACGCCGCTCGCATCAGTCGTCATCTTCGCCGGATGGCAGGGAGCGCTCTCGCGTCGGCGGCGGGTCATCAGCCGCACCACACAGCTCCAGCGCTTCGAGCACATTGCTCGGCTGCGTCATGTTGGCGCTGCGCTCCAGGAACATCAGCTGACGCTGAGTTAGCGTACGTACCGCCAAGCGGCCCGCATCCTTGATGACCAGGACCGACCCGACCATCACCACCGCCTGCTCGGTGCCGTCGAGCGCCTGGATCAGCGTCGCCGCTGCCTGTGCCTGCTTGCTGTCGTTGCCTGCCTGAACGCTGTGCAGCGCTCAGAGCTCGGCCGCCCGGCGCAGTTCTTCGGCGATCTCCTTAGGACCTGCAGAGAAATAGCTCGTAGCATCCCGAGTTCGCGGCCGATGGTTGGTATGAGCGTGTCGGCAGAGACCGTGGAGATGCTGGCGGCCAAGTTCGAGGCGATCTTGCCGCATCTGGATGAGCGGCAACGTCGGCTGCTGCTCAGTGCCGAGGCTCGCGCGTTGGGGTATGGCGGGATCCGGGCGGTGGCCCAGGCGGCGAGTGTCCGCGTGACCACGGTGTCACGGGGCGTGGATGAGCTGGAGGCGGGCACCGAGCCGTTGGGACGGGCCCGACGGCCGGGTGGGGGACGGAAGCGACTGGTGGACATCCACTCGGGGTTACGGGTCATGCTGCTGGCGCTGGTGGAGCCGGATGAGCGCGGAGATCCGACCTCGCCGCTGCGCTGGACGACTAAGTCCACCCGCAAGCCCGCCGGCGAGCTCACTCGGCAGGGACATCGTGTGTCGGCCGACACCGTCGCCGACATCCTGCGCGGTGAGGGATTCAGTCTGCAGGCCAATGCCAAGACGCTGGAGGGCGGTCGGCACCCGGATCGTGATGCGCAGTTCCACTACCTCAATGAACAGGTGCGTGCGCATCGCGATGCCGGACAGCCGGTGATCAGCGTGGACAACAAGAAGAAGGAACTGATCGGGCCGTTCAAGAACGCCGGGCGGGAGTGGCGGCCGGTGAGCCGGTGCTGGTCAATGTCGACGACTTCGCCGAGTCCGCAGCCGGGAAGGCGATCCCGTACGGGATCTACGACCTGGCGGCCAACACCGGCTGGGTGAACGTCGGCACCGACCACGACACCGCCGCGTTCGCGGTCGCTTCCATCCGTCGCTGGTGGCACGCCCTGGGCACTCCTTCCTACCTGCACGCCACCCAGTTGCTGATCACCGCCGATGCTGGCGGCGCCACAGCTACCGCACCCGGCCCTGGAAGAGCGAACTGGCCGCTGAGACCGGCCTGACCATCACCGTCTGCCACCTGCCGCCGGGTACCTAGCTTTTTGACCACGACAGGGGGAATCGAATCTCCCTTCTTATTTCTGCATTGAGGGCTGAAAGTATTTCGTCATCATCGAACTCAACGGACGGCAAGTGTGTACGACTTAGAGGGCCAACGCCATGAGTTGCATCATCATATGCAGATGAAATCGCGGACTCAAAGAATAAGGTCGTTGCCTCGTCAATATTAATGCGATCAGCAGGCCATGAGTATCGGCCTGCTACCACTCTCAATGGCGGGAACATCCACCAGATATCTTGCTCGGGGTCTACGAAGCGAAGTACTCCCTTGTCAACAAAATTCAAGCCATAATGAGATAGGAGGTGAGGGTTCTCGCGACGGTCATGCAGGAGCTTAGAGGAATAAAACAATGTAAGGTCTGGAATGCGCTGCGTGTGGTGCCTGATGCGGGTGGCACACTCCCTCATTGAGGATACAGGTGAGAGGTCAGGAAGGACGATGCCCATGCGCAACCCAGTGCGTTCCGCGATCTCTTCTTGCAGTAGGGTAATGGCCTCAGCTGATGGCCATGACGCCCGTAACTCGCTACTGCAGGACGAGATTACGTGAGCTGCCTCGGCAAAGCGCAGCGGAGGATAAATCTCGCGCCAATCAATGTTCGTCTCTTGAGTATGGAGGCCGGGTACGACGGGATTTATGGCGAAGTCGATCAAGGTTAATACGGTGATGGGATCTAGGTTGCCTCCCGCTAGCTCTTCGGCGAACCTATAAGGCATCCCATAATCTTCATCGAGGGTTCGGCCCAGCATTTTTAGAAGGGCCGGGTCTGCCATCCTGTTAAAGCTTCCGATTTGCAGTAGAAGCTCGTCGAGAACTGCCGCACACTCAAACAGAAGTCGTGTGCTTACTATGCCTTCCCCGCCTGCCACCAGTGCCACTTGACCACCAAGCCTAACGCCACTTCCTTGCCCTCTGGCTGTCCGCAAAAGCATTTCGTCGCCACTGCTTTGATGCCAAATAATTTCGAGGGCCGTTTGTATAGCGTCTTTCGCGGGCCATTGCCCGTGCGCCGAGCCAAGAAATTTCGGCTCAAGTAGGACCTGATATGCGAAGTGCAGGTCTAACCAATCCTGTCGTTGTGACAGTAATAGCTTTCCCAGTCGATTAAGGGGTTCCTTGTCCAAGTAATCGAAAAGTGATGCCCCATCTAGTCGTTCGCGGTAAAAACGAGCAACATCCTGGACATCAAGCTGCTCAAGCGTGTGAGCTGCCAGCAAGTCTCGCGTACGGCGCAGAATGACAAGAAGAATGCCGACAGAACATCCATGAAATCGAGCCCAGTGACTACTTTCATGAATATAGCGTTGATTCCATGACGCGATGGAAGTTATTAGGTCCTTCGTGTTGACATTTGTGTGGTCCAGAAATAGCATCTGGCTGCGCAGATTTAATTCGGCACCTGATGAACTAAGGAGGCGAGGTGTATAGACGCTCATCGCTTCCTTAGTCTGTACTCGCGTCTATGTGGCCGTCGTCTTTGGGCTGCGGCTCAACTTCAGTTACTACACCCCGATCGCGGGCGCGATCTACGAGATAACGGAGTCCGTCATAGATAGCATTCGTTGCGACACCTGAAGCAATTGCTATTGTTATCTCAGCCCACCCGCCGTAACGGAGGGATTCCTGTTCGCCTGTTTCCGTGATCTGAACCTGCGCCACGCAATGCCCCTTGAGGGCGGGATGGTCTGCGATCTCTTCGGCCAGAACTTGGAGGTTTGCCTTCTCGCCTCGGTATGTCAAGATCTCCATGATGCTTAGAGTAGCTGAACTGCCCCGGCTTTGATGGAGAACTCAGCGGTTGATTGCTAGGGCTTCGTTGGGTGGTGTTGAGCGTAGTAGATCGCCTCGAACTCCTCGGGCGGGGGGTGTCCGATGGCTGAGTGCAGGCGGGTGGTGTTGAACCAGGCCACCCATTCAGCGGTGGCCAGTTCCACGTCGGCCAGGCTGCGCCATGGGCCTCGGGATTTGATCAGCTCGGTCTTGTATAGGCCGATCTGCGATTCCATCAGGGCGTTGTCGAGCGCATCGCCGACCGTGCCGATGGATGCGTCGATGCCGGCCGACAGCAGGTGGGTGGTGAACCGGAAAGACGTGTATTGCTGCCCGCGTCCGAGTGATGAATCCGTCCCGGCTTGACCGGGCGTCCGATGCGCGCTGGCGCCGCCGCAGGGCCGTGTCCAGGGCGTTCAGCACGAGGGTGGTGTGCTTGGCCAGTGAGGCGGCCCAGCCGACGATCGCCCGGGAGTAGATGTCGACGCCGCACCAGGCGGAGACGTGGGTGAAGTCGGCCACCCAGGTGGCGTTCGGCCGGGAGGCGGTGAAGTTGCGCTGCAGCCGGTCGGCTGGCCGCTCATGGCCCGGATCGGAGGTGGTGGTGCGGATCTTCTTGCCCCGGCGCGCGCCCTGCAGGCCGAGCGCGCGCATCCGCCGCTCGACGGTGCAGCGGGCCACCGATGCCCCTCGCGCAGCAGTTGTTGCCAGACCTTGCGGGCGCTGTAGACGCCGTAATTGTCGGCGTAGATGCGCTGGATGTGGGCGTCCAGCCCGGCGTCGCGCGCCGCCCGCGTCGAGGGCGGGCCGTTCTTGGCGGCGTAGTAGGTGCTGGTGGAGATGGGCAGCCGTGTTTGGTCAGGACACGGCAGATCGGCTCGACACCGAACACGCTTGCGTGCTGGTCGATGAAGGCCACGAGTGCGTGTGTGGCCGGTCGAGCTCGGCCGCGAAAAAGGCCTACGACTTCAAGATTTCATTCGCCCGGCGTAGCTCACGGACCTCTCGCTCGAGCTCGGCGATCCGCTGCGCATCGGCGGTTGAGGTGCCCGGCCGCTGTCCTCCGGCGACCTCAGCCTGCCGGACCCAGCCGCGCAACGCTTCGCGGTGCACGCCGAGCTGCTGGGCTACCCGGGCGATGGCACCGGGCGCGTTGCCGGTCTGCTCACGGACCTTAAAGACCATCCGCACGGCGCGCTCACGTACTTCCTGCGGGTACTGAACCGCGCCGGGTCTGTTGTTGGTTTTCACCGCACCTGGGGCGGTTCAGCAACCCGTCCCGCTTGGCCTTGCGCAGCGCCTGACCGAGCTTGGGCGAGCGGGCCGACAGCAGCGCGACCGTCTCCTCCACGTACCGCCACGCGGTCGCCGCCGTCACCCCGAACCTGGCCCCGCGCTAATCCCGGCCACGTACTGCAGCGTCTGGGGCGACAAATCGGCGTTGCGATCATGCTATGACCAGGACAGCTGCCACGGAGCCTGAAAAAGATCAGTGGTCCTCAGGCAGGCGCATTGCGCGTGAGAGTGCTTCCGACTGCTCGGCTGTGCCCAAGGTGTTGATAGCAGTAGAAAAAACTTTTAGCAAATCTTTGCGCCCGCTCTCGGTGAGGCTACTGACAAAGTCGGTCAAAACCTGAGCCATAATCACCCAGCGAGATTCCGGGTTCCATTCATTGACCCGCCGGACCATCTCGTCAATGTTCACATCCTTCACTGGCCCGCCGGCACGTTGCGGAACGTCGAGCAACGTGTACACATAGGCGGACGCAGGATCGGCGAAAATTACCTCGCGCAGGAAGTCCGCTCGCGCCTTGACTTGCCTGCGCGCGAGCTTATCTAGTTCTTGCTCATGCAGCAGTCTCTCTATCTGCTTGGCAGCGTTTATGGTTTCTTCATCAGCCTTCAAGGTCACACTAGCCCGAAGGACTTCGAATCCTTCGCCCTGCACGGGCAATATGCTGCGCAAAATCGCATCGGTTTTCTCTTCGGCGTCCTGCGTGCGCAAGACGCTCGTCTCTTTGACTGTTGCTGCCACGATTTCGCGAACTGTGCGTGCGATCATACGTGGAGTGGCGAGCGCACTTGGCGCGCAGAGATCGCGCCGCCATTCGATGTGGATGCGGACATCGAAGGCTAGCCCGGCGTTCGCGGTACCCAGCCGGTCCATGAAGACACCGACCAACGTCGGCGCAGCTTCGGCCGTGCGTGCGCGCCGATGCAGGAACTCCATATCGGCTTATGGTTCCTCGTCGACGGTGTACTGGTGCAATTGTTGTTGCACTGATGCGCTCAAGTCGTTATCAAGCAGCTGGGAAAGCCGAGCGTACATCGTTTCTCGCTGCTCTCGTAGTGTCGGTTCACCCTCTTGTGACCACGCCACCACGTAGGTGCGTAGGCGATCACGTCGCCGTTGGGATCCTTCCGGGCCGCCCGGCGCGACCGCCTGCCGCAAGGAGCCCAATATGGGTTCTCCTAGCCTCTCGTCGTGGAGTGCGGCTGACATCCACAGCCGTACCGCGTCCTTGGCTTCTGCCGACTGCGCGGAGCCTGGCTCCTGATCAAGCAGCGTTGTCCAGCCGGTAGGCAGCATGCCCACGGTGCGATCCCGCTCTTGCTCATCGCTGCTGTCCAGCAGGAGCGGCAGGGAAGGGTCGGTGGGGCTGGGGGCGCTGGCGAGGGCGGCGAACGCCTGATGCCCGCCGGCGCCCTCCTCGCCTGGCTCACGGCACCAGTTCGTGATGAACTCCAGAAGCGCTTGACGCAGGTGAGCTTCGGCCCACAGCTTACGAACCGTCACTCGCAACGTAGCGGTTACCTGTGTGTCAGGGGGCGTGGCGGCCTTCTTCAGCCGTCGGAACGCCTTGACCGTGTGCACCTGACCGAAGTCGCTAGCGCATACGGCGATGACGGCCGTCTGTAGTGCCGGACGATCGCTCTTGGACCAGTTCAAGAGCATCTCGTGCAGGTAGGAGGACGTTTCTTGTGCTGCTGCGCTGGATAGCAACTCGATCAGGACGTTCCACATGCGCCTGGTTCGGCTCTCGGCCTGCGAGGTGTGCCAGGCGGCGGCCAGGGCGCTGAGGGGCTCCTGCCGCCGGTGGCGTACGGCCCAGCGAAGGGCGAAGGAGACGATGCGCTGTGCCAGCGCCTCGCGCTCCTGCTGGGTGAGGCCTTCCAACGCCTCCTGGCGGTCTTTGATGGGAGCTTCGGCAAGCCATGTGAGGAATGGTCGCCTAGCCAGGGGGCGGTCGGTCCAGAAGTACTCCAGGACCGCGTCATCCCACCCGGGCCTGACGAAAGTGATCGTCCCCTTCTCAGTTACTTCGCCTTCTACCGTGTCGAGCAGTTCGATGACCCCGGGTGAGGACTGCCCGCTGGTCGAGAGCTCTGCCTTCTCCTTGAACGTGGTGCTGAGGGCTGCGGCGCTGGCGTACACGTTCGCGACGGGAGCGCCGCGGAGCACGGACGCGGCGAGAAGGAAGTTACGTTCGACGCTTGTCCGTCCTTCTACCCTGTGCCATTCGAGGAGCTTGCCTTTCCAGTTGCGGCGAGCCTCGGTCACCTCGGTCACCAGCTTATGGAATTCGGCACGTCCTTCATCGGTGTCAGCCTGATAGTTGGGCTGCTCCAACGAATAACCGAGCGTTTTCCTGTGCGCCGAAATGATGAGGTCGACGATCTGCAGAGTGTCCGTGGGTGTCCCGCCGCGCAGGAGCTTCTGAATCTCTGCGTTATTGAGCCAAAGCTGGCGGGGGAGGTTTGGCTCTTCGGCGGCCAGCCAACTCGCTGCGATCCCGGACGGAGCTACGATGCTGACTGCGGGTGCGACCCCCTCGGGAGCACCCATGCTGATACGACGCCATTGCTGCGGGTAAGTGAGAACAATGAGCCGATTGTCCAGGCTTCTCAGCTCATTCGTAAGAGTGTGGATTCGGCTTCCAAACTGCGGTGAAACCTGATACTCCGACTCCTCCTCATCGGCTGGCAGCACCAGCAGAAAACCCTGGTTCTTCTCGTGCGGTAGCCGCCGGATAGGAAAGTCGCTCGCTCCACCGTATCGGAGCGTCCGCACCTGCCTAGTCAGCCCTTCGTCTTGGAGACGGGCCAGCAGAGCATAGGCGAGAGTGGTACGGCCCGCATTCGGGGGCAGGTTCAGCACAAGTACGGAGCCCGGGGCGCGCAGATGATTGAACAGATCGTCAAAGTTATCCGGTTCGGCGAATACCGCCGTTACCGCCTTGAGAAGGGGTTGCTCGATCTCATCATGATCCACCGGGTGCTCGACGACCTGCTTCACGGCGATCATTTCGCCGTAGTTGTACAAGGCATGCTGGCGAAATCCGGTAAGGAGATCACGGATGTCTGGGTCCAGGCGAAGTCCTTCGAGATGTGGCGAATCGACCATGTGACCTTCCCCCCACGAAATCTTGATGTCACCATACGACGCAGATCATGAAGTGGGTAGACCGTTCCAGGAATCTGTGCCGTCCTCGCTGGCGGGTTAGCATCGCGGTAGTCAGGAAGTCTCAGGAGGCGACGTGAGTAGTCGATGGAGGCCTGGACTGATCGCGGGCGGCTCTGTCCTGTGTGGTGTCACCGCGGGTGTCCTGACGAATCTGGTGACAAGCGCATGGAGCTGGGCGCTGGCGGCGGCCCTGGCGGTGACGGTGGTCTGCTGGATCGTGCTGGAGATCGTCAGAGCCGGTCAGGAAAGCGCAACGAGTCCGGTGACTGTGACGCAGAAGGTGCGGCGAGTCGCGGGCCGCCTCCTCGGCATACGAGGCGATGCCAGCGGCGTTGTGCGGCAGCGCATCGGCACGGTGACCGAAAACGGGGAAGTCATCGGATACGAAGGTAACCACAACGGCGGAGCCGGGGAAAGAGAGACGCGGTGAGGCTAGGCGATCTACCGTCGGAGACTTTGATGCGCGGCGGCCAGGACCTTAGTACCTTCGCCTTGGAAGTTCTTCGGGCCGAGGGCCAAGAAGAGGTCGAGGTGCTGCTTCCTGAGACCGCAGTCGTTGCCGGGGCACCACGCCGTGTCCTGCTGCTGAGTGCTCATGTTGAGATCGCTCGCGCCACGCTCCGGAGCCTACGTAGCGCTGTACGCGATGCGCTTGACATCCACGAGCGGCACCAGCTCTCCTCGGCCGAGGAGGCCGACTTCGCCGTGCTTGTTGATTCTTTGCGCCGGATTCTGGAGGGATTGTTCAAGCAGCCGCTCGCCTTGCTTGGGGAGGAGCGGGAGGAGGCCACGACGCTGACCGTCAAGCAGACCGTCAACCACGTACGAGGAACTCTCACAGGCATTCGGGCGCCTTGGGCTCGAGGGCTCGCCGGGGGAGTCGAACAGAAGATCAAGGTCATCGAGCATGGTGGGAGTGTCGTCGGGATCGACCTCACTCCTTGAGTCCTGCTCTTGAGAGAGTCCACGACTGATCACAGTCGACATCGGCGCTGCCGCAGGCAGGGCCTGCTCCTTTAGGACAGGGCGGTATTGCCGGACCTCCGAATAGGTTGCCGCCGGTAGGCTGCCGATTACGGTAGCTGCTGGAGAGTCGTCGCGGCGCGGTTTCAGAAGTCAACGCAGGAAAGGAGCGGTACCGCCTGGCCGGGTGCGGCGCCGGGAGATCCGGCACTGCTTCCCACCGCGGGTGTGCCCGGCGGTGAAGTCCCGCGTCGATCCCGTTAGTCCGTCGCCCGTTCTTCATCTACACGTTGCAATACACCTCGAAACCGGCATTCGCGATCTCGCGGAGATAGACCTCGGTACTGGCCAGGAGTTCCATCTGCTTACGGCTGGCTCTGGTCTGGCTCATGCCAGGCTGCGCGATGGCGATGGTGAGGTGCGGCTTACGAGTCCTGGCTGTGTCCCGCAAGCGGACGAGTCTTTCGGAGGTGCCGGCCTCGATGCCGCTATGACCGTATTTCCTCTGCCTGTTCCGGGCACGGTTGATCAGGGCGTTCAGCATGGCGGTAATGTCGCGGCGATAGGCGGCTGACTTGTTGGCCTGGCCGCACACTTCGTAGAGATCTTCTACCCGTGCGCCTGCCTGCGGCTCCGATGAGTACTTGCAGTGCACGAGCAGGATGTGCAGCTCGCGCTCCGTCTCGCGGAGAGCGACGATGTCGGCGACCTCGCCGGAGCCGTCGTCATCGACGACCACGTCCCAGGGGCCACGCGCCAGGACCACTTGGATCATCCGTGCTTGGATGGAGTCGGCGTCGCGGGTGCGTCCCTGCGACTCCTTGGTGATGTCGATGCCCGTCCAGTCCGGTACTTGAAGCCGGGCGGAATCGAAGGGTGGGATGTCGCGTACGGGATGCAGGAGGCGGGCGGGCGCGCAGACAAGGGCGTCGTTCTCGAAGAGGACCTGGAGCACATTGTCGCGGCGTGCGAAGAACTCGGTGGCGGAGAGGTCACGGCGGGACGTGGAGATCATCACTTCACCGTCGCCCGCGGCTCTGACCCGCATCAGGCCGTCTTCGATGAAGATGGCGTAGGGCACCTGCCAAGCAGGCGTGCGGATGACGAAGTGGACGGCTTCGTCTGGGATGTGGGGTGTCACCTCTAGCTCGGCTTCCAGGAAGGAATAGGAGACGCCGCCGTAGGAGAGCTGGACGGAGTCCTCATTACGGGCCAGGAGGGCCAGCGGCCACTCCACAGCCAGGACGGTCAGCTCCGGCCAGTCCTCGAGGTCCTCGGGCTGGATGAAGTTGTCCATGACATGGGCGATGTTGATGCTGTCGTCGAGCAGCTTGAGCCCCATCTCATCGCACCAGTCGACCCAGTGCTTGAGCGACTCGGCGGTTCGGCGGCTCCAGATCCGGCCCTTGAGCGAGGCTCCGACGCTGGTGCGGACGCCAGCGGCGAACCCTGTCGCGAAGATATTGGTCTGAGCCTTGGTGTGCTTCTCGGCATCGGCGAAGCCCTCCGCGACGTCGGCTCCGACGTGCATGGAGAAGCGCCGGTTACGGTTCCTGACGTCCAGGACGCCGACGTTCGTGGGCACGAGCCTGTCAATGCCGCCCATGACGCGGTAGATCCGCTTGCCGGTGATACGGTCCGCGGTCTGCCCGCACACGGCCGTGGCCAGGTCCTCGTGGAGGCTGTCGTTGTTGGTGCTGTTGATGTACAGCAGGCCGTGGGCCTCGTCCCAATACATGACGTAAAGGTGGTGGACGACTTCCTCCACAGCGGGAAGCTGGCCCCACTGGACGGGAGCCTGCTCCTGGGTCACGAACCAGAGCACCCGATCTCGTCTGTTGACGGCGATGGGGTAGGTGAGCAGATTCTCCTCGGGGAAGACCTGGTAGACGTTCGTCGGGGTCCAGTCCTGGCAGCCAGTCCTGTACGCCACCGCGCTCATCTTCGGCAGCACCGACTTGATGGACACCTCTTCCGGCCCGGAGCCGAAGGCGGCCTCGAAGTCGCTGACGTCCTCCTGTTCGCCGACGGCCTGCTGGGACAGGTCGCGGACGATGAGATTCCAATCGGCATCCTCCGCATAAAGCTGACGAAGCTGCTCGTCGAACGGTGCGTCGGATCGCGAGGACACCACGGTCGCGTTGCCCACCGTCGCTGAGGACACGCGGGCGAAACGGCCGATGAACTGCAGCGTGATGCCGAGGCTTTTGTGCGTGTCGTGGAGTGCCGCCACCTTGAGCTGCGGCAGGTCGAAACCCTCCCCCAGCATCCCCACGCAGATGATCAAACGGGAGTGGCGTTGATCGAGCGCGTCGAGGGCGTCCTTGGCCTTTCTGCCACTGAGCTTGCTGTGGATGACCATGGGGTTGAGGTCCGGCGCGAGCTCCTCGTACAGGTTCAGCAGCTCGTTGGCCCGATTGATCGAGCTGGTCCGCGCCATGAGGAGGTGATCGCGGCCGTTGTCGAGGTCGGTGCGCAGGCACGACAGGGCGCGTTCGGCGATGTCCCTGTCCGGGTCGTCGAAGCTCAGCACGGAGATGTAGTCGATGCCGGCGAAATATCCCTGAGCCTGCGCTTCGCGCAGCGGGAAGGCGTAGACAACTCGTCCGCCAAGGGGGCGCCCGTCCGACCGGAAGGGGGTGGCGGTGAACTGGACGACGGGCCGGCCGTCGAAGGCGTCGCGGATCTCGCTCCAGGTTCTAGCCGCCACGTGGTGTGCCTCGTCGATGAACAGGTGGCTGAACTCGGCCAGGAAGATGGTCCGGACGTCCTCGGGGAAGCCCGAAAGGGCGGCGGGGGTAGTGACCACCACGTTGCACGCCTGCGCGAAGGAGCGGGCGCTGTCGCCCGACTCGAAGTGGTGCTCCACGCGGCCTACCACAGGGCGTTCGAACGGGCCGGTGACGATGCCCAGTTCAGGCAGGATGCCAAGGGTCTCGAACTTGCCCGCGGTCTGACCGCGCAGCACGTCGGAAGGTACGAGGACCAGCAGGCGCTCCGGGCGCGCGGCTGCGTAGATCGCCACCATCGTGTCAGTCTTGCCCGTGCCGGTGGGCATCACGACCGTTGCCGGGTGCTGGCTTCCGGTGGTCCAGTGGGCGAAGACGGCCAGGAGAGCGCCGGTCTGGGGTGCACGCAACCCTCGCGGGCTCTGCGCGTCGAGGCCGGGCAGACGAAAGGCTCCCTCGAGAGATGCCCTTACTCCGGCCGGAGCGTGCGCCTCGGAGGGGCCGCCCCAGGCGATCCGCCCCTTTTTCCGGACGAGGTGCACGTATTCCGGGGCGGGGCTTTTGATGACAGGCCAGCGCTGGTCCTCTGCGGCCGCCCATACTGACTGGTTCTCATTGACAAGACGGGCCTTGCGTGGTGGACAAAGGAGCTGGCGTGCGATGTTCTTGTCAACTTTGATCGAATCGGACCATCGAGAAGGCAACTCGATCGATAGCCCCTCGACGTCAACGTCATGTTCCATGTGTCTCCCGCGAGACGCACCAACGGGCGCATCCCCCTCAGGAGCACCACTCGTTGACCCAGATGATAAGCCCGCACGTGCATGATCACGACTTGGGGGACATTTCCAGCTAAATGATCAATGCAGGTTGAGATTGCATTTGGAGACATATTCCGCGTTAGGGCTCAAATGGGCGTCAAGCTAAGTTCGGCGTAGGACGGCCCAGCTACCCCAGCCCGCCTCAGCCTGCACATCCCTAAGTGCTCAGCCGCCGAGGCCAGCGTCCGTCCCGGACCGGACAGATACAACGCGAGGGCGTCCGCCTTGAACTCCGGCGAGTACGACTTCATCGCCACGTGGAACTCCTTGTCTCCGGATCTCCATCATCCGGCGCTCAAGGTGTCCCCACCTCGCGGTAGGGCCGAGTTTGTCATCGAGCACAGTAGTGCTCAACTGAAGTTATGCAGGTTGTCTTCGCTGCGCTCATCGCTATCGCAGGAACCCTTCTAGGTTCACTCACGACCTTCCTCTTCCAGAGATGGACGGTCGCCCGTACCGAGAGCCTCACGCGGACAGAGCGGCTCCGTCAGGAGCGCATGAAAGCTTATAGCGTCTTTGCCGGCGCTGTTCTAGATCTTCGTGTAAAGCAGGGAGCACGTTGGGGAGCGAAGAGACGGGCAGACGCGAGTCCGGAGGCGTACGCGGAGGCCAAGGCGATTCAGAACCAGAGTCGAGCAGCTGCGTGGCAAGCGCTTTGCCTGGTACGCCTGCTCACGGACGATGATGAGGCTCTACGGCTCGCCGGCGCGGCGATGGAACTCGCTGCTGGCATCCACACGCTGGTAACCCTCGAGGAACTGGATAAGCGCATGGGCGAGGTTCGGCAGGCTGTCGACAGGTTCATTGACAGGGCCGCATCGCTGGTGCGTTAGGCGGTGGTCCAGTCTGGCGCCGTTCAGCCTGAGGCTGACACCTATGTGAGCGTTCATCAGGCGCATGCCGCCGTCCGCTCGCAGCCGGTCAGCGACCCCGCAGGGCTGATTGAGGAGGTCATCGGAAATGTCTGTCTGAGGTCTCTCCCGACGCCAACAAGTGTCGCGCCGGTGCGGCGTCGAGTGGTGGCGGGGTGGCTGTGAACGGCGGCGTCTGGTGGATGGAAGGGTTCGCGGCCACGGGTGAGATCCGCTTGGTCGGCGCTCGGCTGGATGGAGCCTACGACTGGCGGGCGCGGACTTGCGTAATGAGGATGGGCCTTGCCTGACACTCGACCGCGCGTCCATCGGCTCTCTCGATGCTTCGGGCGTGACCGTGGCCGCCGATCGGATCACTCTCGTCGGCGCCACGGTCGGCGGTGGCCTTCTCCTAGAGGGCGCGCATCTGGACAACGGCCGCGACGTCTGTCTTCTGGTCGAGAGGTCTCCAAGGGCCACTGCGGCTGCGCTACCTGCGAACCTGCGGTGAGGTGCGCATCCGCAACAGCCGTGCCTCCGTCCAGGTCCTGCTCGGCGGCGTCATACTCGACAAGCCGGGCGCCGTTGCGCTGCGCTTCATCCGTAACGAGGTCGGCTCGGACGTGGTGTGTGGCGGCATGTCGGCGTACAGTGAGGTCCGTTTCGTCGACAGCCAGATCACGCTCGATTTGGCCTTTGAGGGGCGGTGCTTGCTAATCCCGGTGGCGCCGCACTCGACGTGCGTGGGCTGTAGACGGGCTGACGTACACGGTGCTGGAGCCGCGGTGTTCCGTGCGTGAGCGTGTGCGCTGGCTGTCCGGCGAGGAGTTCCACCCGCAGCCGTACGAACAGCTCGCCGTCTCCTGCATTGCCGAGGGCCAGCACGATGAGGCCCGTGCCGTCCTGTACGCGAAGGAACGACGTCAGCTGTCAGCAGCGTGATCGGCCGCTGCTCGGTCGGGTGTGAGGCCTTCTGCGGGACGTAACGGTCGGTGTCGGCTACAAGCTGTGGCGGGCAGCCACCTGCCCCGTTGCCCTGTCCTGTGTTCCGCGTAATTCAGCGTCCTAGAGTCACGAATCTGGGGTCTGACCTGTGCGGACATGGGTGAGGGCGCCTGAGAGGCGTTTCTCTA
>NZ_JBIUBJ010000050.1:0-11483 GCF_044547985.1 Nonomuraea sp. NPDC052265
CGACCCCGATGCGACTGGTCCACTCGGCCACCTTCGCCACCGGCGTCCTGCACCTGATCTACCACCCTGGCCCCTGACCGGGCGGGGGCAGAAGCTCGGCGGATCGATACGGTTTTCGAGGCGTCCGCTGCGCGGCCGCGGAGGCGCCGCTCAGTGGTCGCGTCTCACTGATCGCCGTCCTCGCGAGTGAATACCCATCCGGCGGCGACCAGGTCGTCGAGGTCGGCAGGTACGCCTATCGGTGGCGTGGACAACCAGCCCTCAAGGTCGGCGAACGAGTGTTGCTTCCCGAGAACTGGGTCAGCCAGATGGCTGACGGCCGAGGAACATTCGTCGGCGAGGTGACCAGGCTCGGCGCTACTTACCGCGGCCACCTGTCAGCCATCGTCAGCAGAGCAAGAACCGACCAGCGCTGACCCATATCAGCGTTCGGCCGCCGACCCGGTGTTCCGTGCTCGCCACGTGCTCTTCGGTCAGCGACACGCGTAGACATGGGGCGACAGGCCTGGGTATTTTCCGGGCGGCATCACGCGGCAGAGCGACACAATTGAATACGCCAAGATGGTTCGCAACATAAAAGCTCGCGACTTTTAATCCGTAGGTTCCGGGTTCGAGCCCCGGGCGCCCTACCACTCTACACCCCGCCTGACCTGGGCTTTCTCGATTCTCGACTCGTTTCCGAGAGGCGGAAATGGCCGAGTCGGTGCTCGGACAGTGCTCTTCGGCACGCGTCCGACATGCCGGCGGACCCGACAGCGGGCACGCGTATCGGCCCTTGAACCCCGCAGGTCAAGCCAGAGGCCACGCTCCTCGACCGCCTCATCCGCCGCTTCCCCGCAGGCGAGATCTGCTTCAACGGCTACACGAGGTTCCACGTCCGGGCGGCCAGGAAGTACGCCGGCACCCAGTCCGTCATCCCTTTCCTGAGGTCTCCCGGCTTCGACACCCCGCAGGACATCGACGCCGGCCCGATCCGTACGACCCGCTCCTGAAGGACGTCGGCCTCACCGATGTCGATCTGGCCACCTGATCGTCGGCGTGCAGCCGGCTCGGTGCCCATGCTGTTGCGTCCTACGGTCATGGCACCTTGATCTTTCCCAGGACGAGTTGCTGTTGCCGCCCGGTGCGCCACTCGACCATCAGCACGGTGGCGTCGTCTTGGAGCCGGCCGTGCTGGTGCTGGAGGATGCTGTGGATCAGCCGGCGGAGTGTTTCCGGGGCGGACGTGCCATCGGCCTCGTGACGGACGATGAAGTCGATGAAGCGCTCCAGCCCGAAGGGTTGCCCGTCCGGGCTCTCAGCCTCGATGACGCCGTCGGTGTAGAAGAGCAGCCGGTCCCCGGGTTCCAACTGGTAGCGCAGCGATCCGGTGGACAGGCTCAGACAGATGCCCATCGGCGGATCGGGCACGCTGTCCAAGGTGGCGACCTGCTGGCTTTTGCGGATCACCAAGGGCGGATGGTGCCCTCGGTTGACCCAGCTCAGCCAACCGGTCCGCAGGTCCAGATCGGCCAGGACGCCTGTGGCGAAGCGGTCGATGAACTGCTCGTCGATCGCCGCGTCGATCGCCTCGCTCGTCGCGGGCAGGTCCTTGCCTTGGCGGCGGCTGGTGCGACCGGCCCCCATGGCGATGGTGGCGGTCAGGCCGGCCGCGGTGTCGTGTCCCATCGCGTCGAAGATCGACACGCGCAGTGTGCCGCTGTCGATCGCGTAGTCGTAGGCGTCGCCGCCCACCTCGTAGGCAGGTTCCAGCGCGGCGCTGACCACCACGTTGTCATCGGCGAAGGCTCGCGGTGGGAGCAGGTTCCACAACACCTCGGCCGACAGCGTCATCGGCCGAGCGCGTACCAGTCGCGCATAGGAGTCGCTGTGCGGGCGTTTGCTGATCACCAGCAGCGAGACGAGCGAGGCCAGTCGGCTGGCCAGCAACCCCACGCTCTCCGACCCCTGCGCCACGGTCACTCCCAGGACGCCGACCCGCTCGGTGTCGTTCAGCAACGGCACCCACAGGCGCTGCGGCCCATCGCCCGCCGGCGACGTCGGCGCGGTCTCGGGCGCGCCGGGATCCAGCACGTGGCGGGCCTCGACGATCTCCATGTTACGGAAAGCGCGTCCTGCCATGGTGGCGTCGATCCGGATCGTTTCGAGCGGGTTGCCGAACACATCACGCTGCCCGGTCAGCGGGGCCAGCACCTGCTGCTGCAGGTCGGCTACGTAGATCATGGTCTGGGAGAAGCCCACCGACCGCCCGTACTCGGCGACCAGGCCTGGCAGATCCTCCAGCGACGAGAGTTGGCTGGCGCTCAGCAAGCCGCCCAGCATCTGCTCGCCATCACCGGTCACCGCGATGCCTTCCCTGGAGGCCCTTCCCCTTGCACTAGTTCTTCTTCCCAGCTGTACGAGCTTCTCCCAAAGCGCCGATCAGGGCTAACGCCTCTCGGTTCCGCCCTGGCGCGGGGCGCTGGTGCGCAGCGTGTGCTTGCCGGCCACCGTGCGATGGTGGCCGAGGACGTCGGGGGGCTGCCAGTGCACATCGCTGGCCCAGTTGAGGCGTTCGAACATGCTGATGAGTGCGGCTGAGGGATCGATCTGGCGGCCGCCGCGACCGTGCCGGGCGCAACTGGGCTGGCTGTGGTGGCCGTTGTGCCAGCTTTCTCCGAAGGACAGCAGGGCCAGCGGCCACAGGTCGGTGGAGCGGTCATGGCGGCGGGCTTTGTGCGGCCGCTCACCGATCACGTGGCACAGGGAGTTGACGCTCCAGGTCACGTGCTGCAGCAGGGCGATACGGATCAGGCCGGCCCAGATGAACGCGGTCAGACCGCCGTAGAGGCTGCCACCGATCGCCCAGCCCGCCACGAACGGCAGCAGGAGGGAGGCGGCGCACAAGGCGGGGTAGGCGCGGGAGATCCGCAGCATGGCCGGGTCGTTGCGCAGCAGATCGGGAGCGTACGTCGTGGCCGAGGTGGGTTCGCTGGAGAACAGCCAGCCCAGGTGGGCGTGGGCCAGGCCGCGCAGTCGTCCGCCGAGACCGGTGCCGTACCGGTAGGGGGAGTGCGGGTCGCCGGGCCGGTCGGTGAAGGCGTGGTGGCGGCGGTGGACGGCCACCCAGTCGATCAGGTTGCCCTGGAAGCTCATCGACCCGGCCACGGCCAGGACGGCGCGGAGCCACGGACGGGCGGTGAAGGAGCGGTGGGTCAGCAGGCGGTGGAAGCCGACCGTCACCCCCAGCCCGGTCACGACGTAGAAGACGACGGCCAGGAGCAGGTCGGTGAGGCTGACACCGATTCCCCACGCCAGCCAGATGCCGGCGCCCAGCGCGAGGAACGGCGCGATCACGATTGCGGCGGTCAGTGTCACCGGGGTGATACCGGCCCGCGCCGGTGTCGCAGGCCGAGGGAACGGCGAACTGCCGTCATAGCCGGCCGGGGTGAGCTCGCGGGTGGGTGGTATGCCGGTCATGCGATGATCGGGAATCGGTGGCCCAGGCCGGTGATGTGCAGCAGCCGGGCCATGCGCGGCGGAACGCCGGTCAGGGCGAGCGTGATGCCCAGTGACCGGGCCCGGCCTTGAGCGCCGACCAGCACGCCCAGCCCGCCGGCGCCGCAGAAGGTCACCTGGGACAGGTCCACGACGAGCAGGCCGGTGCTGTGGGCGAGAGCGTCGATCAGCCGCCTGCGCAGCTGAGCCGTGGTGAAGATGTCGATGTCCCCCGCCAGGTGCACGAGGGTCGGCGCCGAGGCGCTCGCCTCGGCGAGCGGGGCGATGTCGATGACGGTCATGGAAGTCTCCTGTGGAGAAAGCTGGAAGGGGATGAGATGCCTGCCAGCCGGAGATCGGTCCGCCGCCGGACAACAGGGTGCCTGGACCGCTCAATCCGGCCGGCAGGCGGCACGCGGGTCACGCCAGGATCGGCCGTGCCGTGAACGAGGCCGCCTTGTGCCCGTTGACCGACCCGCCCTCGTTCTCCCAGCGGGCTGATCCGGCCGACGCACGCGGACCGGGGCCCGCCGGCAGGTGCGCCGGAGTGAGAATGGCGTCGGCCGTCAAGCCGGCGGTGTCCTGGGCGGTGAGCTTGAGCACGGCCTCGGCGACGCCGGTGGCGGTTCCTGACGGGATGATCAGCAGGACGACCGGCTCGCCGGACGCGAAGCTGAGAGTGATCACGCGCGGGTCGGTGTGGCGGAACCAGCCGACGCGGACCTGCCGCCCGCGGGCCGGGATGCGGCGCGGGATGTTCTGCCACGCATCGCAATGCACGCCGACGCGGAGCGTGACCCGATCAAGCAGCCGGTCGACGGCGGCGAAGAGACCGGGCAGTTCCCCGGCGGCGTCAGCGGAGTAGGGCCACCAGGCCCCGTCCACCACCGATCGCCGATTCGGCACCGGGTGGAGACTGAGTCGTAGTGCGGAATCGACCCGAGGCATCGCGGACGAGGTGGGGCTGAGCGGTGCGGGCTGCTGAGAAAGAAGTGTCGGCGTCATGGTCGCTGACCTATCCGGGCCCCTCCGAAGGGGCCTGTGGTGGTTCGCCGGGGGCGACGCAGACCTGAGTGCCAACGATCGAGGAGTCCTCGGTAGCTTCATTCTACCTCCTACTTCCGGAATCACATAATTCCGGAAGTAGACTCTGTGGATGACTTCCAGAAACTCGCCCTCGGGGATCCCGGAGCCGGCCGAGGTCGCTTCCGGAAGCACGCGCCGGTCGCGGACCGTCCCGCTCCCCGCTCCCCACGCCGCCGCCCTGGCCGACTACACCGCCGCACTTGAGCGCGCCCCGCTGGCCGACTCCACCAAGACCAAGTACACCTCCCGGCTGCGCGGCTACCTGGACTGGCTGGCCGTCCAAGCCGACGCCGCCGCCCTGGACGGCGATCCGCTCACCGATGCGGTCGCGGCCGCCGGCGCGGTACGCGACTTCCGCCGCCACCTCAAGGACGGCCGTCGCGCTCCCAACACCATCGACGCCTACCTGTCGGCCATCGACGACTTCTACGCTCGCCGCGGCCTCGGCAAGCCCCACACCCAGCGCGAACGCGACTCCCGCCGCACCGCCCCCCGAGTCCTGGACACCCGGCGCACCCACCGCTACATCCGCCACGTCCAGCTCACCGCCTCCCCGCGCGACAAAGCCGTCGCCCTGCTGCCCTACTACGCCGGCCTGCGAATCTCCGAAGTCGTCGGCCTCGACCTGACCGACGTACGCCTCTCAGTCGGCAAGGGCGAACTGCGCATCCGCGGACAGGGCCGCGACAGCGGCAAGATCCGCCTGCTGCCCGTCCACCCCGACCTGGGCCAGGCCCTGACCGACTGGCTGGCAACCCGCGCCGGCTGGAAGGGAGCCGGCACCCACCCCGCGCTGTTCCTCAACCAGCGCGGCGGTCGCCTGAGCGACCGCGCTGCCCGCGACATCATCACCGGCCTCGGCGACGCCGTCGGCCTGGGCGACGACCCCACCGAACCCTTCAGCTCGCACGTCCTGCGCCACACCTTCGCCACCCAGCTCATCCGCCACGGCACGGACCCCGTCCTGGTCGCCGAACTCCTCGGCCACGGCTCGTTGGACACCACCCGCCGCTACGGCCTGCCGACCGAAGCGGACAAGGCAGCCGCCTTGAACGCCCTGATCAGCGACCATTAGCCGAGCCGGGCGGCGAGATCGCTCTGCTTGCCCTGCCCGCCGATGGCTGTCTACTCTGAGAGGACGTCAACGGTGTTGACTCATCCGGCTGCGACCACATGGCTGCGGTCTGCGGGCTGGGCCGCCAGGGTGCCCCTTCGGCGGCGAGAGGCGGACACGCGATGAGAGCTCCGCTGAAGCCGTTGATACTGCCGGACGTGCCGCCGGTGCCGGTGCAGGTGTACAACCCGGCACGGCTGGCGGCACTGGCCGCCACCGCGCTGATGCACACCGAACCGGCTCCGGACCTGGACAACCTGTGTGAGCTGGCGGCCTCGGCCTCCGGGACCCGGCGGGCGCTGGTGGTGCTGTTCGACGCTCGTCACGCGTTCTACAAGGCCGCGGTCGGCTGCGGCCCGCTGACGCTCGGACAGCGCAGTTTCCCTCTGCACACCGACGCCTGCCCACTGCTGGCCGGCACATCTGGTCCGCTGGTCGCCGAGGACACGACCCGCGACGCCAGGCTGGCACACCTGCCGGACGTGCGCGACAAGAGAGTGGGGGCCTGGGCCGGCTTTCCCCTGCGTTCAGCCGATGGGCTGGTGCTGGGCGGCCTGTGCGTCCTCGACGAGCAGCCGCACCCATGGACCGACGGGCAGATCGACACGCTGACCGGGCTGGCCGGCGCGGTGAGCGACGTGATCGAGTTGCGCCGGCAGATGCACCATGCCCATGAGCGGATCGACGCGCTGGAGAGCTCTGGGGCGGCAGCCGACCGGCTGGCCCAGACGCTGCAAGACAGCTTGCTGCCACCGGTGATCGCCCGGCCGGAGTGGCTGGACGCGGCCGCACTGTATCTGCCCGCCGGCAACGGGAGCAGCGTGGTGGGAGACTTCTACGACCTGTTTCCCACCCGGCAGCCGTGGTGGTGCGCGGCGCTGGGCGACGTGTCCGGCAAGGGGCTGGAGGCGGCCAAGGTGACCGCGCTGGCCCGCTACACCGTACGGACCGAGGCCACCCAGCACTCCTCGCCGGCCACCGTGCTGGCCCGGCTGAACGACGCTCTGGTCCGCCAGCGCGTCAACGACCGCTTCCTGACCGCGGTGTGCGTGATGCTGCGGCCGGGCCCTGACGGCGGCGTGCGCGGGCTGGTCAGTCTGGGCGGTCACGCGCCCGCTCTGATCCGGCGCGCTGACGCAACCGTGGAGGAGGCGGGCCGGCCCGGCCTGCTGCTCGGCATCTTCGCCGACGCAGGCTTGCACGCGGAACAGGTGGAGCTGGCGCCGGGCGACGCGCTGCTGCTCTACACCGATGGGGTCACCGAAGCACACGGCCGCAGCGGGCACGCCGTCTGGGGGCTAACCGCGCTCAGCGCGGTCCTGGCAGGCTGCGACGGCTTGAACGCCGAGCAGACGCTGGAGCGCATCACGACCGCCTTGAGTGAGTATGCCGGGGACCACCACAGCGACGACACCGCCCTGCTGCTCCTGCGCGTACCCCTTCCCGCTGAGGAGAAGCCATGACGACCGGCCGTACCGAACCGCGCCGGTGGCAGGACGGACGTCGCGACACATCAGAGAGCAGGCGCGGGGCAGAGGGCCTCCCGAGAGGAGGCGCCGATGCCTTCGCAGCCGATGTCGAACGACCCGCCGCCCTTGCGGCTCAGCGTGTGCGCGGCGCCTCCAGGCCAGGTGGTGGCCGTACACGGCGCGCTGGACCTGAACACTGCCACGCACCTGGAACACGAAGTGGTCAAGGTGTGCCGGCAGCAGAACCCACCGCTAGTGATCATGGATATGTCCGGGGTGGAGTTCTGCGACTCCTCAGGACTGAGCAGCCTGGTCCGGGCATGGAGGCAGATCGACCATGACGGCGGCGCGCTGGTCTTGATCGGCCTGCACGGCACATGTGAGCAACTGCTCCGCAGGACCGGCCTGCTGGGGCGCATATTTCCCACCCACCCCACTCTGGCGCAGGCACAGGACGCGCTGGCCCGGACACGGCGGTGATCCGCGAACCGCCATCGTCAACCCCGGAACCCAAGACGTCGGCCAGGTGACTCGCGCGTGTCGGCCGCTCTGATGGCGTTCACCCCCGCGATGCTCACCGCAAGCCAGGCCGGCACCACGCAGGCCGCCGGGCCCGTGACGCAAATTCTCTGCTTCAACTTTTCTTTACCGAAGTCGGGAAGTGCGCCTATTTCCGACCAGGGGGAAGTTTCCCGTGCGTGGATTCACCTCAGGAGCGCCTGTTGCGGTTGGTGCCTGCGACCTTGGCGAGGATGGCCGCGTGGTGCGCGTGCCTGATCGTCATCGGCATCGTGGCCAACTATGTGCTCGGTTTCGTGGCGACGATGCGCATCGTCGCCCTGCCAGTGGCGGTCGCCCTGTTGCTGACCGCGCTGTTGTTCCCGCTCACCCGGCGGCTGCGCGAGTCGGGCCTGCGGGCGATCTACGCCACCTGGGTCACCATGCTCGTCGCCCTCGCCGTGCTGGGCGGGACGGGGTGGATCATCGGCGTGCGGGCAAATGAGGAGTTCCCCGGCCTTTTGACACAGGTCAGGCAGACGGCCGAGACGGTGGAGGGCTGGCTCTACACCGGCCCTCTGCACGTGAAGCCCGTTCAGCTCAGCGGCTGGGTGGACGAGCTCGCCAAGCTGGTCACCGAGCGGCAGCAGCCGTACTGATCTTCCTGGCCAGCTTCGTCCCGATCGTCGGCATCCTCTTCGCCGGCGCGGTCGCGACGCTGGTCACGCTCGGCGCGAAGGGCCCGATCTACGCGCTGATCTTCGTCGGCATCCTGATCGTCGAGCAGCAACTGGAGAACCACGTGCTCCAGCCGCTGATCGTCGGCCGGGTGCTGCACTTCCACCCGCTGGCGATCATCATCGTGCTGGCCGTCGGCGGCATCCTGGCCGGCATCGCGGGCGCGGTCGTGGCCGTGCCGATCATCGCCATCCTCTACCGGGCCGTGCCCGAACTCTTCAAGGACGACCCGCTCGCCCTCCCGGCGGGACCGGTCCCCGAACCACCGGCGCAGGCGGCGCCTCCTGGGAAGGAACCCGAACAGAAGAATTGACGGGTTCGGGGGCGGGCGCGGGTGGTGTCCGGGCCGGCGGCGCGGCATCGACCTGCGGCCCTGTCCCCAGCCCGTCTGAAGCTCGGTATCGACCACGGGTGTGGCGTCCGTGCGTTTGGGCAGGTGAATGCCCCCTAGGGGGGCGAAGAGAACGCTGCCGTGCGGGGGAGGAAGTTGGCATGGCTTCGTCAGGAACAGGTGTTATCGAGCGGGCCGGCCCGGCACCACTCATCGGCGGCCGTAAACCGTTCGCGGCGATGGTCGCGCTGTGGGTGTTTGTGCTGGTGCCGTTCGCGGCGCTGGCCGCCGCCGTACCGGTGGCCTGGGGGTGGGGGCTGAGCTGGACCGACGTGGCGACAGCCGCCTCGGCTTACGTCCTGACCGGGCTCGGCGTCACGGTGGGCTTTCACCGCCATCTCACCCATGGCGCGTTCAAGGCGGAGCGGTGGCTGCGGATCGGTCTGGCCGTAGCCGGGTCCCTAGCGGTGCAAGGCTCGGTCATCCAGTGGGTGGCCGACCACCGGCGCCATCACGCCTTCGCCGACCGTGACGGCGACCCGCACTCGCCCTGGCGTTACGGCAGCAGCGTGCGCGGCCTGGCCAAGGGGCTGCTGTTCGCGCATGTCGGCTGGATGTTCGGGCGTGACCTCACCAATCGGAAACGTTTCGCCAAGGACCTGCTCAACGACGCCGACATCGGCCGGGTGGACAGGTTGTTCGGACCGCTGGTGGCAGCCTCGCTGCTGCTGCCGCCCGCGATCGGCCTGCTGGTCACCGGCACCTGGCGCGGCGCGCTGACCGCATTCTTCTGGGGCGCTCTGGTACGGATCGCGCTGCTGCACCACGTCACCTGGTCGATCAACTCCATCTGCCACGTCTTCGGCGAACGGCCGCTGATGACCCGCGCCGGAGACCAGGCCGCGAACTTCTGGCCACTAGCTCTCCTGTCATTCGGCGAGAGCTGGCACAACGGCCACCACGCCGACCCCACCTGCGCCCGCCACGGCGTGCTGCCCGGCCAGATCGACATCTCCGCCCGGCTGATCCGACTGCTGGAGCGGCTCGGCTGGGCCCGTGACGTGCGCTGGCCGACCCCGGCGCGCCTGGCCGCACGACGCCGCGAGCCCTCCCCATGACCGGCTCCGAGGAGGTGCGGCTCAGCCTCGATCCCGACCTCGCACGTCGAGGCGCGGTGGACGGCGCGTGGTGGCCCGCCGGCTACGATGCCGGCGCGGAACTGCCCGCACTGATCGCCGCCATCGACCAGCGGCTGGAGCGGCGGGTCCTGCGCATCGGCCTGCACGTCGACACCTGGCACAACATCCCGCATCGCATCGCCGCCCCCGGCCGCCAGGTCAGAGTGGGCTGGTTCCGCACCATCGACCCCCACCTGATCAACCTCATCATCCCGGGAATCGAACACATCAACCTGCTCGTCATCCCACCCGACACCACACCCGCAGCCGCCGAGAAGGCACTCGACCTGGCCACCCGATGCCGAGGCCGCACCCGCTCCGGCGACATCCTCACCGCCGCAGACCACGACGGTCCCGCCGACACCGCCGCCGAGGAGGAGCAGCAGCGCCTGGCCGGTTGGGACAACGAAGGCGGCCGGACCCGACAGCCCGCCCGCGAGGACCCCACACTCTGATCACGCGTTCGGTGGCGCGGTTCAGCGGCGACGCCGCCTACTGCTCGGCGGGTGGTCGTGCGGCGGTCCTGATGCGGCGGCAGGCATCGATGCCCGCTGCTGGTAGTGGCGGGCCGCGATCCCGGGGCCATGATCGCTGATCTCGCAGCACAGCAGGCCATCGGCCTGCCACAGGCGGACCCGCCCGGATCCACCACCATGATCGAACACGTTGGCCACACCTTCTTGCACCGCCAGTTCAGAATCTGCCCGCCGAGCCGACGACAGCCCCTGCTGGGGGGCATGGGCGCTCACGCCCTTCCGCAATGCGCTCTGATCGTACGCGGCCGCACCACCCGGCCCGGACGTACTCAGTGCCCAGGTCAGCAGCGGGTCTCGGCATTCCGGCGGCGGCCCGAACAACCCGCTCACCGGTCACGCCTGCTCATCGCCGGTCACCGGGGGCGGCCGGCTGCCCTCTGAGGGAGCTGCCGCCTGAACGCGCCGCACGCCCGCCCCCGCATCGCGACATGTCGACAGCGGTCGGAACTTCAGACGACGGAGGGACCGATCGGCCAGCCGGGCGCAGCGGTTTCCCAGCCGCTTGCCTGTCACCGCGTCGGCACAGCCACAACGCCGATACACCACTACACCACGTGGCGATCTTGAACGCATGTCATCGTCACTCACTCCCTCACTTGGATCACGTGAGATGACGGCAACAACAGCATCTACGTCCAACGAAGATCGGGTAGATCTCCTAGCCTCGATCTTTCTCGACCTTGAGCCGGTCGTCCATCGCCCCGGCCGAGCGCCGCAGACAACAACAGGTCCTGGCCCTGCTCCACCAAGACCCCAACCGCCCCTGACCAGCCCGGGACATCGCCCGCCACCTCCGCGATGTCACCCTCAACACCATGTACCGGCAACTGTCTCGCTGGCCCAGCAGCAAACTCATCCGCAAGATCGGGCCGGGTGTCTACACCGCCCGGCCAATCTCTTCAGCACTCTGCCAACAGCCCAAAAGCCTCAACTACCTGGCCTTGGGCGAGCCCCCATCCGCTGCTACCGGAATCGTCGGCCGTTCCGTCCCGACCGGCGACTGACAACCGGTGTGGTGATGGTCACGGGGATGCCTGAGGGAGCCTGGGCGCCCGT
>NZ_JBIUBJ010000051.1:0-10844 GCF_044547985.1 Nonomuraea sp. NPDC052265
GTCCTGCCACCCCGAGAGGGTAGCTGTTCGCTCCGCCCTACGACCGCAGAAATCACCCACCGTCACTGCTCCACAACCTTTGATCCAGATCCCAGATCGCGCCCTCGGCGTCCATGCAGATGCCGTCGCCGCCGACGGGGGCCCACACCCGGCGGCCGGACAGGCCGCCGTCCGCGCCGATGTCGAACGCCGTCAGCCGCCGCGTCCAGGACTCGGCGACGACCAGCGTCGAGCCGTCCGGGGTGACCGCCATCCCGTTGGGGAAGTACAGGTCCTCGGCGACCACCCGGGCCTCGCCGTCCGGGCCGACCAGGGCGATCACGCCGGGCGCGAAGTCCCCCTGGCCGAAGGCGAAGCCGACGCAGTCCACGTAGACGCGGCCGCGGCCGTCCACGACGACCTCGTTCGGCCCGGCCGGCAGCTTGCCCAGGTCGGCGTGGACGGCCGTCGTCCCGTCCGGGTCGAGGTGCAGCAGCTCGTGCTCGCCGGTCACCAGCAGGCGGCCGTCGGGCAGCCAGTCGATGCAGAAACCGGCGGGCTTCGGGCCGCGGGCGATCACCTCGCGGTCGCCGTCCGGGGTGACGGCGAGGATCTCCTGCTCTCCCCAGTGGGAGAACCACAGCCTGCCCTCGTGCCAGCGCGGCGACTCGCCCACGCACAATCCGGTCACCAGTGTCTTCGTCTCGGTCATGTCGTCATTCCTCCTTCTGCCCCCTACACGAAGAGGGAGGGCCCGGATCGACATCACCGGCAAGAATTTTCGAGACAGGTCACAGGGTGGCGCGGGCGCGCTCGGCCAGCGCGGCGCGGTCGACGCCCGCCAGGGCCAGCGCCCGCGGCACCGTGCCCACCTCCGCCTGCAGGACGCCGAGCAGGACGTGGACCGGCCGCAGGTCCTTCTTGCGATGCGTGGAGGCCAGCCGCTCCAGCGCCAGCTTGACCGACGCCCCGACCTGCGGCCGGAGTTCGGGATCGGGCGTGGAACGCAGGTCGAAGACGGCCGCCGACACCCCGGCCGCCGCCAGGCTGTGCTCGAACTCCCGCCGCAGCGCCGCCCGGACCCCCGCCTGGTCGAGCCCGGCCGTGGCCAGGATCGTCCGTGCCTCGGTGTCCTCCGGCCCCGCCATGGCCAGCAGCACGTGGTGGGCCTCGATCGTGGCCGAGCTCTCCGCGCGCGCCTCTGCCTGGCCCCGGATGAGCACCTCGTGCAGGTATTTGTCGAACGCACCGCTCATGCCCGCCTCCTCAGTTCGACCCCGGCCGCGATGAGCCGCTTGGCGTGCTTCTTGTGGACCGCCTGGCGGGTGATGCCCAGCGCCTCGGCCACCTGCGGCCAGCTCCAGCCGGCCCGCATCGCCTGCTCCACGGCGGCGTCCTCGAGCTGGTCGGCCAGGCGGCGCAGCGCGACCACGGCCGCGAGCGCGTCCGCGGGCTCCTTGACTGACATTCAAGCCACCTTAGGCGTCCGTTCCCGGATCAGGCAATTCAGGTTGCTTAGCGGGGGCCGGGGCGTCATCCGGTGATCCACCGGGTAGGGCCAGGGATGTCATGAGCACGATCGAGAACGCCGCGGCCGCCGCCTACCGCATCCCCACCGACCAGCCCGAAGGCGACGGGACGCTGGCCTGGCGGTCCACCACCATGGTCGTCGTCACCCTGACCGCGGCGGGCGTGACCGGCACCGGCTGGACGTACGCCCCCGCCGCCGCGGCCTCGGTCGTCACCGAACTCCTGGCCGGCATCCTGACCGGCGCGGACGCCGCCGACATCCCCGCCCTGCACGGCGCGATGGTCCGGCAGGTGCGCAACGCGGGCCGTCCGGGCGTGGCCGGCTACGCCGTCTCGGCCGCCGACGTGGCGCTGTGGGACCTCAAGGCGCGGCTGCTCGGCCTGCCGCTGACCCGCCTGTTCGGCGCCGCCAGGCCCGAGGTCACCCTGTACGGCTCGGGCGGCTTCACCACCTACGACGACGAGGCCACCACGACCCAGCTCGCGCACTGGGTCCACGACCAGGGCATCGGCCGCGTCAAGATCAAGATCGGTGAGTCGTCCGGCACCCGTCCAGACCGCGACCTGCACCGGGTGGCCCTGGCCCGCCGCGTCATCGGCGACCGGGCCGAGCTGTACGTCGACGCCAACGGCGGCTACACCGCCAAACAGGCGATCCGGCTGGCCGGGCGCATGCGCGAGCACGACGTGACCTGGTTCGAGGAGCCGGTCTCCTCCGACGACCTGCCTGGCCTGCGTCTCGTACGCGAGCGGGCCGCCCCCGACGTCACCGCCGGCGAGTACGGCTGCGACCCCGCCTACTTCACCCGCATGTGCCAGGCCCAGGCCGTCGACTGCCTGCAGATCGACGCCACCCGCTGCGGCGGCTACACCGGCTGGTTCGCCGCCGCGGCGATCGCCGCCGGCCACAACCTCCAGGTGTCCGCCCACTGCGCGCCCAACCTGCACCTCCCGGCCGCCGCGAGCACCGCCAACCTGCGCCACGTCGAGTGGTTCCACGACCACCAGCGCATCGAGTCCGAGCTGTTCGACGGCGCGGCCGACCCCTCCGGCGGCCTCGCCCGCCCCCGGCCCGACGCCCCCGGCCACGGGCTCGAGCTGCGCTCCGCCGCCGCCGAACCCCACCGCGTGGCCTGACGGAAGGAGCGGGCGCCGATGCGGATCGAGGACTACGCCCTGATCGGCGACATGCACACCGCCGCGCTCGTCGGCCGCGACGGCTCGATCGACTGGCTGTGCCTGCCCCGCTTCGACTCACCCGCCTGCTTCGCCGCGCTGCTCGACGGCCCGCGCGCCGGACGCTGGCTGCTGGCCCCCGCCGGCGGCGGCCGTGCCACCTCGCGCGGCTACCGTCAGGGCACCCTCATCCTGGAGACCACCTGGGACGGCCCCGACGGCAGCGTCCGGGTGGTGGACTTCATGCCGCCCCGGGGCGAGGCCCCCGACGTCGTGCGGATCGTCGAGGGCGTGCGGGGCAACGTCGAGATGACCATGGAGCTGGTGCTGCGCTTCGACTACGGCCACGACGTCCCCTGGCTGCGGTACGAGCCCGGCGTGCTGGCCGCGGTCGTCGGCGCCGACGCCACCTGGCTGCGCACCCCCGTCGAGCTGTGCCCCGACGCCGACCAGCACCGCACCACCGCCGCGTTCACCGTCGGGGAGGGGCAGCGGGTGCCGTTCGCGCTGACCTGGAAGCAGTCGTGGCTGCCGCGCCCCGAGCCGGTCGACCCGCCCGAGGCCCTGGCCGACACCGAGCGGCTGTGGCGCGAGTGGGCCCGCCGGTGCGGCTACCAGGGCGACTACGACGAGGCCGTCCGCACGAGCCTGCTCACCCTCAAGGCCCTCACCTACGCCCCCACCGGCGGGCTCGTCGCCGCCGCCACCACCTCACTGCCCGAGCAGCTCGGCGGCCCGCGCAACTGGGACTACCGCTACTGCTGGCTGCGCGACGCCAGCTTCACCCTTCAGGCCATGATGACCGCGGGCTACGACGCCGAGGCGCGCGCCTGGCGCGAATGGCTGCTGCGGGCCGTCGCCGGGCACCCCGCCGACCTGCAGATCATGTACACCGTCGAGGGCGGCCGGCGCATCCCCGAGTGGACCGCGGGCTGGCTGTCGGGCTACGAGGGCTCCCAGCCCGTACGCGTCGGCAACGCCGCCTCCGGCCAGCTCCAGCTCGACGTCTACGGCGAGACCCTCGACTGCCTGCACCTGGCCCGCCGGTCCGGCCTGGCCATCGACGACGAGGCCTGGGACGTCCAGAACGCCCTGATGAACTACCTCGAAGGCATCTGGGACCAGCCCGACAACGGGCTGTGGGAGACCCGGGGGCCGCGCCGCCAGTTCGTGCACTCCAAGGTGCTGGCCTGGGTGGCGGCCGACCGCATGATCCAGGCCGTCGAGGCGTTCGGCCGCGACGGCCCCGCCGGCCGCTGGCGCGACCTGCGCGAACGCATCCACCACGACGTCTGCGCCAACGGCTACGACGCCGAACGCAACACCTTCACCCAGTACTACGGCTCGACCGGCCTGGACGCCGCCCTGCTCCTCATCCCGCGCCTCGGCTTCCTGCCCCCGGACGACCCGCGCGTCGTCGGCACCGTGGACGCGGTCGCCCGCGACCTCGTCCACGACGGGTTCGTCCTGCGCTACCGGTCCGAGGCCGAGGACATCGACGGCCTGCCCGGCGGCGAGGGCACCTTCCTGGCCTGCTCCTTCTGGCTGGCCGACGCCCTGGCCGCGACAGGACGCCGGCGCCGGGCCACCGACCTGTTCGAACGGCTGCTCAGCCTGCGCAACGACGTCGGCCTGCTGTCGGAGGAGTACGACACCGTCCACAACCGGCTGGTCGGCAACTTCCCGCAGGCCTACAGCCACGTTTCGGTGATCAACACCGCGACGGTCCTGTCGGGCAGATTCAGGCCTGGGCGCCCTCGGCATCAAGCCGAGTGAACGTGGCGCCCTGGAGGACGGCGCGGGCGCCGAGCACGTGCCCGTCGCACATCCTGGTCACCGTCCCGGCCTGGTCGGTCACCTTCCACCGGACCAGCTCCGGGCAGGGCCTGCCGAGCCGGTCCTGCGGCCAGGTGCGGTGGCAGACCCGGCACTCGGTGATGTTCGCCCGGTAGGACAGGGTGTTGCCGTGCTCGGGGCAGACGCCCCACGGCATGCCGCAGACCTGCTCGCGCTGGGCGCGCAGCCTGGCCAGGTCGCCCGCCGCCCGTTGCAGGTCCTCGCCGCCCCGGTCCAGCCAGTCGGCGGCGTGCCGCGCCGCCCGGAGCTGGTCGCCCTCGGGGGATCCGGCGGGCTCGGTGTCGCACAGGGAGCGGACCTCGGTGGCGAGGTCCTGGGCACGGCGCGCGAGGTCGCGCAGCTGGGCGGGGGTGACAGTCATGAGGGCTCTCATCTCGTCAGGGCCGGGCGGCAACGGTTACACGCACGGGGACGGCCGTTCGCGCCGCCCGGCAGGCACCGGGACGGCCCGGCCGCTCCCGTTCCCCAGTCTCGTCGGCTTCCGCCCGCGTGGCGCGGTCGCGGCCCACGAGTTCGCGCCTCCAGGCCGGACGGACGGACCGTCTTCTCCGCCCGCCGCCCGCCGCCCGCCGCCCGCCGTTCGCGGGCCGCCGTTCGCGGGCCGCGGGGCTAGGACACGGGGACGCCGCTGTAGGCGGGTCCGAAGAGCACCAGCGTCACCAGGTCCTCGGTGACGTCGTGGAAGCGGTGCTCCTCGTGGGCCGGGACGAACAGCGTGGTGCCGGGGCCGACCTCGACCGTGACGCCGCCCGAGGTGAAGGAGGCGCGCCCGCTGGTGACGACGTAGATCTCGTCCTCGGCGTGCGGCGATTGGCCGTCGATCGCGCCGGCCGGGATGGAGTACGTGCCGAAGCTGAGCGCGGGCACGCTCAGGTGCTCGGCGAAGTGGGCGGAACCGTCCGGGGCGGGCTGGAACCGGCCGCTGTCGATGATCTCCATGGCCCGTGATCCTCTCATGCCTCCGCGTGCCGCGGCTCTTGCGGGGAGCGCCTCCGGCTCTTCTCCGGAGCGCTTGCGGTTCGCGTCCGGGAGCGCCTTCGGCTCGCCTCCGGGTGTGCTTGCGGTTCGCGTCCGGGAGGGTTTCCGGTTCGCGTCCGGGAGGGTTTCCGGTTCGCGTCCGGGAGTGCTTGCGGTTCGCGTCCGGGAGGCTTCCGGTTCGCCTCCAGGAGCGTTTCCGGCTCGCTTCGGGATGCTTGCGGTTCGCCCTGAATGTGAGTAAATGTCACGTCATGTGGCGTGGCTGGGGTGGCCGGGTGTCCGCGGCTGTCAGGCGTGAGGTGTCGTACGTCCGCGGGCAGGCCGCCGGGCTGGCCAAGCGGGGGTCGTACCAGCGGCTCCAGGCGCTCCAGATCGCGAAGGCGACGCTGGCGGCGGTGCTGGCCTGGCTGACGGCCAGCAGGCTGCTGGCGCTCGGCGCCACCTGGATCGCCCCCGCCACCGCGGTGATCATGGTCCACGCCACCGTGTACCGCACGCTCACCAACGGCCTGCGCCGCGTGGCCGCGGTCGGCGCAGGGGTCATCCTGGCCGGCAGCATCGGGCACCTGCTCGGCCTGGGCGTGCTCAGCCTGGTCCTGGTCGTGCCGCCCGCCCTGATCGCCGCCCGCTGGCACCGCATCGGCAACCACGGCTCGGACGTCGCCACCACCGCCGTGCTGCTGCTCTCCTTCGCCGCCGCCTCCCAGGAGCGCTACCTGCTGTCGTACGTGCTGGCCACGGCCATCGGCGCGCTGAGCGGGGCGGTGGTCAACAGCGTGCTCTGGCCACCGCTGTACCGCGACCGTCCCTACGCCGCCGTGCGCCGCCTGGCCCGCGAGACGGCCGCCCTGCTGACCTCCGTCGCCGAGGGGCTACGGGACGAGTGGAACCTCTCGGCGCTGCCCGACTGGGAACGCCAGGCCGTCCGGCTGGACGAGCACCTGGCCGACGCGGCCGCCGCCGTGGCCGACGGCGCCGAGAGCCGCCGCTACAACCTGCGCCACAGCCTCCATCCGGCCACCGCCTCGCAGGACCACGAGCAGGTCCTGCGCAGGCTGACCACGCTGGCCGCGCACGTGCACACGATCGTGCACGCGCTGGCCCACCTCGAACACCACGACGGGCCCTCGACCGACGTCAGCCCCGACTACGCCCGCGACTACGCCGACCTGCTGGACCAGCTCGGCGACGCCCTGACCGCCACCGTACGCCGGGACCCGGACCTCTCCAGGGCGCGCACCCTGCTCGGCCGGGCGGAGGCGCAGGCGGGCCGCATCCACGAGCAGATGACGACTGAGATCCAGAGGGGCGAGGTCGCCCATCCGGCAGGCTGGGCCCTGAGCGGCAGCCTCCTCACCGACGCCGAACGCATCCTGGCCGTCCTGACCTCCATCCTGGGCACCCCACCCGCCAACCGAGACAACAACCCCCTCCCTCCCCACCAACCCCCCACCCCTGACCCCGCCGCACCCTCTAATCCGGCCGCCCACCCCTGACCCCATCGCCTCCATGCTCCTCGGGCCACCGCTGCCCCTTGCGCCACTCCTAACTCCTTCGCCACCGCTGCCCCTCGCGCCACCCCGGACCCCCGCGCCACCTCTGACCCCGCGGCTCACCCGTGGACCCCGATCCCGAAGCTCCCACGCCCTCGACCTCCCGTCCCGGGCGCTTGCACCTTCGTTGTCCGATTCTTCGGGCGCTTGTAGGTTCGTCCTCAACGCCCGCCTTGGCTCTCGCGCTCGCGTCGTCCGGCTCTCCGCGCTTCCACACCTGACAGGCACCGCGAGGAAACCACCCCGGCCCTCGCACCTTCGGACGTCCGGTCTTCCGAGCGCTTGCACGTTCAACGTCCGACTTCCCGCGCCTTCGTCGTCTCGCCGCGCCGGGACCCTCGTTCCAGCTGCCCTGGACCATCGAGCCTTTGACGTCCGACCGCCCTGAGCCCCCGGATCTCCAGGTGCCGGGGTGAGCACCGGCACCCTCGTCGTCCGACTGTCCTGGGCCCTCGCGTCTTCGGTGTTCGGCTGCGCTGAGCTACCGCACCCCCCGAGAATCGGGTTGCTCGTGCGTCCGTCGCCCGGCACACTCGGGAGCCATGCTCATCAGGTCGTTCCCCGAGCCGGACATCCCCCTGGACCTGCTGGTCCAGGTGCGCGACCTGCAACAGGAAGCCTGGCCCGGCCACTCCTTCCCCGCGCCCGACGGCGGCGGCCCCGCCCACGACCCGGCCCTCGCCCCCCGGTCCATGATCCTCCTCGACGAGGGCACAGTCGTGGCGGCCCTGGACATCCTGTCCAAGCACCTCGCCCACGCCGGCCACCGGTTCCGCGCCGCCGGCCTGAGCACCGTGGTGACCAGGAAGGCGGCCCGCGGCCGGGGACACGGTCGCCACCTGGTGACCGCCGCGCACGAGGCCATCGCCGACGCGGGCTTCGACGTCGCCCTGTTCACCTGCGACCGACCGCTCCAGGGCTTCTACGAGAGCGCCGGTTGGTCGGCGATCCCCGGCGCTGTCCTGGTCGGCGGCACCCCGCAGGAGCCCTTCCCCAGCGACCAGCCCGGGTTCGACAAGGTCACCATGGGTGACTTCCTCTCGCCCGAGGGCCGGGCGCACCGGATGTCGTTCCACCACGCCCGCATCGACCTTCACCCCGGGGAGATCGACCGGCTCTGGTGAGCCCCCTTCACGTGCCCTGATGCCGCCGGACCAGCGGCAGGAAGACCTCGTCCACGATCTCCACGAGCACGTCGTCCGGCGCGCTCGGCGCCCCCCGCACCACGAACTCGTTGCGCAGCAGCACCACGGCCACCATGGCGACCCTGGGGCGCAGCGCCTCGGGGGCGGCCTCGCCGCGGCCCACCGCCCGTTCGAGGACGGCCAGCCAGGGCGCGGCCACCGCGTCGTCCGACTGCTCCTGGAGCTGGGACAGGAACTCGGCGGCGCCGCCGGCGGCGGCCATCAGGTCGCGCAGGATCACGCCGAGGGGCGAGCTCCAGTAACGGTTGGCCCGGCGCAGCAGCTCCAGGACGTCGCCGCGCAGCTCCCCGGTGTCGGGGGGCGAGACCGTCGTGGCCAGCCGTTTGTAGGCGGCGACGCCGAGGGCCAGGCGGTTGGGCCAGCGGCGGTAGATGGCGTTCTTGTTGGTGCCGGCGCGGGCCGCGACCTTGTCCATGGTCAGCCCGGCGTACCCGGACGCTGTGAGCTCGTCGGCCGCCGCGCTCAGGATCGCCTCCTCCAGCGCGACCCCGCGCCGCCGCGTCCGTCCGCCTGCCTCGGTCATCGCCCGCCCTCCTCGGCTGAGGGTACTGACCGTACCTCAAATCGGTTAAGGTACGTTGAGTACCGTAAATGTGGAGGAAACGGCCATGCGAGCCAAAGGCATCAGCTACGACACCGGTTTTGTCTTCAACGGATCGATCGGCCACCCTGGCTTCGATCCCGACGTGGTGGCGCGGGAGATGCGCGTCATCCGGGACGACCTGCACTGCACGGCCGTCCGCGTCATGGGCGGCGATCCCGAACGCCTGGAGATCGCCGCCGGCCACGCCGCCGCCCTCGGGCTGGAGGTCTGGTTCTCGCCCTATCCGCTGGAGCTGACCGAGGAGGAGATGCTGGCGCTGTTCGCCGACTGCGCCGAACGCGCGGAACGGGTCAGGCGGCGCGGCGCCGAGGTCGTCTTCGTCACCGCGGCCGAGCTGTGCCTGATGAACAAGGGCTTCCTGCCCGGGGACGACATTGACGAGCGGGTCGCCCTGCTGGGCAGTCCGGAGCGGGTGCGCGAGCTGGTCGACGGCGTCGGCGCGCGGGTGAACGACTTCCTCGGCCGCGCCGTGGCCGTCGTGCGCGAACGGTTCGGCGGCCGGGTGACCTACGCCTCCGTGCCGCTCGAAGCCGTCGACTGGACGCCCTTCGACCTCGTCTCCGTGGACCTCTACCGGTCGGCCGAGATCGCCGGCGTCTTCGAGGAGGGCGTGCGCGCCCTCGTCGCGCAGGGAAAACCGGTCGCGATCACCGAGTTCGGCTCGGCGACCTACCGAGGCGCGGGCGACCGGGGCGCGCTCGGCCTGGAGGTCGTCGAGTACGACAAGGTCACCCGCGCGCCGCTCCGGCTGACCGGCGAGCACGCCCGCGACGAGGACGGCCAGGCCACGTACGTGCGCGAACTCCTGGAGATCTTCGACACCGCAGGCGCGGACGGCGCCTTCGTGTTCACCTTCGCGCTGCGCGATCACCCGCACCGCCCCGACGGCGACCCTCGCGACGACCTGGACCGGGCCTCCTACGGCGTCGTCAAGGTCTACGAGGACCGCCTCGGGACCGCCTACCCCGGCCTGCCCTGGGAGCCCAAGGCCGCCTTCGCCGCCGTCGCGGACCACTACGGGAAGCACTGACCTCACCCCTCCGGCGGCCCTGCGGGCACCACACAGGACAGGGCGTCGCGCAGCAGGTCGGGGAAGGACGCGGTGGTGCCCGGCGCGAGCCAGCGGCGTCCCGCCACGCGGACCGCTCCCGCGACCGCGGCCGCGGTGACGGCGGGGAACAGGTCGCGCTCGGCGTCGGTGCCGGTGCGCGCCGCGATCGCCTCGGCGAGCGCCTCCTCCGCCACGCTGAACGCCTTCAGCGCCTCACCCTCCAGCTCCGGCGTGGACATGATCATGCGCAGCCCCGCCTTGTCCGGCTCCGGGTCGGTGTACAGCTCGACGACGGCCGCGATGACGGCCTCGCCGAGCGACTCGCCCGCGGGCCGGGCGCGCAGCGCCTGCCCCGCCCGCCTCGACTGGTCGGCCTGGAAGGCGCAGATCGCCTCCTCCCTGCTGGAGAAGTAGTTGTTGTACGTGCGCGGCGACACGCCCGCGGCCGAGGCGATGTCGTGAACCCGCACCAGGGCCAGCCCGTTTGGGCCCTGCTCGATGGCCAGGCGTAGCGCGGCATGGCTGATCGCCTCACGGGTGGCCTGCTTGTGGCGAGCCCTGAGGTCGATGGCGTCGTCGGTCATGCCTGTACTCTACCTTCCGTTGCGTGACACGCAAGTTGTGCGCGTCACGCAAGTTGTGTGTAGAGTGCTGGAGGCGCCCGGCACTCGCGCCCGGACAGTGCCGACCACGGGCGTACGCCGGGGCGGCGGGGCCCGCATGCGGGCCTATCCATCGCGGGCGCCGTCCCGGCCCCCAACCCCGACGACAGCGAGGAGTAGCAGTGGCTGCAAAAATGATCACATTCGACGAGGGCGCCCGGCGCGGTCTCGAGCGCGGTATGAACCAGCTCGCCGACGCCGTCAAGGTGACCTTGGGCCCCAAGGGGCGCAACGTCGTGCTGGAGAAGA
>NZ_JBIUBJ010000052.1:0-10349 GCF_044547985.1 Nonomuraea sp. NPDC052265
GTAGTTGGTGTTGGAATGCAGGAGTAGGGCAAAAGCCCGAGGTCAACGCGCCTTTGATGGCGCGGAAGGTCAGCACATCGTCAGCACGCGGCGGCGATGCTGGCCGCCGAGGTAACGGTGCTGGCGTCGTAGCGGCCCTGCATGACGTCAAGGGCGCGGTCCCAGGACTCATCTACCAGGTGGCCGTAAATGGCGTAGGTGATGTTGATGTTCTTGTGGCCGATCCAGCGGGACACGTCGGTGATGGGGATGCCGCTGGCCAGTTGCATGGAGACGTAGGCGTGGCGTAGGTCGTGCGGGGTGAAGTCGTCGGGGAGCCCGGCCGCCTCGACCGCCTTGGCGAAGGTCTTGCGGTAGGTGTTGTTGTCGATGAACCGGCCCCGCCGCCCCCGAAACAGTAGGCCGTCCTCGCCGACGCCGTGTGTGGCGATGTGGGCGGCGATGCGGTCGTTGATGAAGGGCGGTAGGGGTGCGTCTCGGTGGTCGCCCTCCTTGCGGTGCTTGAGCGGCCCGAGGGCGTGTGTCTGGGTGACTTGCTGCCGGACGCGCAAGCGTCGTCCACCGAACATCACGCAGTCCTGATCGACTGCGCGGGCTTCGCCGATGCGCAGGCCGCATCCGGCCATGAGCCACACCGTCAGCGCCCAATCGGCGGGCATGGCGTCAGCCAGAGCGGCGATCTGTGCCCACGTGGGAACGTAGAAGTCACGCGCTTGGGTGACCTCGGGAAGTTCGATGTCGAAGACGGGGGACTTGCCGATCAGTTCCGCTTTGGCCGCCTCGATAAAGATCGCGTTCAGCACCAGGTACGTGTTGTGAATCGTGCCGGGGGCGTAGCCGGACGCGATCAGGCTCGCGATCAGATCTTTGATCATCTGGCGGGTAATCGCGTTCAGCGGAAGATGACCGATGGCGGGGTTGATGCGGTTCTTCAGGGACACCGTGTAGCCGGTGCTGGTGCTGGGTGCCAGCTTGATCCTGGCCGTCAGCCACTTGGCGGCGTAGTCGGCGAAGGTGACCGCTCCGGCTTTCGGGTCGATTGTGCGGCGTAGGCCGCTCACCTTGTCGGACTTGATTTCCAGGATGAACGCTTCGGCGTCGCGCTTCATATTGTGCGGGTAGGACTGTTCTTGCTGCTTGGTGTTGCGTCCGCCGAGTCGGTAGCGCACGGTCCAGGAGTGGCCGCACTTGCCCCAGACGCGTTCGGCGGTCTTGCGGTCGTCGGCCTTGCGCAGGTCGAGCATGCGGGCGGCCTTGGTGTCGGCGCACTCGCACTTTTTGATCAGGCTGGCCACGGGGTCAGTTCTCCTCTTCGTTGGCGTCGGCGAGTAGGGCTTGAGCTTTGGGAGTGAGCTGACCTCCGGCCTTGCCGGGCAGTGAGGCGGTCAGCATGCCGCGCTTGTCGCGGGCGTGGTTCACCCAGTTCTCGGCGGTGCGTCGCTCGACTCCGCAGGCTTCGGCTAGGCGCTGGATGGCCTTGTGCCCTTGGAGGGAGAAGACGACGTACAGGAACGCGATGGCCACGTAAAAGGCGTCTGGGCGTCCGGCCCTGCCGGGGCGGGGCTCTGTCTCGATGGCGTCCTTGACGGCGCGCAGCACGGTCGCGGTGGACCGGCCGAGTCCGCGCATGTTCGCCGTTGCCTCCCAGACCTCGCGTGCCTCACGGGTTATCTCCGTCAGGGGGATGCTCCGCAGAGTGCCGGTGGTGATGCCTGCGAGTTCCTGAGGATCTGTCTCATCACCTGGGGTGATGTGCAGTTCGACGGGTCCGGGGCTGTCGTTGCGCCAGACCGCTACGACCTTCCAGCCGTTCACATCGAGCGTGCGCGTGTAGGTCGCGGTGACGGTCAGGTCTGGGCTCTCTGGGCTGTCGGTGGGGTTGATCTCGTTCATGGGGGCCACCGTACATAAATATGTGGGCTTTGACAACCACACCTCGTTGTCGGAAGCTTGACGGGAGGCCCACGGAGGACCGGCCCTAAACGACCCTCCACGCCAGGCGTGATCCCCGGAGGAGATGTAGCCGAGAGCTACCCCTGACCGCGATCGAACCTCGCATGACTTGGGCAGGCATTCCAGCCTGCGACCCGATTTGTCGTCTCTTTGCCCGTTGCCGGGAATGGCGTGCTGACACGCGCGTCCCGACACGCGGCGACTGTAGGCGTGCCTCTTGATAACTGAATACCTGCAAGCCACTCACCGCATTGACATCACCAATGGCGGCAGGCGTGAGCCTGCCCTGGAAACGAAACGGGGGAAGCGTTTTGAGTAGTGGCGGAAGCAACCGGCTGTTGTCGATAGACGAACTTGCCGACTATCTAGGAATACCCAAGGCCACCGTCTACGACCGGTGGAAGGTGTGGGGCATCCCGGCCTACAAGGTCGGAAGAACTCTGCGATTCCGCGAACGCAATGTCGAAACCTGGTTGGAGCGCAACCGGGCGGCATGACCGCGATCCACCATTACGGCCCGATCACATACAGTCTAACGCCTTTTGCGGGGCGCCTTACCGAAAGGAGCGAAGCATTGACCAGGAAGCAGTTCGAGACCCATCCCCGTACCGTCATGTACGCGCATGACAACTCGAAAGAGTTTTGGCGACGGATGATCGTTCAGGAGCAGTCCCGCAAAGGAGGGCTGCTCACCATCGACGAATGGGAGAAGAACGGATTCATCTACGCCATGATTGTCGTCGGCCACATGAACGGCAACAAAGGAACCACGTGGACGGCGACCAGAACCATAGCTATAGAGGGTGGCTTCTCGTCAACGAGTCACGGGATGTCGTATCAGCGGGACATCCTGTTGGCGCTCGGCTTTCTCACCCAGCACGGCACCCGCCGGGGTGCTCCAGTGTTGTCCATGTCTTTCCCCGAAGCACTCAGGGACATCCCTGCCAATAAGGTAGGGCATCTGCTCTATGAAGACCTTATTGATGGGTGCCTGGCAGGAGATCTGTTGCATACGTCCAATACGGCACCGAAGCGCGTGGAGGAAGCTCATCCGGTACCCGGCTTTCAGCCAGTCGAGGCAACGGAAGGCATAGAGAAGGTCCCCGCTCTGGCTGTGGACAAAGTCGCATCAGCGGAAGCCGTTACACCTGAAGATAATGATCCCGGTTGGCCGGACGACTATGACGACGGCTTCCCCAGCATCCCTAAGCCGGTCCCAACGGCACCGGAACCCGTCAGGCCGCGCCGCGTCGGGTTCATGAGGTAGCACCACCGAGCACCAACCGGCGCTCGACCTGACGCCGGTCCGCACAAACACGCTAAGAGGTGTGCGCTACAGCGGACACGTATCTAAGTATCCAACTATCAAACAATCTAAGAAGCGGGTATCCAAATACCCACTATCTAAGGAGCAAACAAGCGAAGAACCAACAAGCGTGCTGGCATCGGCCAGCGAAGTGGACAAGCTCTTTCATCGGCCAGTTGGAAGGGCTTGCTTCATGTAGATGGTCTTTCGCTTTGCAGCTTCGACCATCCGATGACAAGAGAGACGGCTTGCCGTCGAACGCTTGGCAGCCAAGCTGCCCAATCGACGGCCGATGGAATGAGAAGACGACAGTCGTCGATGGCCGGCGCCAGTCAGGCGCCCCACTCAAGACACCTTTGAACAAATCGGCGCATCCGGTGATTCCGGAATGCGCTCAGGAAGGAATGCAACGTGCCCGAAGGGCAGCCATTCAAGACACAACATCGAGCATGCCGCCACTGCGGCAAGCACTTCCTAGCTCGTAAGGCTTATGGCAAACCAGGCCGGTGGCCGGTCTACTGTTCGACCGTTTGCGGGCGTGAGGCGAAGCTTGCCAAGGATCGCAGTCGGCTCAGGCCGTACGGCCGGTGTCAGCGCTGCCAGCGCCATCGTGATTGCCGGTGGGATTCCGGTAGGTATTGTTCGGCCCTGTGCTTCGGCGTGGCCGCTTTGGTCGCTCGCGGAATCGCTGAGAGCGACGCAGAAGCGCGTATGACTGCGGTTCTGGCATCTTCCCCGTCGCTTGGTTCACATGCCCGCAGGAAGGCACACGGCGGCCCTCAAGGGTTGTCAATCCGCGACCTAGCGACTTTGGCAGCCTTTGAGATCAGGGACGGCTGCTCGGTATCACGGCAAGACGCGCATTTGGGTGGAGGGCACCTAGGCCCCGATGAGGGACGCACATCAATTCGCATTCCTACCAGTGTCACAGCACGGGACCCCTGGTTTGAAGCAAACCGGGAATGGTGGATCATTCCTGAGGTTGAAGTGCTGCGGGCGCAAGCCGCGTAGGCGTGTAGCGGAAACTATTAGTGGAAGCCAAGCCAAGGGGATTCCAAAGTAGGTCGCCATTGCAAGTCGGCCCCGTCGTGTAGCGGCGGGGCCTTCTTGTTTCTATCGCTAGGAGAGACGTTGCTCACCCATGACGACATTGCCCACTTGACGCCCGGCGAGCTTGCCCACCGATATTTCAATGAGCAGCTAGACCACCTGATCGGAAGCCTTGAAGTGAGTGACGCCGACGAGAACGGTGTAATCACAGGCGTTATCTATGACGTGAGGTAGCGATGACAGACACCACCGCAACGCCCGACTCTACGTCGGATATCACAGCGCGATACAGCTTTCCGCCCGAGCATGTAGGCGGTGGGCAGAGCAGCGGCAACCAGACCTCCGACGATGTCAATGACTCAGCGCCAGGCGACGCCCTCGGCGAGGCTCGCAAGCAGCTTGCGCGAACGCATATCGCACTTGCCGCTACGCGGGCAGGCGTTGACGTTAGCGGCCTGGCCGACTATATGAACGTGGATGCGTTTCTTGCCGAAGATGGCAGCGTAAACGCCGACGCCGTTACGACGTTCGTTGAAAGCCTCGCCCCTAGGCGGCCTGCGTTTGATCAGGAAGTAGCGAAGACTATGGGGGTACGCAACAGCGAACCTCTACGCGATTTCACGAAGCCGCAGGACTTCAAAGGCTTGACTCGCCAACAGATTGAAGCGCTCGTAAAGAGCGGCAAGCTAGACAAGCTAGTTCGATAGAAAGGAAGAATCCAGTTGTCCATCATCCCCTCGCAGGCAGATTCGTTCATCCCCGAGTATTGGTCTGCGCTCCTGCTTACGTCCCTCAACGTGAACGCTGTTGCGTCGTCGCGGCTGGCGACGAACCGCGACTATGAGGGGGATGTGCGTCAGGGCTCCAGGGTGCATATCAACACGCTTCTAGACCCTGAGGTGAAGCCTTACGCGGGCGGACCGCTGACGACTGGCCGCGTTGCCACGACTGCGACTGAACTTGCCATCACCGAAGGTGATTACTTCAGCTTCACCGTGAAGGACGTTGAGAGGGTCCAGTCTGCCGGTAATCTTGCCGGTACAGCTACGGCACAGGCAGGCCGCAAGATGCTTGAGGCTGCGGACCAGTGGGTCGCCTCGCAGATGATTGCCGGTGCTGGTACTAAGAACGTGGCAGTCAGCATTGCCGCAGGCGTGAACCAGGGCGACGCCCTATACGAGGCCGTCGTTGACGAAATCGTTCTGACTCTAGATGAGAGCAAGATTCCTGAGAGTCAGCGGTTCATCATCGTAACCCCTCGAATCAAATCAATGCTTCTAAAGTCGAGCAAGTTCATCGACGCTTCCCAGTACGGTTCTTCGGACGCAATCCAGAATGGGGAAATCGGAAGGTTTGCAGGGTTTACGGTTCAGATGACTACCAACATTCCGCAGACCACTGCGGGCAAGTATGACGTTGACATCATCGCCGGACACCCAATGGGGACGACGTATGCCGACCAGATTCAGGAGACTGAAAGTCTGCGCGATCCTGAGGATTTCGGCCACATCATTCGCGGACTCCACGTCTACGGGGCAAAGGTGATCCGCCCTCAGGCTCTTGTGACTGCGAAGGTAACTGTCGGCGCCTAGCAAGGGTGGGGGTACCCCCACGATTCAGGTATTGGGAACGGTGCGAGGGGGTGGCCGTCGTTGGATGTACGGGACTGGGACTTGCGCCCCCCGGCGACGCTCCACGCTGCGTAGCGGCCGGCTGACCTGTGCGTAATCAGCGGTTGGCGCTGATTCTGGCTGTCGAGAAAGGCCGAAAAACGGCCTGATTTTGAGGAGAAAAGCGATACCGAGAGCTAGGCAGATTTGCAGCCGTGCGGGCTGCATTCAGATCGTCGTGAAGGCGGGCAAGTGCGCCGACCATCAGGAGGTTAGGGCGGTTGGCTGGCGGAACTCTGACCGCCGTTCCCGGCTTCCACCGAACTGGTCCACGTTGCGCGTACGCGTGTTGCGCCGTGACAAGTTCACGTGTGCAGTCTGTGGTGACGAGGCGAACGAGGTTGACCACATCGAACGGGGAGATAACCACGACCCGTCGAACCTTCAGGCCCTATGCGGGTCGTGCCACAAGCGGAAAACGCTGAGGGAGCGCTAGACGGCCGTGAAATAGCCGGTGAGCGCATGACGAAAGCCCCCTTGGGTCCGTTGGACCCTTGGGGGCTTTTCTGTGTTCTGGGGTGCTTGAGAGCCCCGGTACGTGAAATCGGTGACGTACCGGCTGCCCGGCCTGCGATCCTTCAGCGCGCTATCGGGCACGGATGGTCCACGTGCCGATTCGGGCAGCAGATCACACCGATCGTCAGGAACCGGCCGCCTTGGAGCCATTCGCCCCACTGGACATCCACCCCACGGGGCAGCAGATCGATAGCCGTGGATAGACGCGCCACCACAGGTATCCGGTCACTGTCTGGTCGTTGTGCCGCATACTCCGCTGCCATCCACTCACCGGCTTTGGTCGCGTCAACGAACGTCTCGGCGATTCTCGATCGTGGCTTGGCCAGCCATTCGCCTGTCCGCATGGGCGGTAGCGGTGAGGTGGCGAAGTCCGCCGAAGTGGTCCGGCGCTCAGCCTCGTGCTTCAGATCAGCACCGTTGCCGATCCACGTGTATGCGTGCCAGTGCATCGTTCCCCGTACATTCGATGGGGACGGCCCCTGCCTGATTGAGCCGGGCAGGGGCCGTCTCGGTGGCGGTACTAGATGGTGGTCATGCCTGCGGCGCGTAGCTCGTGTCCCGTGAACCGGAGAGTCCCGGCGTCCGGGTTCTTCGAGTCACGCAGGGCGAACGTGTCGGTCTCGCCCGGAATCTGGGCGATCTCGACGCAGGACTCGCCCTCGCCGTCCTCGTTGTTGTTGCCGCCGCACAGGCGGCGGAACTCCAGGTGGCCGAGGTCCTTGGCGTACAGGTCCATCTGTCTGCCCTCCTTCACTCGGGCCCGGCGGCCCGAGGTGGTGGCACGACTGGTGACGGGGTTCGTCGGCCACCAGTCGCGCGTTTTGGGGAAGCCCTGGCCGTACAACCTGGGGTATGCGTCTGCGGAAGGACGGCCAGGACCCCCACCCCGGCGGGGAAGAACGCGTGCCGGGGGTACTGCACCCCGGCTGAGGCTTGACGGGTCAGTCAACGGTTCTCAGCCGGGGCTGCCTCTGGGTGCGCTTCACCGTCCGTTACGGCCGGCTGCACGTCATGTAGCCGTCCTCTCCTGCTTCCCCTCAGCGACGGCGGCCATGAAGTCGGTCAAGAACTCGCGAAGTATCTCTTCGGCACGTTGTTTCGCCTTGTCGGCGTCTCTGAACTCTTCGGCGGGGCACGGGACTCCCGTTCGATCTGGCAGTCGAGGGGAGAGCCTGTAGGTGCCTGCCGAGTACGTGAGCGAGAACGCCTTGATCTCGCCGACGCGGCCATACTCGGTGTTGGCGAAGTTGGACGGTCCCCACTCGATTGCAAGCGTTCTCGCGGTCCGTCGTAGCGCGGGGGCCGCCATGAGTGCTAGCCCTTGCTCGTGGGCCGAGGGCCGTCTTGCTGGGCAAGCTTCGCGGCCAGCTCGTCGAGGCTGCCCGCAATCACGGTGTTGAGCCAGTGCCCGATACGGGGGCGCTCGATCTTGCGCCACGCGGCGGCGCCGTACGTAGGAAGCGGCTCGATCTCCCACGTCTTGCCGTAGGCGTCGCGAAGCTCCTCAACGGTGGTCATGTTGGCTGCCCCATGTGAAGGCTGATTTCCAGGGCAACGTTCTCCGGCTCGTCTCCCGAAACGATCCTCATACGGTCGGCAAGCGGTTGGTTGTCCTCGCCGACGCGCGCCAGCTCAACCATGTAGCTTCCCGAGCGTCCCCCGACGCTCACCGTCGCGACCTTCCATCCGGCGTTCGCGTAGACGACCAGTTGCGGGGGATGGCATAGCCGCTCGACGGAAGGTTCCGGTTTCGTCTGGCAGTGGATCAATGCCCGCTTGACCAGTTGCGCGTTAACGTCCAGGCCCTCTAGGTGAGGCAGTACAAGATCGAGGGCGGCATTCTGGACGTTCGCGGCGCTTTCGGATAGGGGCTTACCTAGGGTGTCTTCGGCCGAGGGGGCGGCGTGTGTGAGGACCATACCTCAACGGTAGGAGCGCGCGTTCCGACAGCTCCATGAACTTGCGGATACTTGCAGGCACCTAATCAAATGTGTCCATTGCCCGCTTGATTAGGGCGCGGGCGTCTCGACCGAAAACTGCCATCTCATGGAAGCGTGTGAACGTGTCGGCGTACATGGCGATCTCTCGCGGTTGAGTGATCGTTAGGAACCCCGACACCAGCTCGACGTTGGCCTGCACGTTGTCGAAGATGTAGAAGTTCTCCACAGGCCAGCGGCCTGCGCGCTCCGCCTCGGCCGGGATCACGCCCAGCGAGACAGCAGGCAAGGCCATGGCTTCCAGCAGATAGCCGAGCTGCCCGATCATCACCTCAGGCCCGCCTCGTCGATAGGTGAGCGCTGCTGCCTCCAGGATGAAGGCGAACCTGTGGTCGCCCTCGTAGAGGATGTGCTGACGGGCCATGCGCTCAGCGACGGCATCGGCGACGTCATCCACTGGGACGTCTCTGCCGTCGCGGATGGCTGCAAGGGTTGCGGTGGTGTACCCGGCTGTCTGGAGGAGGCCAGGTATGACGTCTTGGCAATAGGAGCGGTACAGCCGCGTACGTTCGTACAACTCCCGCACCGCGACGTTCAGGTAGGTCAGGCCGGTCTTCTCTGCTCGCCGCCAGTCCAGCCAAGCAGAGTCCACGGCGCGCAGTTCGGCAACAAGCTCAGGGAGCAGGCCAGGTACTCCACATGCCTGCACCCAAGCGGCCAGGTCACTTTCGGACGGCTGCTTCTTGGCGTTCTCGATGCGAGAGGTCTTCGCTTCGTGCCATCCGGCCAGCGCCGCAAGCTGCCTGGCGTTCAGGCCCGCATCAAGGCGGATCTCACGTAGCCGTGACGCGAGCGCCTGCCTGGCGGCTTGGGCGCTGGAACTGGGGGAATGCGAGCTGTGCATAGTCTTACGCAGGCGTCGTGATCAGGGCTGCACTCAGAACTCGTACTCCGAATGGTCTGTCGCGCGATCCCATGCAGCCGCAAAGGCTGCGGCGCAGAGCTTCACCGTGTCGGCGTCGTCGGTCTCGTCATTGGAGACCCATGCGCCGTCCCCGGCGAAGTGGCAGAACTGCACTAGACGGTCATCGAAGATCCAGACATCGTTCCCTGGCAAGGCCAGGTCGGATGCCGACCGACGGGGAAGCCACCTGATGACTTCCCCTGCCGCGAGATTGACGCCGGGAGTAACGGCGTGCTCGAAGGTGATGTACCTGCTGACAGGTTCCGACACGATGCGAACTCGATGCATGGCCACGCCTCTCTTGGTGGCGGACTGAGCCGTGGCCGTCCACTCGGAGTACTGACGGACGGCCTCATCAAGATCTCCGGCTTCCCAAGCCAGAAAGCCGGGATCGCCTGTCATGTACTGGTCACGCATCTCCAGCTTGAACGCAGTGCGCTCACACGTCGCCAGGAGTTCGCTGAAGTCCGTCACGGCATGCCTCCATGATGATCTCGATCATGCGCGCCGGAAGGCGCACGACCGATTCGCTGTCCAGGATCGGGCTCTTCTCGTTAACCCACGCGAGTACCTCGGGGTCCGTTACGGTCGCGCCCTGGAAGAGGAAGTCACCCGTTTCGGGGTCCCTGAAGACGGCGGGGCAGTTGTTGCCCGGGTTGTCGGGGTCCTTGCCGTAGAACGCTAGCGCCATGATGGTCTCCTACGTTTGGGGCTTGCGACTCCTTGCGCACTTGCGAGCCTGAACCCAACCGGGAAGATCGTCAAGGGTTAGTGAGAATGTCGTCAACGCTGGGTCAGCACAACGTCAGCACGGGTGCTGACAACAGGCATGAGCAACCCGGAACAACAAGAAGCCCCAGACTCACGATTCAGGCCGTGAGCTGGGGCTTTATCTTGTGTTTGACCAGGTCAGACCTGGCATGGTATGGCGGATATAGGTAGTTGGTGTTGGA
>NZ_JBIUBJ010000053.1:0-10322 GCF_044547985.1 Nonomuraea sp. NPDC052265
TAAACCCCCGGCAAACAGCCTCAACCACAGCCAAAACGCACGGGGTATGCCTGTGCAAACGACAGGCAAGCCCCGTGCATTCCCCTCATGACCTGGGCGTACTCCCGCAAGCGGCCGGCCTCAGGGGGCGGGGCGGTCCTTCCGTCGCCGTCCGCCCGTCGGCCACCAGCCACTTGCAAGGGGATGCAAGCCCGTTCCCAGTGCCGTCCGAGATCGTTCTGTCCAGCGTCAGCGCGACAGACACGAGGTGAGGAATGGCGACGACGATCAGCGCGTCCACGCTCAACGGACGCCACCACAAGGCGGCACTCACGGTCTTCATGGTGATCGTGGTGGGCCACTGGGCCGAGCACCTGGTCCAGGCCGTGCAGGTCTATGTCTGGGGGTGGCCGCTGAGCGAGGCGCGGGGGGTGCTCGGCCTGCCGTTCCCGTGGCTGGTGACCTCGGAGTGGATGCACTACGGGTACGCGCTGCTCATGCTCGTGGGCCTCGTCATGCTGCGCAGGGGCTTCGCCGGCCGGTCGCGCACGTGGTGGAACATCTCCCTGGGCATCCAGGTCTGGCACCACATGGAGCACCTGCTGCTGCTCGTGCAGAAGATCAGCGGGCTCTACCTGCTGGGCCGGCCGGTCCCGACCAGCGTCCTGCAGATCTTCCTGCCCCGGATGGAGCTGCACCTTTTCTACAACGCGGTCGTCTTCGCCCCGATGGTGGTGGCGATGGTGCTCCACCGCCGCGCCTCCGAGCCCGGCGGGGCCGTCTGCACCTGCGCGGTGGCGCACTAGGTCATGACGGTCACCAGACGACGTCCGGGCGGGTTCACGGTGGCGCTGGCCGTTCTGGGACTGCTGCTGCTGTTCGTGTCCGTACCCGAGTTCGGCCCCGTCGTACGGGCCGCCCGCGCCGACGGGGTGAGCGGCGCGTTCACCGCCCGGGAGCTGCGGTGCGTGTCGCATCCAGGGCACGAGTCGTGCGTCTGGGCCGGGGACTTCGCCTCCGGCGACGGACGGATCCGGCGGCACGACGTCGAGCTGTACGGCAGCGACCGCGGCACCCTGGCGGCCGGACAGTCCGCCCCGGCCGTGGACACGGGCCGCGAGACCCGCGTCTACGGGCCGGAGGGCTCGGACGAGTGGCTGTTCACCGCGCTGCTCACGCTGGCCGGGCTGACCGTGCTGACGGTGGCGGCCGGACGGGTGCGGCGTCCCCGCGACTGAACCCGCCGCTCCCCGGAGCGGGCGATCACTCGTACGATTCCTCCAGCGTTTTCAGGATCTTGTGAGGTATGTGTTGTTCGGGATCATCCGTCCATGCGGTGAGCACGGGTGCGCGGCGGTGCGTACGGCGTGGCGGGCGCACCTGTGCGGGCTCTGCCTGACACTGCGCGACGGGCAGGGGCACGCCGCCCGGCTGACCACCAACTACGACACGCTGATCCTCTCGGTGCTCACCGAGGCCCAGCTTCCGGCCGCCGTGCCGCACCGGACGGCCGGGCCGTGCGCGCTGCGCGGGTTCCGGTCCGCCGACGTGGTGGACGCCCGCGCGCGGGGGGCCAGGCTGGCGGCGGGCGTGTCGCTCGTCCTGGCCGCGGGCAAGCTGCGCGACCAGGTGGCCGACCGCGACGCCGCCCCGGGCACGGCTCCGGCCCGCCGTCTGCTCGCGGCCCGCTGGGAGGCGGGCGGCGCCAAGTTGGCCTCCGGCGTCGGCTTCGACACCGCCGTGTTGTCGGCGACGGTCGAGCGGCAGCTCGAACGCGAGCGCCGGGCCCTCACCGCCCCGATGGAGGTGCTCGACCTCACGGCGCCCGCGGAGGAGGCGGTGGCGGCGGCCTTCGCCCACACGGCGGTGCTGGCCGGACGGCCGGGCAACGTGGAGGCGCTGGCCGAGGCGGGCAGGTTCTTCGGCCGGATCGCGCACCTCCTCGACGCCGTCGAGGACCGGGCGGCCGACGACGAGCGCGGCGCGTTCAACCCGCTGACCGCCACCGGCACCGGCCGCGAGCAGGCGCGGCGGCTCTGCGACGACGCCGCGCACGGGCTCGTCCTCGCGCTGGCCGACCTGGAGCTGGAGCGGCGGCACCTGGTGGAACAGTTGCTCGGCGCCGAGGTGCGGCGGGCGGTCGAGCGCGCGTTCGGCGCGGCCTCCTACCGGCGGCCCGGCCGGCTCCGCAGGTCGGTGGCGGGCGTGGCGACGTTCCTGACCTGCGGGATCTGGCGGCCGAGGTGGAGCAAGAAGGCGGGAAGGCCCTGCTACGAGCGCTGCTACCTGGACAACTGCAGCGGCTGCGACTGCCCCGACTGCGGCGGCTGCTGCGACTGCGGGAGCTGAGGCGGCCGGGGCGCCGTCGAGAGGGTCAGAGGGCCGAGATGTGGAGGACCTCGCCCGCCTTGTGGTAGCCGACGCGGGCGTAGACGCGGCCCGCCGCGTCGTCACCCGGGGTGAGGAACGGCATGGTGATCCCGGCCTCGACGCCGGCCCTGGTCAGCAGGGCGGTGACGGCTCCCCCGATCCCGCGCCGCCGGTGCGTGTCACGCACGGCGATGCCGGCGATCTCGGCGACGCCCTCCTGGGGGCCGCCGAGCTGGCCGGCGCCGACGGCCTCGCCGGTGCCGGCGTCGATGGCCGCGGCCACCAGGCCGCCGCGGCCGAGCACGCCACGCAGCCGCGCGACGTCGTGCTCGTTGGCCTCGGGCGCGTCGAAGGCCGCGTTCATCACCCGCGCGACCTGCCACAACTCCGGCTCGTCGGTGACGAGGGCGAGCCGTACGGCGGCGTCGGCGGGCGCCTCGACCAGCGATCCGGCCGGGCACACCAGCAGCGGGAACCGGCCCTCGACGGCGAACCCGGCGGCCAGCAGGGCCTGCTCCACCTCGGGCGCGACCTGCGGCACGTACTCCAGCCGGGGCGTCCTGCCCCGCTCGCGGAAGGCGGCGACCAGCGCGGCCACCTCCTCGCCGGTGGGCGCGAGGTCGTCGTCGGGGATGGCGTAGTTGAACGGGAACGCGTCGTCGTGCTCGTCGAAGCGGATCAGGAACGGCCCGGCCCGGTGCGCCCGGGTCCCGGCCGCCGCTCGGAGGTACGCGTGCACGTGGGCGCCCAGCAAGTGAAGTCCTCTCGGTTGTGTACGACCGTCACAAGGTAGGGCCGCGCCCACCGCCGGACAACCGGTTTACCCCATCCGTAACCGCTTTCCGGACATCGCCCCCAAGGTCATCGACATCCCCCCGACTCGGACCCTAGGTTGCGAAACGCTTCGACCAGCCGCGCACCTGGAAGGACAGCGCCCACTGGTACCGCGGGGTGATCGCCGCGAACGGCGTCGAGCAGGGTCAGGCGGCCAGCCAGAGGTCGGGGCCGAAAACCTCGTAGTGGATGTCGCGGGGCGCGACCCCGGCCTCGATGAGCTGGGCGCGGGCCTCGCGCATGAAAGCCAGCGGGCCGCACATGTAGACGACCGCGCCCTCGGGGATCCGCACGCCGGTCAGGTCCATGCGGCCGGTGCGGGGGCCCTCGCCCTCCTCGTACCAGAAGACGCTCCTGTCGCCGGCCAGGCGTTCCATGTCCGCGCGCAGGGCGTGGCCCTCCCGGGAGCGGTCGGCGTGCAGGACCAGGACGGCACGGTCGTCGGCGGACGCGGCCAGGTGCTCCAGCATCGCGACGATCGGGGTGCAGCCGATGCCCGCCGAGACGAACACCAGCGGCGCCCGGCCCGCGGCCAGGGTGACCTCGCCGAAGGGCGCCGACAGGGTCAGCTCGTCGCCGGGCCGGACGGTGTCGTGCAGCAGCGCCGACACCTCACCGTCCCGCTTGACGGTGATGCGGCGCAGGCCGTCGGCGCCGGCGCCGGACAGCGTGTACTGGCGGAGCTGGTGGACGCCGTCGGGCATCCGGACGCGGACGCTGACGTACTGGCCGGGCAGGGCGGGCGGCACGGGCTCGCCGTCCAGCGGGGCCAGCACCAGCAAGACCGCGTCGGCGGTCTCCGCCCGGCGTTCGGCCACCCGCCATTGCCGCCAGGTGCCGCCCTCGCGGGCGCCGGCCTCGGCGTAGATGCGGGCCTCCATGGCGATCAGCGCGCCGGCGAAGGCGGCGATCGAGCCGGCCAGGGCCCCCACGGACGCCGCCCGCCCCTGCGCGGTGAGCTGCAGCCCGCCGCCCCGCCCGCGCCTGGCCTCCACCACGCCCAGCTCGCTCAGCCGGGCCACCGCCTTGGCCGCGTGCGTGTACGGGACCGCGAGCATGCCGGAGACCGCGCGGGTGGTCAGCAGCTCCTCCTCCCGCGCGACGGCCAGGCGCATGACGATGCGCAGGGAGATGTCGGTGAAGGCGGTCAGGCGCATGTCTTCACGTTAGGCGCCTCCGGGAGGTCGCCGGGTCACCAGCGGTCGAGATGCAGGACCTCGTCCAGCGGCTGCCGCGCGGCCGGCCTGAAGGTCTCCCCCGTGAAGTACGCGGTGGGCAGCAGCACGCCCTGGCGCACCTCGGCCGGGATGCCGAGCAGCTCGGCGATCTCGCTCTCGTACTCCAGGTGCAGGGTGGTCCACGCGCTGCCGAGGCCGCGGGCGCGGGCGGCGAGCATGTAGCTCCACGCGGCGGGCAGCAGCGAGCCCCACAGCCCGGCCTGGTTGCCCTCGGGCAGGCGTCCGCCGGGAAGCTCGATCGCGCCGATCACCAGCACCGGGACGTCGCCCATGTGCTCGGCCAGGTAGGCGGCGCTGCCGCTGACGCGTTCCTGGGCCGCCACCCGCGCCGGGTCGTCCCTGAACATCGACCGGGCCGAGCCGCCGGAGGCGTAGTAGGCGTTCCACGACCGCAGGTAGTAGTCGCCGATCACCTTGCGCCGCTCGGGGTCGGTGACCACGATCCAGTGCCATCCCTGGCGGTTGCCGCCGCTGGGCGCCTGGAGCGCGACCTCCAGGCTCTCGCGGACCAGCTCCGTCGGGACCGGGCGGGACAGGTCGAGGCGCCTGCGCACGCTGCGGGTGGTGGTGAGCAGCGCGTCCGGGGCCAGTGGTTCGATCGTCATGGGCCCATCATGTCAACGCGGGCCCCGGGAATCCCGTAGCCCGTACGGCCCGGCCTGGGCCTGATTTCCGGCGTTCCCGGACGTATGATCACGCCAGCCGGACTCGCCCGACGCAACCGAAGGAGCCACCGTGGCCGACGACGAGCAGGGAACGCCTCCCCCGGGCGTGGACACGACCAAGCCCAGCGTCGCCCGTGTCTACGACTACATGCTCGGCGGCAAGGACAACTTCGAGATCGACCGCGAGGTGGCCCAGATGGCCCTCGGGATCGCCCCGGACGCCCCGCAGGCGGCCCGGTCGAACCGGGACTTCCTGGCGCGCGTCGTCCGCGACCTGGCCGTCGAGGTGGGCATCCGCCAGTTCCTGGACATCGGGTCGGGCCTGCCCACGCAGGGCAACGTGCACGAGATCGCCCAGGCGGCCGCGCCGGGCTGCCGGGTCGTCTACGTCGACCACGACCCGATCGTGCTGGTCCACGGCCGGGCGCTGCTCGCCGTGGACGACGGCACCACCGTCATCGAGGCCGACATCCGCCGGCCGGACGACATCCTCGACCACCCCGAGACCAGGCAGCTCCTCGACCTCGACGAGCCGGTCGGCCTGCTGCTGTTCGGGATTCTGCACCACCTGGCGGACGAGGAGGACCCGGCCGGCATCGCCGCGCGCCTGATCGCGCGGCTGGCGCCCGGCAGCCACGTCGCCGTCTCCCACTTCCACAACCCGATGGAGGAGCACCCGGAGGTGTCGCGACAGGCGTTCGAGGCCGAGCGGCTGTTCAACGACACCATGGGCACCGGGCGGTGGCGCACCCGCGAGGAGATCCTCGGCTTCTTCGACGGACTGGAGCTGCTGGAGCCCGGCCTGACGCCGCTGGCCGAGTGGCGTCCCGAGCCGGGGTACCGGCCGGCCCTGGGGATCACGTACCACACCTTCCTGGGCGGGGTCGGGCGCAAGCCGTGACCGTCAGCAGACGGCGTCCGGCAGGGCGATCGGCACCTGCTGCCGGTCGCCGGCGGTGAAGGAGCGGCCGAACACCTCGCACAGCCGCCGCCGCCAGGTCTCCACGTCCAGCCGGAGCAGGTCGGTGGAGTAGCCCGAGACGCTGTCGCCGCCCTTGAGCCGCAGCAGCAGCGAGCCGTCGGGCGAGATCTCCAGGAAGTCCTGGACCTGGCGGAAGGCGTAGCCCTCCTGGTAGGACACCTCGGACTCGCCGAGCCCGAAGACGCGGATCTGCCGCTCGTCGAACAGGAACAGCCGGCCCGCGTTCTCCGGCATCATCGAGGTCATGCGCTCGCCGCCGCGGATGTTCTCGCCCGCCGAACGCAACGGGCCGAGCACCTTCCTGAGCGGGTGGGTGAGCCAGACCTCGGGCAGCATGCCGTTGCGGAACAGCAGCAGGTGGGTTCCCGCGTGGTCGAAGACGAACCCGCTGACGGCGTCCGAGCCCACGGTCAGCCGCCGGTCCTTGACCTCCTCGCCGGTGCGCAGGTCGATCGTGCGCAGATAGTCGGCGCCCTGTACGGCGATCATCAGATGATCGGCGCTCCACGGGCTGACCTGCACCTCCGTCACGACCGAGCCGGGGCCGGCGACGTCGAAGGCGCTCTTGCGGCGGCCGGTGCCGGGCTCCCATCGCTCCAGGCGGCGGCCGGCGAAGGTGAACAGGTCGCCGTCCTTGAAGAAGTACGTCAGGTGCGCGCCCCGCGGCGGCCGGGCGGTGGCGACCTCGGTGACGGGGGTGAGCGAGGGCAGCGCGCGGACGGCGACCCTGGCGGGGGCGACGGCGTCGGCGAGGTAGCGTCCGGAGGCGTCCGCGACGGGGTCGCCGTAGGCGTTCAGGCCCTTCGGGCTCTTCGCACGGGGGACGTCGGCCAGGGTGCGCTGCGGCTCGCCGGTCTCCATGAGGCGCAGCCGGGCGCCGCCGTCGACCTGGGCGACCATCCGCTGACCGCCCTGGAGCAGCGCCGGGTTGCCGACGCGCTGCTCGCCGTCGCGCAGCGCGGTCAGCACCATGGTCTCGGGCGACCTGGTGAGCAGCTCCTGTGCGCCCGGGGCGCCCACCAGCGCGACCGGCGCCGCGTCGGTCTGGGCGTCGATCCAGGTGCGCGACAGGGTGACGCCCCCGGCCAGGTCGACCAGTTCCCAGCCGGAGGCGCCCTGCGCGGCCACCCGCCGCCCCTCGCGGTCGACGACGAAGGCGCCGCACGGGCGTCCGGCGCTGAAGCCACCCAGCCGCCCGCCGTCGCGGACCGCGTACCCCGCGTACGTGGCGGCGCGGCCGTCGTCGCTGGTCCGGCAGGTCACGGCGGTGGCGCCGTCGCCGGAGACGGCCAGGCCGTCGGCCGGACCGAGGGTGCGGATGGTGAGCTGCCGCCACACCGGGCTGCCCTTGCTCTCGTAGACCTTGGCCACGCCCTTCTCCCGGACGACCAGGGTGGTGGCGTCGGGGCCGAAGCGGACGAGGTCGGCGGGCAGGTCGTACACCCAGGTGCGGGCCGTGCCGGCGGTGCCGAGCGACTGCAGGACGAGCTTCTTCGGGCCGGCGGTCGCGATCCAGCCGTCCTCGCCGTCGGCCCTGATGTCGGCGCCGGGCTCGTCGGCCAGGGCCTGCCGGTCCTGGCGTTCCAGGACGTGCCCCTGGTCCAGCAGCTCCCCGTCGCCCGGATCGACGCGGTGCCAGACCATGCCGCCGTCTTCGAGGGCGTAGGCGATGAGGCCGCCGTCGGCGGAGACGGCGGGGTGGCTGGTACCGCCCCGATCGGGCAGGTGGGTGGGCCGGTAGCGGCCGTCGGGGCCGCGGGTGAACAGCGTGGCCCGTCCGGAGGCGGAGGTGGTCGTGGCCAGCAGGACGCGGGCGTCGTCGCTGGCGTCGGCGGCGGCGAGCGAGCCCAGCGCGCCCGTGGCCACGCCCTTGGTGTAGCGGTGCTCGACGTAGCGTTGCAGGAGCTGGGTCCTGGCCTCCTGGGTCGGGGCCGAGCGGTAGGCGCCGACCGCGAGCAGCGACGACAGCTCGGGGTCGCGTCCGGCCAGGTCGGCCGAGGCGCCCGCCAGGGCGCGGGAGCGGGACTCGGCGGCGCGCTGGGCGCCGATCCGGCCCTGGTAGAGCGTCCAGGCGACCAGCGAGACGACGGTCAGCAGCGCCACTCCCGCGCCGCCGATCGCGCCCCTGCGGCGCAGCGTGCGCCCGCGCTGACGGCGGCGGCCCTGGCGCAGGTAGTCGTGCTCGTCCTCGGTCAGGTCGGCGGGCCGCTCGGCGAGCCAGCGGGCGGCGGCGGCCAGCTCGGGCGGCCCCGGCAGCCGGTCGGGGGCCTGCCCGGCCTGCCGCCAGCGGCGCATGTCCTGGTGGAGCAGGTCGCGCCATTCCAGGAACTTCAGGTCCGCCGCCACGATCCCGGCCAGCCGGGGCCATTCGGCGATCAGCGCCTCGTGGGCCAGCTCCACGGTCTGGCGGCCGTCCTCGCCGGTGTCCATGACGAGCAGCCGCCCGGCCGCCAGGCGGCCGGCCGGCCGCCAGCGCTCCTCCCCCGCCTCCTCGCGGGCGACCCGCCTGCGCAGCGGCGCGTGCGCGCCGGCGGCGACCCGGACGAGCCGGGACAGCAGCTCCTCGCCGGCGGCGGTGTCCTGCTCGGGCACGCACGCCGCCCAGATCTGCTCGGCCTGCGCGCCCAGGGCTCCGCGCACGCCGCGGCACGCCTCGTAGGAGGTGTGGCTGATGCGGCCGCCCTGCTGCTCGTGCCAGAGGCGGTCGAGCAGGAAACCGACCAGCGGCAGGGCGCCGGGCGCGGTGCCGGCGTCGCCCAGGATGCGGTCGACCAGGCCGGGGTCGTACGTCACGGCGGGGACGGCGTCCAGCGGCGCCTCGACGACCTCCCGGAGCTGGTCGCGGGTCATGGGGGTGAGCCCGTAGGTCTCGCGGCCGAGCGCGCCGCCGAGGGCGGGGTGGGACAGGGCGGCGGGCAGGAAGTCGGCCCGCAGCGTGAACAGCACCCGGACGGCCGCGCACGCGCGGGCCGCGGCCAGGACCTCGGCCGCCTCGTCCGCCTGCTCCTCCACGCCGACCAGCAGTTCCTCCGCCTGGTCGACGACGATCAGCAGCCCGGTGGCGCCGGTGTCGCGCAGCACCTGGGCGACGACGTCGGGCAGCCTGCCGTTCCTCAGCGGCTCGCGCAGCGCGTCGGCCCTGGCCAGCGCCTCGGCCCCGGCCAGGCCGGGGTGCGACAGGGCGGACAGCTCGGCGGCGAGGGCGTCCGGCCAGGAACGCACGGCCGAGGGCCGCAGGACGACGATCTGGCAACCCTCGCGGCGCATCGCGGGCACGACCCCGGCCAGCGCCAGCGACGACTTGCCGCAGCCGGACGGTCCGGTGAGCGTCACCTCGGGGTGGGCGCGCAGGAGGCGCTGGATCCTGGCGGTCTCGGCGTCGCGGCCGAAGAAGACCGCGGCGTCGCCCTCGCGGAAGGCCGACAGCCCGCGGAACGGCGAGGCCGGCCGTACGGTCGCGGCCAGGGCGGGGACGGCGCGGGTGAGCGACCGGGTGGGGATCACGAACGCCTGGCGGGGGCCGCCGGGCTGGGCCGCGACGACCATGCCGACGACGTCGCCGAGCTCGACGTCCCAGACGGGGCTGCCGCTGAAGCCGCTCTCGATCGGCACGCCGCTGGGGTCGTCGGGGGCGCACTGGAGCCAGCCCTGCTGGGTGCCGCCGAGCAGCCGGCCGGTGTGCCAGCCGCCGCCGCGCAGGCCGTGCGGGAACCCGGCCACGACGACCCGGTGGCCCCACAGGCTGCGCGGCTCGGCCATGCGCAGCGGACGTCCGCCCGGGGGCGCGGCGTCCAGGCGCAGGACGGCGATGTCGCCCGAGCCGTCGTCGGCCGTCTGGACCCAGTGCTCGACGCGGGCGCGCACGGGCGCCGGGTCGTCGGCGAAGGGCAGCTCGACGGTGACCCAGGCGCCGGGCGGCGGCGGCCCCTCCGGACGGCCCAGAGCGCCGGAGACGACGTGCGCGCAGGTCAGGGCCCTGTCCGGCGCGATCAGGAAGCCCGCCCCCGCCACGGCCCCCTCCGGGCCGAGGACGCGCAGGACGGCGAGGTTCAGCGCCTCGTCGGGCCCTCGATCCATCACGTATCGTCACCGCCTCGTCACTCCGGTCGTCCGGTGAGCCAGTATGGCGGCTGGGCGGGGGCGGCGTTTGCCGTTCCTTGACATGCGAGAAGGGCGTTCCCCCTGATCGGGGAACGCCCTTCCTCGCAGACGCGCGTGTGTGTGGATTACTTCTTGACCGACAGCGGGGCCGCG
>NZ_JBIUBJ010000054.1:0-7177 GCF_044547985.1 Nonomuraea sp. NPDC052265
TCGAACGTCACATGATCGAGAAGAGACAAGCCTCATCGGCCCTGCTGAGGACCGCTGTGGCATAGACCCGTCTCCACGCTTTGAGGGGATTGACAGTTCATTCGCTCAGCTAGCTCGGCCTCGCTGGCCAGGCCGACGTTGTACGGAGAGCGGGCGAGGTTCTGGCGCACCTTCAGGCGTTCGATGGCGGCCTGTGCCTCGCGCTCCATGGTTTGCAACTGACCACAGATACGCTCATCCTCACCGTCACGAGTGGCACGTGTGTGGGCGATGGGTTCGGGCTCGGGTGTCAGCAGACGGTCTGCGTGATCACCATGGAGAATGCTTGCATAAGCGGCTATAGCGCGCTCCAGCTCGTCCGCGTGGGTGCGGGGCGGGCCGTGGCGGAGCCGGTCGGCGTCGCTTTCAAGCAGTTCGCGTGGCAGGTACAGGTGCGCGCTCTGCCTGTCGCGACTCATGGCGGTGTAGAGACTGTGCTCGTCCAACCCCAGGCCGAAGATCAAGGTGTGCTGACCGGTCAGACCCTGTGCAGCGGCAACGGTCATCGCGGTGCCGTAGGACAGACCGCCAGCCGCGATGTAGGCAGGGCTGACCCACTCGCATACCAAGGTTGCCCCATCCGAAGTGGTCCGGCGCCATTCCACTTGCACCCCACCCTTCGCGTCCATGGCGGTGATGCGACCCCGGTAGCCGTTGAGCACGTCTACTGGTCCTTCGCCGCGCCGTGCCCGGTAATCGTTCTTCCGCACCCGTACGTGGTCCCCAATCGCCAGTGCGATGCTTGTGCCGCCAGCCACGTGGTAGATGCGATCGGGGCCGGACAGCTCACCCAGCTCCCGGCGGATCGTTCGGACAACGAGGTTGAGCCGACCGGCCGCCTCGTTCGTTCCCGCCAGCACCAGGAGGTCGGCCAGTTCCTCATGCACCCCCGGGCCCTCAGCGGTCCGGTACGGCTGCCGAAGCTCCACCCAGTCGGCGAGCAGCCGGGCCATGGTGTCATCGGCGCCGGTCTCGGTGTGCACGTGGCCGCCGTCTGCCCAAGTGCGTAGGGCCTGGTGGCGTTGACCAGCCCGAAACAGCTCCAGCGCCTTGCGTTCTAAGGGATCGCGCTGGCGACGGTTGTGCCGCAGGACCAGCCCGTCGACCTGGCGATGGATGGCGGCAAACCCACCGCCGACGCCGACGGCACGCAACTGCTTGGGGTCGCCCAGCAGCACCACCTTGGTGCCGCACCGTTCGGCGTCACCCAGCAGCATGGCTAGTTGACGGTCATCGACCATCGCAGCCTCGTCGATCACCAGCACGTCCACGCCGGCCAGGCCCGGCGCCTGCTGGATGCGCAGGAGCCAGGTAGCGACGGTGTCCGTGCCGATGCCCGATTCGGCGCGCAACGTGGCGGCGGCCACTGCCGCGGTGGCCGCCCCCAGGACCACCGAGCCCCGGCTCTCATAAGCGGTGCGTACGGCAGCCATCAGCGTCGTCTTACCGGCACCGGGCACACCGATAATCGCCTCGACCCCATGCCCACCGCACAAGATGCGTTCTAGCACGGCGCGCTGCTCGCGAGTGAAGGCCAGTTGGTGGCTGACCTGGAAGGCGTCCATGGCCAGACTGGCAGCGTCGGCGTCGAGCACGGCCACGCCGGCGTTGTAGCGGCGACGCACGCTTGCCAGCAGCGCCTGTTCGGCCTGGAGGATGTCGGTGCTGGTGTAGCGGGCGGAATTGGCCATATGTCTGGCCCCTGCTTCCGGTAACCGCGCTGCCGGGGCCAGTGTGAGCACCTGATCAGCTAGTACTTCGGCCTCAGCCAACTCGCTCACGCCGCCGGCGCAGGCGTCGATGACGGCGGCCAGCACATCGGCGCGGGTAACCCACTTGCGATGTCCGGTCAGCCCGTGCTCAGGCCGCCAGATCCAGGCCGCGATCTCCTCAGGAGAAGGCGTGGCGGGCAACTGTGCGCCGGAGCGGCAAGCCGCCACCAGGTCGGTGGCATCCACTCCCACTGCCTTGAGCTGGCGGTGCCACTCGGCGCGCAGCTCGGCCTCGGTCACATCCATCTTGGGTTGGCGGCTTTGCGTCGCGGCCACCATGTGCGTCTGGCGCGAGGCCTCCTCGGCGGAGAAGCCGAGCTTGGCGAGCACCTGCTTGATCTGGCCATGGCGCTTGGAGAACAGCGTACGCACCGCGGTGGGAACGGCTCCTATCTCCCACGCTCCAGTCTCCGGATCCCGTGTCCAGGCAATGCCGAAGCGTTCGGTCAGGAGCTGGCGCAACCGCCCCTTGAACAGCGCGTCAGCGGCGTGCGCATGCCGATGCAGATCCCGGCCCCCGGCCGCGACCGCAGACCAATTGCCGTCCAGACCGCGCACCATGTTCACAATGACCACGTGGATGTGCAGGTGCGGGTCCGGAGCCGCCGAACCCACCGGACGCGCGGTCGAATGCAGCAACGCCCAGCCCATCAGGCCGCTCGTACGCATCTGGGCGGCGAGCTGACCGTCCCCCTGATGGCCTCGCTGCCCGTAGCCCACCCACTGCTCAAGAGCGCCGACGACCTCGCCCATCGCGTTAGTGACAATGGCCTGCAGCTCGGCCGCGAAGCTCTCATCGGCCAGGCCATGCAGCACCGACAACGTCTTACTCACGTCCAGCACAAGGTCATAGCCTCGGTTACCAACGCGGACCCTGGCATTGCGCCACCTACGCGCATTCGCCAGCTCCTTTGGTTCGTAGATATCGGCTAAGTCGAGACCGGCGGCGCCGGCCAGTAGTTCCAGATCCCCGAGGCGCACCAGGTGCGCCTCTCCTTCCCGAGCGATGCCGCGCGCCAGCTGGGCGGCGCGCTTGACCAGCGCCGGATGAGCAGCCAGCAGGTCCTCGACCGTGTTGCCACGTTCGGCAGCAGCTGCTTCCAACTCGTCCGCCAACGGTGCTGCAGGCAGCTTGCCGCGTGGATCAACGACGTGTTTGGCCTTCACCAGCACCACACCGCTGGTTGGGTGTTCGCCGTTCATCAGCGCACGCGCCATGTTGAACTGATCGGCCCTCAACGGCATGCCCGGTGCGAGCCCCACCTCGCGCAAGCCCTCACCGATCCACACCATGGTGTGCTTGCCGCCCAGTCGATAACTTAACTGGCCATCGGCCTCTCCAAGATGTTCGGTCTCGCGCTCTTCGGCGTGAGGAAGCCCGCATCCCCCGCCTTCCCGTAATCGGTAGTCCACTTGCTCCATACAGGGACCCAGCACAGTGACCCATGCCATGGCATCCTCCTTCCGAAGATGCGACTAGCGCTGGTGTGTTGTCTCGTTCGGACACAAACTTCGTACTGGCTAGGTCTGACCTGCGCGAACTCAGGTATTTCCGAACGATGGCCGTCGGATTCGTCCAGAATTACTCTGCATTCTCGGTGCTCTGACAGGAGCAGAGGTAGAACACCTCAGGATCACTGTCATCGAGGCCGTGCACCATCCCTACCGGCGGCCAGCCGACCCGCTGGAGTAGTCGCTGCATGGGATGGTTGGACAGGTTTGTCGAGGTGAACAGCTTGGCGGTTCGGCATGAAGCTGCGGCAGCGCGCAGAAGCCTCTCGCCAACGCCGTGCCCGCGGGCGGACTCAGCCACCATGAGCATCGTCACGAAGCCCTGCTCGAAGAAGGTGTACTCCACGACGCAGTAGCCGACCAACCCAGCGGGAGTGTCGGCTACAAGCACAGACCCGTCGCGACACCAGCGTTCGATGCTGCCGCGCCGGCCGCCGCCATCGGATCTCGCGACCGAGTCAAGGATCACGAGAGCCTCTGCGTCACCCGCTCTGCCAGCTCGAACGGACAATGCGCGGATGTTGTCGGTCTTCATGAGCCTGATCTTCCTCTCCCGTCAGATCCCTCCCTGGTGCAGGGCGCCTCCGGTCGTCGCCTGATCGATCGCAAGGTAAGGCCGGACGTCGCAAGGTTCGCCCGAACCGGACAGAGGTGTCTGCAAACGAGCGGTCAGACCAGGATGTATCGACAGATACCTTTGTGCCTTATGACTACGATCTTTATTCACTCTGACACTGCTTAGTAAAAGATCGCAATGGGTGTCTACCTTCCACCTCCTGTCTCGCCTGTTCGTGGATGCGGCACTTGGAGGATGATTGGGACTTCGTCGTTCTGATTAGCCGCCATGCGTGGAGCCCTGCTAGATGTGGCACGCAGTCGGGACCTCCACGTCCACAGACGGCCCACATGCGGCGCTACCGATCAAGAGCCGTCAGGGCAGAAGGATGAACCGGCGCGCCGCAAGGTCTTCTACTGAGCGACTTAATCGTCTATCGTCGATCAACGATGAATTCTGATATGAAACCCATCCCTCGGACTGAGGCCGAGGAATACGCGAGCTGGTTTAAGGCGCTGGCCGATGCCACCCGGATCCAGATCGTGTCGCTGCTGGCCCGCCGGCGGGAGCCGATGAGCGTGGGCGAGATCGTGGCCGCTTCCGGGGTGGGGCAGTCCACGGTGTCGCACCACCTGAAGATCCTGGCCGAGGTCCGGTTCGTCCTGGTCGAGCGGCAAGGCACGTCCAGCCTGTACCGGATCAACGAGAACTGCGTGAGCTGTTTCCCCACCGCCGCCGACGTGGTGATGGGCAACCCTGTGCCGGCCGCTCCGGCCTGTGACTGAGGAGATCTCATGGCGCACGACGAGATCGTCGACCACTACTCCGCCCTGGCCCGCAGCGCGCTGAGCGGGCAGCGCATCGCCGACTGCGACCCCGTCGCCTTCGCCGACGGCGGGTTCGGGCCGGCCAGCTACGACGACACCGCCGCGCTCCCCGCTGGGGCGCTTGGGGCCAGTCTGGGGTGCGGCAACCCGGTCGCCGTGGCCGAGCTGCGTGCTGGTGAGACGGTGCTCGACCTCGGGTCCGGTGGCGGCATCGACGTACTGCTGTCGGCCCGCCGGGTCGGCCCGTACGGCACCGTCTTCGGCCTGGACGCCAGCCCTGCCATGGTGGAACTGGCCCAGCGCAACGCCGAACAGGCGGGTGTCACCAATGTGCGGTTCCTGCACGGCGCCATCGAAGCGATCCCGCTGCCTGGCCACACGGTGGACGTGGTCATCTCCAACTGCGTGATCAACCTGTCCGACGACAAGGCAGCGGTGCTGGCCGAGGCGTTCCGGGTGCTGCGGCCCGGTGGCCGATTCGGCGTCAGCGACGTCGTCACCGCCCAAGTGCTCGACGAGCAGGCACGTCAGCGGGCCGAGCAGCGCATCGGCTGCGCCGCCGGATCGCTCACCGTGCAGGAGTACCGGGAGCTGCTGGTCGCGGCCGGCTTCGTCGCCGTCACGATCACGTTGACCGCCGATCACGGCGACGGGGTGTACTCGGCCATCGTCCAGGCCATGAAGCCCGCCATCGGGCCCGGTCTGGAGATCCGGCCGATGCGCGAGAGCGACGCCGAGCAGGTGCTGGCCATCTACCAGGCCGGGCTGGACACCGGCCAGGCCAGCTTCGAGACCACCGCGCCCAGCTGGGAGGGGTTCACCTCGAGCCGCTTGCCGCACCTGCGGTACGTGGCAACCGACAGCGACTCCGGCGAGGTGCTCGGCTGGGTGGCCGCCTCGGCGGTCTCGTCCCGCCCGGTCTACGCCGGAGTGGTCGAGCACAGCATCTACGTCCACCCCGGCTGCCAGGCTCACGGCATCGGCCGGGCGCTGCTGGCGGCGTTCGTCGCCGCCGCCGAGGACGCCGGCGTGTGGACGATCCAGTCGGGCGTGTTCGGCGAGAACGCCGCGAGCCTGAGCCTGCATCAGGCACTCGGCTTCCAGGTGGTGGGGACGCGCGAGCGCATCGGCCGGCATCACGGCGTCTGGCGTGACGTGATGCTGATCGAACGCCGCAGCGCTGTGATCGGCGCCTGAGCAACCACGAGGGCCGATGTTGGCCTGGCGTTCACCCTCATGACATCGACGGCTGCCAATATCGATGAACATCGAAATCGACAGCCGTCGATATGAGCGACGCCGCCGGAGCCCTTCATGGACAGCACCTACCGCCACGCCGATCTGACCGTCGATCAGCAGCACGCCTTGCTCACCGCAGCCCGCACGCTCGCCGAGGAGTTCGCCGGCACCTTCGGCACCGAGACCATCGAGCGGTTCCTGCACACCAGCTACGACCAGTTCGCCAGCCGTGCCGTCATCGCCAATTACCTGCCGCTGCTGGCCGAGCGGTTCGCCCGCCAGCGGCTGCGCGCGCTGGCCCGCGTCGAGGGCAAGGACGGCAGCGGCGTGCCGATCGTGCTGTTCCTGTGCGTGCACAACGCCGGCCGTTCACAGATGGCGCTCGGCTTCTTCGCTCACCTGGCCGGCGAACGCGCCCTCGGCTGGTCCGGCGGCACCGAGCCCGGCGAGCTGATCAATCCGGCCGTCGTCGAGGTGATGCACGAGCGCGGCATCGACATCACCGGCGAGTTCCCCAAGCCGTGGACCAGCGAGATTGTCCAGGCCGCCGACGTGGTGGTCACCATGGGCTGCGGCGACGCCTGCCCGGTCTACCCGGGCAAGCGCTACCTGGACTGGGACCTGGACGACCCCGACGGCAAGACGATCGAGCAGATCCGCCCGATCCGCGACGACGTCGAGCGCAGGGTCCGCGCCCTGCTGGCCGACATCGGCGTCCCAGCCGGCTGAGAGTACTCGCCGTTCCAAGCACGCATAGACAGATGTCAATATAGACATATACCTATTTCGATGAACATCTATACGGAAGGGCAGTGGATGGAACTGCTGGAGATCCTGGAGTGCAGCCCGCCGCTGACCCGCGAACCGCTGGACAGCGAGCAGGCGGCCGGGGTGGCGCGGGTGTTCAAGGCGCTGGGCGACCCGGTACGGCTGCGCATCCTGTCGATCGTGGCAAGCCGCGCGGGCGGCGAGGTGTGCGTGTGCGACATCACCGACGCCTTCGAGCTGTCCCAGCCGACCATCAGCCACCACCTGAAGGTGCTCAAGGAAGTCGGGCTGCTGACCTCCGAGCGGCGCGCCTCCTGGGTCTACTACCGCCTGGTGCCCGAGACGCTGGGTGAGCTGTCGGCGCTGCTAACCCTGCCCGCCAGTGGGCCCGTCACTGGGCCTGCCAGTGGGCCGACCGCTGCAGCGGCGGTGTCACGGTGATGTCGACTCAACCCGCACAGGCC
>NZ_JBIUBJ010000055.1:0-7111 GCF_044547985.1 Nonomuraea sp. NPDC052265
CGAGAACTGCCTGCGACGCCTCGTCACGTACCTACCTCTTCCAGACTTCCGTCAGCTTATGTAGCCAACTGTCCGGAATCTGCTGGGCACCTCAGACCTCCTGGGTCTTCAACCAGTCTTCGTTGAGACGGAAGTCCTCACCGTGCTGGTCAAAGTAGTCCTTGTCACCGGCGAAGGTTGCGGTGAGGAGCTCGAATACGTTGAGGGTCAGGCCACCGGTGTTGACCTTCTCGAAGACGGTGGCGACAGCAGACTTGCTCGTCTCCTTGTCCAGCTCGATCGCCGGGATATCGTACGTCGCCGCTGGACCTAGGACCTTCGCCATGAACTCCGGCATCAGCGAGATGTCGAACAGCTTGGTGAGCCACGTTGCGGCCTGCAACGGGTCATAGAGCAGGCGGAACGGGAAGTAGCCGGCAGCTCTCTCCTTGTCCTCGTCGGAGAGATCGAGCACGATGTCCTTGCCGAAGTTGGTGCGGATCACGCCGTCACCAGGAACTGAGACGACGGCCTCGTCCATGCGGTCCGTGCCCTGGAGAGCGAGCTTCATGTCGACGTAGTACCGCCGGTCCATGAGCTTGCCGCGGCTGTCCTTGGTGGACACGACGCCGTCCCCGGTCAGCGCCTGGGTCAGCGACGTCAGTCGCTGCTGCCCGTCCAGAAGCAAGGATTCCGGCTCGGTACCGCTGGCAAGCACCACACCTTCGATCGGACGCGGCTTGAAGCGGATCTGGTCGTTGCCGGTCTTGAGCAGCATCACCACCCCCATGGGATGGCGCTGTAGGACCGTGACAAGCAGCTGACGGATCCGCTCCTCCTCCCACTTGTAGCCGCGCTGGAAGTCAGGCAGCTGGATCTCCCCGTTGGTGGTCCACTTCAGGTAGTCGGCCAGCTTGTAGAGCGGCGTCTGGAACCCCATCAGAATTGTCCTCCGCGTAATCGAACTTGCCCTGTAGACCTTGGACCGGGGCAGTCTTGGAAGCGTTGACCACGTCGCCCCAAGTTGCGCGACGATAGTGAAGCTGATCGCGTTCTTGGCCAACTCACTGCGATGGCGAAGAGTAGGAACGCGAGCTTCTTCATCAGGTCCGGGTCAACAGCGCCGTCCCGACGGCTCTGCGCGGTCGGCAGAAATGCACCGGCCGCCGGTACGCACTCGGCCGCTTGATCAACATCGCCTTGCCGGTGGGGCTGGTCGGGACCCCGTCGCGGTCCATTCGCTCCACCGGCGTGTCCTGAGCAGGGGCCGGGTTACTCGGGTGGTGGTGTGGCTATAGCGGATTGACTTCTCCTGAGCCGACTCGCGGTTGATCGTCCCCAGCGACGGGAGAGCTGCCCCGATCAGCTTGCGCTTCATCAACTTTCCTTTAGTTGTGTGAATCAGAAGGGCGCGGTGCCGGCGGTCCAGGTCTTCGACCAGCTGGCGCGGATGCCGGTCGCAGCGAGGTCGCCGAAGTCGATGCCGACGAAAGGATCGGCTACGTACCGCACCTGGTCGTGCTCAGGGCCTGCCTTGCTGACGGTGACCAGGGCGAGCCGGTAGTGGGGGACGGAGTTCTTTCCGGTGACGATCTCGTTGTAGGTGACGTAGAAGTCCTCGGCTCCCTCGAGACGTGCTTTGACCTCGATGCGGATCGAGGGGCCGTCGTCGGAGGGGATGGACAGGACGTCGTAACCGGGGTTGTAGAACGCTTGCTTCTGTGGCTTCCGACCGAGAGCACGCTCGGCGGCCAGCACCAGGTCAACGCCGCGCTGCTCGACGGCCTTGGTCTCCTTGGCCTGGATGGGGGCGTCCGCTGCGATCTCGGTATCGACCATGGCCAGCGGCAGCACGAGCGCGGCGGTCATGATGCGGGGCGGTTTGGTGGCGAGCTGGGCCTGCTGGTCCAGTAACGCCAAACGGGTCTCCCGGCGGGTCTGGAGGTCCTGTGCCTTGCGCATGAGACTGTCGGAGCTTTCCTTCGGCTTGGTGCCGGTCTGCTCCTTTTCCCGGGCTGCGATTGCCTCGCTGATGAGCCGATTCGACTCGTGGGCCAGCCGCTGCTCTACCCGCGTCCGGGTCCGTTCGACCTCCGCGAGCCGGCGGGGTAAGACCTCGGCGAGGTATTCCTTGAGCTGGTGGCCGATAATCCATGTCCGGGCCTGAGACTCTGCCTCACCGAGCCAGGCCAGTTTCGTGGCTGCGGCCACGGCAGGAGTGTGCGGGGCCGCCTCGCAGTCGAGGTATGGTGCAGGACCGGCGGGTGTGACTTGGCCGGTGGCACTGACGTAGGCGTAGCCGAAACGCCGGGCGATCGACTCCCCGGTGCCGTCGACAATCTCCTCCACGACACCGACCAACAGGCTCGGCTCCTCGATCTCCGGGGAGACCAGGACGGTGCCGCGCTCGAGGACGGGTCTGAGCTTGGCGATGGTGAGGTCGGCAACGGCATCGTGGAGCGGATGCCCAGGGGCGAGCAGGTCAGCACGTGCCTTGTCGTCAACGTCGATGCGGTCCAGCTCAAACGTGACTCGCTCGTAGCGGGTGGCGACGGGGCCGTACTTGGTGACGGCGCGGATGATCGCGGGGACGTGGATGATCTCGTAGCGGCCGCGCTCACGTCTCGTGAGTCGGCCACCGAGGCGCTCGAAGGCGAGGCGGAAGGCCGACTCGATGTAGTGCGGCTGTAGCCGACGGGCGCGTGCCTCCTCCATGAGCCGCTGCATCTGTGTCAGGTCGGCGTCCGACATGGCGTCGTGGGTGAGTGCGCGTTCTTCGATGAGCTCCTTGAGACCGTAGGCGACTGAGTCGTCGATGACCTGCTCCATCTTGGCCCTGGTCTCGGGGAGGTCGCCGTATCGGATGGCCTCGATCAGCAGCTCGCGCAGCGGCGTCTCGTCAAAGGCCGACCCCAGGACGTCAAAGACCTTGCCACCGTAGGCCTTGCGCTGCTCCTCGACCTTCTGCAGCAGCCGAGTGAACACTTCGCCCTCGCGAGTATTCGCGGCCACGAGGTTCCACAAGCGGCACACCTCGGTCTGGCCTATGCGGTGGACGCGACCGAAGCGCTGCTCGATGCGGTTGGGGTTCCACGGAAGGTCGTAGTTGACCATCAGGTGGGCGGCCTGGAGGTTGAGCCCCTCGCCGGCTGCGTCTGTGGCCAGGAGCACCTGGCAGGCCGGGTTCTTGGTGAACTCCTCGGTGACGGTACGTCGGTCGGCACGCCGAACACCGCCGTGAATGGTCTGTACCGTGTCGGGTTTGCCGAAGATCGAGCGGATCTTGCGGGCCAGGTAGTCGAGGGTGTCGCGGTGCTCAGTGAAGATGATCAGCTTGCGTGGCTTCTCGGCGCCGGGGTGAATGAGGTCGTTGTCCTCCACGATCTTGCGCAGCTCGACCCACTTGCGGTCGGTATCGAGATTGCGGACCTGGCGGGCGACGTGGATGAGCTGGTCAAGGTCGGCCAGCTCGGTATTGAGCTCCTCAATGGTGCGGGCTGCGGTGGCGGCGTCCAGCAATTCCTCCTCGACCTCCTCGACTTCTTCGGCGCTGCGTTCGTCGTCGTCCCAGTCGCCCAGGTCAATCGGGGCGGGCTCGTCGGCGACACCACGACCCTGGATCAGGTCGTCGCGGCGGCGCTTGAGTCGTTCCGCGCGTCTGACCAAGGACTGATAGATCGCTTCAGGGCTGGAGGCCAGGCGTCTCTGGAGCACCGTGAGCGCGAAGCCGACGGTGTTGCGGCGCTTGTCGTCCAGCCGCGCGGCCCGGTTCATCCCCTCGCGCACGTACTCGGTGACGCGCTCGTAGAGGTCCTGCTCGTCCGCGGTGAGCTCATATGGCACGGTCTGGGCGATGCGTTCAGGGAAGAGCGGCTTGCCCTCGAAGGTGAGCAGGTCCTCCTTGACCATGCGTCGCATGAGCCCGGTGGTGTCCGCGCTGTGTACGCCGGCCTTGAACTTGCCCTCGAAGCCGTCGCGCTCGAGCAGGGTGAGAAAGAGCTGGAAGTCCTCTTCCTTGCCCGCGTGTGGGGTGGCAGTCATCAGCAGCAGGTGACGGGTGCGGTCGCGCAGGCTCTCGCCGAGCTGGAAGCGTCGGGTCTTGTTCAGCTTGCCACCGAAGTAGTGCGCGCCCATCCGGTGGGCCTCGTCCACGATGACGAGGTCGAACTCGGCATCGTCGAGCTGGGCAGCCAGCTCCTCGTTGCGCGCTAGCTGATCCATCCGTGCGATGAGCAGCGGGTAGTGCTCAAACACACTCACCCCGAACGCGGCGTCCACCATGGCCGGGGTAAGAATGTCGAAGCGCAGGCCAAACTTGAAGAAGAGCTCGTCCTGCCACTGTTCGACCAACCCCCCGGGGGCCACGATCAGGCAGCGCTTCACGTCGTCGCGAAGCAGGAGCTCCTTGATGTACAGGCCAGCCATGATCGTCTTGCCGGCACCCGGGTCGTCCGCCAGGAGGAAACGCAGCGGCGTGCGGTCGAGCATTCGCCATATACGGCGCGGATCTGGTGGGGCAACGGCTGCACGTCGCTGGTGGCCACTGCAAGCATCGGGTCGAACAGCCCTGCCAAGGAGATCCGCTGTGCCTCGGCGACCAGCCGGAATTCCTCGGCGTCAGCGTCGAACGGTCGGCTGCCTGTATCAGAGAAACTCAGCTTGGCCTCATCGGCCCGGAAGAGCACCTGCTGGCCCAGCCCCCCGTTGAGGGTCTTGTAAGTCAGCTCCAAAGCGTCGGAGCCGTGCCACTGCGCGGCGACCACCGAGACCGTCTCGCCGGGCACTACCCCGACCACCCGGGAACCGGACGAGAGATCCTCAAGCCTCACCGACTACCTCCAGATCGCCACCCTACAGACTTTTCGAGGAGCACCGACATTACTGACAAGTAGGACGTCGGCACCCATTACGTCTTGGAAGGTTCCATTCCTTGTCGCGAGTGGGTGCTTTACCATCGCTTACGCTAACCCATCGATCATTCCTGCGGCGAGGCATGAATAAAACAGAACGCACGCAGATCCGTCGCCTTGTCGCGGACTTCAAGCAGTGGGGTCAACGAGCCGCCGACGTGAACGCCTGGCACCATGCTGTCCAGGACGCCGCCAGCAACAGCGAACGAGATCTTCGGTTACGCAGCGTTGGGATCTCCCGGGCGGGCGAGGCCACATGGGATGTGGTCCCACTCGAGATGAGCGACACAGGCGTCGTCAGGCACCTGTGGGAGCGCGCGAACCTCCCTAGGCTGACGGCCGACGACCGCGCCTTGCTGCGACTGCTTACCGAGGACGTACCGCAGGCTGTCGCCGACGTCGACCCCTTGCTCAGCATGCGTCGATTCTTCGCCGGATCGGCGAGGAAGCAGTCGGCGGACGTCGCGGGCGAGTTCCTGCGTCATCGGCATGCGGCGCTCATGAAGGCCAACGCCCCCGCGCGTGTGGAGCAACTCGCTGTCTTCGCCGCGTCCGGCCCGGCACGACTCGGATTCGATTCACTGCTCGACCCGGCCCTTCGCCTCGGCCTCATCTCCGGGCGGACCAATCCAAAGCCCGAAGTATTTGATCGATCGGTCGTCGAAGGCCTGCCTGAGGCGCTGACTGTCATCGCCAAAGTTGTCGCGAGCGAAGCCTCGTACCGCTCGGCTGCGCGCGACGCGGGCGAAAGGGTTCGACGCGCCGAGGTCCAGCGGATCCTGCAAGGGATGCCCGTGGACACGTTGAAGACGGCCACCCGCGACCGCCTCCGACTGGGAGCGCTTTCCGAGGCGCGGATCAGTAGCGTGCAGGAGGTGCTGAACATAGGCATGTCCCTACAGACACTTCCAGGGGTCGGGGAGACCTCAGCACGGCGCATGCTCGGAGCGGCGCAGACGCTCTGGCAGACGACGTACGACGAGATGCCCGTCCGCATCGACATCAACACCCGCCGTCCAGAGACCACCCTTCTACTGCGCCGCCTCGCTGAATGGGACGCCTGTCGTCAGACCCGAGGTGCGTCAGCCGACCTTGAGCGTGCAGCCGAGCTCGAACCGTTGCAGACAGCCATTGGGGGCAAGACGAGTCACCTGCTCGTGATACCGACCAGAGCGCTCGCATCCTCAGCACTCCGCGAGAGCATCCAGATCGTCAAACGGCGAGCCGAGTTGCTCGGCGCCTCCTCCACGTCCGGCATGAAGAGCGTCGGTGCGGACCCGTGGGACGACTTCCTCGCGCGACCCGCCGACTACTTCGCCATGCTCTCCGAGCTCGGTTTCATTACCGAGGACGAGAACAAGGTGCACGGAGATCTCCCGGAAGAGATCATTAAGGCAGTGCGCGACCAGGCGCTCAGTGGTGAACACCTGACCGCGTCACTACGTGGGTATCAGAGCTTCGCGGCCCGCTTCGCCCTCGTGCAACGCAAGGTCATCATCGGAGACGAGATGGGCCTGGGCAAGACCGTCGAGGCCATCGCCGTCCTCGCCCACCTGCGTAGCCGGGGTGAGACCCACTTTTTGGTGGTGTGCCCGGCCGCCGTGGTGACCAACTGGATGCGAGAGGTGACCGGTAAGTCGAAGCTGCGAGCGCATCGGGTCCACGGACCGGAACGCGACCGCGCAGCCCGGACATGGATGCGTGATGGCGGGGTCGCCATCACGACCTACGAAACGCTGGCATGGTGGGAGCGAACCCTGACGGAACTCCACGATCTGCCGTGTGTCGTGGTCGACGAAGCCCACTACATCAAGAATCCACAGGCACAACGAACGATCAGAACCAACGACCTCATCACGCGCTCAGACCGCGCCATCCTCCTCACCGGCACACCGCTGGAGAACAGAGTCGACGAGTTCCGCAATCTGGCGTCCTACGTGCGCCCAGACCTCACCGTCGATGCCACGGACCTTTCGCCCAGGACATTCCGGCGGCAGATCGCGCCGGCATACCTCCGCCGGAACCAGGAGGACGTGCTGACTGAACTCCCGGAGCTCATCGAGATCGAGGAATGGCTGCCCATGTCCGCAGAGGATGCCTCCCGCTACCGTGCAGCCGTCGAGCGTGTGAGGTGCCCAGCAGATTCCGGACAGTTGGCTACATAAGCTGACGGAAGTCTGGAAGAGGTAGGTACGTGACGAGGCGTCGCAGGCAGTTCTCGG
>NZ_JBIUBJ010000056.1:0-6798 GCF_044547985.1 Nonomuraea sp. NPDC052265
AGGCATATCCGCCCGCGTCACCAGCCTCCGCTCCGTTGACCTGCACTTTCAGCTCGGGACGGACTCCAGAACCCCCGAATTGCGCGGAACGCAGGAGAGCGGCGACTTCGCAATGCAGTGGGGCATCAACGGCAGCCCCAGCCAGATCTGGTCCCTCAAGGAGCACGAGGCAGGCGTCTACCGGCTCATCGCCAAGCACTCAGGCAAGGTGCTGGCAGTCGCAAACGCCTCCACCGACCCGGGCGCGCGCGTGGTGCAATTCGACTCAGGTACTGACACGAACGAGCTCTGGCTGCTCAAGGCCGTTCCCTAGTTAAACGCTCTGCGTGCGGGCCGCCAGCTCGTGCAGCAGGTGCGGGACGCGTCCGGGCTGGTACCGCATGGCGGAGATGAACGCGGTGACCGATGGCCGGCGGACCTCCTCCGGAGCTGCCCGCTCGGCCGCCAGCAGCGCGTCGACGGCACGGTCGCGGTCCCCGAAGGCGTCCCAGGCGCGGGCGGTGTCGATGCAGTACCTGGCGTATCGTTCGGAGGTCGGCAACTGGGCCAGGGTCCACCGTCCGCGCCACCGTCAGGGACGCGCTCGGGTCGCCCAGGGCGTTGTGGATGCTGATCCGATAGGCGGCCACCGTGGCCGGCGTGGGGATGCCGAGGGCGGGCGGCGCCGCGCGGAGCCGGCGGGCGGCGAGCTCGGCCTCGCTGATGAAGGTGTCGGCATCATGGGGCTTGCCGGCCTGGGCGCTGGCGTAGGCGGCGGTGCAGAGCAGGTTGACGTAGCGGGCCAGCACGAGGGAGTCGGTCTGGCCGGTGCCGGCGTCCAGGCGGGCCGCGGTGTCGGCCAGCAGGCCGGTGGCGCTGGCATGGCGTCCCTGCCGGCGCATGGCGATCGCCACCTCCCGAGCCGCACCGGCGACGGCCAGCACGTCGCCGGAGGCGCGGGCAGCGCGCAGGGCGCGGTCGGCGGCGACCCACGCCACGGCGTCGGTGTGGGCCTTGGTGGCGAGCATGGCGGCCAGGACGTAGGCGTCGGCGAGCAGCGCATGCGCCCGGTCCCGGACGCGGCCGGCGGCGTCGGCGGCGGTGGTCTCGGCGGCCTGGATGAGGGATGGCAGGATCATCGACGCCGCGCTGTAGCTGGTGGCGGCGAGCGCCGCGCGGGCCCTGCCGAGCTGGGCGGTCAAGGTGGCCAGGCTGGCGGGCGCGGCCGTGCCGGGATCGGTCAGGAGCGTTCCAGACGTGCGGTGGTGGTGTCGCTGACCGTGTCGGAGGCGGTGACGCTCAACAGCGCGGGCCCGGCGGCCACGCTGGCGAGGAAGTGACGGCGCTTCACGTTCTGTTCCTCCCCTGCCGCTGAAGGATCCACCCTAATCGCCGGCCCTGCGGCGGAGGGTGTGAACGCGCGGGCGGGCGAGGGGCCGGAGGCCGGTTCTTGAGCCTGGCCCAGCCAGTCGCACGGGATGGCCAGGGCCTGGGCGAGGCAGCGCAGCGTGGCGATGTCGTGCAGGGGCTGCCGGCCGGTCTCCAGGCGGAAGACCGTGGCAGCCGAGTAGCCGGCCACCGCCCCGAGTTGCTCCTGTGTCAGGCTCGCCCGCTGGCGGGCCAGCCGGACGACGAGGGGGTAGTCCGCGGCCTTCACCGCGGCGAGCAGCGCGGTGGGGATACGTGCGGGGCTGTGTGGCGTATCCAGCATCGAGGTCACCGGCCCTGGACGGGGGAACTTCAGCGTAGCTCAGCCGCGCGTGGCCACCATAGGTGATCTCGCCCTGACGGTGTGCGACTTGCGAGGAATGCAAATGATCTTGCAGGGTGCGCGCACACTCTCGCCGAAGCCCACCCTCGTCGGCTGTCGTAGAGAGCGACGGGCCACACGGCCCCGGCCGAAAGGAGAACGCTCATGTTCGACGACACCACCCAGCCCGCCCAGGCGCAGCCCTACACCGCTCCCGCCCTGCACGACCTCGGCACCATCCGCGCCGTCACCCTCGGCTCCTCCGAGAACGACACCGCCGACAAGAAGAAGTACTACAACTAACCCGCCAGCTCCTCGTCCTGCACGCCCGTAGAGGCGTACGCTGCACCACCGCCGACGCTGAGGGAGCGGTCCTGCTGGACACCCATCAGGACCGCGTCTACGGCCTCAACCCGTCCGCCGCCGTCATCTGGCACGCCCTGGCCGACGGAGCCGACGCCGCCGCGGCCGCCGACATCGCGACCACTGCCCTGCTGGCCGGCTTCGTCATCGACCCGGCCACCGCCCGCCGGGACGCCGAGTCCCACCTGGCCCTGCTCATCGGGCACGGCCTGCTGCAGGAGCGGCCATGACGAGCCACATGGTCCTGCCGCCGGTGGAGCATCGGCTCAGCCTCACCGATCGGCTCTCGGCGCTGGCCGCGCGCCTGCTCACCGCCGGCCTGATGCGGCTCCCGTTCCCGGTGCTGTCCGAAGTGCTCAGCACGCTCGGCGGGCGGTGCCGGCACGCGGCCACCCCGACACAAGCCCAAATCGCCGCCGAGGCCGCCCGGTGGGCTGGACACTGGATGCCGGGGCGGGCCGCCTGTCTGGAGAACGCCGTGGCCGCCATGCTGACCGCGGCGGTCCGGGGCCGGCGCGTGTACGTGTGCATCGGGGCGCGCATGCAGCCCTACGCCACGCACGCCTGGATCGAGACCGCCACGGGAGCCGCAGGCGAATCGCAGCATCCTGACCGGCCGTACCACCTGCTGCTCCGCATATGACCAACGACCAGAGGGGAACCGTCGTAGCGATGACCGTCAGCCCAGCCGTCCAGCACGCGCTCGACCACGTCAGCGAGACCCACTACACCCTGGAGGACGACGGCTCCAAGCTGCCGCAGACCTCCGCGCCCAGCACCATCGCCACCATGCTGGACATGCTCGACGTGCGGCCCGGCCAGCGCGCCGTGGAGGTCGGCACCGGGTCGGGCTTCTCCACCGCCCTGCTGTCCCATCTGGTCGGCGAGAGGGGCTGGGTCACCTCCAGCGACATCGACCCCGCTCTCATCACGCGGGCCGGGCAGCGGCTACACGCGGACGGCCGCGCCAACGTCACCCTGCGGGCCGCTGACGGCGCCGACGGTGACGACGGGGAGCAGGTGGACCGGGTCATCGCGTGGGCGACTTTGGAGCGCATCCCCGACGGGTGGGTTCGCCGCGCCGCTCCGGGGGCTGTCATGGTCGTCCCGGTCCAGGTGACGGACCTGGCCAAGACCTTCCTCGTCGTCCGCGTTCACGTCGGGCACGACCAGGCGCTGGAGGTGGACGGGCTGCTGCAGGCGGGGTTCGTCGAGGCCACCTCGCACGTCCTGGACCAGTGGATCGTGCCGCCGCGCGACGTCGACGCGCTCGTCCACGACGGTGAGGGGCAGCCGTGGTGGCTGTCGGCCTCGTGGCTGCGCTCGGGCGACACCGGCCGGCGCCTGCTGCAGGAGCTCCAGACGTCCGGTCGCACCGTGGAGGGGCCGCTCGTCGCCGGGGAGGAGCCCGCCGACTTCTACGCATTCCTGCTGGCCACCCGGCCCGGGGGCCTGACCACGGCCGCGCTCGGTGACCCGGTATGGCGCATCGGCGCCTCCACCTCCACCGGCATCGCCCTCATCACCCCTCGTGACGCCGGCCGGCATGTGGCCGCCGGAGACGACAGCGCCGGCGACCTGCTCGCCGGCTGGGTTCAGGAGTGGCGCGGCCAGGGCAGGCCCGGCCTGGGCCAGATGACGGCCGAGCTGCACCACGGCGACGGCGGCTGGGCGGTCCGTCCCACGCTGGCCGTCGGCACGCCGCCGGTCGGAGCACCTGCGCTCTGAGGTCGTGCGGGCCCCGGACACGCGCGGACTGGGCCCGATCCGGTGATCGTGGTCAGCAGGTTGCTTATCGCCCAACACATTCAGAAAGCGTTCGATAATCCAGGTCAGACCGCGCCAACGCAGCCGGGGAAAGAGGCACCGGGAAACACCGAGGCCAACATCGATGGCTATCTTGGGTTCGCAGCCCTTCCCGCAGCTCAACGCGATGTGATCTTGTCAGGCACGTAAGGCAAGTAGGCCGCTTGACGCCTTGGGGCACCGGCCATCCGGCCCTCGACGCTTTCCTCGCCACGGCCCCCACCGCCAACCCCAACATGCACCGCGCCTACGCCTCAGCCATCGACCGCACCATCGCCCTGCTCGTCCGAGTCAGGGCGCTCGCCGACCTCGCCGACCTCGCGACGCCAGGCGACCCTGGCCAGACACTTTGACAGCCAGATCAGGGCGGGGCCCACCACCGCGGATGGGCGCCGTGCTTGATTTCCGGCCCGGACCGTGAGAGCAAGGCCAGGCTCATGCCCTGCCAGCGCGCCAAGGTGTGGGCGCCGCGTGCGGTCTGCTGGCCGGGGATTCGTCAGCAGCGGCCGAGATGCGCGGAACTGGAGGCGCTCAACACCGCGCTGCCCGAACTGGACTGCGCCCACCGCTGCCGGTAACGCTTGCCCAGGCCACTGGTCTGCAGCGCGTTCACCGCTCCTCCCGGCCGGTCAGCTCGTGCATGCGGCGCAGCAGCGCCGCGCGCCGGGCATGGGCGCGCACCGCCAGCGCCAGGGCCACCGCGACGAACAAGCCCCCGACCGCCAGGGCGAGCCCCGCCCCGGTGCCACGCTGCACGGCTACGACGGTCACGAGTGCCGTGGTGGCCAGCGAGGCGGCCAGGCCGATCCAGGCGGCGATCACCCGATCGGTGGCGAACAGCGGAACCCGGCGCGTCAGCAGCCACCCGCCGTATGTCGCCCAGGCCAGGCAGAACACGGTGAACAACGCGAACGCCAGATGCGTGCGCCCGGGCAGCGGTCCTGGCTCCGACCACCACAACGCGCCCACGAACACCGCGCCGGCTACACCGGCCAGCAGTGCCACCACCGCCCGGATCCGGACTCTCAGCGACAGCACCGGCGCCAGGTGCTCGATCATGTCCTGCGCCGACAGGCGCGGTTCTTCTGTCATGGCCGGTACCCCTTCTCCTCCAGGTGTTCACGTAACAGACGACGGGCGCGGTTGAGCCGGGACTTGACCGTTCCGGCCGGGATCTGGCAAATGTCCGCGCACTCCTCCACCGGCAGGTCCTCCAGGTAGAACAGGACGAGGATCTCCCGTTCCAGCACCGGCAGAGCTGACAGCACGCTCACGAGCGCGGCGCGATCCACCATGGCCTCAGCCGGGTCTTCGACGACCACGTCGCCGAATCCGGACGTCTTCTCCGCCTGGGCGTACTCGCCGCGCAGCCGGTCGGTGACCGACCGCCGGGCAATCGTGAACAGCCACGGCGCGAACCGGCCCGGGTCCCTCAGCCGAGGCAGGCCGCGGACGACGGCCAGCCAGATCTCCTGCGTCACGTCGTCAGCCCGGTCAGCATCGAGCATGCGACGCACATAGATCCACACCGGCATCCGCCAACGAACCAGCAACTCGGCCAGCGCCACGCGCTCTCCCAGCTGAGCACGCACCACCAGCAGCTCATCGGTCATCTCGTCCTCCCGTCATCTTGCACAGTCGGGCGAGAAGCCAAGAAGGTTCACGGTTCCCGGATCACCTACGGAGCATGGTCACCGCAAGCTGCGATCCAGATGCCGATAGATCGTGGCGCGGCTGACGCCGAGCCGATCAGCAATCTGCTGGACGGTGTAGCGTCGCTTACCGTCCGATCCCTTCATGTCGTACAGCGCGCGGGCCATCTCCACCCCGTGCGCGTCCAGCGAGGGAGGGCGGCCGAGCTCCCCCTTGTACTCTTCATATGGTGGATGCCGGACAAGATCGCTAATTTCCTGGAACAAGGGGTGCCGTTAACCAACGTGTCATAGGCCGCCAAACCTCGAAGATCCCTAGCCTGACCTTCTGTAATGCTCAAGGGGCCGGCGCGGATCTATGGGCATGGAACGTCCGCCGCTTGGCATGGATGAACTCATCGAGCACTGGACTGTGCTGAGCGATGTGGGCTTCCCCTCTTAACGTGGAGACCGAACCGGGAGAGGTTTGGTCGTGGCAGGAACCACGAGGCGTCGCTTTGATCCGGAGTTCCGGGCCGGGGCGGTGAGGATCGTCAGGGAGACCGGCAAGCCCGTCGCGCGGGATCTGGGCATCAACGAGTACACGCTGTACAACTGGGTGCAGATGGACTGGCTCGCGGCAGGGCAGACCGGTGGCGACAGCGGAGGCGGGACGCTGAAGGAGTCGGCGGAGGAGGAGCTGGCGCGGCTGCGGCGGGAGAAGGCCGAGCTGGTCAAGCAGCACGCCAAGGAGAAGGCGGCCTGGGAGAAGGAACGCACGGAGCTGGAGGACGAGCGTGATGTCCTCAAGCGTTCCGTGGTCTTGTGGGTGAAGGAGGCGATGGGCCGGTGAGCGTGGCGGCCTTCATCTGCTCCCAGAAGACCGACCACGGCATCGACCACGCGATCTCCTGCCGGGTGCTGGAGGTCTCCCAGTCATGGTTTTACAAGTGGAAGAACCGCATCGGGGAGGACGCGCCGACCGCCCGCCAGCAGCGGCGGGCCCGGTTGGATGCGGAGATCGGGCGGCTGTTTGCGGCCTCGGGCGGTACGTACGGTTCACCGCGGATCACCCAGGACCTGCGTGAACTGGGCTGGCGGGTGTCGGAGAACACAGTGGCCAGGCGGATGGTTGAACTCGGCACTGGCCGGGCGGAGTCCGAAGAAGCCGCGTTCGACTAATGGGACCTACCGGGTCGGCCTCGCTGGCAGACTCGGTGCCTGGTAGCCGCTGGTGAGTGAGCACTCTCGTCGACCGGACTTCGAGTC
>NZ_JBIUBJ010000057.1:0-5114 GCF_044547985.1 Nonomuraea sp. NPDC052265
CGGGGATCCGGGAACGGGTTCTGGTGAGGAAGTACGCGTCCGTTTCTTGAGAACTCAACAGTGTGTTAAAAGCCAGTGCATGAATTACATGCATAACCCCGTCCAAATCTTCGGATGGACGGATTCCTTTTTGGTTGGGTTCAACCACTTTTCCAAGCATTGTTTGGAGAGTTTGATCCTGGCTCAGGACGAACGCTGGCGGCGTGCTTAACACATGCAAGTCGAGCGGAAAGGCCCTTCGGGGTACTCGAGCGGCGAACGGGTGAGTAACACGTGAGCAACCTGCCCCTGACTCTGGGATAAGCCCGGGAAACTGGGTCTAATACCGGATACGACCGCCCCCGGCATCGGGTGGTGGTGGAAAGTTTTTCGGTTGGGGATGGGCTCGCGGCCTATCAGCTTGTTGGTGGGGTAGTGGCCTACCAAGGCGACGACGGGTAGCCGGCCTGAGAGGGCGACCGGCCACACTGGGACTGAGACACGGCCCAGACTCCTACGGGAGGCAGCAGTGGGGAATATTGCGCAATGGGCGGAAGCCTGACGCAGCGACGCCGCGTGGGGGATGACGGCCTTCGGGTTGTAAACCTCTTTCAGCAGGGACGAAGTTGACGTGTACCTGCAGAAGAAGCGCCGGCTAACTACGTGCCAGCAGCCGCGGTAATACGTAGGGCGCAAGCGTTGTCCGGAATTATTGGGCGTAAAGAGCTCGTAGGTGGCTGGTCGCGTCTGCCGTGAAAGCCCGCAGCTTAACTGCGGGTCTGCGGTGGATACGGGCCGGCTAGAGGTAGGTAGGGGCAAGTGGAATTCCTGGTGTAGCGGTGAAATGCGCAGATATCAGGAGGAACACCGGTGGCGAAGGCGGCTTGCTGGGCCTTACCTGACGCTGAGGAGCGAAAGCGTGGGGAGCGAACAGGATTAGATACCCTGGTAGTCCACGCTGTAAACGTTGGGCGCTAGGTGTGGGACCCTTCCACGGGTTCCGTGCCGGAGCTAACGCATTAAGCGCCCCGCCTGGGGAGTACGGCCGCAAGGCTAAAACTCAAAGGAATTGACGGGGGCCCGCACAAGCGGCGGAGCATGTTGCTTAATTCGACGCAACGCGAAGAACCTTACCAAGGTTTGACATCACCCGGAAAGCTCTGGAGACAGAGCCCTCTTCGGACTGGGTGACAGGTGGTGCATGGCTGTCGTCAGCTCGTGTCGTGAGATGTTGGGTTAAGTCCCGCAACGAGCGCAACCCTTGCTCCATGTTGCCAGCACGCCCTTCGGGGTGGTGGGGACTCATGGGGGACTGCCGGGGTCAACTCGGAGGAAGGTGGGGATGACGTCAAGTCATCATGCCCCTTATGTCTTGGGCTGCAAACATGCTACAATGGCCGGTACAGAGGGCTGCGATACCGCGAGGTGGAGCGAATCCCTAAAAGCCGGTCTCAGTTCGGATTGGGGTCTGCAACTCGACCCCATGAAGTCGGAGTCGCTAGTAATCGCAGATCAGCAACGCTGCGGTGAATACGTTCCCGGGCCTTGTACACACCGCCCGTCACGTCACGAAAGTCGGCAACACCCGAAGCCCGTGGCCCAACCCGCAAGGGGGGGAGCGGTCGAAGGTGGGGCTGGCGATTGGGACGAAGTCGTAACAAGGTAGCCGTACCGGAAGGTGCGGCTGGATCACCTCCTTTCTAAGGAGCATCGGCTCTGGGGCATCGTCTCCGGGGTCTACGCTGTGACTGCAGGCGAATGTTCTGCACACGGCAGCTCATTAGTGGAGCACTGGCTAGTCAGCTGGACCGGGTCGCCGGGCCGCTAGTACCGCCTCGTAAGGGGAGTGGGAACGGGGTTGTCGGGGGCTTGGGCCGGGTCTGAAACACACTGTTGGGTCCTGAGGAAACGGACTGTTTGTTCGTTATCGCCTCAGTACAGGGCCACTGAAGCGCCGGATGGTTGTCTGGTGTGGATGTGGTTGCTGTTTGTTGTTTGAGATTTGCATAGTGGACGCGAGCATCTTTGTGGCCAAGTTTTTTAGGGCACACGGTGGATGCCTTGGCATCAGGAGCCGATGAAGGACGTGGGAGGCTGCGTTAAGCCTCGGGGAGTCGCCAACCAGACGTTGATCCGGGGATGTCCGAATGGGGAAACCCAGCACCAGTCATGTGGTGTTGCCTCCGCCTGAATGTATAGGGCGGTTGGTGGTAACGCGGGGAAGTGAAACATCTCAGTACCCGTAGGAAGAGAAAACAAAAGTGATTCCGTGAGTAGTGGTGAGCGAAAGCGGATGAGGCTAAACCGGGCGTGTGTGATAGCCGGCAGGCGTTGCATGTCCGGGGTCGTGGGACCCTCTGGTGGTTTCTGCCGAAGCCACAAGAAGTGATAAACCTTCGAGGTAGTCGAAAGCTCTGGGAAGGGCTGCCGTAGACCGTGAGAGCCGGGTAGGCGAAATCTTGAAGGCTTCTTGAGGGGATCCCAAGTAGCACGGGGCCCGAGAAATCCTGTGTGAATCTGCCAGGACCACCTGGTAAGCCTAAATACTCCCTGATGACCGATAGTGCACGAGTACCGTGAGGGAAAGGTGAAAAGTGCCCCGGTGAGGGGTCGTGAAATAGTACCTGAAACCGTGTGCCTACAAGCCGTAGGAGCTTACGAGGATTTCGGTCCTTGTGTGATGTGACTGCGTGCCTTTTGAAGAATGAGCCTGCGAGTTATGGTGTGTGGCGAGGTTAACCCGTGTGGGGGAGCCGTAGCGAAAGCGAGTCTGAATAGGGCGTTTGAGTCGCATGCTGTAGACCCGAAGCGGAGTGATCTACGCATGGGCAGGTTGAAGCTCAGGTAAGACTGGGTGGAGGACCGAACCCACCAGGGTTGAAAACCTGGGGGATGACCTGTGTGTAGGGGTGAAAGGCCAATCAAACTCCGTGATAGCTGGTTCTCCCCGAAATGCATTTAGGTGCAGCGTCGCGTGTTTCTTGCCGGAGGTAGAGCTACTGGATGGCCGATGGGCCCGACAAGGTTACTGACGTCAGCCAAACTCCGAATGCCGGTAAGTGAGAGCGTGGCAGTGAGACTGCGGGCGATAAGGTTCGTAGTCGAGAGGGAAACAGCCCAGATCACCGACTAAGGCCCCTAAGCGTGTGCTAAGTGGGAAAGGATGTGGAGTCGCAGAGACAACCAGGAGGTTGGCTTAGAAGCAGCCACCCTTGAAAGAGTGCGTAATAGCTCACTGGTCAAGTGATTCTGCGCCGACAATGTAGCGGGGCTCAAGCACACCGCCGAAGTCGTGGCATTCAGCCCTATGCGGGCTGGATGGGTAGGGGAGCGTCGTGCAGCCGGCGAAGCAGCAGAGTGATCTAGTTGTGGAGGCTGTGCGAGTGAGAATGCAGGCATGAGTAGCGAATCGAGGGTGAGAAACCCTCGCGCCGGATGACCAAGGGTTCCTGGGGCAGGCTAATCCGCCCAGGGTAAGTCGGGACCTAAGGCGAGGCCGACAGGCGTAGTCGATGGACAACGGGTTGATATTCCCGTACCCGCTTTAACACGCCCATATCGAACCTCGTGATGCTAAGAGTCCTTAGCTCGGGTTGTCCTTCGGGACGGCCGTCAGAGTGAACGCTCGATCCGATCGGGTAGTAGGTAAGCGATGGGGTGACGCAGGAAGGTAGTCCAGCCCAGGCGATGGTTGTTCCTGGGGTAAGCATGTAGGGAGCGAGGTAGGCAAATCCGCCTCGTATTAATCCTGAGATGTGATGCCGAGCCGATTGTGGTGAAGTGGATGATCCTATGCTGCCGAGAAAAGCCTCTAGCGAGTGTTGTGGCGGCCCGTACCCTAAACCGACTCAGGTGGTCAGGTAGAGAATACTAAGGCGATCGGGTGAACTGCGGTTAAGGAACTCGGCAAATTGCCCCCGTAACTTCGGGAGAAGGGGGACCTCTGCTGGTGATGAGTTTTGCACTCGGAGCTGGTGGGGGTCGCAGTGGCCAGGGGGAAGCGACTGTTTACTAAAAACACAGGTCCGTGCGAAGTCGTAAGACGATGTATACGGACTGACGCCTGCCCGGTGCCGGAACGTTAAGGGGACCGCTTAGTTGTGGTGACACAGCGAAGGTGAGAACTTAAGCGCCGGTAAACGGCGGTGGTAACTATAACCATCCTAAGGTAGCGAAATTCCTTGTCGGGTAAGTTCCGACCTGCACGAATGGCGTAACGACTTCCCCGCTGTCTCAACCGCAGACCCGGCGAAATTGCACTACGAGTAAAGATGCTCGTTACGCGCAGCAGGACGGAAAGACCCCGGGACCTTCACTACAGCTTGACATTGGCGTTTGGAGCGTCTTGTGTAGGATAGGTGGGAGACTGGGAAGCTCGGACGCTAGTTCGGGTGGAGTCATTGGTGAAATACCACTCTGGTCGTTTTGAACGTCTAACTCTGGTCCGTGATCCGGATCGAGGACAGTGTCTGGTGGGTAGTTTAACTGGGGCGGTTGCCTCCTAAAGAGTAACGGAGGCGCCCAAAGGTTCCCTCAGCCTGGTTGGCAATCAGGTGTTGAGTGTAAGTGCACAAGGGAGCTTGACTGTGAGACTGACGGGTCGAGCAGGAGCGAAAGCTGGGACTAGTGATCCGGCATCGGCGTGTGGAAGCGGTGTCGCTCAACGGCTAAAAGGTACCCCGGGGATAACAGGCTGATCTTCCCCAAGAGTCCATATCGACGGGATGGTTTGGCACCTCGATGTCGGCTCGTCGCATCCTGGGGCTGGAGTAGGTCCCAAGGGTTGGGCTGTTCGCCCATTAAAGCGGTACGCGAGCTGGGTTTAGAACGTCGCGAGACAGTTCGGTCCCTATCCGCTGCGCGCGCAGGAGACTTGAAAGGAGCTGTCCCTAGTACGAGAGGACCGGGACGGACGAACCTCTGGTGTGCCAGTTGTACCGCCAGGTGCACGGCTGGTTGGCTACGTTCGGAAGGGATAACCGCTGAAAGCATCTAAGCGGGAAGCTCGCCTTGAGATGAGGTCTCCCACCACGAGAGTGGGTAAGGCTCCCGGTAGACGACCGGGTTGATAGGCCGGAGGTGGAAGCACGGTAACGTGTGGAGCTGACCGGTACTAATAGGCCGAGGACTTGACC
>NZ_JBIUBJ010000058.1:0-4652 GCF_044547985.1 Nonomuraea sp. NPDC052265
CTTCACGCACAGCCTGTTACAGGATCGCGATCACCAGTACCGTCGCCGGCCGGGTAGCGCTCCGTCACCGCTCCACAACCTTTGATCCAGATCCGAGAACTGGCCCCAGGGAAGCCGACGCCCATCCGTTACCACCCTGCGCCTACTGGCCCGCATCTACGGCACTCACCCCGCCCATCTGCTCACGGGCGAGGCTTTGGCCGCATACCCCATGCGTGACCGACAGATTCTTGGGCACCGAGGCTGGGAGCTGCCGATCACCCGATGAAGCGCTGGTAGATCTGCCGGGCTTGTGCACTCGGCCGCGCGTCGATTTCCGCCAACCGTTCCGTCAGCTGTTGGAAAGTCACCTCAAAGGCGGACAATCGACCGAGATCCCCCTGAATCATGAGGATCTGGCGCCACAACACCTCGTTGTAGGGATCGATGCGGTCAACCGCCAACGTCAGCACATCCAGCGCACGGTCCGGGTTCTCCGGTCGCTCGAGGTCGACCAGTCGCAGAGCTCCTCGAACTGCCTGTGTCGCAGCAGCCTGGCGTGGAGAAATGCACCAGGCGTCATCACGATCCGCCAGGAGGGGCCCCTGGTACAGGTCCAGCATCCGTCGCAACGCCTCCCGGCGAGCGTGCTCGCCGGATGCGGAATTGGCTTGAACGTACGCCTCCTCGAACTGCCACCAGTCCACGTCGAAGTACGCCGCAGGCAGCCGGCGCCTCTGTCCTGTCTTCACCACGAACTTCACATGGGCTGCAAGTCCCGTCGCCTGCCGCATCGTCGCATTGATATCGCGCACCGCTGTGTCCAGGCGGCGGGCACCTCGCTCTTCGTCCCCTGGCCACAACCGCTCGACCACCGACTCCGACGATGCTCCGTCCTTGATCGTCGCGAGTAGGGCGAACAAGGCGCGGCCTTCCGCACGGCCGAACGACACCTCCCGTCCAGCCACCATCACGCGCGCCGGTCCAAGCACGTACACCTGAGCCAGGGCTGCCGAGCTCGCGACTGTCGGAGGTCCTATTGCCCCCGATGCGGGCTCCGAGATCGGCGAGGCTGCCTCCGCCGTTTCGCGCCGGGAGGGCAGTTCCTGTGCACTGGCCTCTTCGTGAGTACCCGTACTGACCGTGGTGGCACCGACAGTTGCAGTAATGAGTTCGTGCCCAAGGACGAGGCCGTCCTCGCGGCGTATGTCTACTCCAGGGAACGCGATCAGCGGGACGTTCGGCCTGCCCCTCCTTCGGGCCCAATGGACCAGAAGCCCGGTCAGCAGCATTACCAACAAGGCGAATGCGGCAGCCCCGCTCAAAACCGACCAGGAGTCGGTAGAGGCGGTATTCACCGACTCGCTGCTTTGAGCAGAGCGGGAAGGCAGGGCAGGCATGGGTGCGCCACGCGTGCTGGCCGGAACAGGAGCCGGCACGCCGGAAGCAGAAGGCTTGGGTCTTGGATGAGCGTGCCGGCGCCTACGAGGCGCGTGCGAGTTCTTGTGTCGTGCCTTCTGGGCGTTCAGGGAACTGATCGGATGTGGTCGCACGACCCGCTCAGGCGACACCTCTACTTCGGCCGGATGATGACCGCGAGCGTTCGGCGCCAGCTCGGATGTTGGTCGCTGCGTTCTGATCGGATGTGGAGCGTCCGGGGTTACCGTTCTGCTGGGTGATGGTTGCGGCCTGGCCCGTGGCCTTTCTGCCATGTCGCGTTCTGCAGGTGCTACGGAGGCCGGCTGACGCCGCGCCTCCTTCAAGAGTCCCAACAAGTCCGGGTAGTGACCGCTTTCGAACTCATTATTGACGGAAGCGCACCACTTTTCGATGTCGAACATTTTGTACGCTTCCTCAGATACTGGCGGGCAGTAATCCGTGCCCAGTGCATGCGCCAAGGATGGTCCGCCCAAGCCTGCGCCGAGCGCAGCTGCGGCCAGGGCGAGGGAACGGGCCGCCAGCCAGAGCCCCAGCCATTTTCCCCGTGTGTGAGGATCATCCCGAATCAGCAGGCACCTCCACAGAAGCCGATCACGTCACTTCAGATTTACCAGCCCCTTCAGCGGAATTGATCCGGGAAACACGATTCCAATCGCCAAAGCTTGACCCAAGAGCCACTTGCGGACACGGCAGATACGACCACATAAGTCGTATTCCCCGCCCGCCCAGAATCGGGTCAGCCAATGAAGACACTCTTGCCCGTTCTGGCGATTTCCAGCCGACCGGAGAGTAGTACGGCGTTGATGTCGACGTCACAGCTTGGGCCCTCATGGATAAAGGCGACCCCGTTGGTCTCGTTGAGAACGTACGCCGGCAGATCTCGGATGGGGTAACAGCCATGAGGTTTGTAGTACACCTCACCGTTGATGATCAGCGCTCCAGCCGCAGCACGTACCGGTGCAGCGGGAAGGGCAGCCGTAACCAACATCCCTACTGCGGCGAGGGCAAAGAACCTGGCAGCGAACAATCCCACGCGAAGCCTCCCTGTGTTCTGACTGCCCCTTGCAGCCATACGGTAAACAGAGAGTCACATGATAACCACGGTTAGCTATAGCCGCGGGGTAACAGCACGGTTCGCGCGCACCGAGGCTGCGCGAGCGGATCGCATCACGTCTCCTCTTTCGCGTAGATCTAGTGGGTCCCTGTATTGATCAGCATCTTCATGGGCCAAGCGACAAGCTGCTGCGTCGCGCGGGTGGCACGTAGATGCAGGCCGCCACTCATATCTCAGTGCCACGAATCTTTCAGGGAAGATCAAAGCCTGTCCGACGGGCACCGTCCCGCAATTAGGCTGCGACACCTTAGCGATCAGGAGAATCGGGAGCAGGCTATGCCCGGAATGAGTGAGCGACGACGCGGGCGGATCCGCGCCATGGCTCTGTTGCTCGCAGGCGGGGCCACTACCGCCGCAGCCATCGCCATGGCCGTCAGCGGAGCCGGGACAGCCACGTCAGGGAACCAGCAGACCTCCTCACAAGCAGCCACGGAGATTCCGCAAGGCGCCAACAACACGAGGATCGTCACATCTCCCCACCACAAGAGGAAGTCGGCCACCTCATCCAGGGGCACCACCGGGACTCCAAACGAAACGACCGGAAAACGAGATGGCATCACCGGCAACACAAAGGCCGTCATCGCACCCAGGAATCGAGCACACGTCGATGTGGCGCGTGACCGCCTCCCGGCCGTCCACCCACAAACGCCGGACGGGCCCGCGATTGACCGTCACGCGCCACAGTCGAGCCATCGAGCAAAGCGAGCGCCGAGCCGTCCCCGCCCAGCCTCATCCCGCAGCTCTGAGCACGCTGGAATCCCATCATTGATCGGGATGAAGTGCGACGAGTTGTTCCCCTCCCACGAACGAGACTTTCGTCTGCGCAACATGGCCTGCCATCAATTCTTGGATTGATGGCGCGCGTTCAGCGCGATGTCAAGGTTGTGTGCGCACGACAGCGATGGAGATCTCCCCGTTGAGGGCGTGGGCCGCGACCACAGGCGCAACGGCACTGTCCACAACGACCGTAGCCTGACTGGCCGATCCGGACGTGTAGCTCACGCTCTCCACCACAGCCTCCTCCGCGAGAAGCGTGGGCGGTTCGGAGTCGGCCCTGCGCGCGGGAACGTGGATCAGCTGGACCCGTTCACCACGCTGCAGGTCATAAGGCGCTTGGCCAGGCTTGAGCGCCAGCCCCATCCTGACGGATTTCCCGCTGATCGCTCCGGTCCCGTTCGTCGCGGCCATCGGCTGGGTGAGTAGCGTGCCGGGCAGCACGGTGACGGTGGCGACGGTTGCGGCCACCTGGTCGCGCTGGGCCCACGGCCAGTAGGTGACTCCCCCATCGGCGATGCGTGCCTCCTGCAGCGCTCCGCGGTCGAAGCGCTGGCCGGCACCGATCTTCCGGGTGACACGGATGACGGAGATGCGTTCGTCGGCGCGCATCACCAGGAGGGTCGTGGCCAGGGCGCCACCAAGGACGAGCAGCACAGCGAGGGCGGCGAGGGCTGGCCTGCGTTGACGCGTCTGCTGCGGTAACCCACGGGAAGCAACTCCGGTCAGCACACCCGCTCCTTCAGTCATTCGCGGTCGTCCTGGGAGTTCCTAGATGTTGCGTGGCGGGTTGCACCAGCGCCATGTGCCGCCATCGGGATCGACGTCCGGGCCGTAACAGAACTGGGCCCGCTTGATGGAGCCGAAGAACACCGAATCGTCGACACACCCCGACTTGGGCCCTGCCTGCAGCAGGATCGTCCGGCCGATCGTGGTCTTGTACTCCACGGCCACCTTGTCCTCGTCGTCGAGCGCATCACACAGCATCACGCGCTTTCGGTCGGCACTGATCTCAACGGTCCCAAGCCGCCCATACCCGTCGGTCCACGGGCGTGCGGACGCCCACACCGGCCCCGCCACCAACACCCCGCCCACCAACACTCCTGGCACTACCCTCGCCCACCGTGACATCGTTCCCCTTCCTGCGAGCACGCAGCTCATGTGTCACGAAGAGTTATCATGCATAGCCGGAACGCAACGACTAAATGTGGCGCACAGCCCCCCTTGAGGAGATCGAGCCGGCAGACCAACTGTGCATCCCCCCGTAGCGTGGAGACCGAACCGGGAGAGGTTTGGTCGTGGCAGCAGTCACGCGGCGGCGCTTTGATCCGGAGTTCCGGGCTGG
>NZ_JBIUBJ010000059.1:0-4335 GCF_044547985.1 Nonomuraea sp. NPDC052265
TCAAAACCCACAGCCCCTACGACCAGGCAACCGCCTGGTCGCACCGATCAAACGACCTCGCTGCTTGACAACAAACGTCCAGGGATGTCTGACCCCACGGCCTGCGGCGACGACGGTCAGGCACCCGGTGGGGCGGGGCCGTCGGGCGGGAGCAGGTCGAGTGAGCGGGCCTTGCGCAGCGCGCTCACCCGGTCGTGCACGCCGAGCTTGCGGTAGAGGTTCTCCTTCGTATTCGAGGTCCCGGTCGCTGTAGCCGGTGCCGTCGCGGCTCATGATGACGCCGCGGATCTGGCCGGGCAGGGAGTCCAGGGGCAGGGCGAGCCGGCGGTCGATGCCGATCGCCTCCCGGCCGGCGCGGTAGGCCTCGCTCCGCCACCAGCGGCCGTCGGCGACGTCGTCCATGGCCAGAGGCGTCCGGTCGCCGGTTCTCGCGTAATGGCGCAGCAGCGGATGCCCGCCCACGCCGGCCCCGCCGACGCGATGCGCCGGTGCACCGAGGGCCAGGTCGCGAACCATGACATCCCGCACCTGCTCGTCTGGGGCAACGGCGGCGGCGGGGTCCCCGTGGGCCGTAACCCGAGCAACATCATCGAGCCGGGTGACGTGTTCCAGATCATCCCGGACCTGAACTCGCGGGTGGATCCCGACAACTGGGAGGGCGGCACCGTCGGCCCCGGCGGCAACGGGCAGGTCGCGCCGCAGGGATGGCCCTACCCCGGCCTGGCCCAGTACTCGGCCGTGCTGCGCTTCAACAACAACCCCGCGGGCTGGACGGGCGACGGGCGGCAGGCGACCGCGTTCAACCGGTGCACGGTCTTCCGGGACAACGCCCCGGCCAGGTTCTCCTTCGGCGTGAACGACCCCGGCCCGGGCGACAACCGCGGCGCCTGGACCTTCCACGTGCTGATCTGGAAGGCGTCCGCGCCGACCACCGGTCCCATGGACAGGTGCAGCCGCAACCTGCCGGCGACCGGGCCGCGCGACCGGGCCGACACCTCCCTGGGAGTCGCCGGCAACGGCAGTTCCGGCAGCTTCCCACCGGGGCCCACGCCGGGCAACTTCCTGCGGCAAGGGGACGTCCTGCGCCTCGAACCCGACTACGCGAGCTGAGCCCGCATGGACTACCTCTTCGCCGACCAGGGGCCCAACGGGACCGACAGACCGGCTGCCGCCTCCGGGTGGCCGTACCCCGATCTGTTCGAGTTGTCGCCCGTCCTGCGCTTCAACAACAACCCGGTCGGGTGGGTGGGCGATCCCATGCAGGCGTTCGATGACTACCAACGGGAGAGTTCGCGCCGGACAGACCAGCAGCGCGAGATGGTCCGGCGCTCCACCGACGAGTCGGCGCGCAGACGCGATCGCGAGGAATGGCGCGCCCGGCGTGACGGTGGCGAGGACGGGCTGAGCCTCGGGACGCAGATCATCCTCGCCGTCGTGGCCCTCGTCGTCTTCTTCCTCGTGATCTACCCGCAGTTGCCCCGCCACTGATCGGAGTCCTTGGGATCGGACTGCAAAGATCAGCCGAGCGTGAACGCCCTGGTGCGGATACGGCGCCGGCTGGGAGGGTGGACCTCATGATGGAGGACTTGCGGGACGCCGAGCGCCGACTCCAGGCCGCGCAGCTCACTGGAGATGTCGAGGCGCTGGATCGGCTGCTGGATGATCGGCTGATCTTTACCTTCGGTGCGAACGTTGCGACCAAGGCGGACGACCTGAAGCTGCACCGCACTCGGGCGCAGGTGGTGACGAGGGTGGCCGAGGAGGAGTTGACGGTGCTCGCCGATGGGCGCACCGGGGTGACATGGTTTCTCGGCACCGTCGAAGGGACCGTCTCCGGTGCGCCGTTTGCGGCCAGGATGCGCTACACCCGTACTTGGCTCTACGACGAGACGCACGGCTGGCGAATCATCGCCGTCCACGCCAGCACGACCGATTGACATAGCCGACACGTTGTCCGGCGACCGGCCGGCTGGTCGTCGGCGAGGTTCGCCCGCCCCCCGGGGGCGGGCCGATGCTCGAAGCCAGGCTATCCCGGCAAGATCAAGGACTGGATCTTGGTGTCCCAGCTCCGGCCCATGCACGAAAGGATCAAAGCCAGAGGATCAGAGACACCCTCTTGGCGAGCGTCATCGAGTCTCGGCCGCGAAGAAGGCGGCCGCCTTTTTTCAGGAAGATCAACTTCTCTCGCAGCTCGGCGTTCTCCCGCTCCGGTTCCCGGATCCGTGCCCGGTCCGGCCCGGTAACCGGCCCGGCTGCTCGTCCTGAGCGTTCACGATCCGATGCCGGTGCACCCAACTGCCCGGCGTGCTGGCGTTGATCCCGAACTCGCGTGCCACCGACGCGACCGTCCGATCGCCCTCCAGCATGTATCGCGGGTGAGAATCCCGTGTTCGTATGCGTAGATCACTGCGTTGTCCGTGGCCTGCTGTGACGCCAACTCTCCAGCAGCCAGCGGCGGCCCGGGCTCACCGGACAGGCGTCCTCGACGAGGCTGCGAGCAGCCGTCGGAGAGCCTCGCCGACAGCTGCTCGCAGCAGCTATCACCTCGGCCACCCTTTTGAGGGCCAGCCGTAGGCACGCGACTTGGTCGCCGCCATCACCCACGCTCCTCCAGTAGTTAGATGATCTTCTATATTGATTTGCGTCTAATCGATCGATTAGACTCACGTCAACTTAGATGAACATCGAATCTGCGAAGGGCTCCACCATGGCGACCGACACCGGTGTGCGCGAGCTCTACGGCACACCGGTCCTGGAATGGATCATCGGCGAGCCGCCGCGGAAGCTGGAGCACCGGCGTGACTTCACCGAGCACCTGGCCTCGGCTGAGCTTCCTCATCCACTCCGCGGGCCTGTGGTGGCCGACACCGGCACGGAAACCGCCATTCGGGTCGATGGGTTCTGGCCCGGAGCGGTGATTGGGCCAGGGCCTGCGGCAGAGCCGAGCAGGGCGGCGCGGCCGGGGTCTTGGCCGCACGCGGCACCGACGCCGCAGGCTGGATGCCGAAGATGATCGCAGGTCCCGGCGTCCGCTCGGTCCCGATCCTCTCCTTGCGCACCGACCTTCACCGCGAACTCTCCGATGCGGCGGCCCGTGGAACCGTTGAGGTGACGGCGTCGACGCCGCTGCGGCCGGTCGACGTCGAAGGCCGCAACGTCCACGCCCGCTTCCCCGGCGGGCCCACCCGCGTGCTGCTGACCGCCCACTACGACGGCGTCGGCGACGCCCCTGAACGCCGGTTCCCCGCCGCCGCGGACAACGCCTCGGGCATAGCCGTGATCCTGGAGGCTGTGCGCGTGTTGACCATGCGTGCTGTACCGGTCGACCTGTCGGTGGCTTTCCTAGACGCGGAAGAAGCCGGTGCGTGGGGCTCGGCCCACCACGCCCCTTCCGTCCATCCGGACACCCTGGTGATCAACCTCGACGGAGCCGCCAAGCTGCACCAGGCCGCCTCCATCGAGGCCGGTGGCCCCGCGCACGCCCCGCTGTCGGTGCTGGACCAGGCCGCCCGCGAAACCGGCGTACCGCTGCGTGCCGGTGCGATGGCCTCCGACAACCGCCGCTACGCCGCCGCCGGGCTGGCCGCGATCGGTATCGGCACGGGTATGCCCGGTTACCAGACGCCCACCGAGACGCCGGACCGCGTCGAGGAGGAAACGCTCCTGGCCGCCGCCCGGCTGGTCACCGCCACTGTCTGGCTGCTGGGTCAGCCCGCGGACTGACCCAGTTCTGTCAGCAGGGCGCGAATGCGATGCTCGATCTCGTCCCTGATCGGCCGCACCGCCTCGATGTCCTGACCGGCGGGGTCGTCGAGCTCCCAGTCCTCATAGCGTTTGCCGGGGAAGATCGGGCAAACGTCTCCGCAGCCCATGGTGATCACCACGTCGGACGCCTCGACTGCGCCCGAGGTGAGCACCTTGGGGTACTGGGCGGTGATGTCGATGCCGACCTCGGCCATGGCCTCGATAGCGACCGGGTTGATCTGGTCGGCAGGCGCTGACCCTGCGGAGCGGACTTCGACCCGGTCGCCGCCCAGGTGGGTGAGCCACCCGGCGGCCATCTGGGAGCGTCCGGCGTTGTGCACGCACACGAACAGGACACTCGGCTTGGCGGGGACGGTCTCAGGCACGGGTGGGCTCCTCTGCGGTGCGAAACAGGCGGCGGCCGGCCAGGCTGACGTAGACCAGGGCGACCAGGACGGGGACCTCGATGAGCGGGCCGACCACGCCCGCGAGGGCCTGGCCGGAGGTGACGCCGAAGACGCCGACCGCCACGGCGATGGCCAGCTCGAAGTTGTTGCCGGCGGCGGTGAAGGCGAGGGTGGTCGTCTTGTC
>NZ_JBIUBJ010000060.1:0-3159 GCF_044547985.1 Nonomuraea sp. NPDC052265
GGCATATCCGCCCGCGTCACCAGCCTCCGCTCCGTTGACCTGCACTTTCAGCTCGGGACGGACTCCAGAACCCCCGAATTGCGCGGAACGCAGGTACACCCGCAGAAGGGAAACCACCATGACGACGAACCAGACCAGCGGCGGCTTCATCGGCGACCTGGCAGAGGCGTTCACGCCGCCCGCCGCCGGCGGCTGCTGCGGAGCTCCTGCCACCCCCTCCCCGGCCAGTGACACGGCCCAGCAGGCAGAGGTGGCCGCCACCTCCTGCTGCGGCAGCACGGCCGCCGCGCAGCAGGCCGTCCAGGCCGGCTGCTGCGGTCAGGCACCGGCCCCGGCCGCCGCCCCGGCCGCCGAGGCAGCCTCCACCGGCTGCTGCGGATGACCTCCACCATGCCGGACATCCCTCAGGCGCCCGGCCTAGCCGCCGTCGTGGAGCGGGTGTCGGCTCAGCGGATGAAGGCCACGGTCCACGAGCTGGCCCGCGACCAGTACACCGGGCGGCGCGTGGGCACCCCCGGAGGCCGCGCCGCCGCCGCATGGCTCGCCGAACGGCTGCGCGAGCTGGGCGCCGACGTAGAGCTCGACTCCTTTCCCGTCGCCGACGTGCGGGAGCTGTATGCCACGCCGGTGCTCGAATGGAGCACGGGCGGTCAGGCCCTACGCCTGGAGCACCGCAGGGACTTCGCCGAGCACCTGGCGACCGCCGAGTTGCCGGACCCGCGCACCGCGCCGCTGGCCGCCGCCTCCGAGGCCGACCTGCGCGGCCGGTGGGTGCTGGCCGAGGCCGGGGACTGGGCGCGGGCGTGCGAACGAGCCGAGGCCCACGGCGCGGCCGGAGTGCTGACCGCGCGCGGCACCGACGCCGAGAGGTGGATGCCCAAGATGATCGCCGGACCGGCCCCCCGCGCCGTCCCGATCATCGCCCTGCGCACCGACCGGCACGCCCGCATGGCCGACGCGCTGGCCGCCGGCCCGGTGCAGGTCACCGGATCGATGCCGCTGCGGCAGGTCGCTGTGGAAGGCCACAACGTCCACGCCCGCTTCCCCGCCCCCTCCCATGCCAGGGGCGCGGGGAGCGGACCGCGGGTACTGCTGACCGCGCACTACGACGGCGTCGGCGACGATCCCGGCCGGCGCCTGCCCGCTGCCGCCGACAACGCCTCCGGCGTGGCCGCCGTCCTGGAGGCCGCCCGCGTCCTGACGGCCGGCCCGGCCATCGGGGCAGGGCTGTCGGTGGCCTTCCTGGACGCCGAGGAGACCGGGGCATGGGGCTCGGCCCACCACGCGCCCACGCTGCCGTCCGGCACGTTGGTGCTCAACCTCGACGGCGCCGCGCAGTTGCACGAGGCCGCCGCGGTCGAGGCGGGCGGACCCGCCCACGCCTTGCTGGCCACCCTGGACCAGGCCGCCCGCCTGGTCGGCGTGCCGCTGCGGGCGGGCGCGATGGCGTCTGACAACCGTCGCTACGCCGCCGCCGGACTGGCCGCGATCGGCATCGGCATGGGCATGCCCGGCTACCAGACCCCCGCCGAAACCCCCGACCGTATCCAGCCGGACACCCTCGTGGCAGCGGCGCGACTGCTGGTCGCCACCGTAGGACTGCTGGCCGCCCAGACCTCGGTCTGATCGCCTCACCAGGGCACCGCTCAGGCAGGGGCTGCTGTGCTCAGGTGCCGCCAGTCGATGAACGGGCGGCGGCTTGCTGGGTGAAGTGCTCGGCGAGGGCGGTCATCTTGCCGAGGTAGCGGGCGGCCAGTTGCAGGTGGGTGTAGGCGGTGTCCTCATCGACGGCTCGCCCGCGGGGATGACCGGCCTCGTTGCGGGTGATCCTGAGCAGGTCGGCCACCGCGTCCATGGTCAGGTTGTCGCCCAGATCGTCGGGCAACGTGGGCCGAAGCGGCTCCAGTCGCGCGCGCAGCGCATGGAAGCGTGCATTCTGGGAGCTCTTGGGGTTGTCCAGTTCCTTGCGCAGCTTCTCGGCCGAAGCGCCGAGGGCGGCGACCATGGCCTCGGCCACGCCGAGGAAGACCTGCTCGGCCGCGACACCGAGCATCACCGAGCAGGCCAGGTAGCAGCCCGCGTTGAAAGACTGCAGGGCCTCTTGCATGTACTGGTAGGCGATCGGATGCAGGTCCGGCACCTGGCGGCGCAGCCGGCGCAGGTAGCCTTCGGGGTCGTAGGGCTCCCACGGGCCGCCCTGCACCGCCTTGCGGCCTCGCTCGGACAGTTTCCATCGCCAGTTGTCGGTGCCTGCCTGGCCCTGGGGGTCGAGAAAGATCAGGCCGTCGGCCAGCAGCCCCCATAAGGCTTCCCATGCCTCGTGGGGCAGGCAGCCGGTGGCTGCCCGAATCGACTGGGGCAGATAGGGGTTGCGGAAACGGTTCTCGGCCTGCGGAGTTGCCAGCAGGTTGAGGACTTGGCTGCGGATCTGCATCCCGACAGCGTAACCAGGCGATTGCCTTGCGTACCGACACGAAATGGGCGGTGGCCGCCCCTTCGGGGAGGCGGCCACCGTGGTCATGCAGCACCAGGTGGGCGACTCAGCCGGGCAGCAACTCGCTGAGCAGCTCCTCCACTCGGGAGCGGATGTCGTCACGGATGGCTCGGACGGCGTCGATGCCCTGCCCGGCCGGGTCGTCGAGCTTCCAGTCCTCATACCGCTTGCCGGGGAAGATCGGGCAGGCGTCGCCGCAGCCCATCGTGATGACCACGTCGGAGGCTTGGACCGCGTCGACGGACAGCACCTTGGGCCGAGCGGCGGTGATGTCGATGCCGACCTCGGCCATGGCCTCGACAGCGACGGGGTTGACCTGCTCGGCCGGGGCGGAACCGGCCGAGCGGACTTCGACGCGATCTCCTGCCAGGTGGGTGAGCCAGCCAGCGGCCATCTGGGAGCGTCCGGCGTTGTGCACGCACACGAACAGGACCGAGGGCTTACCAGATACGCGCTCAGGCATGGGCGGCCTCCTTGGCGGTGAACAGGCGGCGGCCGGCCAGGCTGACATAGACCAGGGCGACCAGGACGGGAACCTCGATGAGCGGGCCGACCACGCCCGCGAGGGCTTGGCCGGAGGTGACGCCGAAGACGCCGACCGCCACGGCGATGGCCAGCTCGAAGTTGTTGCCGGCGGCGGTGAAGGCGAGGGTGGTCGTCTTGTC
>NZ_JBIUBJ010000061.1:0-2928 GCF_044547985.1 Nonomuraea sp. NPDC052265
TTGCTACGAAGGATCACGCGATGGCCGTACTCATTTCACGGCGCCACACCTGTTGACCAGGTCAAACTCGTACACCACTTCCGTGGACGCAACCCGACACACTGTTCTTCGCGGCCATCACGTAGGCTCCTTCGTTCTCGGACAAGGCCCTAGAAGGAACACGGGATGGCCGTCACCATTTCCTGGTACCAACCCCACGCTTCCTCGATCTGCTCAAACATCCTGAAGCCGGTGTCCATTGCCGCGCCATCCAGCCGCGTGAGCAGTCAAGCAAGCCGCAACAATCCCAAGAATGAGCCCCCCGACTTAAGTCGGGGGGCTCAAATCCGCCTACGCGTCATCTTTCGCCAACAGGCGATCAAGTCTGAGCCCCAGGTCGTTCAGCTGGAACCGAAGGCCCTCGAACATCGTCAACGTCTCCAGCAGGCTGGCCTTGCAGTTCTCGTCGAACCGCTCACGAAGGCGCGTGATCTCGAAGTTGAGGATCTCGAAGTCCTGACGGACCCCTGAGCGAACATCGACGATCTCGGCCCTCGCAGTGGCCAGCCCGGCCAACACCGCATCCTGGCCGCCCGAGCACGACCGCGTCTCCAGCCCCTGCAGACGGAGTTGCAGATCGAGGATCTCCTCCTCAACGTTCACGTTCCCCTACCCCTTACCAATGGACGACAGGGGGCCGGCTTCCAACGACCGAGCCCCACTTGCTGCGAGCACATATTGACAAGCCTCCCGGCTTGAAGCGATCGCCGACAAGCACTCCTGGAGTGGTTTTCTTCCCCCACCGGCTCACGCTTTTTCCGGGACGTTCTTATCTGCCCGGCTTGTCGGAGGAAATAAAACCACCTCAGTAAGAGGAAGGTCGACCGCTCGCCGAAGCCGTCTCAAAGGGCCGCTCGTCCCTGAACAGCGAAAAGCGCGTCCAGCCTGCCCGGAATCGCCAGGACTTTATCATCCCAAATAGAAAGAACCAAGCCATTCCCAGCCGACAACCCGATTGACGACAATCCCGAAAACAAGGACCAAAGAGTGAGCCGAACTCCTGGGCGTCACCCTGATGACGCCAGACGCGCAGGCGAGCCATCGGCATCGACCGGTGGACCGGCGACCGCAGCAAGCCGAAGCCTGGTCTCGTCCGCGCTCCCGGGCACAGCACTCATGATCACAATCTTGCACCCAGAGTCACCGCCGACCAGGACGTCACAGTCCACCCTGGTCGGCCCTACCAACGGATGGTGGATCGTCTTGTGGTCCTCACGATGAGCCCCCACCGTCCCCACCGTCCCCATCGCCCAGAGCTCAGCAAACCTCTCGTTACCGGTACGCAGTTCGCCGATCAGCTGCGTCAGGCGTGCGTCCTGAGGAAAGCGGCCAGTGGCCCGGCGTAGATCGGACACAACGGCGAGATCGGTAGTTTCCTTATCCAGTTCACTCACGGGCCACAAGGCCAGGCGAGCAGGCCCCCGACCGGAAACCGATCCCGGGCGAAATTGCGCAAGCGGGACGGCGACGCCGAGGGATCGCCCAGCAATGCAGCCCAACTACGGTTCCACCAGACCAGCTGCCGATCCGCCGCGAACACAGCCACCGCCACATCGCCGAGCCGGGCGAGCACTCGCTGCACACCCGGCGGGATGTGATCGGAGATCGCCCCGTTCGCCGGCGGTACAAGGCGAGCCAACCGGTACAGATGATCGCGCTCAGACACAGACAGCTGCAGGGCCCGCGCAAGAGACGCGACGACCTGTGCCGAAGGCGTCGTGGCTCGCCCCTCCTCCAGACGCACGACATTGTCGACCGACACGCCGGCCAGCTCAGCGAGCTCCTCACGACGTAGGCCCACCGCGCGCCGCGCCCGCCCCACCGGGAGCGCCACAGCCGACGGAGACAGCCGCTCCCGCCATGTACGGATCATCACACCCAGTCCAGCCCCGGCCCGTCGTAGTCATGACATCCATCCTCATTCATCCCCGGTCATGGAAGGCGACCCGGAAGGTGGCACTGCTGCTCCTACCGTTGACGCATCCCTGGCCGCCTGCCACAGGCCGCCCGAACATTGACCACATGACGATCGCCTTCATCACCGGAGCCAACAAGGGGCTCGGCCGCGAGACCGCCCGCCGCCTCATCGAACTCGGTCACACCGCGCTGCTCGGCGCGCGAGACCCCGAGCGAGGCCGGCAGGCCGCCGCCGCACTCGGCGCACGCTTCGTCCGCATCGACGTGACCGATGACGCATCCGTCGCCGCCCACGAGGGCCGAATCGACGTCCTGATCAACAACGCCAGCATCCACGGCCCCTCCGGCGACGCCACCGCCTTGACCGGCACCGACGCTCTCAACGTCTTCGACGTCAACCTTGTCGGCACGGTCCGAACGACCAACGCCTTCCTGCCGCTGCTTCGCCGATCACCAGACCCGGTCATCATCAACGTCAGCAGCGGAATGGGCTCGCTCGCCTACACTCATGACCCGTCCCGGGCCGAATCGTCGGTGATCGCGCCGCTCTACACCGCCTCAAAGGCAGCGCTCACGATGCTGACCACCCAGTACGCCAAAGCCCTGCCTGGCATCCATATCAACGCCGCCGATCCCGGCTACGCCGCGACAGACCTCAACGGCAACAGCGGCCCCCAAGCCGTCACCGAAGGCACGGACGCGATCATCACGCTGGCCACAGAGAACCCGGCGCGCGCTCCGGACGCTTCGTCGACCGAACAGGCGAGATCTCCTGGTCCTGAACCCGCCACCTACCGGGAGGGCGACCTGCAACGGACACCACCGAGAAGAGTCCCACTGTGTAATCACAAACAGGCCGATCAACGTCGCAACAGCAGGTCACGTCCACGGACGTGGTGTATGAATCGATCTTCGCGTGATCCTGTTTTTGCAGGTTAAGCGCTAAGTGTCTGCGGGAGCGGGTTCTGGGCC
>NZ_JBIUBJ010000062.1:0-2414 GCF_044547985.1 Nonomuraea sp. NPDC052265
GGGATCTGGATCAAAGGTTGTGGAGCAGTGACGGTGGGTGATTTCTGCGGTCGTAGGGCGGAGCGAACAGCTACCCTCTCGGGGTGGCAGGACCTGTGCTGGGTGTCGAGTTGGCGGGGCCGGTCTCTGGCGAGGCCCTGGGACGGCTTCGCCGGATGCTGATCGATCTGTCGGATCGGTTCGTGGAGGAGCGGCCTGGGTACTTCGATTTCAACGTGGTAGCGGAACGGCTGGGAGCCGTTGACGGCGGTGGGCTCGGCCCCTCTCGGCCGTTCTTGGTGGTCGTTGCGGGACCGGGGGTCGGTGATGAGGCGAGTTTCGAGGCCGAGCACGCGGACATGCCTGATCTGGAGCCGCTGATCGGGTTCGCTCCAACGCATGATGTCAGCGTCATCGCGATGTGCAACGGCGATGTGGATCACGTGGTCACGGCCCTGCTCACCGTCGGGGTCATGGAGATCGTGGGCGGTGTCGCCTCCGTCGAGATCCACGACCGGCACGTGCCGGTCGTCGCGGAGTTGCCCGGCCTGGTCGCGATGATGTCCGAGCCGTGGCATTTCGCGTTCGGGACCAGCGAACTCGTGTGGGCCTGGGCGGCTCACCCTGACTTCCGGCTGGTCAAGTAGAACCAGGGGCCTCAGCCTTTGCAGCTGTTCAGTTCGAGAGCAGGACACGTTTGCGCAGGAGGGCGAAGCCGGCTCGGCCGAACATCTGGCGTTTGAGCATCTTGATGCGGTTGACGTTGCCTTCGATGGGGCCGGAGTTCCAGCGGGTGGTCAGTCCGGCGATGACGGCGGCCAGGTCTGTGTTCAGGCCGCGGGCGAAGGAACTGATGCCGGGCAGGTCGTCGTCGCTCGCGGCCGTGATCCATGCGGGCAGGTTCTGTCCGGTCAGGGCGGTGAGCATTCCGGCAAAGGAACGGACGTGGCGAGCGGCGGCGTGCAGTTTCGGACAGCGCCCGAGGATCGCCTTCAGCTGCTGCTTGTCGTCCTCTTGCAGGTTGTCGGGGTGGCGGGTGAGCCATCCGGCGACCTTGCGGACCGACGGCGGGGCGGGAGGTGCGGACGGCGGGGTCGTGCGCAGCGGCCTCAGGTAGTCGTGGACGATTCCGTAGCTTCCCTGGTAGCCGAGCGCGGTGATCTCGCGGTAGAGCGAGGCGATGTTGGTGGATCCGGCCTCCCATCGCCGGCGCAGATACGGCTTGAACGCATCGAGTGCACTGGGCCGCTCCTTGTGTGGGCCTTTCACCATCTCCTGCCAAGTCACGGCGCGGGCATAGCGCTGCACGGTGTGGCGGCCCCAGCCCAGATGCCGGGCGATCTCACGGAGCCCGTGGCCCTGCTCGAGCAGACCGTGGACGAGGGCGTGATGTGCACGGGCCCGGTCGGCGAACCGGCCGGTGGGTGTAACGGGCTCCGGCCCGATCAGCTCGGGCTGCGCGATGGGCACCAGTGGACTGGGGGCGGCCAAGCAGCCTCGGTGCCGGGCAACACAGCGTTCCACCGCCTGACACAGGTTCTGCCAGAGATGGAATCGGTCAGCGACCTGGAGCGCGTCCGGGGCACCGATCCGGGCTCCTTCGGCGTAAGCACTGGCTCGGTCACGGCAGATGACCTGCACCCCTGGATGTTCCTTCAGCCACGCGGCGAGAGGATCGGCGGACCTGCCGTCCAGGACGTCGATGGGCTTGTGAGTGTCCATGTCGATCAAGATCGTCGCGTAGGAATGGCCTCGCCGTTTGGCGAAGTCATCGACGCCCAGAGCCGTGACCTGTCCGATCTCGGGGTCGGGCAATGCGCGGATCAGCCGAATCAGGGTGGACCGCGAGACCGCGACGCCCAGCGCCACGGTCATCCGCGACCCCGCCCGTCCGGCCAACGCCAGCGCGACCTTCTCCAGAAGAGCACGCAACGACGGCGTGCGGTGCTGATATCGCTGCGTCAGATCAGGCACCTGCTCGACGAAGGTCCGCAGAGCGCAGATGGAATTCCCGCAGACGAACCGACGCACCTGCAGTTCGATCATCACGGGACGGCCTGCGCAGGACAGATCGTGAAGCCGCCTGCGGTAGCGGGCGTGAACCCGGCCAGAGGAGACCCCACATCCAGGGCACTCTGCCTCGATCGTGACGGTTCTCGCGGTGATCTGCACCCCGGCGGCACCGTCCTGAACCTGATCGACATGCACGCCCTTCAAATGCGGCGCAAGAAGAACAAGACAGCAGGCTTCCGCGTCTGCCGCAGCATGCAGCACAATGATCCTCACGGCCGCTCGTTGATGATCGGGTTCTCGACAAACCAGATCATTACGAAGCGGCCGCCTTCACGCACAGCCTGTTACAGGATCGCGATCACCAGTACCGTCGCCGGCCGGGTAGCGCTCCGTCACCGCTCCACAACCTTTGATCCAGATCC
>NZ_JBIUBJ010000063.1:0-2081 GCF_044547985.1 Nonomuraea sp. NPDC052265
GGCGCCGACCGACAGCGTCAGCGTCGAGGAGTTGCCGGAGGTGACCGAGGAGGGGTTGAAGCTGGCGGTGGTGCCGCTGGGCAGCCCGGTGGCGGTCAGGGCGACGGTCTGGGCGCTGCCCGAGGTGGTCTGGGTGTTGACCGTGGTCGTGGTCGTGGCGCCCTGCTGGGCGCTGCCCGAGGACGGGTTGAGCGTCATCGAGAAGTCGGGGCCGGCGGTGCCGCAGGCCGGCTCGCCGGAGGCCGCCGTGACGCTGACCGCGCTCCAGGCCGCCTTGGTGCTGTTGCACTCGGCGCTGTTGGCGCCGTACAGCTCGATGGCCGCGGCCACCGAGGCCGCCCTGATGTTGGTGTAACGCCAGGAGGAGGTCTTGCGGTTGAGGGCGCCCATGTAGATCTTGCCGGCCTTTTGGATGCTGACGCCGGTCACCGAGGAGGGGCCGCCGGAGCAGATCGGGCTGGAGGGCTTGCCGCCGCCGGGGTTGTTGCCCTCGGCCAGCAGGTAGAACCAGTGGTTGAGCGGGCCGGCCGCCGAGTGCACCTCGGTGTTGGGGATGGAGGAGGAGTAGCAGTTGGGGTCGCCCAGGGCGCTGGGGTTGTACATGTTGCGGATCGGGCCCTGGCCGACCAGGTCGACCTCCTCGCCCACCAGGTAGTCCGGCGGGTCGTTGGGGTTGTTGGCGTAGGCCTCGGTCAGCGCGCCGAAGATGTCGCCGGTGCCCTCGTTGATGCCGCCGTTCTCGTTGCCGGAGCCGGCGCCGCCGGGGGTGGTCTGGAAGACCGCGTGGCCGAACTCGTGGGCCACGACGTCGATCGGGGTGGCCTGCTGGGTGTTGGCCTGGTTGTGGCCGAAGTTGGTGTAGCTGCCGTTCCAGTAGGCGTTGACGTCGGCCAGGCCGACGCGTGCGGGGAAGCCCCGGCCGCTGCCGTCGATGCCGCTGCGGCTGAGCCAGTCGCGCAGCATGTCCCATTCGCGCTGGACGCTGTAGAGGGCGTCAACGCAGGCGGTCTCCAGGTTGGTGCCCGAGCCGTTGCCCCAGGCGTCGTCGGTGCCGGTGTAGGCGCTGCCGCCCTGTCCGCCGCACGCGAGGCCGGGTCTGGTGGTGTCGGTCATCGAGTAGGAGCTGCCCGAGCCGCTGGTGTTGATGGTGACCTGGCCGTAGTAGAAGCCGTTGCCGCTGCCTTCGCGGACCAGGTCCACGGCGTCGGCGACGGTGCCGGTGCGGGCGTCGATGTAGACGTTCTGGACGCTCGGCTTGCCGTCGGCCAGGCCGGAGACCTTGACCTCCCAGGCCAGCTTGGGTGTCTCGCCGCGGGCCAGGACGACCAGGCGGGGGCTGGTGCTGTCGTCGACGCGGGAGAGCCTGGCCTTGGCGGTCTTGGTGGCTTTGGTGGCGCTGACGGTGGCTTTGGTGGCGATGTCGCCGGAGGTGGGTCCGGTGGCCGAGACGGTGTCTCTGACGTGGCCGGCGGCGTCGGTGACGACGACGGCGTCACCGCCGACCATGGGCAGTCCCTTGTAGGTGCGCTCGTAGGCGACGTAGAACATGTCGCTGGAGCCGGGGGTGACGGCGACGCGGCTGTAGGCCTCGTCGGGGCCTCTGCTGAGGTTGTCGAGCTGGCTTGATACGGCCTTGTCGGCGACTGCTGCCGCGAGCGAGGCGGGGTCTGCCGCCGCTGGCGTGGGTGCGCCGGTTCCCTCCTGGGCCGGGGTGACCCCGGGAGGGGCGGCGCTGGCGGGGGACGCTTGTAGCGTCATGGTCGCGGCCGTGGCCAGGCCGGCGACCGCCGCGAGTAAGGCTTTGCGTTTCACGCTGTGGTGCTCCTTTCGGCGGGCTCCCTCCGGCCGTTGCCGTCTTGTGGGCGTGCGCGGGCCGCCACGCGGTCAGGGGTGTCCTGGGTCGCGGTGGCGTGAGGGGGATTTGGGGGGTGATAAAGGGTGACGGATGAGCAAGCGGACCGTTTCGCCTTGTTGCCGCCAGACGCTAAGCGCTTGTTGACTGCTCGAAAATACGTATGTTCATCGGTAGGCATACCGACATTTCTGTTACCGCTGGTCACACCCGTCCACGTGCGGGTAGT
>NZ_JBIUBJ010000064.1:0-2063 GCF_044547985.1 Nonomuraea sp. NPDC052265
CTCGAGCGGTTCGGCCAGTACGAGTCGATGCGGGCGACGCTGGAGAAGGACCACACGGCCGGTCAGGATGACGCGCTGCTGGACATCTACCGCAAGCTGCGGCCGGGTGAGCCGCCGACCAAGGAGTCGGCGCAGACCCTGCTGGAGAACCTGTACTTCAACCCCAAGCGGTACGACCTGGCCAAGGTGGGCCGCTACAAGATCAACAAGAAGCTCGGGGTCGACTCCGAGATCACGCAGGGCACGCTGACCGAAGAGGACATCGTCGCCACCATCGAGTACATCGTCCGCCTCCACGCGGGCGAGGAGTCGATGCCGGGCGCCAACGGTGAGGTGATCGTCGAGGTCGACGACATCGACCACTTCGGCAACCGCCGCCTGCGCAGCGTCGGCGAGCTCATCCAGAACCAGGTCCGCCTGGGCCTGGCCCGCATGGAGCGCGTCGTCCGCGAGCGGATGACCACCCAGGACGTCGAGGCCATCACGCCGCAGACCCTGATCAACATCCGTCCCGTCGTGGCCTCCATCAAGGAGTTCTTCGGCACCTCGCAGCTGTCGCAGTTCATGGACCAGACCAACCCGCTGGCCGGCCTGACGCACAAGCGGCGTCTGTCCGCGCTCGGCCCCGGTGGTCTGTCCCGTGAGCGGGCCGGCTTCGAGGTCCGCGACGTGCACCCGTCCCACTACGGCCGGATGTGCCCGATCGAGACCCCTGAAGGCCCGAACATCGGTCTGATCGGCTCGCTGGCCTCCTACGGCCGGATCAACGCCTTCGGCTTCGTCGAGACGCCTTACCGCAAGGTCGTCGACGGCAAGGTGACCGAGCAGATCGACTACCTGACGGCCGACGAGGAAGACCGCTACGTCAAGGCGCAGGCCAACACGACGCTCAACTCCGACGGGTCGTTCGCCGAGTCCCGCGTCCTGGTCCGTACCAAGGGCGGTGAGACCGAGCTCGCCCGTGCCGAGGAGGTCGACTACATCGACGTGTCGCCGCGCCAGATGGTGTCGGTGGCCACCGCGATGATCCCCTTCCTCGAGCACGACGACGCCAACCGCGCGCTCATGGGCTCCAACATGCAGCGCCAGTCGGTGCCGCTGCTCAAGAGCGAGGCGCCGCTGGTCGGCACCGGCATGGAGTACCGTGCCGCGACCGACGCCGGCGACGTCATCAGCGCCGAGAAGGCCGGTGTGGTCGAGGAGGTCTCCGCCGACTACGTCACCGTCATGAACGACGACGGCACGCGGACGACATACCGGGTCGCCAAGTTCAAGCGCTCCAACCAGGGCACCTCCTTCAACCAGAAGCCCATCGTCGCCGAGGGCGACCGGGTCGAGGTCAACCAGGTCATCGCCGACGGCCCCTGCACCGACAACGGTGAGATGGCGCTCGGCAAGAACCTGCTCGTGGCGTTCATGCCGTGGGAGGGCCACAACTACGAAGACGCGATCATCCTGTCGCAGCGTCTCGTCCAGGACGACGTCCTTTCCTCGATCCACATCGAGGAGCACGAGGTCGACGCCCGCGACACCAAGCTGGGCCCGGAGGAGATCACCCGGGACATCCCCAACGTGTCGGAAGAGGTCCTGGCCGACCTCGACGAGCGCGGCATCATCCGGATCGGCGCCGAGGTCGTGCCCGGCGACATCCTGGTCGGCAAGGTCACCCCGAAGGGCGAGACCGAGCTGACCCCGGAGGAGCGCCTGCTGCGCGCCATCTTCGGCGAGAAGGCCCGTGAGGTCCGTGACACCTCGCTGAAGGTGCCGCACGGCGAGCAGGGCAAGGTCATCGGCGTGCGCGTGTTCAGCCGCGACGAGGGCGACGAGCTCCCGCCGGGCGTCAACGAGCTGGTCCGCGTCTACGTGGCCCAGAAGCGTAAGATCACCGACGGCGACAAGCTGGCCGGCCGGCACGGCAACAAGGGCGTCATCTCCAAGATCCTGCCGGTCGAGGACATGCCGTTCCTCGAGGACGGCACCCCGGTCGACATCATCCTCAACCCGCTGGGCGTGCCCGGCCGGATGAACGTCGGTCAGGTGCTGGAGACCCACCTGGGGTGGAT
>NZ_JBIUBJ010000065.1:0-1998 GCF_044547985.1 Nonomuraea sp. NPDC052265
CCTGTGTTCCGCGTAATTCAGCGTCCTAGAGTCACGAATCTGGGGTCTGACCTGTGCGGACATGGGTGAGGGCGCCTGAGAGGCGTTTCTCTAGGCGCTGGTGTTCGTGCTGGTCAGTGGGATGCGGGTTCGAGGGCGATGATCTGCTTCGGGGCGGGGGTGCCGAGCTTGGCCAGGAGGTCGGTCTGGGGCTTGGTGACGGTGGTGACTTGCCGGAACAGGCCGGTAGGGCCGATGAAGGTGCCAAGGTGGAGCCGGTCGAGCTCACGGCGGACGGTCGGCCAGGTCGCGCCGGTGGTGGTCTCGATGATGCGGATCAACAGCAGGGCGAGCCAGCAGAGGACGACGTGTGCGCGTATGCGTTCCTCGAGCCGGTGATAGACGGGCCGCAGGTCGATGATCTGTTTCATGTCCCGCCAGCCCCGCTCGACTTCGAGGAGTTGCTTGTAGCCGAGGGCGATGTCCTCCGCGGACAGGTCCGGGTCGGAGCATCGCAGCAGGTACTTGCCGTCGAGGTTCTCCTCGGTCTTGATCTTCGCGGTGTCGATGCGGAGCTTGCCGGCCGGGGTGGTGCGGAGGTAGCGGTTGAGGCCGGGCTTGTCGGCGATCTTGCCGCGGAGCTCGCCTCGCTTGAAGTCGCTGAGCTGGTCGGTGTCTTCGATCAGGGTCGTGAGCTGGGAGACGAGCTGTTCGCGTATGTGCTGGTCACGGGTGGCGGCTTCGGCGTTGTGGCAGATCACGAACCGTTCGGTCTCCGAGATCCGCACCTCCTTGACCCGCATGTTCTGGGCGATCTCGCCGTAACGGCCCTGGCGGGACAGGGCGGCCTTCACCTCCGGGCTCCCTGAGCGGAGTTTCTCACCGACGATGTAGGCGTGGTCGCCCTGGCGGAGGTAGCGGCGGTTGCGTTCGCTGGAGAATCCCCGGTCGGTGACCCACACGATCTTGCTGAGGGTCCAGTCCCGCATGTCGTCCTTGACCTGCCGGATCAGCTTCTGGTCACCGGTGTTGCCGGGCCAGGACCAGACGCGGACCGGGATCCCGTCCCGGGTGACGGCCATCCCGATGACGATCTGTGGGAGGTCATCGCGGGAGTCCTTGGACTTGCCGAAGGTGCGGAACCCGCCCTGATCCGCGGGCTCGCCGTCCTCCTCAGCGGGTGGGCGGTCGTCCGTCAGGAGGCGGCCCTTGTCGTCGCGGGCGAGGGGTTCGTCGGCCTCCTCCAGCTCGAAGTAGGTGCTGGTGGTGTCGAAGAACAGCAGGTCGACCTCGAGGTTGAGGAGGTTCGCAACCTCGTCGAACACCCGCTTCTCCAGGTTGTCGGTCACCTCGTGGAGCCAGTCCATCGCCCGGTAGCAGGCGTCGTCGTCGGTGGCCGGCAGGCCCTCGACATGTACGTCGTGCGTGATCCAGTCCGCGGCGGCCAGCTTCGAGGACGGAGCCAGGGCCCGGTTCGCGACCAGGGAGAACAGCACCCGCTCAGTCACCGACATGTCCCGACGTCGGCCCCGCTTGGGCTGCCCGACCTGCCCGACGATCTTGTCGATCCTCAGCCGCCGCCAGAGATGATCGAGGACGTAGGTGCCGCCGAACGGGACCGACGAGACGAACTCCAGGTCACCCGCCGCCGTCGATGCCAGTGTCTCACCCGGCTCCAGCAGCCTCGATAGAGACGCGACCAGGCGTTTCACCGCGTCCCGGTCGAGGTCGTCCTCACGGCCGAACGTGAACAGGACCTTCGGGACCGCCCGACCTTTCACTGGATCCCACTCGTTGTGGGCCAGGTGCAGGTACCGGACTGTGCCGGACTTGTTCTCCCGTTTCGTCGTCTTCACGTACACGACTCCAGACTCTACGGAGCAGCTGCAGGTCAGTGCAGGCGAATCCACAGAATCGCGTCTCTAGGCATATCCGCCCGCGTCACCAGCCTCCGCTCCGTTGACCTGCACTTTCAGCTCGGGACGGACTCCAGAACCCCCGAATTGCGCGGAACGCAGG
>NZ_JBIUBJ010000066.1:0-1608 GCF_044547985.1 Nonomuraea sp. NPDC052265
CGGATGGGCGACGAACGACGCGCAGTCGGACGGCTCAGGGCACTGACGGAAGATGTCCAGGTTCCCGGCGATGAGCCGCCGGTCGGCGACGGGGTTCTTGGCGTCGCCGAGCATCGCGCGCTCGACCCCGTACCTGAGCAGGGAGTAGGCGTCTTTGGCGTAGTAGGTCTCGTCGAAGACGACGGCCTTGGGCTCGCCGAGGCGGACGAAACGCAACAGGCCGCCGAAGAGGGCGACCAGGAGCGGGCCCGCCCAGCCTAAGAGCGGCCGCCCCTGGAACGGCGGGACCAGCCGTCGTGCCGTCTCCCCCATGTCGATCACCCTATGCGTTTGTGCACCAGGTCATACAGCTCGCGTCTCGGCACCCCCGCGCCCTTGGCGACGTCGGCGATGGCGGTCCTGCGCTGCTCGCCCTCGGCCACCCGGCGGTCGACCTCGGCGACCAGTTCGTCCATGTCGGGCTCGCCCGCGCCGGGCACGCGGCCCGCGACGACCACGGTGATCTCGCCCTTGACGCCGCCCGCGGCCCACTCGGCCAGCTCGCCGAGACCGCCGCGGCGCACCTCCTCGTACGTCTTGGTCAGCTCGCGGCAGACGGCGGCGGGCCGGTCGGGCCCGAACGCCTCGGCCATCGCGCCCAGCGACTCGGCCAGCCGGTGGGGGGCCTCGAAGAAGACCATCGTCCGCTCCTCGGCGGCCAGCGCGGACAACCGCCGCGCCCGGTCGCCGGTCTTGCGCGGCGGGAAGCCCTCGAAGCAGAACCTGTCGCTGGCCAGCCCCGACACGGCCAGGGCCGTGGTGACGGCGCTCGGCCCCGGCAGCGCGGTCACCGTGATGCCCGCCTCGACCGCCAGGTGGGTCAGGCGGTAGCCGGGGTCGGACACCCCGGGCATCCCGGCGTCGGTGATGACCACGACCGTGCGGCCCTGTCTCAGCGCCTCGACGAGCTCCTGGGCGCGGCCCGCCTCGTTCTGGTCGTAGTAGGACACCACCCGGCCGCTGATCTCCACGCCCAGCTCGGTCGCGAGCCTGCGCAGCCGTCTGGTGTCCTCGGCGGCCACCACGTCGGCGCCGGCGAGCACCTCCCGCAGCCGTGGCGAGACGTCACCCGCCTGGCCAATGGGCGCTCCGGCCAGCACCAATCTGCCTTCTCCAGTCACCCGACCATTGTGGCAGGGCATACCAATTAGACCGTGATTCTTGCAGTACCTAACGGCTTGGGGCCCGTACGATGTCCGAATGGCGGTGACCGATTCCCCGTACCAGGCCTACGACAACCCGGAGGTCGGCGAGAGCCATTCGCAGACGCGGTCCCTGCGTGACCGGGTGATCCCCCCCATGCGCGGCAGCGTCCTTTGGGGGTGGGTCGGCCCGCTGCTCGTCACGCTCTTCGGCGGGATCCTGCGCTTCGTCAACCTGGGCCACCCTCGGGCCGTGGTCTTCGACGAGACCTACTACATGAAGGACGCCTTCTCCCTGATCAACTGGGGCGTCGAGCGCGTCACGATCAAGGACGCGGACAAGGCGATCCTGGCCGGGAAGACCGACATCTGGCAGTCGTGCACGCAGGAGACCCTCGACAAGTGCGCCTCGTACGTGGTGCACCCC
>NZ_JBIUBJ010000067.1:0-1500 GCF_044547985.1 Nonomuraea sp. NPDC052265
GTGAAGTCGGTCAAGCACTGGATCAACGGCGCTCTGACGGACGGCGACAGCCGTACGGCGGAGATCTTCAACCCGGCGACCGGGGAGGTCAGCGGTCACGTGGCGCTGGCCTCGGTCGCCGACGTGGACGCGGCGGTGGCGGCGGCGGTGGCGGCTTTCCCGGCGTGGCGGGACGCTTCGCTGGTCAAGCGGGCGCGGGTGTTGTTCCGGTTCCGTGAGTTGATGGACGCCCATCGTGACGAGCTGGCCGCGTTGATCTCGGCCGAGCACGGCAAGGTGCATGCGGACGCGTTGGGGGAGGTGGCGCGCGGGCTGGAGGTGGTGGAGTTCGCGTGCGGGATCCCGCATCTGCTCAAGGGGGGTTTCTCCGAGGGTGTCTCGACGCGGGTGGATTCGTATTCGATGCGGCAGCCGTTGGGGGTGGTGGCGGGGATCACGCCGTTCAACTTCCCGGTGATGGTGCCGATGTGGATGTTCCCGGTGGCGATCGCGTGTGGGAACGCGTTCGTGCTGAAGCCGTCGGAGCGGGATCCTTCGGCGTCGTTGCTGATGGCGCGGTTGTGGCAGGAGGCGGGGCTGCCTGACGGGGTGTTCTCGGTGGTGCAGGGTGACAAGGTGGCGGTGGATCGGCTGCTGGGGCACCCGGATGTGGCGGCGGTGTCGTTCGTGGGTTCGACGCCGATCGCCCGGTATGTGTATGAGACGGGTAGCGCGCACGGTAAGCGGGTGCAGGCGCTGGGTGGGGCCAAGAATCACATGCTGGTGCTGCCGGATGCGGATCTGGATCTGGTGGCCGATGCGGCGGTGTCGGCGGGGTTCGGGTCGGCGGGTGAGCGGTGTATGGCGATCTCGGTGGTGCTGGCGGTGGATCCGGTGGGGGATGAGCTGGTCGGGAAGATCGTGGAGCGGGTGGGCGGGCTGGTGGTCGGCCCGGGTGATGATCCGCGTTCGGAGATGGGGCCGTTGGTGACGCGGGCGCATCGGGACAAGGTGGCTTCCTATCTGGATCTGGGTGTTCAGGAGGGTGCCAAGCTGGTCGTGGACGGGCGGGGGACCGAGGTGCTGGGTGGCCGGGGCGAGGGGTTCTGGTTGGGGCCGTCGGTGCTGGATCAGGTGCCGGTGGGGTCGCGGACGCATGTCGAGGAGATCTTCGGTCCGGTGTTGTCGGTGGTGCGGGTGTCCTCGTATGAGGAGGGCCTGCGGGTGATCAACGGGGGTGTGTTCGGCAACGGGACGGCGATCTTCACCAATGACGGTGGTGCGGCGCGCAGGTTCCAGAACGAGGTCGAGGTGGGGATGGTCGGGATCAATGTGCCGATCCCGGTGCCGATGGCGTTCTACAGTTTCGGTGGGTGGAAGTCGTCGTTGTTCGGTGACACGCATGTGCATGGTGCGGAGGGGGTGCATTTCTACACGCGGGGCAAGGTGGTGACCTCGCGTTGGCTGGATCCGTCCCATGGTGGTGTGAACCTCGGCTTCCCCACGAACGGGTAAGTCGTG
>NZ_JBIUBJ010000068.1:0-1493 GCF_044547985.1 Nonomuraea sp. NPDC052265
TCAGACATCCCTGGACGTTTGTTGTCAAGCAGCGAGGTCGTTTGATCGGTGCGACCAGGCGGTTGCCTGGTCGTAGGGGCTGTGGGTTTTGAGGCAGCCGTGGAGGATGCCCACCAAGCGGTTGGCGACCTGGCGGAGGGCGGCGTTGTGGCTGATCTCGCGGGCTTTGATCTGGTCGTAGTAGGCGCGGACGGCAGAGTCGTGCAAGAGGGCGCAGGACGCTTGGAGGTGGAGGGCGTCCACGAGCCGGTCGTTGTGGACGAACCGTGCCTGGACCACTCGTGTCTTGCCCGATTGCCGGGTGATGGGTGAGGTTCCGGCATAGTTCTTGCGTGCCTTGGCGGAGGCGTAGCGGTCCTTGGCATCTCCGAACTCGGCGAGCACCCGGGCGCCGAGAACGACGCCGATGCCGGGCTGGCTGAGGATGACCTCAGCGTCCGGGTGCCGGCCAAAATGGGCCTCGACCTGCCCTTCGAGGGTCTTGATCTCCTGGTTGAGGACAGCGATGATCGCGACCAGCGACTTCACGGTAGAGGCGTAGGCGGTCGTGACGAGCGGCGCCTGGCCCAGGTGCTCGCTGCGTAGGACGTCCTGGATCGCCTGTGCCTTGGCGGGGATGTCGCGGCGGCCCTTCAACGTTCCCGAGATCTGACTGAGCGTCAGCTTCACCGCAGCCTCGGGGGAAGGGGCCTTGGCCAGCAGTTTCAAGACCGCATCCGAGGTGAGGCCGAGGGGCTTGTAGGCCTCCAGCGCGGCAGGGAAGTAATCCCGCAGCGCCACCCGCAGGCGCAGCATGTGGCGGGTCCGTTCCCACAGCAGCGCCTGATGAGCACGGGTGACGACCTTGACCGCCTCGGCGATCTCCGAGTCCCCGGCCACCTGGCGTAGCTGATGCCGTCGGGTGCGGATCATGTCCGCGAGCGCGTGGGCGTCACCCTTGTCGCTCTTGGCGCCCGAGGAGCCAAGGATCTCGCGATGCCGGGCAGCCTGCTTGGGATCGACCCCGAACACCCGGTATCCGGCTGCGACCAGCGCTCGCACCCACGGGCCCCGGTCGACCTCGATACACACCAGCACCTGGGACGGGTCGGCGTCCTCGGCGACGAACCGGCCGACGAGGTCGTGGAACCGGGTGATCCCAGCCATGCCCTCGGGCAGCCGCAACCGCTTCAGCACCTTGCCGGTCTCGTCCTGGACCTCGACGTCGTGGTGGTCCTCGGCCCAGTCATCTCCAACGAACAACACCACGACCTCCACCATCGACAACAGGACACGGAAGCCCGCAGGAGCCGGTCGGCGGACTAATGGACCAGTGCTCACGCCAGACGGTCGGCGGGCACGACATCCCATTAGCGATCAAAGACTCCTGACCACCGGTGAGGGCACGATCTGACCCTAGGACTCGAAGTCCGGTCGACGAGAGTGCTCACTCACCAGCGGCTACCAGGCACCGAGTCTGCCAGCGAGGCCGACCCGGTAGGTCCCATTAGTCG
>NZ_JBIUBJ010000069.1:0-1417 GCF_044547985.1 Nonomuraea sp. NPDC052265
GGTTGCGTCCACGGAAGTGGTGTACGAGTTTGACCTGGTCAACAGGTGTGGCGCCGTGAAATGAGTACGGCCATCGCGTGATCCTTCGTAGCAACGATTCCAAGAAGGAGAACAGCGATGACCGCGGACAACAGTGTGACGCCTGCCCTGTGGCTGGCGCAGCAGATCGAGACCGGCGACCCGGACATGTTGCGATCCATGGTGAAGACCATGGCCGAGACGTTGATGTCGGCCGAGGCCGACAGCCTGTGCGGGGCCGGCTACGGCGAGCGCAGCAGCGAGCGGACCAACTCCCGCAACGGTTACCGGGCGCGTGAGTGGGATACCCGGGTCGGCACCATCGACCTGGCCATCCCTAAGCTCCGGCAGGGTTCCTACTATCCGGACTGGCTGCTGGAGCGGCGCCGCCGCGCGGAGCAGGCGCTGGTCAGCGTGGTCGCCACGTCCTACCTGCTCGGGGTGTCGACCCGGCGGGTGGACAAGCTGGTCGAGCAGCTCGGGATCAAGCACATCTCCAAGAGCCAGGTCAGCCAGATGGCCAAGGTGCTGGATGAGCAGGTCGAGGCGTTCCGCACCCGCGCGCTCGACGCCGGCCCCTACACCTTCGTCTGGCTGGACGCGCTGACCCAGAAGGTGCGTGAGGGCGGGCGAACCATCAACGTGCACGCGCTGGTCGCCACCGGGGTCAACGCCAACGGCCAGCGCGAGGTCCTCGGCCTGGACGTCACCTCCGCCGAGGACGGCGCCGGCTGGCTGGCCTTCCTGCGTGGTCTCGTCGCGCGCGGCCTGTCCGGCGTTCAACTGGTCGTCTCCGATGCCCACCGCGGCCTCGTCGAGGCGATCGGCGCCGCCCTGCCCGGCGCCGCCTGGCAGCGCTGCCGCACCCACTACCTGCGCAATCTGCTCACCACCGTGCCCAAGAGCGCCCAGCCTTGGGTGGCCACCCTGGTGCGCACCATCTTCGACCAGCCTGCCGCCGAGCAAGTCCGCACCCAGCACGCCTGGGTCATCGACGCCCTGGAGGCCAAATACCCGGCCGCCTGCCAGCATCTGGACGCCGCCCGCGAGGACCTGCTCGCCTTCGCCGCCTTCCCCCGCGAGACCTGGCGCCAGATCTGGTCCAACAACCCCCAAGAGCGGCTGAACAAGGAGATCCGCCGCCGCACCGACGTGGTCGGCATCTTCCCCGACCGAGCCGCCATCATCCGCCTCGTCGGCGCGGTCCTGGCCGAGCAGACCGACGAATGGACCGAAGCCCGCCGCTACATGGGCCTGGACATCCTGGCCAAAGCCCGCATCCGGCTCATCGCCGGCGACACACCGGCCCAGAACCCGCTCCCGCAGACACTTAGCGCTTAACCTGCAAAAACAGGATCACGCGAAGATCGATTCATACACCACGTCCGTGGACGTGACC
>NZ_JBIUBJ010000070.1:0-1366 GCF_044547985.1 Nonomuraea sp. NPDC052265
TGTGCATCCCCCCGTAGCGTGGAGACCGAACCGGGAGAGGTTTGGTCGTGGCAGCAGTCACGCGGCGGCGCTTTGATCCGGAGTTCCGGGCTGGGGCGTTGCGTATCGTCAAGGAGACCGGCAAGCCCGTGGCCCAGGTGGCGCGGGATCTGGGGATCAGCCCGTACACGCTGCACAATTGGGTGCAGATGGATCGGCTCGCCGAGCAGTACAACGGCGGAGGCAACGGGAGCGGAACGCTGAAGGAGTCCGAGCAGGAGGAGCTGGCCCGGCTGCGGCGGGAGAAGGCCGAGCTGGCCAAGCAGCACGCCCGCGAGAAGGCGGCGTGGGAGAAGGAACGCGCCGAGCTGGAAGACGAGCGTGATCTGCTCAAGCGTTCCGTGGTCTTGTGGGTCAAAGAGGCGATGGGCCGATAGACGTGGTGGCCTTCATCAGCTCCCAGAAGACCGAGCACAACATCGACCACATCACCTCGTGCCGGGCGCTGGGCGTCTCGCAGTCCTGGTTCTACAAGTGGAAGAAACGCATCGGCGACGACGCGCCGACCGCTCGCCAGCGCCGGCGGGCCGACCTGAATGCGGAGATCAGCCGCTTGTTTGAGGCCTCGGGCGGCACCTACGGCTCGCCGCGGATCACGCGTGACCTGCATGAGGCGGGCTGGCGGGTGTCGGAGAATACGGTGGCGTCGCGGATGGCTGAGCTCGGTCTGGTGGCACGGCGGCGGCGTAAGTCGCGGTCGTTGACTCGGCAGGGCAAGCGGCCGGCCGCGCCGGATCTGGTGCGGCGCACGTTCACCGCGGTCGCGCCGGACGTGTTGTGGTGCGGTGATGTGACGCAGATCGACACCGACGAGGGCAAGCTGTATCTGGCCACGGTGGAGGACCTGTTCTCACGCCGGCTGCTCGGCTACGCGATGTCCGAACACCATGATGCCGCCTTGACCTGTGCTTCGCTGCAGATGGCGGTGGCCTCTCGCGGCGGCGACGTGCACGGGGTGATCTTCCACTCGGATCGCGGCTCGGAATACACCGCGGCCCGCTACCAGGAGCTATGCGGGCGCCTGGGCGTGGTTCAGTCGATGGGCCGGGTGGGCTGCGCGCTCGACAACGCAGCGGCAGAGGCGTTCAACAGCACCATCAAGGTCGAGTACGTGCACCGCCATCGGTTCCACACCCGGGCCGAGGCCCGCCTGAAGATCGCCACCTGGATCGCCGACTTCTATAACACCAGTCGGCGGCACAGCGCCAACGACGGACTACCGCCCATCACCTTCGAACGTCACATGATCGAGAAGAGACAAGCCTCATCGGCCCTGCTGAGGACCGCTGTGGCATAGACCCGTCTCCACGCTTTGAGGGGATTGACA
>NZ_JBIUBJ010000071.1:0-1287 GCF_044547985.1 Nonomuraea sp. NPDC052265
TGAGGTGCCCAGCAGATTCCGGACAGTTGGCTACATAAGCTGACGGAAGTCTGGAAGAGGTAGGTACGTGACGAGGCGTCGCAGGCAGTTCTCGGCGGAGTTCAAGGAAGAAGCCATCCGCATGGTGCTGGAGGGCGATCGGACGGTTGCGTCGGTGGCGCGCGAGTTCGGGATCAACGCCAGCACCCTGGGCAGCTGGGTGAACCGGCATCGGATCGCGAGCGCACAGGAGGAGCGGCAGCCGGTCTCTGCGCCGGACCGGGCCCGGATCCGGGAGCTGGAGCGGGAGAACGCCGAGCTGCGCGAGAAGTTGATCTTCCTGAAAAAAGCGGCCGCCTTCTTCGCCTCCGAGACTCGATGACGCTCGCCAAGTACGAACTCATCGACGCGGAGAAGGCATGTCACTCGATCGTGAAGATGTGCGCCTGGCTGGGCGTGTCCCGCTCGGGCTACTACGAGTGGCGTGAGCGGCCGGCCTCGGCCACCGCGCAACGCCGGATGCTGCTGGCCGCTTCGGTCGCCGAGATCTTCGCCGGCTCGCACGAGACCTACGGCTACCGGCGCGTGCACGCCGCCCTGGCCCGTCGCGGTGAGCACTGCTCGGCCGAGATGGTGCGCGCCCTGATGCGCGAGCAGGGCCTGACCCCGGCCCAGGTACGGGCGTTCCAGCCGGCCACCACCACCCAGGGCGACTACCGCGGCATCCCCGACCTGGTCGGCCGCGACTTCACCGCCACCCGGCCCGGCACCAAGCTCGTCGGCGACATCACCTACGTCCGCACCTGGGAGGGCTTCCTCTACCTGGCCACCGTGATCGACTGCCACAGCAAGGCGGTTCTGGGCTGGGCGATGGCCGATCACTACCGCACCGAGCTGATCAAGGAGGCGATCCGGATGGCAGCCGATACCCGGCTGCTCCAGCCCGGCGCCGTGTTCCACACCGACCGCGGCTCGAACTACACCAGTGACGAGTTCGGCCGCTTCCTGACCGATCAGGGCATCCGCCGCTCGGTCGGCCGCACCGGTGTCTGTTACGACAACGCGATGGCCGAGTCGTTCTTCAGCGTGATCAAGAACGAATGGCTGCATCGTTTCGTCTTCACTACCCGAGCAAAGGCGAAACGGCAGGTCATCCGCTACATCGAAGGGTTCTACAACCACCGGCGCCTGCACTCGGCGCTCGGCTACCGGCCACCCTTCGAAGTGCTCAACGAGTCCCTTTCAACCCAAACAGCCGCATAGGCTACGCCCATAAGACGGCTGTCCGGAATCTCCGTGGCCCCTCAG
>NZ_JBIUBJ010000072.1:0-1272 GCF_044547985.1 Nonomuraea sp. NPDC052265
GCATCCATCGTGCCGTGACGACCTCACAACCCGCGCAGGACAGCATGTCTGTTCTCCCGCCGCACACCGGATGCACCACCGATGGCTCCGGTTCGGGCACAGGCCCGCTCCAGCTCTACAGCGCCGCATCACAGCCGCGTTCTTCCCGGCGAAAGCCGACCATTTCGACGTACGAACCCAGGCTGTCTCCGCCGGTTCGACTCGTCTTTTCTTCGGCTCGTGCTAGCTGTTCTTGTGCCGCTCAACGCGCCGAGGATCCTGACACGTGCCGCATCGAGGAAGGTTCTGCATGAACCACGCAACTCGCGCGCACGATCGCAACTCTTCGCCCCGTACGGGCGGCTCCGCCCGAAGCAGGGGCGGCCGATTCAGCTCTCCGGCTCAAGGCCGTTCAGGCACCTCCAGCCGGTCCGGCAACGGGCGGCGTCCCGCCGAGCTCCAAAGAGAGTTCGCACTGCCGGTCACCGTCACCCCGGCCCTGCCCGCAGCCGCGACATTCGCGCAACTCGACATGCCGCCCGCACTGCTGAAGACGCTCACCAGCCTGGGCTTGAACGAACCGTTCCCGATCCAGGCGGCCACGCTGCCGAACTCCCTGGCCGGCCGGGACGTCCTGGGGCGGGGGCGCACCGGGTCGGGCAAGACACTCGCCTTCGGCCTGGCCCTGCTCGCCCGCACCTGCGGACAGCGGGCACAATCGCGGCGACCGCTAGCCCTGATCCTCGTCCCCACCAGGGAACTGGCCCAGCAGGTCACCGATGCGCTCACCCCGTACGCCCAAGCACTGAAGCTGCGGCTGGCCACCGTCGTCGGCGGCATGTCGATCAGCCGCCAGGCCCATGCGCTGCGCAACAGTGCCGAGGTCGTCATCGCGACCCCGGGACGGCTCAGGGATCTCATCGAGCGCGGCGACTGCCACCTGGACCAGGTCGGCATCACCGTGCTGGACGAGGCCGACCAGATGGCCGACATGGGCTTCATGCCGCAGATCACCCACCTGCTCGACCAGGTACGTCCCGGGGGCCAGCGGATGCTGTTCTCCGCCACTTTGGACCGCAACGTCGACCTGCTGGTCCGCCGCTACCTGACCGACCCGGTGGTCCATTCGGTCGACCCCTCGGCGGGCGCGGTCACCACGATGGAGCACCACGTGCTGCACATCACAGGCGCCGACAAGCAGGCCACCACTGTGGAGATCGCTGCTCGCGACGGCCGGGTGATCATGTTCCTGGACACCAAGCACGCCGTGGACCGGCTCACCGAACAGTTGCT
>NZ_JBIUBJ010000073.1:0-1066 GCF_044547985.1 Nonomuraea sp. NPDC052265
GGCCCAGAACCCGCTCCCGCAGACACTTAGCGCTTAACCTGCAAAAACAGGATCACGCGAAGATCGATTCATACACCACGTCCGTGGACGTGACCGTGTGTCGTGTCCGAGGTGGCATGCGAAGCCGTTTTGGAACTGTGGCTCCCACTTCTCTCATCTCGTTTTGGCTGGAAGGAATACCGGCGCTTGCGTTCAAGTCAGGTAAGTCCGACTTTAGTGAGAGCTCGGGGAGAGAGGGCTCCGCTTATCCAATGTGAGCCACTTTCGTCCTGAGTAACGGCCCTCCTCGAGGAGCTGCAGGACGGGGATCGCCTGCACGAGCACGGTCGCGCGATGTGGGCAACAGCGCAGCCTGGTCAAACACCTTCCAGGACTTCAAGGTCGCGACGGCACGCTCACCGATGGCTCGGACACGGGCGTGGGCGCGGTTCACGTCCTGCTGTCCGCGTGACAACCAGGGACGATGGCGATGCCGCTTGAACGGCGTGCGGATGGGGCCACCTGCGCCTTGATAGCCCTTGTCCGCGAAGGTCTTGGCGCCGACGCACCCGCAAGGGCGTCGATCAGGCCGGCCGTCCGAGCGGCGGTCACGTCATTGACGGCGCCCGGCAGCGCAGGGCGAGGCCCACACCAGCCGGCCCACGGGGATCGGCCGGCAGTTGCATGTTCACTCCATGCTGTTTGCGATTCCCGCTGTAGTACGGTCGCACGGCGGCGTGCACGTCGTCGGCCAGCGCGGCGAGCAGATCGGCGCTCTCGCGGATGTAACGGCAGGCCGTGGTGGTGCTGATGGCGAAGCCGGCAGCCAGAGGTGCGTAGGTGTCGCCGTTGCGTAGGTGGGCCAGGACCAGCAGCGCTTGCTGAGCCGGGGGCTAACCGCCGCCATCGGCTACGCGTTCAGCCCGCTGCCCGCGGACAGCTCGGCCAGATGGGTCGGGGTGTGGTTGGACAGGGGAATCAGGGCACGATAAGGGTCACGTCCACGGACGTGGTGTATGAATCGATCTTCGCGTGATCCTGTTTTTGCAGGTTAAGCGCTAAGTGTCTGCGGGAGCGGGTTCTGGGC
>NZ_JBIUBJ010000074.1:0-1030 GCF_044547985.1 Nonomuraea sp. NPDC052265
AACCCCAAGCGGTACGACCTGGCCAAGGTGGGCCGCTACAAGATCAACAAGAAGCTCGGGGTCGACTCCGAGATCACGCAGGGCACGCTGACCGAGGACGACGTCGTCTCGATGATCGAGTACCTGGTGCGGCTGCACGCGGGGGAGACGTCCATGGGCGAGGCCGTCGTGGAGCTCGACGACATCGACCACTTCGGCAACCGGCGCATCCGCAGTGTCGGCGAGCTCGTCCAGAACCAGGTCCGGCTGGGCCTGGCCCGCATGGAGCGGGTCGTCCGCGAGCGGATGACCACCCAGGACGTCGAGGCCATCACGCCGCAGACCCTGATCAACATCCGCCCGGTGGTGGCGTCGATGAAGGAGTTCTTCGGCACCTCGCAGCTGTCGCAGTTCATGGACCAGATCAACCCGCTGGCCGGTCTGACGCACAAACGCCGGCTGAACGCCCTGGGCCCCGGTGGTCTGTCCCGTGAGCGGGCCGGCATGGAGGTCCGTGACGTGCATCCGTCCCACTACGGCCGGATGTGCCCGATCGAGACCCCCGAGGGCCCGAACATCGGCCTGATCGGCTACCTCGCCTGCTACGGCCGCCTCAACGCCTTCGGCTTCATCGAGACGCCCTACCGCAAGGTCGTCGAGGGCAAGGTGACCGACCGCATCGACTACCTGACCGCCGACGAGGAGGACCGGTTCGTCGTCGCCCAGGCGAACTCCTCCCTCGGCGAGGACGGCGAGCTGGTGGACCCCCGCGTCCTGGTCCGCACCAAGGGCGGCGAGACCGACTACGTGGCCTCCCGCGAGGTCGACTACATCGACGTGTCGCCGCGCCAGATGGTGTCGGTGGCCACCGCGATGATCCCCTTCCTGGAGCACGACGACGCCAACCGGGCCCTGATGGGCGCGAACATGCAGCGCCAGTCGGTGCCGCTGATCCGGAGCGAGGCGCCGCTGGTCGGCACCGGCATGGAGTACCGTGCCGCGACCGACGCCGGCGACGTCATCAGCGCCGAGAAGGCCGGTGTGGTCGAGG
>NZ_JBIUBJ010000075.1:0-1027 GCF_044547985.1 Nonomuraea sp. NPDC052265
GTGGTGGTGGCCACGTCCGGGCCCTGTTGCTTGATGGAGTAGGAGATCTCTACGCGGCGGTTCCTGGCCCGTCCTGCCGGATTGTCGCTGCCGTCCCGCTTCTGGTTCTTGGCGATCGGCTCGCTCTCGCCCTTGCCTTCCGGTCGGTACTGGTAGTCGTTGCCGAGCCTGGCGGCCAGATACTTCTGCACCGCTTCGGCTCGTTCGATCGACAGCGTCTGGTTGTAGTCGTCGGCGCCCTTGTCGTCGGTGTGGCCGGTGATCGTGATGGGCGGTTTGGCGGGGTCGGCCCGTCGCCTGGTCTCTGCGACCACGTCGTCGAGTACGGCTGCCGCCTTCGTGCTCAGCCGCGCTTTGTCGAAGGCGAACAGGACGTCGGTGCGCAGGCCGATCGTCTCCGTGTCGCCCGCCTGGGTGGTGGTCTTCACCGGTGTCTCCACCAGTTCGTTCACGTCGGAGACGGCTGACCAGATCTCCCCGTCCGGCGCGAGGACGGGCCATTGGAACGTGTCGCCGGTCTTCGGCATCTCGGAGGAACCGCGCTCACGGGCGGTCGGCTCAGCGCCGCCGTCGGTGACCGGGATGCCGGTCATCGGGCCCATCGGCAGGTCGGGCACGATCGACATCGTCCTGGCGGCGGTGGGAAGCGGCGGGAAGTAGACCTCCACCGGGTAGCGCACGCCTGGCACGAAGTCGTCGGGATAGTCGGCCGTGGCCTTGCGGTTCCTGGTGCCGAAGGCGTCGCCGTTGGCGTCGTTCTCACGCAGGGTGAAGTAGATCTTCCTGCCGATCGGGTCGAACAACCTGAACCTGGCGAAGGAGGTCGGCATGGTGCCGTAGCCGAAGTCGCCGGCGGTGTTGGTGGCCGCCGTGGTCATGATCTCCATGCGTAACACGGTCAGCTTGGCGTGCCGCTCGATGGCCCGCACCTCGATCTTGAAGGGGTTGGCGATGTAGAAGCCGACCATGCCCTCGCTCACGTAGTTCGCCTCCGCCGCAGCCGGGGTGGAGGGCGGCATCGAGGGGC